>CANGOP010000001.1 GCA_947455595.1 Gammaproteobacteria bacterium
ATCGTGTCGGTTTCGCTCGGCCTGCCGGCGACGTTTGTTTGGTACGGCGCACAGCGGGGCGGGCGTGGACTGCCCTTGGCGCTCAAAGACGGGGATGTGGTGGTCTTTGGTGGCGAGGCGCGTCGCGGATACCACCAAGTGAGAACCGTTCGGCGGGCAGTCGGCGGTGACGCGGGGTACCGCATCAATCTCACCTTTCGCAAAGCGCGCTGAGATGCCCTCTGGACGCGCTAGGATCATGGGATGAGCCAGACGATACCGCACGACTTACCGATCCATCCGGCCCTTGCCACCGGAGTGCCTGTGCTCACCGTCGAGGCAGCAGCTTGGCGCAAGGGTTCGGCTGTGCACCTGCAGTATCGGATCGCGGCGGCACGACCCTTGCTGGTCATGCCAACGGCTGGTTCTGGAGAACGACGGGATGGTTTGTGGCAGCACACCTGCTGTGAGCTTTTTCTGGGTGCTGCGACAGGCTCCGCCTACCTTGAATTGAATCTCTCGCCGGCCGGCGACTGGGCTCTGTATCACTTCTCCGGTTATCGGATAAGAACTACGGACCTGACAGCGGAAACGCCGACCGTCCGCACGCAGTGGAAAGGAGAGAACTTATGGGTTGACGCTGCGATCGACGTCGAGTCCTGGAAAATTCCGTGGTTGGCTGGCCAAGTCCGTGTCGGCCTGTCCGCAGTACTCGAATTCGATGGCAGCACGCGTGCGTACCACGCGCTTGCGCACGCACGGGATGTTCCTGATTTCCACGATGAGCGCGGCTGGTGTGCCGCGCTCGAATGTTTTCAAAAGGCAGAGGACTATGATGCGAACCGGGCTCGATCGGCTGGCGACTGAATCGGGTTGGCGCGAACGCTTGGGAGGCCGCCGGGTCGCGCTGCTTGGGCATCCTGCGTCCGTAGATGACCAGTTGGTGCATTCACTCGACGTGCTCAGTCGATTTCCGACGGTGAATCTGACGGCCGCTTTTGGACCACAACATGGTCTCAAGGGTGATCAGCAAGACAACATGATGGAGACCCCGGACGACCAAGACGAACGCCTGGGCATCCCTGTCTTCAGCCTCTATGGTCGCGTCCGTCAGCCAACGGAGGCCATGCTCGACACCTTCGACGTCCTACTCGTGGATCTCCAGGATCTGGGGTGTCGGATCTATACTTTCCTGACAACACTGCGCTACGTCCTCGAGGCGGCGGCTCGAACGGGAAAGACCGTGTGGGTCCTCGATCGCCCGAATCCGGCGGGCCGGCCGGTGGAAGGTCTCGCCCTTCGCGAGGGGTGGGAAAGTTTTGTCGGCGCTGGGCGATTTCCGATGCGTCACGGTCTCACGCTTGGAGAAGCCGCCGACTGGTTTTGTCGTGAGCTAAAGCTCGATGTGGACTACGACGTGATCGCCCTGTCAGGTTGGCAACCAGGCCAAGCGCCAGGATACGGCTGGCCAACGGGTGAGCGCAGTTGGGTAAATCCCAGTCCCAATGCCGCGAGTCTCTCCATGGCGCGCGCGTACGCCGGGACGGTGATGCTCGAGGGTACGACCCTGTCCGAAGGGCGTGGCACGACGCGCCCGCTCGAAGTGTTGGGGGCGCCTGGGCTAGATGGCGCTGCGCTGATCGCTCAGATGCATCGACTTGCCCCTAACTGGTTGCAAGGCTGCCGACTCAGGCCCTGCTGGTTTGAGCCGACCTTCCATAAACACGTCGGGCAGTTATGCGGCGGTTTTCAAATCCATCTGGATGACCCCGCGTATCAGCACCACGCATTCCGTCCGTGGCGACTGGTGTCGGCGGCTTTCAAGGCGATCCGCCAACTACAGCCTGACTACCCGCTCTGGCGGGATTTTCCGTACGAATATGAAACTGATCGACTAGCCATCGACTTGATCAACGGGTCGCCGTTGCTGCGTGAATGGGTCGACGATCCGGCAGCGCAGGCCGGCGACCTCGACGCACTAGCCGGTGCCGACGAGGTCGCCTGGCAGGCGGAACTGAATCCGTTCCTGCGTTATCGGTGAGTTATCGAGCCTGCGGGCGTAATGGAGGTCGCGTTACGGGTTAGCCCCGACCTGTCACGATTGGGTCTGAGGCAGCTTCGGAAGGCGAACAGATCACCGGCGTCGGGTCTGCGCCTCGGCCTCTCCGTCGATACGAGACGAATGAAGCCGCGGCGAAGGGCTGAAGTCGGCCAGACGTCCTGCAGTGCTGAGTCGACTGCAACGTCAGCACGGAAGGCCCTATTGGTGGCCTTCCGTGGGCCCACGCACGATCAGGTTCACCTATCGTGTGCCTGCCGGGACCGGAAAACCGCGCTTGCGCATCAGCGCCGCAATGCCGGGGTCACGGCCACGAAAGGCACGATAAGCGTCGGCAGGGTCAACGGTATTGCCGACGGACAGCACCTCTTTGCGCAGTCGGGCCGCCACCGCCGGATCATACGGGCCACCAGCCTCGGTGAACGCTTCCCACGCATCAGCCGACAACGTGTCCGACCAGAGGTAGCTGTAATAGCCCGCCGAATATCCGTCGCCTGAAAACACGTGACCGAACTGCGGCGTGCGATGACGCATGACGATCTCGTGCGGCATGCCTAACTGAGCCAACGTATTGCGCTCAAACGCCCGCGGCTCAATCGCACGATCGCCCAGCAAGTGCAGCTTCATATCGATGAGCGCACTCGAGAGGTATTCGACCGTCTTAAAGCCCTGATTGAAGGTCTCCGCCCGGTGAATCTTCGCGACCAACTCATCTGGAATCGGCTTGCCCGTCTGGTAATGGACGGCGAATCGCTGCAGTACTTCTGGCGTCGAGAGCCAGTGCTCCAGAAGCTGCGACGGGAACTCAACGTAATCGCGCGCCACCGACGTGCCCGAGAGTGTGGGATAGGTCACGTTCGAGTTCAGGCCATGCAGGGCGTGACCAAACTCATGGAACAAAGTCACCGCGTCTTCCCAGCTGATCAGAATCGGCTCGCCAGGCGCGCCTTTCACGAAATTAGAATTGTTCGAGACAATCGTCTTGATGTCGCCGTCGAACCGCTCTTGTAGTCGATATTCGTTCATCCATGCGCCCGACTGCTTTCCTTCTCGCGCGTAAGGATCGAGATACCAAAGGCCAACATGCGCCCCATCGCGCTTGACCTCATAGACCCGAATGTCGGGATGTGCAACCGGTACTAGACCCGCTGGGACTTCGTCAAAGGTGAAACCGAAGAGTTGTTCCGCAACCCAGAACATTCCCTCGCGGAGTTTTTCCAACTGCAGGTATGGTTTGACCTCATTGGCATCCA
Organism: Gammaproteobacteria bacterium; assembly: GCA_947455595.1. GTDB lineage: Bacteria > Pseudomonadota > Gammaproteobacteria > Steroidobacterales > Steroidobacteraceae > CAIKZZ01. The sequence goes on from CANGOP010000001.1 coordinate 3,292, forward strand.
GATCATATTTCTCCCGCCGGACGATTTCAGCGTAATAGCGGTAATCCCATGGCTCGATGCGTATGTGGGGAGTGCCCGATGCATCACTGTCGCGGTCCGCGATCGCCTGCATGTCGGTCACTTCTTCATGAACTCGGGCGACAGCGGCTGGCCACACCGCTTCCATGAGACCGAGCGCCTTTTCAGGCGTTTTCGCCATGGTCTCTTCGACGCGCCAGTGTGCGTGGGTCGGATAGCCGAGTAATTTCGCACGCTCAGCGCGTAGCGCGAGGATGCGAGTGATCGTCGCGTTTGTGTCGTGAGCGTCGCCGTTATCGCCTCGGTTAACGAACATTCGCCAAACTTTCTCGCGCAGATCTCGGCGGCTCGAATATTCGAGAAAAGGTTCAACGGAAGAGCGAGTGTTGAGTACCGCGCCTTTCGCGTCCAGCTTTCGAGCGACAGCGGCCGCTCTGAGAGCGTCAGCTGTCGACGCCGGGAGTCCGGCAAAATCAGTATCCGTAGTGAGCGGAATGAATAGCTCGCCTTCATCGGCTAAAAGAGCTTGGCTGAAGCTCGTGTATAAACTGGCCAATTCTTGATTGATATCCGAGAGTCGAGATTTATCTGCCGCCTTTAATTTGGCGCCGGCTCGCGTAAAGTCCGTGTAGACAACCCAGGCCAGACGCTTCTGTTCTGCGGAGAGATGTGCTGCCTCACGGTTGTGGTAAACAGCGGAGATGCGCGCGTACAGTCGGCTGTTTTGGGTGATCGCGTCGCTGTGCGCGGCCAACAGCGGCGACACGTCTCGCTCAACAGCTTGCACGGCGCCGTCACTCAACGTGGCGGCATAAATTGCAAACAGTGTGTTGACTCGCGCCAGCGCGCGGCCCGAGCGCTCAAGGGCTGCGATGGTGTTCTCAAAGGTCGGCGCGGAAGATTGGTTGGCGATCGACTCGATTTCAGCCAATTGCTGCTTCATGCCGGCTTCAAGTGCGGGGCGAAAGTCGTCTACCCGAACTTGGTCGAAGGGAGGCACGCCGCCGTATGGTCCCGTCCACGGGGCGAGCAAAACGGATTCCGCCGGGACATCGGCCGCAACGGCGGGCATGGTTGTAATCAAGCTCATGAGGCAGTACCCAAACGCAAGAAGACGTGACATGGAACATCCATGAAAGGGGAGGGAAGGGGGCAGGATAGCTCTCCGCACCTCATCGGTCAGGTGCGGGCGGCGTCCGGCAGGTTAAACCAGCAGTTGAATGCAATCGTGATTCTTTCGCCGGGGCCTTCGTAAGGTTTGACCTCATGGAGCACCCAGGAAGGAAAAAGCACGAGGCGACCTGCCTCCAGTTTGATGTTTCGCATCTGCGAGCCAAAAGGCGGAGGGATGCGCGCATTGCCCGCGTCAAAGTGCATCGCGCTGGTTGTCACGGGACCGAGGAAGCTCAGTGTTCCGCTGTCTGGACGGTCTGGATCGTGTTGGCCGGGGTCAACACAATAAACCCCGCTCCAAGATGCATTCGGATGATTATGGAGACTGAAGTACCCGCCGCGCCGTGTCACATGCGCCCAAGCGTCGTTAAAAATTTCCAGTCGCTCAAGGGTCTCTAAGGTGTAACCGTTCAGTTGCCCGATGACGGCGAGCATTCGATCCCAACAGAAGCGCTTCAGTTCCTGGACGGCTGGATTTGGCTGTCTGAACAGATCGAAGTGGGTCTCGAATAGGGCGGCATTGCGCTGGGTAAGGGGGCGTGGATTACGTGCTCCGAGCGCCTCTTGCTCCAAGAGATAGTTTTTTAATGCCTGATTCAATGGGTCAGGAGCCTCATGTTGGCTGAAGGCAAACGGGACTGCGAACATCGGGACGATTTCAGGGGCTGACATGAACGCTGCTCCAATTCGAGGTCCTCGCCATTGTAGCGGCCCGCCCATCTCCCGGAACCAGCGCTATACTTAATCGCATGAGGAATAAGGCAGATTCATCCGGGTCAGACGCTGAACGTCGGGTTGTCGCGCTCATGGCTGCCTGTGACCGCGCCCTGTCCGAGCGTCGGGCAGTCGATGCAGAGCAAGCGTTTGGGCAAGCGCAGGCGCTGATGCCCGATCATCCCGCTGTTCACTATGAGCATAGTCGACGACTTTATGCAGCTGGTAATCCGCACGGCGCTCGGGAGAGACTCGAGAAAGCGGTGGCTTCTGCACCTGGAGAGGCGCGTTATTGGCACGGCCTTGCCGCTGTACTGAGAGCTCTCGTCCTCAACGAGGAAGAGTTGGCCGCATTGGACGGCGCGCTGAAAGTAGAGCCGCGGGACGCAATTGCCCTTCTGTACAAAGGGGCGGTCCTAGATCGGATGGGGAAGCGGCGTACGGCATCGCGAATCTACTCCAATGCCCTGCAGGTGATGGCCTCCGGTCGCCAGCTTCCCCCAGCGCTGGAGCCGCTGGTTCGAGAGGCGACGCAGCGGGTACAACAAGTTCGTGCTGAGTTTTCTGCTTATGCGGATCGGCGACTAGGCGCGTCTGCATTATCGAGTGTGGGGCGGCGGGGTAATCGCTTCGTTGATCTCATGATCGGTCGAGCGCGGCACTATCCGCCACGGCCGACCGGCCTTTACTTTCCGAACTTGCACAACTACGAGTTTCACGATCGCGATCAGTTTCCTTGGTTGGAGTCGCTGGAAGCTTCGACGAATGCCATTCTTGAAGAGTGCCTTGCAGTCCTTGGCCAAGATGCCGAGGGACTTGAGCCTTACGTGGCTTATCGCGATGGACTGCCGCTTGATCAATGGAAAGAGTTGAATAACTCGAGGCGCTGGAGTGCCTATTTCCTTTGGAAAGAAAGTGCGCGCATTGAAGCGCACCTGGCGCGCTGTCCAAAGACCGAAGCTGCGTTGCAGGCGATACCGCGGGTCGATATCCCTGGTTTTGGGCCGACAGCGTTTTTCTCAATTCTAGATGCGAAGACACGGATCCCACCTCACCATGGTGTGACCAACACTCGACTGACCGTGCATCTCCCACTGGTCATACCGCCAGGCTGCTATTTTCGAGTCGGCAATGACACGCGACCGTGGAAGGCGGGTGAGGGTTGGGTGTTTGACGACTCGATCGAGCACGAAGCTTGGAATGATTCGGACGTGCCGCGCGCTATTTTGATTTTTGATGTCTGGAATCCAGAGCTGTCAGTCGGCGAACGGGATATGGTGCGTGAGGCCACGTTGACGTTTGCAGAATTCTTCGATGTCGAGGGTATGGAGGGTTTGGGTCTATGACGAACCAAAAAGTGTGCATGGCTTTGGTCTGGCTGGGCGTTGCCCTCCTACCGGTAACAGATGGCTTAGCAGGAGCCCCGTCGCGCCTAGAGGGTCTATTGGCCTGCCGCAGCATTCCGGAAGCCGGTGCGCGACTGGAATGCTTCGACCGGGAGTCGGCCTCGCTGGCCGTTGCGCCACTGGCTGCCAGTCCCGCTCCTGCAATGCCGCCCGAAAAAGCCTTTGGCTTGCCGCCATTGGCCGTGGCCGAGGCACAGGCCTCCCGAATCGAACAGCCGGCCAGCATTGACAGTTTGACTGGTCGCGTGGTCGGTCTATCGTTAGGAGAAAATGGTCGCGTCGTGGTCACGCTCGACAATGGGCAGGTCTGGCGACAACTGATGGCTGGTGAGGATCTGAACCTGAAACTCGGCGATACCGTGCGACTGTCGCGCGGTATCGTCGGATCTTATTTTATGAAGGTTCCCTCTGGCCGCACCTGTAAGGTCAATCGTCTGCGCTAAGGCGCAGAATCAACTGACATCTATACCTGCGGCTTCAAAGAGCCGCCGTGCTGGGTCGAGGTCCGCCGAGTAATGACGCCACTCTTCCAGCGAGGATGAGTACAGAGGTTGTCTGACCTGCACCGAGCTCGCCGTCGTACTGGCGGTCGGGTTCTTGTGGAACTCGAGGCATGCTGGCTCAAAGTCGAGCCCACAATAATCCAGCAATTTGCGGGTCGTGTTTTCTTGATCGAGAACGACAGATTCATACGCGACATCAAGGATTCGACCCGGCAATAGGGTGTGCCAGTGGGCCATCAGCTGGCGATACCCAATGATGAAGTTTGCAATCTCCGTAATGTCGTACGAAAACGGATAGGTGCGACGGAACCGCGTCTTGTAGATCGCGTAGGTGGCGGCCATCGGATGACGGGTCAAATGGATGATTCGAGCTTGCGGAAATGCCCTGAAGATCACGCCACAATAAAAAAAGTTGGTGGGCTGTTTGTCGCTAAAACGCGCTTTGTTGCCGCGCCATGCGCGCGACTCGGCGAGATAGCCTTGGGCCACGTCGGCACCGGAGACTTGGCCCAATGTTTGCGAGAAGCTGACCCAGTCGAGGTCTTCGATCGGGCGGACGCGATTGACGGCATTGCCAACCGCAGCGGACAGCGCTGCCAGTTCTCCGGCTGAGTGCACCGCGGAATGTGACCCGATGATCCGCTCGACAAGGGTCGTACCCGTGCGGGGTAGTCCCAGGATAAAGATGGGGCGTTCGCCGCTGGTGTCCTCACTCAAGGGCTGAGTCGCCGAAAAACTTTCCTGAATAGCGGCAAATATTTGGCGATCCTGCTCCGGGTCGTAGCGCAGCTGTGCACGTTGCAGATTATTGCCGGCATTAAGATGGCGCCAGCTTGTCGGGTGGTCGCCCGAATCGTGATAGGCCTTAGCGAGCGCGAAGTGCAGGGCGATACGTTGCTCGACGTCTCCCTGCGCCGCAAGCGCTGCTTCCATATCGGAGATAGGCGCTTTGCCCGTGCTGAGCAAGCGCAATTCGCCCCGCGACTTTAAAGCTTCAGCATCCCCCGGGTTGGCCGCCAAGATCGCGTCATAGTCGGCTTCCGCCCGATCGAAGTCTCCGAGGTACCGCAACACCATCGCACGGCGGGCGAGATATCGTCGCTCCTGAGGGGCCACGGCCACGGCCCGATCAAACATGCGAAGCGCCAGTTCATGCTCGCTGGCATGGACGAGGAAGGTGCCTGCGGCGTCGAGAGCGGCCGGTATGTCGCCAACGCGAGTCACGGCAGTCTGGGTGGCCTCAACGGCCTCACTGCGTCGTCCAAGGGCGAGCAAGGCTTCTGCGCGCTGAAGGCCACACTGGAAATCATTTGGGTCTATGACGAGTCCGGCTTCGGCAAGCCTTAGCGCCTCTTCTTTTTCATTTGCCGACAGCGCCGCGAAGCTACCCAACAACCAACCCACCGGGTTGGAGGGATGCGTCTCCCTGCATTGCTGGGCGGTCCGTGCGGCCGCTTGCCAGTTGCCTGCGGTCATCTCTTCGCCTGCCCGGCGTTGGAAATCGACGATTGATAGCGTCATGCACTCACTCTCTAAACTCGAAAAGTCCTCCGGCCGTCGCGGGAACGGAGCGCCGGGGCCACCGTAGATGGTGATCGGATGCCGCTCCGGCGTAAAGCGGGAACATTTATATTCTATTGTATCTTTTTCGCAACGCTGGTCGGGGCGCACCAAAACGGCAACTTCAAGCCTGCAGCTTGATCTTGTTTCCCACAATATAACCGATATTGCGCATTTATCGGCTAGAAAGCCCCACCTTTATCCAAAATCCATCAAAATTCATGGGTCTCCTTCCCAATAGGCTCGCGCTGCCATCGCTGCTAATTGCCGCCTATTTATTGATTTTTTGTGAATCGTTGCGTTAAGGTGCAATCAGAGGAGTGCTAAAGCGCTACGGAAGTCTGTTGGATTTTGTCATCACCCAGAGTGTTTCTGGACGTTGGCGCATCCATGGAGGGCTGTTAGTTGGCATGGCGCTTCACTAGATTTTGATCCAAGGGACCGGCGCGTTTGCTTTTGTAGAAGCGCGACAATGCTTAAAAAAAACTGAGGGCAGTTACTCATGTCTAATCATCGCAATCACCAGTTGCATTCGGCTGTGCGCTTTGCGCTCGCCGCAGGCGCCGCTGCCGCCGCATCCGGTGCGGCACAAGCTGCAGAAACGGCAAATTCGGCCGTGCTTGAAGAAATCGTCGTTACGGGCTCGCGCATCGCGGCGCCGAACGAAGTGTCGATCAGCCCCGTCATCGCGGTGTCCGCGGCGGACATCGAGCAGCGTGGCATCACACGCATCGAAGACCTTCTTACCCAGTTGCCGCAGGTGTATGCCTCGCAGAACTCGGCCGTTTCGAACGGCTCAGACGGCACGGCAACGGTGAGCTTGCGTGGCCTGGGCGCGAATCGCACCCTCGTTCTCGTCAACGGCCGTCGCTTGGGTCCTGGCGACCCGGGCACGAGCGCGTCTGACCTTAACCAGATTCCGAGCGAACTCGTTGAGCGCGTCGAAGTGCTCACCGGTGGCGCATCGTCCGTTTATGGCGCCGACGCCGTTGCCGGCGTTGTGAACTTCAAGCTCAACAATCACTTCGAGGGCTTCAAGGTCACGACCAGCTACGGTCTGTACGACCATAAGCAGCATGACCCGATGGGCGTGCAGGAAGTGCTCTCGGACTTCAACTCGAACTACAACCAGAGCTTCGCGGCAGCCCCGTCCAGTGTCCACACGGGCTTCACGAAAGACATCTCGGCGATGTTTGGCTTCAATACCGCCGACGGTAAGGGTAACGTCACGACGTACGCGAGCTACCGTAATGTCGCTGGCGTTCTGCAGTCGAAGTACGATTACAGCGCCGCGACGCTCGGTTCGGGCTATTGCTGCAGCAGCAGCTACGACGGCCGATTCTCGGTGTCTGGCTCCTCGACCTCTTATCCGGGTCGCGTCCGGCTCGTAAACGATCACGGCGTTAACCTGCCGAGCTCGCAAGGTGGTGGTAGCAAGGTCCTTCTTCCGAAGGCTGATGGCTCGGGCCTCCTGAGCTTCGGAAACGCAAACCGTTATAACTACGGCCCGCTGAACTATTACATGCGTCCTGACGAGCGTTACTCGGCGGGTGCATTTGCTCACTATGAATTCAACGAGCACGCAGACGTTTACACTGAAATTCAGTACGTAAACGACCACACGCTGGCGCAGATCGCGCCGTCGGGTGCGTTCTACGGCACCGGCCCTTACAAGACCAATTGCGCCAATCCCCTCCTCACTCAGGCTGAAATCAATCAGTGGCAGTGCGGTGATGGTGAAGGCGGCGTCAATGCTGCGAAGGACCTCTACCTGTTGCTCGGCCGACGCAACGTGGAAGGCGGTCCTCGTATCGACGACCTGACCCACTCGTCGTGGCGTTATGTGCTTGGCACGAAGGGCAAGATTGATTCGGTTTGGGATTACGACGCGTATTACTCGAACGCGATCACCGAGCTGAGCGAGACTTACCTGAACGATCTGTCCATCTCGCGTATGAAGAACGCGCTGGATGTGGTCACCGATCCGACCACCGGCGCGGCGGTCTGCCGTTCGGTGATCACCGGTACTGACAAGAACTGCGTGCCGTACAATATCTGGTCGCCAGGTGGTGTGACGAAGCAGGCGTTGGCCTATATCTCGACGCCGCTCGTCTCCATCGGTAAGACGACCCAGCAGGAAGTTTCCGTGAACGTCACGGGTGACCTCGGCAAGTACGGCGTCAAGGTGCCGAGTGCCGCTTCTGGCCTTAAGGTCAATATCGGTGCTGAATGGCGTGAAGTGACCTCGGAATTCAAGCCGGATCTCGAGTACCAGCTCGGTGATGCGGCAGGCGGCGGTTCCCCGATTCTGCCGGTCAGTGGTGCGGTGATTTCTCGCGAAGCTTTCGTCGAAGCGCGCTTGCCGTTGATTGACGACAAGCCGTTCGCGAAGTCAGTTGCGTTGGAAGGCGGGTTCCGCTACTCCGACTACTCGATTGGCTTCCAGACCAACAGCTTCAAGTTGGGTCTCGAGTGGCAGCCGGTCAACGACATCCGCGTTCGCGGTAGCTTTGCGCGCGCTGTGCGTGCGCCGAACATCGTCGAGTTGTACGCCGTGCAGCACGTCGGGCTTGATGGCTCGAGTGATCCTTGCGCAACCAATGGCAGCTACACTTTGGAGCAGTGCATTAAGTTGGGCGTTACGCCTGATCAGTACGGCACCATCGATCCGAACCCAGCGGCGCAGTACAACGGCTACTATGGCGGTAACCCGAACCTGAAGCCGGAAACGGCGACGACGAAGACCTTCGGCGTGGGCTTCACCCCTTCGTTCCTGCCCGGGTTCCGTGCGCAGGTTGACTACTACGACATCAAGATCAACGACACGATCAGCAACATCGGCCCAAGCACGATCATGAGCTTGTGCGCCAACAAGGATCTTTTCTGTGACTTGATCCACCGTGACGTGAACGGTTCGCTCTGGGTGTCGAACGACGGCTATGTTATTGACCCGCTGGGCAACAATGGCTCGCTGCAGACGAAGGGCTTCGACGTCGAGTTGTCGTACACGTTCGATCTGGGTCGCGCTGGTAAGGTCCGTACCGGCCTCGTCGGTACAAAGTCCACGGCCTTCATCGCGATCCCGCTCACCTCGCAGCCGGACAGCGGTTACGATTGCGTTGGATACTACGGCAACAGCTGTGGCGATCCGAAGCCGAAGTGGCGTCATACGATGAACGCGACGTGGATGACCCCGTGGCATGGCACGGACATCACGTTGAGCTGGCGTTACTTCGGTAAGGTCGACGTGGACGGCCTGAATCCGAACCCGAACGTCAGCGTCGACGGCACGACCAATCCCGCCGCGTGCGAGTTCGCGCCAGGTCTTGCTTGCGTATCGAACACCGATGCGCATATCAAGGCTTGGAGCTACTTGGACCTGTCGGGTTCGATCCAGGTCAACGACCGCGTCACGTTCCGCGTTGGCATCAACAACGTCCTCGACAAGGATCCGCCGATCATTGGTGCTTCCAACATCGGCGGCGGCAACGGCAACACCTTCCCGTCCATGTACGACGCCCTCGGTCGCTACGTGTTCGGTCAGGTCTCGGTGCAGTTCTAAGAACTTAGGTTCTTTGAGCGATGAGAACGGCGGGCTTAGGCCCGCCGTTTTCTTTTGTGAGGTGGAGAAGCGTAGAGTTTGACGATGTGGAACGAGAATGAGCGTAACGAGATCCGGCGTATCCATGACATGGCTGCGCGAGGGCATCTGCCCGAGGCCATAGCGGCCGCGGGTGCCGCGCTACTTGCTGGAACAGAGCATCCCGTGCTCTTGAATCTCGCGGCGCTAGCGCGCGAACAGGCGGGCCAACTTGATGAGGCGCTCGTGCTTCTGGATCGGGCGTTGCAATTGATGCCCCAGGACGTAGCGTGTCTAAACGCTAAAGGCCTACTGCTGTTACGCATGGAGCGGGCGGCCGATGCGCTAAGCTGCTTCGATCGAGTTGTCGCGATTTCGCCAGAGATTCCTTTCGGGCATGTTAATCGCGGTAATGCGATGGTGATGCTCGGAGAGATGTCGAAGGCTGAAGCTTTTTTTCGTGATGCATTAGCGCGTGACTCAGCTCATCCCTTGGCGTTAGCCGGTCTTGCATCGGTTGCCAGTGCCCGCGGCGATCATGATCGCGCTCGAACTGCGGCACTTGCCGCGCTTAATGCGCGTGCGGGTATCGCTGATGCTGTACTCGCGCTGGCGGCGGCTGATCTGGCAGAGAACCAAGTCGAAGAGGCGCAGGCGAGAGTGCAGCGCTTTTTGGCTCAACCGAATGTGACACAGTTGGATCGTGCGCGCGGCCTCGTGTTACTCGGAGATGTGTTTGATGCGAAGGGCGACCATAGGCGCGCGTTTGCCGAGTATGTCTCGGCCAATAATGTGTTCCATGAGATCTACGCGCCCCGATTTAGTATTGATCTAGGGGCCGCCGATTATGCGCGTCGCCTCATTAAGACTCTGGATTCCACGACGCCGAGCACATGGGCGCAGCGCAGACCGGACCGTCACGCTGTTGGGCATGTTTTTTTGATCGGATTTCCACGATCGGGAACCACTCTGCTTGAGCTGATTCTTGATGGAAGCGCTCAAATTTCGAGCTTGGAAGAAAAGGAATCTCTGATTGAGGGAATTCGGGCATTTATGCGAGATCCCGATGACTTGAGTCGACTCATTCATGCGAGTGAAGAAGAGCTTGAGCGCTATCGCGACGCCTACTGGGATGCGGTGATGGCGGAAGGTGTCTCACTTGCCGGAAAGATATTTGTAGATAAATATCCGCTGAATACGCTGAAGCTTCCGCTGATTGCGCGATTGTTCCCGGATGCGAAAATTATCTTCGCAGTGCGCGATCCACGAGATGTCGTCCTGAGTTGTTTTCGGCGCCAATTCAAGATGAGTGCGCCGATGTATGAAATGCTGACGATTGAAGACACGGCTGCTTATTACAATGCGGTCATGCATCTCGCAGACCGTTGCTTGAAGCTCATGGGTATGACCGCATTAGAGGTGCGCCATGAGGATCTCATCGCAAATTTTCAGCCCCAGATGGATGCGGTCTGCCGGTACTTGGGGTTGCAGTGGACCAGCGTGATGGCGGATTTTGCGGAGCGCGCTAAAACACGCCCGCAGGCGACACCCAGTACGGCCCAGCTCGCGAGGGGGTTGGATCGCAGAACCGTGCAGCATTGGCGCCACTATGAGACCGAAATGAAGCCGGTGCTGTCCACGCTATCACTTTGGGTCGAGCGGTTCGGCTACGACAAGTAACGATCAGGCTGATCGGTCTAGCGCGTCGCCGGTCGAAATTCGACCCGATCGCCCCGCATTAATCCGAGCTGCCGGCTAGTGCCGCCACCCAATTCGAGAACCTGGCTGGCCAATCCTTGTGAAGGTAGTGGCGCCAACGATAAGGGCGTCGCGTTCTCAATGATGTTCACGACCTTGTTATCCGGTCCGATGTAGAGCAGATCGAGCGGAATGTAGGTGTTCTTCATCCAGAAGGTCAGGATCGTGGCCTGTTCGAATACGAACAGCATGCCCTGATCGGGCGGTAATGACTTGATGAACATGAGCCCCTGTTCGCGGCGTGCGTCAGTGGCGGCCAGCCAAACATTGAATCGACGGTCCGGGTGGTTGCCGCGCACCGTGACCTGCCCTTTTGGAAGCCTCTCGAGAGGCTCAACCATCGGATCTGAGAGTGCTCGGAGCGCGGCCAGTGCCGTGAAGACAATGAAGAAGCCGAGATAGAACGACCGACGCATGTCGAGGTGCCGGATAGGCTGATTCATGAGCATTCTCAATGGCGTTAAGGCGAGCGTTAAGTATCGCATTCGGGCGCCTCAGCGTGCAGTCGTCGCCGTGTTCGACTTGCCGGAGTCGGCTGGCGTGAGCACGAGCACACCGAGTGGCGGCAGGCGAACGGTGGCGGAATAGGGTTCGCCCATCGCCGGATCAGCAGAAGCTGTGACACCCCCTAGGTTGCCCACGTCTGTGCCGCCATAAAATTTCGAGTCGGTATTGAGGATCTCAATCCATGTTCCTGCCAAGGGCAGTCCGATGACGTGTCGCTCACGGGGAACCGGTGTCGCGTTCAGAATGATGACCAGGCGCTCTGTCGTGGTGCGTCTTTCGTACACGTAAATCGAGCGCAGGTCGTCTTGTTCGGACAGAAAGCGCAGATTGTCCCCCTGCAGGTCATCGCCCTGCAGGGCATCGGACTCCCGGTAGAGTTGATTTAGGTCAGAGATCAGCTTTTCCAGCCCACGGACGGACGGGTCGTTGCGGCGTTCCCATGGCAAGCATGTCTGATGATCCCACTCATGGGGAGACGCCATCTCGGCGCCCATGAACAGCAGCTTGGCGCCCGGATGCGTCCACTGCCAGGCTAGGAGTAGACGCAGGTTCGCAAAACGCTGCCAGTCGTCCCCAGGCATTTTGCCGAACAGGGAGCGCTTGCCGTGGACAACTTCGTCATGGCTGAGCGCGAGGACACCACGGTCTCGACGCGAGTACCGGCCAATGCGGGGCAGCGCGGCGTGGTGATGTCGACGGAACAGGGGGTCCTCGCGGAAGTAGCGCAGTGAATCGTGCATCCAGCCGAGGTTCCACTTGTAGTCAAACCCGAGCCCGCCACGGCTGACTGCTTCGGTCACCCCCGGATAGAGCGAGGAGTCCTCTGCGATGAGGATCACCCCCGGGAATTCATCATGCAACGTCGCGGTCAGTTCTTTCAGGAAGGCAATCGCGGCGAGATTTTCGGCTCCGCCCTGCGCATTCGGCACCCACTCCCCCTCACCGCGGTCGTAGTCCAGATAGAGCATCGCGGCGACCGCGTCGAACCGTAATCCGTCGACCTGGAAATCTCGTAGAAAACGCCGTGCGCTCGACAGTAGAAATGCGCGCACCATGGGGTTCTTCAGATCAAAGACCAGCGTGCCCCAGCCCTCATGACGACCCATACCGGGGTCGGCCTCCTCAAAAAGTGGTGCACCGTCGAATGCCGCGAGCGCGACGTCGTCTGAGGCGAAATGTCCCGGGACCCAATCCAGAATGACCCCGAGACCTGCCCGATGGAGTCGATCGACGAAAGCGCGGAAGTCGTCCGCGGAGCCGTGACGGTTCGTGGGCGCATGGTACCCCGTCGTCTGATAGCCCCATGAACCCTCAAAGGGATGTTCGGTGATCGGCAGCAGTTCAACATGGGTAAATCGCATGGGGCCGACGTGGCGAACAATCCGTTCGGCCAAGGCCGCGTAGGTCGCTGATTCGGCAGGTCTGCGTAGAAATGAGCCGAGGTGCACTTCATAAATGCTCAGCGGATCGGTGGGGAGACGGCGACGGCGCTGGGCGAGCCAGTCCGAATCCTCGAATGGGTACTCTGAGACCGCGGGTATTCGCGCGCGCCAGCCCGGCCTTGGCTCGAATGCTCGGCCGCACGGGTCGGTGTGCCAAGCCCGACGCCCATCGGCGAGCACGACGTCAAAACCGTAAGGTGTCCCGGGTTCCGAACTGGGCAAAAATAAAGACCAGACGCCGGCGCTTGGGTGCGGATGCAGCGCAAGGGCGCCACCGGGCAGGGTCAGGAATACGCCGCGAGCGCGCGGCGCCCAGACGGCGAAGCGGGTGCCCATCACGCCTTGCCTTTCGAGCGGCTCAGCCCCTAAACAATCGGCCGCCTGCGGATCGGCGCTCCCTAAGGCCGCAACTTCTTCTGCGCTGAGCCCCGGACCAAACTGATACGGGTCGATCCGTTGCCGGCGGACACCAAAGCGGTCAGTCCAGTGGACGCGGTAATAGGTCGGTAAGGTCGAACGCTCGCCGAGCCACGCGTAGAGCGAGGACACGCCGCAATGCTGCATCCGGCGTCGGCCCTCCAGGCTGACCTCCGTGGCGCCGTCACCGATATACGTCAGGATGAGCGCCTGCCGGCCCAGGTTGTGGACGCCCAGTAACTGACTGACCAACGCGCCGTTCCCTTGGGCGAGGGCTTCGATTTCGGGGAGCCATCGTTGTAGTGCTTTTTGTAGCGCTGCGGTCATGTGGCCTTGGCTTGCAGGGGTCTAAGGGCAAGGTAACATAGGCAAAAAGGAAGGGCCCCGGATGACCGAGCGTACGCCAACCACGACTTCTGGACGATATGTCTCTCGCCTGACCAGCGGAACATTGGCGATCATCATGGCGGGAGGTCGCGGGGAGCGGTTGAAGCAGTTGACGGTCAGTCGCGCCAAACCGGCAACACCGTTCGGTGGCAAGTTCCGCATCATTGATTTCGTCCTCTCGAATTGCGTGAATTCCGGCATCCGTCAGATCGCCGTGCTGACCCAATACAAAGGCCAGTCGCTGATAGAGCACGTTCAGCGCGGCTGGGGCTATCTGCGTGGCGAGTTCGGCGAATTCGTGAGCGTGATTCCAGCCCAGCAACAGATCGGGCCGCATTGGTATCAAGGCACCGCGGATGCGGTCTATCAAAATCTTGAGTTCATTCGATCGCACTCGCCGAAGTACGTGTTGATCTTGGCCGGTGATCACATCTACACCATGGACTACGGTCCGATGATCGCCGCCCATGTCGAGAAGAATGCCGATGTCTCGATAGGCGTTGTCGAGGTGCCGAAGAGCCTGGCTCGTGAATACGGCGTGCTGTCGGTCGATACGACCAATCGGGTGATTCGCTTCAATGAAAAGCCCAAGGAGCCTGAGACCGTGCCGGGTCGACCTGACATCGCGCTCGCTTCAATGGGCATCTATATTTTCAATGCGGATCTGCTCGATAGCATGCTGACGAATGACGCAGCACAGCTGGATTCAGCTCACGACTTTGGTAAGAACATCATCCCGATCGCGCTCGAGAGTCGCGCTGTTTACGCATACGCATTTCAGGACGTGCGCACAAAAGCGCAGGCCTACTGGCGCGATGTCGGAACATTGGACGCTTACTACGAAGCCAACATGGAATTGGTCCATGTGCGCCCTGAGTTAAACATTTACGATGACGAATGGCCGATCTGGACGTATCAACTGCAGCGTCCTCCGGCTAAGTTCATTTTGGATGACCCGTCAACCGGTCGCGTCGGTTCGGCGCTCAACTCGATGGTTTCGGCGGGCTGCATCATTTCCGGCGCGAGTGTTCGCTCATCGCTGCTGTTCTCGGATGTTCGGGTCGAAGAATGCTCGGTCGTTGAGCAATCTGTCCTGTTGCCGCGGGTCTCGATCGGTCGCGGTTGCGTGATCCGGCGCGCGATTCTCGATGAAGGCTGTATCGTTCCCGATGATATGCAGATCGGAGTAGACGCCTACACCGATGCGAGTCGTTTTGAGGTCACCGAGAAAGGGGTAGTGCTGGTCACTGCCCAGATGCTGCAAGCGCTGGTCTGAAGCCGAACGGGCGCCTCTATCGGTAGCGATATCGCTGTTATCCCGATGGATGGATCCTGCGCCGAGTACGAAGAGTTGAGGAAGTGTGAATGACGAATGTGAAGTCGAAGGTGTTTGATCGTCGCCGTGCAGGAGTTTTACTCCACCCGACATCATTGCCTGATGCCGACCATGGTGCGCTGGGTCAAGCCGCACGTAGTTTTGTCGACTGGTTGCAAGTCGGCGGATTCACCGTCTGGCAGTTCTTGCCGTTGGGTCCGGTTGGCTCGGATCGATCACCTTACTTTGCCCGCTCAAACCATGCGGGTGATCCGGGCCTTGTGGATCTCACGACGCTCGCCGCACAAGGGTTAGTTGACAGTGACCAGCTCGGTAGCCTGAGTCGTGTGGAGCATTTGGCGGAAGCGACACTGCGTCTGAATGAAGCGGGCCCGAGACGAGACGCTTACGAGAAGTTCCGAGCCGAGTCGGCTCATTGGTTGCCGGATTACTCCTTGTTCATGGCTATTCAGGATCGAGAGCAGGGGCGGCCGTGGTGGGAGTGGCCAGAAGCTCTGCGCGATCGGACTGCGGCGGCGATCCGCAAGGCGCGCAAGGAGCTGGCTGTTGAGATCACGCGAATCGAGGCTTGCCAGTACTTCTTCTATAGCCAGTGGAGCGCTCTGCGTCAGTACGCGGCGGAGCGCGGCGTATTGCTGTTTGGTGATGTCCCCATCTATCTCGCGCCCGATAGCGTCGAAGTGTGGGCGCACCGGAAACTATTTCAGCTCGATGATGCCGGCCTGCCGACGGCGGTGGCGGGGGTTCCTCCGGACTATTTCTCTGTTGATGGACAGCTGTGGGGTAATCCGCTTTATCGATGGGAAGAACACCAGCGCACACGCTTTCAGTGGTGGATTGAACGACTGCGAGCACAGTTTGCGCTCTTTGATCTCGTGCGGATCGACCACTTTCGTGGGCTTGAGGCATATTGGGCTGTGCCGTCCGATGCGCCGACGGCTGCGACGGGTGAGTGGCGTAAGGCGCCGGGCGCGGCGTTGCTGACGGCCGCCCATAAAGCTTTTGGAAATCTAGAAGTGGTGGCTGAGGACCTCGGTGTCATCACGCCAGAAGTGGAAGCCCTGCGCGACGGCCATCACCTGCCGGGAATGCGTATTGCCCAATTCGGATTCGATGGCGCCGATACCAATGTCCACGTCTTGCATAACTGGACCGCAAATTCAGTCGGTTATACGGGGACACACGACAACGACACGACCTTAGGCTGGTTCCGTCATTTGGACGGCAGCGCACGGCAATTTGTCGCAGACTATGTCGGCTCATCGCAGGATGACGTGGTCACCGCGTTGACGCGGTCGGTGCTGGGGTCCGTCGCCCAGTTAGCCATCGTGCCGATGCAGGACCTACTGGGCCTTGGAACCGAAGCCCGGATGAATCTACCGGGTACGGTGGTTGGGAATTGGCTATGGAGATTCTCGTGGCAGGATGTTCCTCATTGGCTGGCCGATCGATGCTTGCGCTGGAATCACCTGTACGGCCGCACCTGACCGTGCGTACACCAACGGCAATCCTTCTGCTTGCGGTCGGCCTCTGGTTGAGCGGCTGTGCCGTTGGGCCACATTTTGAGAAACCACAACTCAAAGTGTCGGGCGCAGACCTCATTGATGGCAACTTTAACGAGCAGCACATCCGAGTCAAAGTGCACGCCCATAATCCGAACGGGATTGACTTGCCCATCCGCGCGATCAATTACCAATTGGAGTTGGCGGGTGAGCCCTTAGGGCATGGCCAGACGGATGCCGCCTTCATCGTGCCAGCCAAGGGAGATACGGATTTTTCGATGACGGTCACCACGCATCTAGGGACCGTGTTCCTGAAACTAATGCCGCGATTAAAAGACGGCGGACGGGGACTTGATTATCGCGTCACGGGAACTGTGCGAACGCGACTCGCCTTTTTCCCCGAGTTTGCGTTCGACGAGAGGGGCCAGTTCTAACGAGTGCTCGGTGCCGTCAGACGGGGCCGACAAGATCTCGGTACGCGTCCAGATAGAGCTTTCCTTGCGTTTGCCAGGAAAAGTCGCGCGCCATGCCATTCTGGATCATTCGGTCCCAGTGCGCGCTTCCGAAGAGCGACAAGGCCTGATCAATGGCGGCGCGCAGTGCGCCGGGTGAGTAGTCGTCGAAGAGAATACCGTCACCCAATCCAGTTGTTCGGGAATAGGGCGTGACAGAGTCGGCAAGACCGCCCGTGCGTCGGACAATCGGCACTGTTCCATACCGCAGGCTATACATCTGATTGAGTCCACACGGCTCATATCGCGATGGCATCAAAAAGGCATCTGCGGCTGCCTCAATCCAATGAGCTCTGCGCTCACTGTAGCCACGTGTGAAATGAACCCGTCCCGGAAAATCCGTGGACAGCCGGGTCAAAAAACCTTCGAACTGCGGTTCGCCGGAGCCGAGCGCCGCGAGCGCACAGTCGTGCTGCGACAGTACATCCGGCAACACCTCTTCCAGCAGATCAATACCCTTTTGCGAGACTAGGCGCGAAACGATGCCGAACAATAGCGTCTTGGGTCCAAGCGAGAGCGACAGTTCCCGTGCGACCGCGCGCCGGGCAGCGCGCTTGCCTGAGAGGTCTTGCGCGGAGTAACGAGCATCACCCAGATGGGCGTCATGGCGAGGATCCCACTCGGCATAATCGACCCCATTCAAAATCCCGATCACCTGCGACCCGCGATCGCGTAGGAAGGGATCAAGCCCCGCCCCATAACTGGGCGTACGAATTTCGTTCGCGTAGGTGGGGCTGACGGTGGTGACAAGGTCGGCATACATCACGCCATGCAGGAGCGGATTGACGCGCCCATCGCGTAAGTCATCTTGGTGGAGCATCCAGCGGGCATCGCCCAGCGAAAGATCGCCGCTCTCGACCGACCAAAACACGCCTTGATAGCCTATGTTGTGAATGGTCAATACAGATCGCGTTGCGGCAAAGAGACGATCCCAAGCATAGTTCGTGCGCAGGTACAGGGGCGCGAACGCCGTGTGCCAGTCGTTGCAGTGCAGAATGTGCGGCGCGAAAGCCATGCGCTGCGCCACTTCAAATGCAGCCCGCGTCAGGAGTAGGAAGCGTCGATGATCGTCGGCGTGACCGTAGAAGCCATTGCGGTCGTAGAGAGCGGGGCAATCGATAAAATGTACCGGCTGCTGCGACCCCGGCGGTGTGCCGACAAGCACGCGATACTCATATCGATGCTCCCCAACGTTCAGCGCGAGGCTTTCGAGTGAGGCCACCGGCTCGACAGTGAGCCCTGTCCGGTTGAGCTCCCGATACCACGGCAGAAATACACGAACGTCATGGCCTTGCGAGTGTAAGTAATGGCAGAGCGCTGAGCTGACGTCAGCGAGACCGCCCGTTTTTGCGAGAGGCGCGTATTCAGCTGAGATGAACAGGATGCGGTAAGGCATCAAAAGAGTATAGCGACCGAAGATGACAGCCGTCGCGTTCAACGACCCTCAGGTGGGTTCGTAGATCACGTAATGTTTTGCGCAGTCTTCGAGGGTTTCCCAAGTGCCGGAAAAGCCGCAAGGGATCACAAACGCATCGCCTGCTACGAAGTCGAGGCTGCTGCCGTCGTCAGACTCCAAGCGCACGCGTCCCCGTGTGAGGAAGCAGTACTCCTGCTCGGTATAGTGCACCCGCCAGCGTCCGACGCTACTGGTCCAAATGCCGACATGGAAGCGGGCGTCGTTGGAGGAGTAGCGATTGTCGACGGTTGTGGTGGGCGTGCCGCTCAGTATGCGGGATGGATCAATCGGTGCGGCTTGTGGGTCACCGGCCGATGCAAGGCGGATGATGGCCGGACTGCTCACGGAGGGGACTTCTCAGGCCCAGAGGGTCGGCTCGGGCGCTCGCTGTCGGCCGATGTCGGGCCTCCCGGTCGTCGCGCCGTTGGCATGAACGCGGCGATCATTTGTTCCTGCATCCGGGTCCAGTAGTCGAGGTTTTGTTTGGCAATCTCGGCGAGCGATCCAACCGGGCTCTGAACCATCAACTTGCTGACCTGAGCTTGGAGCTGTTCCTGCTGGGAGGCGAATGTTTCCACGCTCTTTTCCAGATACCGGCTCATGAAATCCTGCAGACCATTGCCGTAGAAGCGAATGATCGACTCGAGCAATGCTTCGGAGAGAATGGGCTTGCCGAATTGTTCTTGCTCGGCGATGACCTGCAGCAGAATCAGGCGGGTGATGTCGTCGCCAGACTTGTCTTCTACGACCCTCACTTTCTGGCCCTGTACGATGAACTCCCGGATGTCCTCCAGCGTGACATGCCGGGACTGCGACGCGTCGTACAGGCGTCGATTCGCGTACTTTTTGATCAGGCGCTCAGGCTGGCTCATCGCCCAAGTTTAGCCTGTTCCCGCGAGCAATTCTCGCAGTGCAAAATTCGGTTGTGTCTCGGTCGGTCCTATGAGGTCGGGGCAAAAAAGAAGGACGGTTCACCTGCGGTGAGCCCGTCCTGAGGGGGTTGCATTGGGATCGCCCCGGGTGGGTCGACAGTCCCGAAAGGTCTTAAGCGGCGTCTGCGACCTTGGTGGTCTTGGCCTTGTATTCCGCGGAGGCTTCGTTGAACCAGCTGGTGTAGCCGCTGCGAATATCCTCAGCGAGCTTGCTCAGTTCCTGAGCGCGCTGGGTCTGGCGCTCCACATAGTGCTGGGCCAGCGTCGTCTGCGACTTCACGTACTCGGGAACTTCCCGCGTCGCGGCGCCGGTCTGTAGGGCGGCCAGAGAGTATTCCAAGGCGTCACCGGCAACCCCATAGCCGTGGCGCGCCAACTTCTCGAACGACGTCATCGAAATGGCCGTCAACCGATTCAGCGGTTCAGCCAGCTTGCGGCTCTGCTCAATGAAAGCATTGATTTCAGCAGTTGGGTTCGTCATCGTGGTCGTCCTTGAAGTCTTGTTGCAGTGCAGTATAACGCATTTATTTTGCATTGCAACATGATGCTTTGTCTGGCTGTAAAAACCTATTAAACAGAGGGTTAGCTGGTTTCATGAGGGCATCGGCATGATTTTAGGAAGGCGAGGGGCCTCATGACGGTTGTTGCCGGGTTACCCGGCGCCGAGGCGTTTGCGGCGTTCTACTCGCGATTCGTCGATGCCATCCGTGCAGGCGGGCTTCGCACATCGGCTGAGCCGCTCGCCGAGGATCTCCTGTCCTTTGCCCGGGCCTGTGCCATCGCCTGGCCGGCAGGGCTGGCTGACCCGGGGACGGATCGCGCGCAGGTGGGGTCACTGCGCTCGGTACTTGAGCCGTGGTTAATGTCGGCTGAGGCCGCCTACCAGCAATGGGCCTGGTCGCCTGCCGCCAGCGAGTGGATTCGAACGGTCATGGCGAGTTGGCAGGGTACGCTGCCACTGTCCGCGGGTCCGACCACGGCAGCCGCCGGATGGCGTGACGCTATCCGAGGGTGGGGGCTACCGGCCGACAGTCTTCCGCGCACAGAAATTGAGACGGATGGCGCAGCACGCCTGTATCACTACCGTGCAATGCGGGTGACGCGTTCGACGCCGGTACTCATTGTCTATGCCCTTGTGAACCGTCCGTCCATTCTCGACCTTGAGCCTGGGCGCTCTTTGATCGGAGGTTTGGTCGAGGCCGGTCGCGATGTGTATTTGCTGGATTGGGGCGATCCGACCGAAGCTGACCACGGGCGGTCATTGGACGATTTCGTGCTGGGCACCTTAGCGCGTGCGGTGACCGCCATCGGGCGTGGTCGCCCCATCGATTTGCTCGGTGTCTGTCAGGGTGGTGTGCTGTCGTTGCTGTATACGGCAAGCCAGCCGAGCCGCGTACGGCGACTCGTGACGATGGTGACGCCGGTGGACTTTCATACTGGCGAAGATCTGCTCTCCCATTGGGTCCGATCGCTGGAACGATCCGCTGCGGCTGAACCGCAGCGAATGCCGGGTTTCATGCTTGACGCTGTCTTCCAGTCTCTGGCGCCTTTCCGAATCGGTATGGGGAAGGTGATAGATCTTCTAGATCATATTCACGATGAGCCTTGGGTCCGGCTTTTTCGCCGCATGGAGCAGTGGGTTCACGACGGCCCAGATCAACCGGCGCGGTTTGCGGCGACTTTCTCATCGCTGTTCTATCAGCAGAACTGTCTCGTGGGCGGCCCATTTGAATTCGGCGGTGCTCGTGTAGACCTGCGCCAGATCCGTTCACCGTTGCTCAATATCTATGGCCTGCAGGACCATATTGTGCCGCCTGCCTCATCGCGGGCCCTCGCGGGGTTAACCCAGTCGAAACGCTATACGGAAATCGCGGTGCCCACTGGGCATATCGGCATGTTCGTCAGTTCCCGTGCGGCAGAGTTGCCGCGCCAGATCGCAGGTTGGCTAGCCCGTCGCTGAGCTTGGCCTTCGGTTATCATCGAAAGATTACTTTGAGGAGTCGCTATATGTCGCTTGAAACCGTTCGTGCCGAATTGGGTGCCCAAATTGGAGTTGATATTCACGTCAGCGATTGGGTCGAAATCACCCAGGATCGAGTGAATGCGTTTGCGACGGCGACCGATGATCACCAGTGGATTCATACGAACCCGACGCGGGCAGCGGCCGAATCTCCGTGGAGCACGACCATCGCTCACGGCTATCTCACGCTGTCGCTCTATCCCATGATTCGCGGGATCGTCGAAGAAGGTCGTCCAGCCTTTCCGGGATTGCGACAGGTCATCAACTACGGCCTCAATAAGGTCCGTTTCACCAACGCGGTCAAAGTCGGCGCGCGCGTCCGTGGGCGTTCAAAACTCGTGGCCATTGATGATTTTAAGGGCGGCTTTATGCTGACCGAAGAGTTCACCATGGAAATCGAGGGCGAGAAGAAGCCCGCCTGTGTGGCTGAGATTCTCATGCGGTATTACTTCTGACGCCGCTGCCGCCCTGCCTAACCGGCCGTCGCTCGCGGCGGCCGGAGTTTCTTTTTCTATAAAAAACAGCACATTGAGTTCAAAGGGGCGCCCGTCTCGGGCGTCCTTGCGCTACAATCGGACGTGGTCGACCCGGCCGCAGCCCTCTCACCGGGCCGGCGCCCCCGATGGGCTCGTGGTCGACTGACGAGGAACTATGGCTGTCAGTCCGTACCAGCAACTCGAGGACGAGTTTCGCCGTTTGCACGCCTTCCGAGGCGCCCTTGCCATCTTGCGGTGGGATGCCGCCGTGATGATGCCGAGCGGCAGCGCCGACGTCCGCGGCGAGCAGTTGGCCGCGCTTGAAACCGAATGTCACGCGCTCCTGACCTCCCCGAAAGTGACCCGCCTGATCGAACGGGCGCAGGCTAGCGCCGATGCGTTGGAAGATTGGCAGGTCGCCAACTTGCGCGAAATGCGACGGCAGCGGGATCACTCGCTGGCCATGCCCAACGCCCTGATCTCTCGCCTTGCCAAAGCGACGGCTCGAGCGGAAGTGCATTGGGCAGAAGCTAAGCGTCAGCGTCGCTATACGGAAGTGGCGCCCTACCTGGCTGAGGTCGTTGCGCTCACGCGCGATCGCGCGGCCTTGTTGGGGCAGCACCTGGGCTTAGACCCTTACGACGCTCTCTTGGACGAATTCAGCCCGGGCGCTCTGACGGCCGCCCTCGATCCCCTGTTCAAGACTTTGGCTCGCCGCTTGCCGTCGATGGTGCAGGAAGGACTGGCGCGGCAGGCAGAATCGCCTTCCTTGCCTATCAACGGACGATTCCCGGTCAGTCGTCAGCGTGCGCTGTGTGTGGATGCGATGAAAGCCTTGGGCTTTCCGTTCGAACGCGGGCGTCTCGACGAGTCGGAGCACTCCTTTACCGAGGGCATCACCGGCGATTTGCGCGTGACGACCCATTTTGAATTAGCGGATCCTTTCCACGGGCTCATGGCGGCGCTACACGAAACCGGTCATGCGCTCTATCAATTGGGCTTGCCTCTGGAATGGCGCGATCAGCCGGTCGGTCGCAGTCGTGGGCTGGCGCTAGAAGAGAGTCAGTCGCTGCTGCTGGAGATGTGCGTTGTTCGCAGCCGACCGTTCCTCGCATTCCTAAAGCCGATGATGGATCGTCACCTCGGTGGCGCGGGACCGGCGTGGGAGGTTGATAACCTCTATCGTCATCTCACGCGTGTGCACGCCAGCCCACTGCGGATTGATGCTGACGAGTTGACCTATCTATCCCACGTGCTGTTGCGTTGCGATCTGGAGCGGCAGCTGATCTCCGGCAAGTTGGAGGCTAAGGATCTCGCAGACGCTTGGAATTCACTGGCCGAGTCGCGGCTCGGCGTCCGTCCGCAAGACGACGCGGAGGGCTGTCTACAGGACGATCACTGGGCGGTCGGGCAATTTGCCTATTTTCCAGCGCACGCTTTGGGAGGCCTGATTGCGATGCAGCTGTGGGAGGCTATTCGCAATGAGGTTGAAGATCTCGACGGTGCCATTGCGCGAGGCGACTTCTCAGCGCTCAACGCGTGGCTCAAAACGAACGTGCACGGTGTAGGAGCGCGCTCCAATGTGCAGGATCTTGTGAAAGATGCGACGGGTCAGCCGCTCTCGGCGCTGCCTGCGCTTCGGTATCTTGAAGCGAAATACCTCGAGGCTCGCTAATGTCGGTCGTCGAGGTGCCTATTCACGCTGAACGCTCGACGGATGCTGACGCACAGGGTCGGGCATCAAAGACCTTCAAGAAGCTGCAAGCTGAGTTGCGTGGTCTTGTCGGAAAAGCGATTGCCGACTACGGAATGATCGCCGATGGCGATCGGGTCATGGTCTGCCTATCGGGTGGCAAAGATTCTTACACGATGCTGGATCTGCTCCTGTCGCTCAAACGGAGCGCGCCGATCCAGTTCGAAATTTTCGCGGTCAATCTGGATCAAAAGCAGCCCGGGTTCCCGGCGCATATTTTGCCCGATTACTTGTCGTCATTGGGCGTGCAGTGGCATGTGATCGAGCAGGATACGTATTCGGTCGTTAAGCGGCTGATACCGGAAGGCCGCACAATGTGCAGCCTGTGTTCACGAATGCGCCGAGGCGCGTTGTATCGTTGGGCCGATGAAAACGGCATGACGAAAATCGCGCTGGGGCATCATCGAGACGATCTGCTTGAGACCCTGTTTTTGAACCTGTTTTACGGCGGCAAACTCAAAGCCATGCCGCCAAAGCTGTTGTCGGATGACGGCCGGCATATCGTGATCCGTCCACTGGCGTATGTGCCCGAGCGGGACATCACACGCTACGCGCGTGCGCGAAAGTTCCCCATCATTCCGTGCACGCTTTGCGGTTCGCAGCCCAATCTCCAACGCCAAGTGATCGGGCAAATGCTCCAGACCTGGGAGCGTGAGTTTCCGGGGCGTATCGAATCCATCTTTGCGGCGATGCGCGATGTGGCCCCCTCCCAACTGGCTGATCCACGCCTGTTCGATTTTCTCGGTCTCGAGGCTCGTCGTGAGGCGGCCCAGAACCCATGACGGTGATCGTATCGCCGTCAGACCAGGAGGCTGCAGACCAATTGAGGGATCGATTTCGCGGTCTATTGCTCGGCATGGCGCTCGGGGACGCGCTTGGCGCAGCGGTTCAGTATCGTCGAGCGGGCACCTTCGGCCGCATTGCTGACTTGTTGGGTGGCGGACCTTACGACCTACCACCGGGTGCGTGGAGCGACGACGCGGCTACGGCACTGCTGTGTGCGGATTCCCTCATCGCGATGGAACGCTTGGATGCACCTGATATTTGGCGTCGTTGGACGGGATGGAGACTGGCTGGCGAAGGCTCTGCAACCGGGCAGTGTCTGGGTATTACCGCCGCAATGGCGAATGCGTTGTCGCACGCACCCGGACTCGCCCACGATTCTGCCCTCGACGGGGAAGCTCTGCCTCGCGTCGCCATCGCGGCTGCCGTCTGGTTTGCTGATCGTCGTTTAGCCCTCAACAAGGGGGCTGAAATAGCGCAATTGACGCATTCGGGGATGCGGACCGTTGATGCCGCTCGCATTTACGCCAGCTGGGTGGTGGCAGCGCTCGAGGGGCAGGCAGGTGAGCGCCTACTGTCCACCCGTAACGAAGATGTCAGCGCCGAGGGGGTCCTATCCGATAGTGCGATCGTGCATCTGCGGACGGGAGGTTGGTCTGCGGCTGAAGAGATCATTGTGGAGGGCGCTCGGAAGGGTGACGCCTTCAGTGTGCTGCGAGTGACTTACGCGGCATGTTTGCTCGGAAAAACGTTCAAAGAAACCATCCTGGCGGTCGTCAATGCCGGCGGGCATTCCGATATGACGGGTGCAACGGTCGGCGCCTTGGCGGGGGCTTGTTATGGCGCAGCTGCATTGCCCGAAAAATGGCTGGTTGTCTTGCGCGACCGGGAGGCCATTGAGGCACGAGCGGATCGATTGCTCGTATGCTCATTGATGAAGATGTTGGGGGAAACGGCGGATATCGCGATATGAGCGGCGGTCTTCGCAGACCTTATTTTGATCAGCGATTTTTCGCGCTCCGCGCGCTTCCCAACGGCATTGGTTTGGAAAGCGCCTTTGAGAAGAGACGCAGGCGCCAGGTGACCCGATGAAGAAAAAGAAAATTTTAGTCATCATGCATGAGAGCTTGGTACCACCCGATTCGATTGAGGGGCTTGATCAACGCGTCGTCGACGAATGGCGGACGGAGTTTGATGTGGTTACGCACCTCAAGGCTGCCGGCCACGATGTCCGCTGTCTAGGTGTTTATGACCGATTGTCGGACCTGAAAGAGACCATTCGCGAGTGGAAGCCATCGATAGTCTTCAATCTATTGGAGGAGTTCGACGGCCTGGTCAACCAAGATCACCACGTTGTTTCTTTTCTGGAGTTACTCAAACAGCCCTATACGGGCTGTAACCCGCGTGGCCTCATGCTTTCAAGGGACAAGGTGCTGACAAAGCAACTGTTGTCCTATCACCGAATTCCGAGCCCCCAATTTGCCGTCTTTCAGAAGGGTAAGCGGATTCAGTTGCCATCGCGGCTGCGTTATCCGCTGTTCGTGAAATCCGCGACCGATGACGCGTCCTTGGGCATCGCTCAGGCGTCTATTTGCCATGACCCGCAGAGTCTTCAGCAACGAATCGAGTTTGTGCACAGCCAGACTTCGAGCGATGCGTTGGTGGAGGAGTACATCGAGGGGCGCGAAATCTACGTGGGTGTGCTCGGGAACGATCGCCTGACGACGCTGCCGATTTGGGAGCTCAAGTTCGGCACGCTGGTGGAAGGAAGTGCGCCAATCGCGACCCGGCGAGTGAAATGGGATCGCCGTTATCAAGCGCGTCACGGGATTTACACACAGGCGGCGGAAAATCTGCCGGATGCGGTTGTCGCTGAGTTACACCGATTGACTCGACGAATCTGCCGAGCGTTGCACTTAACGGGCTATGCACGCGTCGACTTTCGGGTGAGGGCAGATGGGCGGGTGTTTGCGCTTGAGGCGAATGCCAATCCGATCCTGTCCCAAGAAGAAGTATTTGCTCGTTCGGCGCGGTTGGCGGGCCTGGGATACGATGCGCTGCTGGCGCGAATCTTGTCTCTGGGAGAGAAATACCAGGCCACCTGGCGGGTGGGGGGAGTCTGAGCAGTGAAGTTATTCGAATACATTCGGGATGTGCGGGATTTTCCCAAGCCAGGCGTGACATTCAAGGATTTGACGCCGCTCATGGCCGACCCTGCTGCGCTCGATGACTCGATCGCACGACTGGTTGCGCCCTTTCGTGGTGAGCCGATTGATCTGGTGGCGGGTATGGAAGCGCGCGGTTTCATCTTCGGGGCGTTGGCGGCCAAAGCACTGGCCTGCGGATTTGTGCCGTTACGCAAGCCCGGAAAGTTGCCTGGCGCCACGCAGGCCGTGCAATACGACCTCGAGTATGGGAGCGCGTCATTGGAAGCGCATCTGGATGCATTTCGCGGCAAACGGCGCGTGCTCATCGTGGATGACGTGCTCGCCACCGGAGGAACCGCTGCTGCAGCACTGATGCTGGTTGAGAAGTTGGGCGGTGAGGTCATGGGCTCGGCGTTTCTTCTTGAGTTGGGCTTCCTCGACGGCCGATCCAAGCTGCCGGGCAGGCGGGTTCATTCGGTACTGTCGGTGTGAACAACGGTCGATTGGATGAGATCGTCCTGTATCCCGTGAAATCCGCACGAGGGATCGCTCTAGGCAGCGCGACGGTGGGTGCGCGCGGATTATGCGGCGATCGCGACTGGATGGTGGTCGATCCGCGGGGCCGGTTCGTGACGCAGCGGACGCTAGGTGGGTTGGCGAGATTGGCGGCCACGCCGTCCGCAGAGGGCCTCGTTCTTCAGTTGGCTAGCAGGGACCCTCTCGTCATCCCACTACCGATTGATGGTCGCCGATGTGACGTGGATGTCTGGGGAGAGCGGGTTTGGGCGCGTGATGCCGGAGATGCTGCGGCGAATTGGCTATCCCTCGTCTATGGGGAGGCGCTGCGACTCGTGTGGATGCCGCCTGATGTGCTGCGGCCGGCGGACCCCGACTACGCAGGATCGGCTGAGGTGCCCGTGTCGTTCGCTGACGGATTTCCCATACTCTTGACTAATCGTGCGTCGCTCAATGATCTGAATGAGCGGTTGCCGGCGCCTATCCCAATGAATCGCTTTCGGCCGAACTTGGTGATCGCGGATTGGCCTGCGTTCGCCGAAGATGACATTCGACTTATCCGTTGCGGTGACGTGGAGATTGAACTCGTGAAGCCGTGCACGCGATGTAAAATTCCAGCTCTGGATCAACAGACCGGTGACTTGAGTACCGATCCCACGCCGGCGTTGAAGGCTTACCGATACGACGCTGCCCTGCGCGGAGTGACCTTCGGGGTAAATGCCGTGATCCGCAGTAGATCAAGCGGGATGCTGCGCCTTGGGGACTCCGTGCACGTGCTCGCTTAGCCGCCCACTTCTTCGTGAGATAGCGTTTCGATTTCGGCGTATGCCTTCTGAATCCATTCCGTCAGTAACGGATCGGAGGCGGAACGTTCTACATACTGACTGGCACGCTCAGAGAGTCCCCACATGCCGTACGTCTGAAAGCGCAAGGCGACCGGCAAGAACATCGCGTCGGCAATACTGTATTCGCCAAACAGCCACCCGTCGCCATCATTTGATGCGGCTGCAGACGACAGAATATCGTTGATGCGTCGAATGTCTTTTTCCAGCGCCGTCGTCACGGGCACCTTCCGTTGTCGTGCGCGGATATTCATCGGGTAGGCAGCACGGAGCGCTGAAAAACCTGCATGCATTTCCGCCGCATAAGCGCGTGCACAGGCTCGTGCCTCTCGGGCTGCCGGCCAGCCCCGGCCACCGGCGAGTTCTGACAAATACTCCATGATGGCAATGGATTCGGGGATCACCAGATTGTCATGAATGAGCACGGGGACGCGTGCCGTCGGTGAGTAGGCGAGCGCCTCGCTGTGAAACGTCGGTGTGTCGAGCACGATACGAACCGTAGTCAGTTCGATATCCAGGTGCTGCGCCAGAATCCATGGGCGTAAAGACCATGAGCTGTAATTACGATTCCCGATCACGAGAGTCGGTTGACTGGTCACGGCCGACGTCCCAAAAAGCGCAAGGTCACATCGCTGAAGTCCGTGAAAAGCCCGTCAATACCGGCCTCTGCGAAAAGCGCCTGATGCACTGAGTCGACGTCGGGGGCATGTTCGGGAAGATCGTCGCTACGCAACGTGTAAGGATGAACCTCCAAACCAACAGCATGCGCATCGGCGACTAAGTTTGAATAGAGCGGGGCGGCTCCGAGACCCGGCCACTTCACAATATGGGGAATCCATGGGCCAATGCCGCTGGCGTAGGTTGAAATGTCGGCGAGCCCAGTAGCTGTACGCTGCGCGTCATAGTCGTTGTCAGATTCCAGCCAGTCGTTCTCGCCAATCAGCTGTACGAGCCGCAAGCGGCAACCGAGTTCATACTTGATCCGCCGCAATTCTTTGGCGTCGAAGCATTGCAGCCAGACGTCGTCCTGCGGTCCGACATACCCGAACTCGGCGAGCGTCGCGAGAATAATCGGACTCGGATCTTTACCCTCCGCGTGATGCCAAGCGGGACTCTTGACCTCGGTATAGATGCCGGCATGACGGCCCGTTGACCCATTCAGTCCTCGAATAAACGCCAACTCTTCGGCGAGTGAACGAATGCGCAGGTCGAGTCGTTCATGAAAGCGGCCGGTATAAACGGCTGTTCCGTCGGCAGGGACCACCCGCTCGTGGACTTGGAGCGTTTGCAATTCGGCAAAATCGAGGTCGATGACGTACCAATGGCCGTCTGGGCGGCGACGGTCCGGGAATTGTGCGGCGACGTTCGTCACCTCCTCAAGAACCAGATCGTGGAAGACGACGGGGACATCGTCACGGGTCAGTACGACGTCTTGTTCCAGATAGTCAGCGCCCACGGCGTGCGCGTACGCTTTCGCCACCAGCGTATGTTCAGGGAGATAGCCCGAAGCACCGCGGTGAGCGATGACGATCGGGGACTTTCGGAGGGAATTGGTGGTAGTCATGCGGAACGAGGATAATCGCTCTATGAAACAACCGCCACGGGCTATCTCTCTGGACCTCGACAACACGTTGTGGGATACCCCGCCCGTGCTCGAGCAGGCTGAAACGTGCTTGCAAGCTTGGCTGCAAGAGCAGGCCCCGAGGATCGTTGAGCGGCATGATCGGGCCTCGTTAGCGAAATTACGCGCGACTGTTGTGGCTGAATTGCCGCATCGCGCGCATGACTTCACCTTTGTTCGGACCGAGTCATTGCGCCGTGCCGCACGCGAGCACGGTTACCCAGAGTCGCTTGCGACGGAGGCTTTCGAGGTCTTCATCGCGGCCCGGAATCGTATTGATCCCTTCGCTGACGTGCCTGGGGCGTTAGCGTGGCTCGCACGGCGATTGCCCGTTTACGCGCTGACCAACGGCAACGCCTGCGTGCATCGGGTGGGTTTAGGTGAGCATTTTAGCGGATCGTTCGAACCTGCCGCTGTCGGGTATGCCAAGCCTGATCCGCGCATCTTTGCGGCACTCGTGATGGCTGCTGGTGTGGACCCAGGGTCCGTCTGGCATGTGGGAGATGATCCGGAAGCTGATGTCGTCGGTGCGCAGCGGGCGGGACTAGTCTCTGTTTGGATGAATCGAACCGAAGCGACTTGGCCGACACAATGGTCGGCCCCTGATGTCGAAGTACGGGATATGGACGAACTTGTTCGCTGTGTCGAAGCGTCTCTTTAGCGCAGAGTGCCTAGGTGATGCGCTGCGCGCAGAATCGCAATCGTCGTTTTCGCGTCAGTGTAGGTGCCGTCAAGCGCTGCAGAGACGGCATCGGCTAGTGGTATCCAATGCACCTCGAGAACCTCGTCGTGCTCGGGCTGGGCGGGTACTGGATGCAGATCGGTTGCGAGAAATAGGTGCACCACTTCCGTAAAAATGCCGGGAGATGCCCACATGCGTCCCAACGATTCGAATTTTCCTGCCGCCAGACCCGCCTCTTCGGCCAGTTCGAGCCGCGCCGTGTCAAGCGGTGGACGGCCATCGAGCTTGCCCGCAGGGACTTCCCATAGCCAACCCTGGGCTACGTGGCGAAATTGCCGAATCAGACAAATGCGGCCGTTGCCATCAACCGGCACAACCGCCGCTCCTCCGGGGTGTCCGATGATTTCAAAGCGGGACTCTACCCCATTGGGTAGTACGACATTCTCGACGTCGAGTGTGATGATCCGGCCTGTATAGAGACGAATGGGCGCAGGCATATGTGTTTAGTTGGAATGCCCGTGCGTTTCGTCCACGGCCACTTGACCAGTGATACGGCGCTGTACGAGGGACCACGACAACCCCACGGCCATCAAAGAAGCAAAGAGCAGGACTGCGAGCCAGCCAATGACCTGGTCGTGCGAAAGATCTATCCAAGCGTAACTCGCCAGTAGCCAGACAACGGCCGCAAAGATAGCGATTCCCAGCAAGACACCGAATTGTCCTAGCGAGCGCCACGTGGCGTGCACCGAAAACACCCAGCCGCCGATCAGAATGAGGCCGACGACTGCCTGTGTGGGCTCAAGCTGCGGAAAGGTTGCCGCAACCCAGTGAACATAATTGGTGTCGGTCGGATTCCACGTGACGCCAACGAGGAGGAGCGAGCATGCCAAGCGTAAGCAAAACCCGCTGAAGGTCAGGCGTTCCATCGGTACAGTCCAAGATAGCGACACGGCTCACTGCCGCCGCCGTAGTGTAGCAGCGCCAAAGGACTGGATAAGTATACAGTTCGGTCAGATAATTGACCGATGGCAGCTGATCCATTTGACGCGCTCAATCCCGCCCAACGGCAAGCGGCCACCTATGGGCGCGTTGTCGAGCGGGCGGTCGATGCAGGGCCTTTGCTGGTGATCGCGGGTGCCGGTACCGGCAAGACATCAACCTTAGCGCACCGAGTCGCCCATCTCGTATTGGCCGGCGTCGACCCCGGGCGCATTTTGTTGCTGACGTTTTCACGTCGCGCGGCGGAGGAAATGACGCGGCGTGTCGAGCGGATTGTCTCGGGGGTAACCGGCGGAATCGCTGCACGCATGGCGTGGGCTGGAACGTTTCATTCGATTGGTAATCGTTTGCTGCGGTTGCACGGGCGTGCGGTCGGCCTTGATCCCGCCTTTAGTGTGCTGGATCGCGGTGATAGTGCAGACTTGCTGGATGTCGTGCGTCATGAATTGGGTCTCGCCGGCCGAGATCGACGGTTCCCGCGCAAAGACACCTGTCTGTCGATCTATTCGCATCGCGTGAATACGCAAGATACGTTGTCGGCCAGTTTGGCGTCGCAATGGCCGTGGTGTTTGCCGTATGAAGAAGACTTGTTGCGTCTGTTTCGGGCCTATGTGGCGCGCAAGCAGGCGGAGCAGGTGCTCGACTATGACGATTTACTGCTTTACTGGCATGGGCTTGTGTCGGAGCCGACGTTAGCCAAGACGGTATCCGAGCGCTTCGATCACCTGTTGGTGGATGAGTTTCAAGATACCAATCGACTCCAAGCGGAAATCCTGCAGGGCCTTCGGCCAGACGGTCGTGGATTAACGGTGGTGGGTGACGACGCGCAGGCGATCTATTCGTTTCGGGCGGCGACCGTTGAGAACATTCTGGAGTTTCCGACGCGATATGACCCGCCCGCGAAGGTCGTTGTGCTCGAGGAAAATTATCGCTCGACTCAGCCGATTCTGGATTCTGCCAATGCGGTTCTGCGCGCAGCCGAACGTCGTCACGAAAAAACACTGCTCGCACATCGCATTGGTAGTGCTCTCCCGCGTCTGGTGACGGTGGCAGATGACCGAGCGCAAGCGGATTACGTCATCGCCTCGGTTCTCGCGGCACGGGAGTCAGGTGTGCCGCTGAAGCGGCAGGCGGTGCTATTTCGATCCAGTCATCACAGTGATGTGCTAGAGCTTGAACTGACGCGACGAAATATTCCCTTCGTGAAATACGGCGGACTCAAGTTTCTCGAAGCCGCACACGTCAAAGATCTCCTCTGTGTTTTGCGTTGGGCTGACAATCCCCGGCACCGCATCGCGGCGTTTCGTGCCTTACAACTGTTACCCGGCATGGGGCCGGGCTACAGCGCGCGATGCTTGGAGCCGATCGCAGCCGGACGCGACCTTGAGGAGGCACTGAATATTTTTTCTCCGCCCGCTGGAACGCGCGCGCATTGGGATGCCTTCCGGGAGTTGGTCCTATTTCTGGCGAAGCCGGATACCCCATGGGACGGACAGGTCGAAGTCGTCCGTGATTGGTATCGGCCGCATCTCGAGCGTCGCTACGACGCCGCCAGCGTACGCAGTGGTGATCTTGAGCAGTTGGTACGGATTGCGGGAGGGTTCCAAACCCGTGAGCGCTTCCTGACGGATTTAGCGCTGGATCCTCCGCGGGCCAGTGGCGATGAATCAGGCCCACCGTTGCTAGATGAGGACTATTTGGTTCTCTCGACGGTGCATTCTGCCAAGGGGCAGGAATGGACAGAAGTGTTCGTTCTCAATGTGAATGACGGCAACTTCCCCTCAGAATTTGCAGCAGGATCGTCCGCTTTATTAGATGAAGAGCGCCGGCTGTTATATGTGGCGATGACGCGTGCGCGCGATGCGCTGCATCTGATTGCACCGCTGAAGTATTACGTGACCCAGCAGCCCCGCTACGGGGATGCCCACGTCTATGGCGCACGCAGCCGTTTTTTGACGCCCGAGGTATTGAAGACCATGGAATGCATTGGCGCTGATCTGACTCAAGCCGGCGTCTCCGCAGACGGTGGCGCAGCGGAGAATGCTGCGCCAATCGTGGATGTTGCGGCGAAATTGCGCAGGTTTTGGGACTGAAAGTCGGGTGTCTTAACGCGCGGCCAATGGCTTGCGAAACCGCAGGGTGAAGCGGTCCGATTCACCGATGGCGGTATAGCGTTCGCGATCTTTGTCGCCAAGTCGATAGGTGGGCGGCAGCGTCCAGACTCCCTGCTCGTAGTCGCGTGTATCGCGTGGATTGGCATTGATCTCCGAAGCACCTAAAAACTCGAAGCCTGCCTGTTCCGCCAGTTGAATCGCGAAATGTTCATTGACGTAGCCGAGCTTGGCGTTGGGATCCAGCGGCGCCATGGGATCAGCGCGATGATCGACGATGCCTAAAATTCCACCGGGCTTCAGCGCGGTCAACATGGCTTTGAGCATGGCGGGCGCAGCGTCGGTCTTCGACAGCCAGTTGTGCAGGTTGCGGAACGTGAGCACCATATCGACCGAGCCCGGCGCCACAGGGGAGAGCGCGTCCGGCGCCTGCAGCGAGACCAGTTGCACTTGGCCGTACAGCTCAGGCGCGGCGTCCAACTTTGCTTTCAGCGCACGAACGGTTTCCTGTGCATACGCGCTGCTCTTGGGGTCATGCTCTGCGGCGATATAACGCCCGTGGGCCTGCAAGACCGGAGCCAGAATTTCCGCGTACCAGCCGTTACCGCCAGGCCAAACTTCCATCACCGTCATGTCAGAGCGCAGACCCAAAAACGACAGCGTTTCGCGGGGATGACGAGCCGCATCCCGTGCGCGGTTCGACTCGGATCGCGCTGAACTGAGTAAGGCTTTATCGAGTGCGGCCATCGTCGCGGCATCGGACACGGGCGGCGCATCAGTCTTCTTGGGGGCTGGTGCGACGGCCTGTGTTGCGGGTTTGGGAGCGGGCGCCGGTGCCGGGGTGTGCGTACAGGCGGCAAGCCCAATGAGCAGGGTGGACGTCAGGAAGCGGCGAACGGGGGCATTCATTGTCGAATCTCCGGGCAGGCGAATGAATTCTAGGCCTACGCTGACCGAAAAGATCGACTTTGCTGACGAGTGACAACGGATCTGTCGCGGCGGCGATGGGCATTGCGCGGCGTGCGCATAAAAAAACCCCGCCGATCGGCGGGGTTTCTCAGGTTAAACAGTGCAGTGATCAGTAGCTGTTGCCGCCGCCACCGTAGCCGCCACCCCCACCGCCGTAGCCTCCGCCACCACCATAGCCACCACGGCCGCCGCCGCCGCCACCGTATCCGCCACGGCCGCCGCCACCGCCGCCATAGCCACCACGCCCGCCGCCGCCGCCCGGGCCCCGAGCTGGACGTTCCTGCGCTTCATTGACGCGCAGAGGCCGGCCGCCCATGTTGAAGCCGTTGGTTTGAGCAATCGCGGTTTGGGCATCCGAGCTCGCCATCTCCACGAACGCAAAACCGCGCGGGCGGCCTGTTTCGCGATCCATGATGATTTTGACGGACTCTACCTTGCCGTGACTTTCGAACAGCGAGCGCACTTCGTCTTCAGTTGCCGAGAACGGAAGATTTCCCACGTAAATGGTCGTCATCGAGTCTTCTCACTCACTTGCATGCGTGGGCTTGGGGATAAACCCTGCCACATCGCGTTCCTCTCCAATCGGACCCGTGACCGGCAAGCCGGGCGACTCCGTACCGTAGGTCGTGCGCTGTATCAACTCGTGCGAGCGAACCCATACCGGTTCTCCTGGGTGGGCTGTACGCAACCCATCCGGTGAACCCAATCCGCTCTCCAGAAGCAGACGCCGCGAGTACAACCGCTATTGATCCTACGCCGGGATTTTAGGGCGCGCAATTTTTGATCGAAAAGTCAATGGGTTTTTTAGTGCAGCGCACAAAAAGAGCGCGTTGCTTGAATGCAACAAGTGTCAGCTCTCGGTATCGGGCTCGAGGTAGGCGTAGCCGTGCAGTTCTGCCTCGTAGAAGCGCTTCAGGCGTTGGCTCTCCGCCACGGTGAGGCGGTTTTCGCGCACCGCTTTTTCACAGTCTCGCGCTAGGCGGGGATACAACTCGTCGGTGTCGTACTCCATGTAACCGAGCACCTGCAGTGCGGTATCGCCCTTCACGGTTTCTTCTATCCACCAGCTGCCGTCGTCATCCAGACGAATGTGGACGACGTGGGTATCACCGAACAGATTGTGAAGGTCCCCCAGCGTTTCTTGATAGGCGCCGACCAGGAAGGTTGCGAGATAGTAGTCCTCGCCGTTTTTCAGCTCGTGAACCTCAAGCGTTCGCTTCGTATCGCGAAGTGAAACGAACCGATCAATCTTGCCGTCGGAATCGCACGTGATATCGGCCAATACCGCATTACGCGTCGGCCGCTCGTTCAGCCGATGGATCGGCATGATCGGAAACATTTGGCCGATCGCCCACGAGTCAGGGAGCGACTGAAAGAGGGAGAAATTACAGAAATAAATGTCCGACAAAATCGACTCGAGACCTTCCAGTTCCTCTGGCATTTCGTCCAGTCGGCGGGCGAAGTCTCGAACTCTGGCGCACGTGGCCCAGTACAGTCTTTCGGCTAAGCCGCGATGTGACAAGCTGAGATAACCCAGATTAAACATCTGCAGCGCTTGTTCGCGTGCCTGCAGCGCGTCGTGCCAGCATTCGACGAGTCTGCGCTCGCTCACCCCGCGATAGGCATCGTAAAGATCTCTCACCGGCTGGGGGATTTCGCTGCCGGCTACGGAGTTGTCTTCTAAGCGATTGGCAATACGAAATTGGTCCAGCGCGCTTGTGCCCAACACGTTGAAGACCAGTACTGAGTGGTGCGCTGCAATGGCGCGTCCCGACTCGCTGATGATCTGTGGATGAGGGATCTTTCGCGCATCACAGACGGAGCCAATGCGATAGACAACGTCGCTCGCATACTCGGTGAGGGTGTAGTTCATCGACGATTCGTAGTTGGTGCGGCTGCCGTCATAGTCGATACCAAGACCGCCGCCGATATCGATGTACTCCAAGCCCGCGCCCAGCAGTTTGAGCTCCGCGTAGACGTGAGCGAGTTCAGTGACCGCCTCCTTGACGCGCCGGATGTCTTGCAACTGCGAGCCGGTATGGCAGTGCACGAGCTTCAAGCAATCCAGCATCTCGTGTTGACGCAACTCGTCGACCACCTCAAGGATTTCAGTGATGAAAAGACCGAATTTCGATTTCTCGCCTGCGGACTCTCTCCATCGTCCTGCGCCCTCTGCCGCGAGTTTGACGCGAACGCCGATTTGCGGACGAAGGTCATATTTTTGGGCGTGCTTTAAGATCAAGCCGAGTTCGCTGAAGTTCTCGACAACCGGAATGATGTGTCTGCCGAGCTTCGCGGCCAGCATCACCGTTTCGATGTAGCTGTCGTCCTTGAAGCCGTTACAAATGATGACGCGGTCGGCATCTTCTGCCATCGCCATTACGACCAGAAGCTCCGGCTTTGACCCGACTTCCAGCCCGAAGCCGAACTCTCTGCCGCTGCGGTAAACCTCTTCGACCACCAACCGCTGTTGATTGACCTTGATCGGGAAAACAGCGCTATATCGATTGCGATAATCGTTTTCAGCAATCGCGGTGGCGAACGCATCGTTAAGACTGCGAAGGCGATGCGCAATAATGTCGGAGAAACGAATGACGAACGGGGCGGTCAGATCGCGCGCTTTCAGCCCTTCGACCACTTCATGTAAATCGATTTCCCGTCCGACCTGTTGGTCCGGTCGTACTACGACATGCCCAGCCTCATTTACCGCGAAATAACCCCCGCCCCAAGCGTTCACTTGGTACAGATGCGATGAGTCTTCCGCGTCCCAGCCGACGTTCGAAGCGAATTGCGAGGGGGTGGTGTTCATGGGCGTCCTGACCGGCCGTGGTGCGGGAAAGCCGCGCACAGTAACAAAAGAACGCTACATTTGAACCCTTCTCATCTAAGGCCCGGTTGCGATCGGGCGCGCCGCGTCCCGCGACCATTCGCTGAAGCTGCCTGGATACAGGCGGCCACCGCCGAGGCCGGCGATTTCCAATGCCAGCAGGTTGTGGCACGCCGTGACGCCCGAGCCGCACAT
Source organism: Gammaproteobacteria bacterium (assembly GCA_947455595.1). Classification (GTDB taxonomy): domain Bacteria; phylum Pseudomonadota; class Gammaproteobacteria; order Steroidobacterales; family Steroidobacteraceae; genus CAIKZZ01. The sequence continues at coordinate 40,436 of CANGOP010000001.1, forward strand.
GGCAATGACGGTCTCGGCGGACCGGCCACGTAACGCCCGTCGGAACTGTTCGGCGAGTATCTGCGGTGGCAGAAAGCGACCGTCGGCGTCCAAATTGCGGGCAAAGTGGAAATTTTGCGCGCCTGGAATGTGTCCGGCGCGGGGGTCTAAGGGTTCGACCCGCCCCTCAAAGCGCTCGGATGACCGAGCATCGAGGAGTATGCAGCGCTGCTGGGCCAATAGTTCTCCCAGATCATCGCCACTGACATAACGAGAGGGGTCTGGGCGCGCCTGGAAGGGTCGGGAGGCGACGGAAGCTGCGGGTATAGAAGCGGGGAGGCCCGCGGCCTTCCATGCGGTGAATCCGCCGTCCAGAACAGCAACCCGCGGATGACCGAGCCAGCGCAGCAGCCACCACAAACGCGCCGCATACGCGCCACCGGAATCGTCGTAGGCGACGACTTGGACCTGCTCATCGATCCCAAATCGTGAAAACGTCTCTCCCAGAGCGGTGGGGTCCGGTAGCGGATGGCGCCCGCTCCAAGGCGTGCGGGGAGCCGCCAGGTCTTCATCTAAATGGGCGTACAGCGCGCCCGGGATATGCCCTTTTAAGTAGAGGGCTCGGCCGACTTCCGGGTGTCCAAGTTCAAATCGGCAGTCGATGACCCGCGTCAACGGATCCGAAAGCCGGCCACGCAGCGCCGCCACGTCAATCAGGGTCGTATGGTCCATCGGGCCCTCCAATGCGGAGTGTAGCGTGAAGGCGGACCGGGGCGGCATCTTGCCCCTCGATCAGGTAGAATCGCGGCCCCCTTGGGCGCCCCGCGCCCCGAGGGATCGCGCCGGCACGTCCGGGTCTCCGTTTTGGCGCTATCGCCCGTCACTAAGGTAGGTTTTCGCACATCATGACCAATCATACGGTTCACACGCAGTTCCACGGTCGTCTCGTTTTCGTTGGATTTGGCAGTATTGGCCGGGGCGTGTTGCCGCTCATTCTGCGTCATATCGGTGGCCTCACGGCTGACCGGATCACGATCGTGACGGCCGATGAGGCGGGTGTTGCCTGCGCGGCAGATTTTGGCGTTCGTTACGTTGTTCAGCCGATCAAGCCTGACAACTACCGGGCAGTTCTTGAACCGTTGTTGGGATCTGGCGATTTTCTTTTAAACCTGTCCGTTGATGTCTCCTCGATCGAATTGGTGAAGTTCGCGCGTGAACGCGGGGCCCTTTACCTCGATACGTGCATTGAGCCTTGGGCCGGCGGCTACGTGGACACGGCGGTAGATCCGGCCGCACGCAGCAATTACACGATGCGTCATGCGGCACTGGCGCTGCGCAACGATGATGGCGATGCCTCGCCTCGCCCGACGGCTGTGCTGACGCACGGCGCGAATCCGGGCATGGTCTCCCATTTCCTCAAGCAGGCGCTGCTCAACATCGCGCGCGATGTCGGTGTCGATGCCGGTGAACCCGCCAGTCGCGAAGAGTGGGCGGCGCTTTCGCACAAACTTGGCGTCAAAGTGGTGCACGTCGCCGAGCGTGATACGCAGGTGCCGAGTATTCCGAAGAAGGTGGGTGAATTCGTTAACACCTGGTCAGTCGACGGATTTATCAGCGAAGGCAGCCAGCCTGCTGAGTTGGGTTGGGGTACCCATGAGAAGGCGCTTCCAGCCGACGCGCGGACCCATAATTTTGGCACCGGTGCGGCGATCTATCTGATGCAGCCGGGTGCGGCCACCCGCGTACGCACGTGGGCACCGAAGGCCGGCCATATTCATGGATTTCTGATCACGCACAGTGAAGCGATTTCGATTTCGGATTACTACACGGTGCGCGACGGCGAGCAGGTGGTGTATCGACCAACGTGTCATTACTCGTACCACCCCTCCGACTCGGCCGTCATGTCCATTCACGAGTTCGCCGGCCGCAATTGGCGGGACCAGCCGGAGAAGCGCATTCTTCTGAATGAAATTCTGCCCGGCGGTATCGACGAACTCGGTGTGCTCGTAGCCGGTCATGCGCGGAACGCCTACTGGTATGGCTCGCAGTTATCCATTGATGAGGCGCGAGAGCTGGCGCCTTATAACAATGCGACCAGTCTTCAGGTCACCGTGGCCGTGCTGTCGGGCATGGTGTGGGCGATCGAAAATCCGCAGCGCGGCATCGTCGAGCCCGACGAAATGGATTACAAGCGTAATCTCGAGATTTGCATGCCGTATCTGGGAACCGTGGTTGGTGAATACACCGACTGGAACCCGCTCGTGGATCGGGCTCGCCTCTTCCCGGAGGATATCGACACCTCGGATCCTTGGCAGTTCAAGAACGTTCGAGTCTGATCGAAGGCAACTCAAGACGGCGGCCGCGGTACTCGCTGCGGCCGCCGTTTTTTATGTGGATGCTCCCGGTTCGTAGCGAATCGCTGCGATGCTGTAGCGCGGTCGTCCGCTGATGGGGACTTCGATTTCATCATCGAGTCGTTTGCCTAACAAGGCGCGCGCCAGCGGCGCGTCCATACTGATGTATATCGGATCAAGGTCGAATTCATCTGGCCCAACAATCCGATAGGTGGATATCGCTCCATCGGCGTCCTCTAAATCCACCCAGGCGCCGAAGTAGACGCGACTCGCGTCCGACGGAGGCTTGTCGACGATGATGAGTCCGTCGAGTCGCTTTCGTAAGAACCGGACGCGTCGATCAATCTCCCGCAACCGTCGCTTGCCATAGGTGTATTCGGCGTTTTCCGACCGGTCGCCCTGCGCGGCAGCTTCGGAAACCGCCTGCGTGACCTGAGGTCGCTCGATCCGCCAGAGTTGTTCGAGTTCGGCGCGCATGCGGGCAGCGCCGGCAGGCGTGCTGTATTGCGAGCCTTGCGGCTGAGGTGGTCGCCATCGGCCCATGGTTGTTCGCGCCCTAGTTTGCGATCTGGATCACGGATTGTAAGGCGTCGCGCCCGTAATCTAAGCCCATGAGCCTGAAGTTGTACGCCCGATTTATCGCTGATCTCGGAAATGCCGGGGGCCGTGAATATAGCGGGATCGTGGAACTGGAAGGTCAAGACCGGATGCCGACCCATCCGGCGGTCTTGAATGGTCTGATCGCACGCGACCTTTGTCTCGATGCGGAGTCGGTTCAAGTCTTGCACTGGTCACGACTGCACTGAATCCCCTGGCGGACTGTCCTCACGTAATCGGAGTCCGCTTTTCCAAACCCTGGATCTAAGATCCGGGGTTTTTTTTGTCTTTTTTATCGCGCAAGCTGCTGTTTTTACGAGGTAAACGGTCGCTCAGAGCGCGGCAGTCCGTTTCCTCTGAGCGACAGGCCTTGTTGAGACAACCCTCATGCCCCATATAGTAGGTGTGCGGCTTGAGTTGGCCGCTGAGGAGTGCTCATGCGTACCGGTTTCCGCCTATTTGCTATCGCCCTCTTACTCGGATTGTGTGCCTCGCTAACGGGGTGTGGGTATAACCAAATCCAGTCGCTGGATGAGCAGACCAAAGCCAACTGGTCGGAAGTGCTCAATCAGTATCAGCGTCGCGCTGATTTGATTCCCAACTTGGTCAATACGGTCAAAGGTTATGCTCAGCAGGAGCAAACCGTCCTGATCGGCGTGACTGAGGCGCGTGCGAAAGCGACGTCTATCAACGTCAAGCCAGACGATGAAGCGTCTCTGCGCCGCTTTCAGCAAGCGCAGGGGGAAGTGAGCAGTGCGCTGTCGAGGTTGTTGGTCGTCTCTGAAAATTATCCGCAGCTGAAATCGGATCAGAATTTCCGTGAGTTGCAGGTGCAGTTAGAAGGGACTGAGAATCGCATTACCGTTGCCCGCAACCGGTACATTCAATCCGTTCAGGAGTACAACACGACGATTCGTCAGTTCCCCGTGAATGTCACGGCGATGCTGTTTCATGCGGCGACGAAGCCTAACTTCACGGTTGAGAACGAGGCGGCCATTGCCAAGCCTCCGGTTGTGGATTTCAACAGCCAGCCGGCCAAATAAAATGAACCGGGCGACCGCGGCGTGCGTGGTCGGGTGGGTGCTCATCGCGCTACTCGGTTGTGCGAATGCCGCGTTCGCGTCGACCGATTCCGGTTTGCGACCGCTCCCGTCTGTCGCTCGTGTGGTTGATGAGGCGGGACTGCTGACGCCGGAAGAAACGCGCTCGCTGACCGCTACGCTTGCCGATTTCCAAGCGCGCAAAGGCAGTCAGTTGGCGGTTGTGATTATCCCGACCACGCAACCAGAGGACATTGCGCAATACGGTATTCGACTCGCGGATGCTTGGAAGCTGGGGCGTTCCAAAGTCGACGACGGCGCCTTACTGGTTGTCGCAGTCGACGACCGACGCTATCGCTGGGAAGTGGGCCGAGGCTTGGAAGGCGTGTTGACGGACATCGGTACCAGTCGCATCTCCGATGAGTATCTGCGCCCCGCCTTTCGTCAGGGCCACTTCTATGACGGCATTCAGCAGGCGCTATCGAAAGCAATGGGGCTGATTGAAGGCGAACCGCTGCCGCCGCCTCCAGAGAGTCGAGCAAGAGCCTCGGAGGATGGCTTGCACCGCGCCCTTGGGGTGCTTGCGTTTGCCGTGTTCGCTGGCCTTTTTGTGCGTTCCTTCTTGGGTCGTTTCGGCGGCGCCATGGTTGCTGCCGTTTTGGCCGGCGTTCTTGCACAAATTTCGATGGGCTTGTTCGCTATCTCGATCGTGATGGGTCTGATCGCATTTGTCGGCACACTGATGGCCGGCATAGGTGGCCTCTGGGGCTTTTACGGCGGCGGCTTTGGCGGCGGTTCCTACCGCGGTGGCGGTGGTTTCGGTGGTGGTGGCGGCTTCAGTGGCGGCGGCGGTGGTTTCAGTGGCGGTGGCTCGTCAGGGAGTTGGTGAGATGCAACGCCTAGCTCGATTGGTGCGTCATCTGTGGCAGAGCCCAGCAACTGTGCGGCGTCGTTTTACGACGGAGGTCCTCGATGCGGTAGAGGCGGCCGTTCGCCGTGCCGAAGCCGACCATGGCGGCGAGGTTCGTTTTGTCATCGAAACGGACCTGTCGATCTGGGCGGTTCTGCGGGGATGCTCAGCCCGAGACCGTGCCATTGAGGTATTTTCGGCTACGCGCGTCTGGGATACCGAGCAAAACAACGGCGTCTTGGTCTACGTGCTGTGGGCTGATCGGGCCGTGGAAATTGTCGCCGACCGGGGCCTTAACAGCCGCGTAACCCCAGCGGATTGGGCGCAAGTGAGTCGATTGATGGAGACGGCGTTCCGCGCAGGGAACTGGTTAGGTGGGGCGGTGTCGGGAGTCGACGCAGTCGGTAGACTGTTGGCGCGTCATTTTCCGACGGGGCCGCAGAATCCGAATGAGCTACCTGACCGCCCGCTGCTTCTGTAGACCCGCCGTCGTCGCCCTTGGCGTTCTGCTCGGCGCTTGCGCAACACCGCCGCAGCCGTTACCCGAAGCCATTATTCCTGACGTTCCCTTCGCGGGCTCTGCGTTGCCGCCGCAGCGAGTGCCCGCGGCACATCGCTTTGCCCTCTCCCCCGGCGATAGCGTCGTAGGGGATGTCGTGGTGACCACCGCAACCCACGAAGACACGCTGCCGGATATCGCGCGACGTTTTGACGTGGGTTATGAGGAAATCGTCCGGGCCAATCCCGGGGTAGATCCTTGGCTGCCAGGCGAGGGCCGTGAGATCGTTGTGCCAACGGCCTACGTGCTACCCAACGCGCCGCAAGAGGGCGTCGTGGTCAACATCGCGGCAATGCGGCTCTACTACTATCCGACGGTGCCCAAAGGGGCACCACGCGTGGTCATCACGCATCCGATCGGCATCGGCAAGGTGGGCTGGAAAACACCGGAGGGCGTGACGCGTGTTGTCGCCCGCCAAAAGGATCCGGTGTGGACGCCGCCGGACTCCGTGCGCCGTGAGCACCTGGAAAACGGCGATCCCTTGCCCGCACGAGTACCGGCGGGGCCTGACAATCCGCTTGGCGCGCATCTCTTCCGATTGGGCTGGCCGACCTATCTGATCCACGGGACGAATAAGCCTTATGGCGTGGGGATGCGCTCCAGTCACGGCTGCCTACGGCTCTATCCGGAAGACATTCGTGCGCTTTTTGACGCCATTCCCATCGGCACCAAGGTGCAAATCGTCAATCAACCGACGGTGTTGGGTTCGCGCAAGGGCGTCACCTACGTGCAGGCTTTTGGTCGACTCGAAGATGATCGCAAGTTAGCCGATCGCTCAATGCCGACGGCGGCCGTGATCCAGGCATCCTTGGCCAGTCGGGTGTCGAATCAGGCCGGCGCGGTGAACTGGGGCGCCGTGGCACGGGAGTCGGTCGTCGCATCGGGTTTGCCGTTGCCGGTCAGCGGCGAGCGGGAGGCGAGCCTGCTGGCCTTGGTCGCCGCGGCGCCACGGGTCGCGAATACCTTACCCATCGGCGCGATCTGGGACGGTCGCGGCGGTACGTTGGATGATGAGCGCCAGTATCAGGAAATGCTGCGCGAGCAGGAGTCTCCGCCTGTTCTGCGGACTCCGTGATCGTCACAGAACCGTCACTTAACTGTAATAACGTCGCTTCCCTCGAAACTGCGAGTTGGGGTGAGCGTGCGCATATTGATGCTGTCGGATGTCTCGTTCCCCCGCGTGAACGGTGTCTCCACCTCGATTGCCACCTTCCGTCACAGTCTCGCTGAGCTGGGTCACGAGTCGACGCTCATCGCGCCCGTCTATCCCGGTGCGCCGACGGATCCCCCGGACGTGGTGCGTATTGCCGCACGTTCGGTGCCGCTCGATCCGGAAGACCGCCTCATGAGTGCTGGAGCGATTCGCCAGCATACGGATCGGTTGCGTGCGGCCCGATATGATGTGGTGCATATACACACCCCGTTTGTTGCCCACTACGCCGGTGTGAGTCTTGCCCGAAAATTAGGCCTCCCGGTGGTGGAGACGTATCACACGTTTTTCGAGGAATACTTTCATCACTACGCGCCGTTTTTACCGGGGTGGTTGACCCGGCGTGTCGCGCGTCGCATGACCGTATCGCAATGTCGCGCGGTGGATGCCCTCGTGGTGCCATCGCCGCAGATGCTCGAAAAGTTACGCAACTACGGCGTCGAAACACGCGCGGAAGTGCTGCCGACGGGCATCGATCCCGCGCGATTCCGCGGCGGAGACGGTGCGCGGTTTCGGGCGATGCATGGCATACCGGCCGACCGGCCGCTTCTGGTGCACATTTCTCGCGTCGCCCACGAAAAAAATATCGACTTCATTCTGCGGATGTTGGTGGTGGTGGCTCGCGAGATGCCGGAGGTGCTGCTGGTGATTGCCGGGGAAGGGCCGGCAGAAAGCCACTTACGCACCCTCGTGCAGCGGCTGGGTTTGAGTCAGCAGGTCCTTTTCGTCGGTTATCTTGACCGTGGTTCCAGTCTGCTCGACTGCTACAAAGCGGGCCACGCGTTTGTATTTGCGTCCCGTACCGAAACGCAGGGGCTCGTGTTGTTGGAGGCGCTTGCCTTGGGTACGCCGGTGGTCTCGACTGCCGTCATGGGCACGGCCGATGTTCTGAAAGACGCGCAGGGCGCGGTGGTGGTCGAGGAAGACGAATCCGCGTTTGCGACTGCCGTGATCCGGGTTTTGCGCTCTGCCGAGCTGCGGGCAACACTTGCGGCGAAAGCGCCGGCGGATGCGGCGGCTTGGTCGGCTTCGGCGATGGCCGAGCGATTGGTGGAACTCTACTCAAGCCTATAAATCTTAACGACGTTATAGTGTCGTCCTCGGATGATGGATCGAGGGCGATGGAGATGATGCAGAGTCCTTGGATGCGCGTAATGCTTGAGGAAATCGAGCGTAAGCGACGCGAAGTGGCTGAGTCCCGCGAGGAAACCGCCCGACGTGCGGCGCGTAGCCAATCAACGCCCAACATCTCGCCATCGTCTTTGCGCTGATGGCCCATCGGCCCTGTGCTAGCCTTCCAGCCAATGGTTTGGAGGGCCCCCGTTGCTGAGATCGTCGATACAGGGGATCCACGTTGCGGCCGAATCGGGCGCGACGGACGCTATTGTTCGAGTGGACACGGCGGTCGTGGCCTTTGTGGGCCGTGCCTTGCGCGGGCCGTTGCACCAGCCCGTCACGATTCGCAGTTTCGCTGACTACCAAACGGTCTTTGGAGGGCTGTGGCAACCGAGCGCCATGTCCTATGCCGTCGAGCAATATTTTGAGAACGGCGGCCAACTAGCCCGTGTGGTGCGTGTCGCCAACGCCGCTCGGCCGGTGACGATTCGACTGCCGACCCGAGATGGGGGCGCGCTGCTGCTGGAGGCGCGTTGCCCAGGTACCCGTGAGTTTCTCCGTGCATCGGTTGATTACGACAATATTCCTGACGTCGCGGGAGACGCTGATGCCTTCAACTTGGTTGTACACCGAGTGCGTTCCCCAGGCTCCGAGCACGTCGAGGACCAGGAAATCTTTACCCGCGCCTCGGTGCATCCGGAGTCGTCGCGCAACATTGGGGTGCTGCTAGCGGAGTCCTCGTTGGTGCGGCTCAAAGGGCCCGTGCCCTTGATGCGCCCGCAGCAGACCGAGCGTGGCGACCTGCGATCCTTCGCCGCCTATGTGGCGTCCAGTCCAGACGGCGACGACGGGGGGCCACTGTCTGATTACGATCTGATCGGATCGGCGGCCGAGCGGACCGGGCTGTTCGCATTCGGTGAGCAGGACGCTTTCAGTTTTTTGTACCTGCCGCCGAGGGCACGGGATACCGCAGTCGGCGCCAGCGCGCTCTTAGTGGCCGCCCGGATGTGCCGCGCGCGTCGTGCGATGTTGGTCGTGGACCCGCCGGTGGAATGGACTTCGCCGCTGTCGGCCTTGAGCGGCGTGCGCGAGACGCCTCACGCCAGTGATCAGGCCCTTATGTACTACCCATGGATACAGGCTTACGACCGGCTGCGGGGTCGCTTTGAGCAGTTTCCGCCCGGAGCCGCCGCGCTGGGGATACTCGCTCGACTGGCGGTTGCGCGGGAACCGTGGTCGACGTCGGGAGACGATGAAGGCCCCTTGCGCCCCGGTTTTAGACCCGCCTGCGCGATTCCCGATGATCAACGGGCTCGCCTCGCGTCAGCCGGCTTGAATGTGCTGCAGGCCGTGCGTGCTGCGAAGCCCATGGCTGCACGGACATTGGCGGGCGCACGGGCGACCGTGGCCGAGTGGCGTTACCTCGGGCGGCGGCGCTTAGCGTTGCAGATGGTGGAAAGCGTGGTGCGTGGGACTCGCTGGGTACTCTTCGAACCGTCCGTTCCTGCCGTGTGGCGTCGATTGGCACGCCAGATAGCGACGTTGCTGACAGGGTATGAGCGCGATGGCGCGTTCCCGGAGGCCGCCCCGGGTGGTGCTTGGTTCGTGATTTGCGACGAACGCGTGAATCCGCCGCGCCAGACACCGCTGACCAGCGTGCTCTTTGGGTACAGCACGGGCCGGGATGGCACATGGATCTGTTGGCTACTGACCCACGAGCCCACGGGTCCTCGGGTTCAGCAAACCAGTCTCAACCAATTGCAGTCTGCTGGCGGCCGTCCGCCCTTGGATCCGGACTTTGATGTCGCGACGTTGCTGCAGGAACACTTTCTCAACTAGTGAGAGGGTGGGCCCCAGCCTCCGCCACCGGGCGTTTCAATCTCGATCGCGTCACCGGACAGCACGTGCGCCGTATCCGCAGCGCCCAACAGTCGTTGTTGTCCGTCTGCGCCAAGAATGCGGGTCACGCCGCATGCCCCGGGTGCGCCGCCTGCCCGTCCGCGCGGCGCAAGTCGCCGGTGATTGGAGAGGATGGCGACATCCAAGTCGCGAAGAAACCTGATTCGGCGAATGAGTCCGTCACCACCACGGAACGCGCCTTGCCCGCCTGACCCTAATCGGTATCGAAAGGCTTCCAGTCTGACCGGAAGGCGTGCTTCGAATATTTCAGGGTCGGTTAGTCGGGAGTTCGTCATATGCGTTTGCACGCCGCTGGCGCCCGCAAATCCGGGTCCTGCGCCTGCGCCACCAGCAATGGTCTCGTAGTACTGACAATCTGCATCGCCAAAGGTCAGATTGTTCATCGTTCCTTGCGAGTCGGCTAAGACGCCGAGCGCGCCAAACAGCAGGTCGACAATGGCTTGTGACGTCTCGACATTGCCGGCCACCACGGCAGCGGGGGGGTGCGGGTCGAGCAATGAGCCTATCGGGATGCGTAGATCCAGTGGCGCAAGGCAACCCTCGTTCAAAGGTATGTCGTCATCGACAAGCGTACGCAAGACATAGAGCACTGCGGCGGTACAGACCGCTCGAGGGGCATTGAAATTGGTGTTTGACTGCGCCGACGTGCCCGCGAAGTCAACGCGTACATGACCGGTGGCCGCGTCGACGTCCACTTCAACAGAAATACGCTCACCACCATCTAAGTGAATAGATTCGCGAATGGGTCCTTGTCCTGCAATCGGCAGTGCGCGCAGCGCTGCGCGGACTCGCATTTCGGCGTGATGCTGAACATGGCCTAGGTAGGCGGCGACGACGTGTTCGCCATGCTGACGGACCAGGCGGGATAATTCCGCTGCACCACGCGCGTTCGCGGCTAACTGCGCGGCGAGATCAGCGAGATTTTGCGGAATGTTACGAGCTGGATAAGGCCCTCGCGACAACAACGCCTCGACGTGCTCACGATCGAGGATGCCGTCGCTGACGATGCGTTCGCCCTCGAACAAGGCGCCCTCCTCGTCGATCGTGCGACTGAACGGGGGCATGGAGCCTGGCGTGATTCCGCCGATGTCGGCGTGGTGCGCCCGCGAGGCGACCCAGAAGGCAGGCTGGACCGCGTCGCGCAAATAGACGGGGCTGACGACGGTGAGATCGGGCAGATGGGTGCCCCCGGCATACGGTGAATTGACGAGGTAGGCATCGAGCGGGCGTACATGACCGGCATGACGCGCCATGACGGCTCTTACGCTGGCGCCCATCGAGCCCAGATGGACGGGCATGTGCGGCGCGTTGGCGACCAATCGGCCTGCCTCGTCGAAAATCGCACACGAGTAATCGAGTCGTTCGCGGATGTTCACGGAACTGGCGGACTGCTGCAGGACAGCGCCCATCTGTTCGGCAACATGCATATACAGACCATTAAAGATCTCGAGTAACACAGGATCGACGATGGCCGGATCTGTCGTATTGCGTGCCGGCAAGGCGAGCTCGCGCTCAAGAACCAGCGTGCCGTCTGCGCGATGTAGAGCTTGCCAACCTGGCTCTATGACGGTCGTGGCGGTGTGCTCAATGATGAGGGCTGGGCCCGTGATTCGTGCGTTCGCCGGCAGCTGGTCCCGCGAATAAGCGTTCACGGTGCGCCATTCGCCGCTGAACCAGCAGCGGACGCTGCGGACGGTTGCGGCATCGGTGGGCCTACCCGTGACCGTGCCGACGGCCGTAGACGGGCCAATGGCTTCAGCCGTGATGGCCGAAATGATCCAGTCGCAGTCGGTCTCCGGTGCATAGCCGAATCGTCGCTGATACTGGGTGCTGAACGCGGCCCGCATGCTCTGCTGATCGGTCAGTGGCACGGGCAACGCGACCTCTGAGCGTGCTGTGCGCACCTCGGCGGTGTAATCCATCCGACTGATCGAGGTGCCGCCGAGGCTGTCACGAGCAGCTCGCGCGAGTTCATCGGCCAGTGTGCGGGCTCTGCTGACGCCGGTCGCGCTCAGCACAGCACCGAGCGTACCTCTGCGCAGGGATCGCGCTTCTGCAAGTCCAATCCCCAAGGCGGACAACACACCGGCGAGAGGATGAATGAAGACTGTCTGAATGCTCAAGGCGTCGGCCACACGGCAGGCAACCTGTCCGGCCGCTCCGCCGAAGCTGACCAGGGCAAACTCGGCGGGATCGAGCCCTATTCGCAGGCTGACTTGTTTGATCGCATTGGCCATGGTGTCGACGGCCACCGTCAAAAATCCGTCGGCCACCGCTTCCATCGACATCGAGCGGCCCTCTGCCGTGACTTGTGCCGCCAGTTCAGCGAATCCGGTACGCGCGAGAGCCGGGTTGAGTGGCGCTTGGCCATCCTCTCCAAAGACGGACGGCAGGAAGTCTGGCCCCAAACGACCGAGCGCCACATGACAATCCGTCACTGCAAGCGGTCCGCCGCGGCCATAACTGGCTGGACCGGGGACTGCGCCGGCAGAGTCCGGGCCAACCGCAAAGCGTCCATCGCGATACCGCAAGACTGAACCACCGCCCGCTGCGACAGTATGGACATCCAATGACGGGACCGCCAAACGAACGCCCGCGACTCGAAGTTCATGACGGCGTGGATAGGCCCCGTTATAGAGCGAGACATCGGTGGAGGTGCCACCCATATCGAAGCCGATCAAGCGCGGAAATCCAGCCTCGGTCCCTGTCCGTACCATGCCGACCAAGCCACCGGCCGGGCCGGACAGTACGCCGTTGGTCCCTCGGAAGGCATGGGCAGGCGCTAACCCGCCATGACTCTGCATCAGTTCTAATCGAATATTGGCACCGAGTTCCGCGAGGTCAGCGACCAGGCGTGCGATATATCGGCTTACCAACACGGCCAGATAAGCATCGGCTGCCGTGGTTTGTCCGCGTGCGATGTAGCCCTCCGTGGGGCTGACTTCATGGGAGACGGCAACGGCCGAAAACCCGAGCGCACGTGCGATTTCCGCCACCTGATACTCATGGGCTGGGTGTTTCCAGCCGTGCATTAGGACGATTGCAACACTGTCGATACCGTCTGTACGCGCCTCGCCCAAAGCCGATCGCAGCGCGCTTTCGTCGACGGTCGAGAGTTCGACGCCATCGACGCTCAGTCGACCCGAGCACTCAATGACGCGTTCATATAACGGCGTGGGCAACTCGATATCGCGGCGGAAAAGGTGGGGGCGTTCCTGCGTACCGATGGCTAAGGCGTCACCGAGTCCCGCATTCGTGATGAGTAGCGTTCGGGTACCCTTGCGCTCGAGGAGTGCATTGGTGGCGACGGTGGTGCCTACCCGAACGACCTCGATAGTGGCTTCGCGCGCGTGTGCGCGCTCGAGCACGGCGCGTATACCGGGGACGGTCGCGTCGTCGTAATGGCCCGGCACATAAGACAGCAGCTTGTGCGCATGAACCGAGCCATCGGGAGCACGGCCAATGACGTCGGTAAACGTACCGCCTCGGTCGATCCAAAATTGCCAAGCATCCGTGTAACTCATGCGACAACGATATCTTATTGGACCGTGATTGCCTGAACTCTGTACCTCGTAACCGATTGATGCACAATTGCCAGATGACGTCCGATCAATCACCGGATCCAGACAGGCAGTTGGCGGCCATACGCGCCGTTGTGTCAGCGCTCCGGGTGGGTGAGGTCGTGACCTATGGTCTCGTGGCCGATCGCGCCGGATTGCCCGGCCGAGCCCGTCTGGTGGGGCTCGCTCTACGCACAGCGCCTGACAGCACGACGTTACCGTGGCACCGCGTCGTCGGGGCCGGTGGCCGCATTGTGTTTCCAGCGGGTAGTGAATCGGCTGAGCAACAGGCTCGTTTGTTGAGAGCGGAAGGTATCGACGTCAAAGGCCGGCGGGTCGCCATGCCGCAAGGCGCGGACCTTGATGCGCTCCTATGGGGTGCCCCCGGCGCTGTTAAGATGCGCCGAAGTCAAAAGGGCGATCGCCGATGAGTCGGTATGTGGTCTTTTCCCACGGCAAGGAATCGGGTCCGTGGGGGACGAAAATTGTGGCCTTGGCTGAGATTGCGCGAGCGCTCGGCTGGCACGTCGAGTCCATCAATTACCAAGGCATGGACGATGCAGCGGACCGCGTGGCTAAATTGAAAGCCGCCGCGCATCTGGTTGGTCCTCGCCCGGTGCTGGTCGGTTCGAGTATGGGCGGGCACGTAGCCACCGCCGCATCCATTGATCTACAGGCACAGGGCCTATTTCTCATGGCGCCCGCTTTTTTCATGCCGGGATATGAAGCATTGACACCACGGCCGCATACTTGCCCGATCGAGATTGCGCACGGATGGGATGATGAGATCGTCCCGGTCGAGAACAGCATTCGATGGGCGCGGCAGCAACGGGCTACGCTCCATCTTCTGAATACCGACCACCGCATGCAGGATTGTTTGGTGGAATTGTGCGGACTGTTTCGCGAATTTCTCATGGCGCGTGGCGCTGCAGAGGTTTGAGCAACGCATGTTGGGCTGGACCGTTTACATCGTTGAAGGCGAGCGAGGTGCCCTCTACACGGGCATCACGACGTCTGTGGCTCGGCGATGGGCGGAGCACGGCGGGCGGCAGGGGCGCGGAGCGCGTTTCTTTCGGACGCAGCGCCCTCGAGACTTGGTGTACGTAGAAGTGGCCGCCGATCGCAGTGGCGCGCTGCGTCGTGAAGCGCAGATCAAACGATTCGGGCGTTCGCGAAAGCTGGCACTGATTGCCGCTCAACGAGCAATTGCGCCATGAACTGGCTCCTAGGGCTTGATCGGCTAACGCTATTCGCTCTGTCGCGACTGCTTTCGTTGTGGGTACGCCCCCGCGCGCTACCGGTCGATACGGCGGAACATTTACGCGGTCGTGGGCGTCCGGTCTTGTACGTGCTGGAACATGCGGCGGTGACTGATCTGCTGGCGTTGATATTGGTATGTCGGTCTTTAGGTCTGCCGTCACCCGTCCGTCGCTTCTCCCTCGGCGAAGCGCGCGAGCGCCGCTCCTCGGTGGCTCTGGAGCGACGCCGCGGATGGTTGCGACCGCGGCGTGATCGTCGATTGCCTACGCGATTGTTGCGTGTGATTGACGCCACGCTCGCGACTCAGGGCGATCACGTGGATTTGATTCCCGTCTCCGTCTACTGGGGGAGGGCGCCGGGAAAAGAAACCACGCGCCTTGGGTTGCTGTTTGGCGAAGGCTGGACGATTGCAGGGCCTGTTCGGCGCTTTCTCTCGACTCTGGTGAACGGTCGCCAAACCCTAGTTCGATTTGGTGAACCGATTGCGCCAACAGCGTTGATCAACGAAGGTGATTCTGCGCGTGTCGCGCGCCGAGCCGTCCGACAAATGCGACAAGAGTTCCGTCATTCACGCGCGGCGGTCTTGGGTCCCGATCTCGCGCTACGGCGCAGTGTGGTGGCTGCGGTGCTGGCGCGTCGCGCAGTTCGAGCGGCAGTTGCATTGGAAATACGCGACGGTAAAAAGACTCGTCGCGAGGCGCTGCTCGTCGCGCGTCGCTACGCGCTTGAAATCGCTGCTGACTATTCGCCGCGCGCGGTTGCATTCATGTGGAATCCCTTCACATGGTTGTGGAATCGCTTATACGATGGTGTGGAAGTCGTCCATGGCGAGCGATTAGAGCTTGCGGCCGGTGGCGCGCAATTGGTCTATGTGCCGTCCCATCGAAGTCATATGGATTACCTTTTGCTCTCCTACGTGATTTATGCGCGTGGGTTTGCAGTCCCTCACACAGCTGCCGGCATCAATCTCAATTTGCCTCTAGTCGGCCGCATTTTGCGCAAGTGTGGTGCGTTCTATCTGCGCCGCAGCTTTAAAGGGCATCCGCTGTATCCGGTCGTTTTTATGAGCTACCTCGGCGTTATGATGCGCCGCGGTCATCCAATCGAATACTTCATTGAGGGTGGTCGGAGTCGCACCGGACGCTTATTGAAGCCAAAGACCGGCATGCTCTCTATGACGACCCGTTCTTTCTTGCAGGATTCCTCACGGCCGGTCGTCTTCGTTCCCGTCTATTTTGGTTACGAGAAGTTGGTCGAAGCCGATACGTATGTCGGCGAGTTATCCGGTCGACCGAAGGAAAAAGAAAGCGTTCGAGGATTGCTCGGCGCGCTCAGCATTCTCAGGCGTCGTTACGGGCGGGTTTACGTGAGCTTCGGCGAGCCGATTGATCTTGCTGCTCATCTCGACTCCATCGAGCCGGATTGGCGTAATACCCGTGGTGATGGAAAGCCGGCTTGGCTGACCGGAGCCGTCGACGCATTAGCGGAGAACATTCAGCGGCGAGTGAACTCAGCCGTCGCCATCTCGCCGGCTGGCCTCGTGAGTTTGGTGTTGTTGGCAACGCCGCGACAGGCAATGGTCGAAGCTGACTTGATTCGTCAGTTAGATCTATGCCGAGCGCTGGCGGAACGCTTGCCCTACTCGGACAATGCATCGTGCACACGATTGGATGGTGCCGGCATGCTGGCGCATGCGCGCGAGCTGGGGATGATTGAGACGGCTCCGCATGCCTTGGGTGACGTGATCCGCTTCGTTTCCGGATCGGCCGTGACGTCTGCCTACTATCGAAACAGCATTCTTCATGCCTACGCCTTGCCTTCCTTGATTGCTTGCGCCTTCTTGAACAACGCGGTCGTGCGTGACGAGGATGTGCAGCGATTGGCGTGGCGGATCTACCCCTATGTTGCCCAAGAGTTGTTTTTGCGTTGGACGGAGACCGAATTGCCGGCTGCGGTTGACGCCATCTTGGCGACGTTTGCTGAATTGCATTTGCTGGAGAAAGAGCCAGATGGGTCGGGTTGGCGCCGGCCGCCGACGGGGACCCGTGAGGCGGTGCAACTCTCGGTGCTGGCGCATACCACGCTCGAAGTGGTTGAACGCTATTACTTGGCTATCGCGTTACTCCTCCACTGCGGATCCGGCGAGATCACTCAGGATGCATTGGAACGGCGCTGCCACCTGATGGCGAGTCGCATGGCGCTGCTGTACGAACTGCGCTCGCCAGAGTTCTTCGATCGCGGCATGTTCCGCCAATTCTTAGATCTGCTGCGTCGCCGAGGGGTGCTCGGGACGGATACCGCGGGTAGGCTGACGTATGACGGTGCGCTGTTGGCCGTCGCCGCCGATGCCCGGCTCGTTCTGTCCGAGCAAATCCGTCACTCCGTGCTCCAAGTGACCCACGGGTGAGGAATCGAGTGGCTGTAAAATGCTGCGTTGCACAATTTGGGAGTGATTCCGGGGCGTGCGGTTCTCGTCACCCGGGCTATACTCCATTGAATGACGCCGGTCGTACCGGCGCTGGCACTGGGATTGGTAGGCGAATAAACCGGCAGATACCGGGTGTTCCGCCGTCTAGGGAGTGGAAATGAAGACTCAAATGCTGAACCGGCCCTCTGTTCTGAGCGCCGCCATCGGTGCAATTCTCGGTGTCGTCGGCCTCGCGGCTGCACCGGCTGCGCGCGCGTTCGACTTCGGTAGCGACGGCGGCCTGAATGGCAGCTTGGACACCACTGTCTCGTTTGGTGGTGCCTGGCGCGTGGCATCGCAGAACCCTGCATTGGTTGGCGTTGCTGACGGCGGCACGGGGCGTTCACCCAATATTGATGACGGCGACGCGAATTACTACAAGAACGACCAGTTCAGCGAAGCCTTCAAGGTCACGAGCGAGTTTTCACTGAAGTACAAGAACTACGGGTTTTTTGCCCGTGGTTCGGGTCTGTATGACTTGGCAGTCATGGATATGAGTACCCGCCGGACGCCGCTGAGCGCGGCGGCGAAAGACCTCGCAGGGCATTACGTGCGCCTGCTGGATGCCTTCGCCTACGGTAAGTGGGAAATGGGTCAGGGCCACCCCATTGAATTGCGCGTGGGTAAGCAGATTGTCAGCTGGGGTGAAAGCACCTTCATTCAGGGCGGACTTTCGGGCGTCAACCCGGTCGACGTCTCCGCGCTGCGCGTACCCGGTTCGGAGCTGAAAGAAGCCTTCATGCCGCAGCAGATGGTCAAGGGCTCCCTCGGCATTTCCGAGAATACGTCCCTAGAGGCGTTTTACCTCCTCGGCTGGCGTCGGACCGAGCCCGAGCCTGCGGGCACCTACTTCTCAACCAACGACTACGTGGCGAGCGGTGGTAAGCAGGTCTTCCTCGGCTTTGGTGGATTCTCCGATCAGGGCGTCGACTTCAGGCCCTTGGGTGGGCCCCTGATTCCTAACTTCCAGGGCGTTCCTCAGGGACCGCGTCTTGATCCGACCGATAGCGGACAGTTTGGTTTTGCGTTCCGGTGGTTCCTCCCGAGCCTTGGCAGTGGGACGGAGCTGAGTTTCTATTTCACGAACTATGCCAGCCACTTGCCGTTGATCAGTGGTCGTGCGGGTACCGCGGCGGGTATCGCCAATGCGGCGGGCGCTGCGACCGCAATGGAAGCGACCGCGCAGGCGTTGGTGGCCGGATTGCCGGAATCGGCAGCCATCCGCGTCGGTACTGCGGCCGGTTACCAGGCCGCGCACGCCGCCGGTGGCACGATCGCCCCGGCGACGCTTGCCAGCTACGCGACCGTCGGTGCCAATACCTATTTGGGTGGTGGTGATCTCGCGACTCAGGTGAATAACTTCGCGACGCACGAGTTTGCGCAGACCGCGTCGTACTTCGTTGAGTATCCGGACAATCTGCAGACCTTTGCGGTCGCCTTCAATACTCAGCTGGGGACCTCGGGTGTTGCGCTGCAAGGGCAGGTTGAGTACCGCAAGGACACGCCGCTTCAGTTCGACGACGTCGAATTGCTCTTCTCGGCGCTGACGCCGCTCGAGCAGGCCTTGTTCGGCTTGCAGTATCCGGGCGCGCAGTTCCCATCGTCCTGCAATCCGGCGGTGCCGACGTTGTCGCGATGCGGCCAACTCGGCGCTACCATCCCGGGTGGAACGATTCACGGATGGGGTCGCTACAACGTTTGGCAAGAACAGTTGACCGCGACCAAGGCCTTCTCGCAGGTGCTGGGTGCACAGCAGTTGGTGATGGTGGCTGAAGTGGGTGCTACCAACGTCGTCGGCATGCCCGACAAAACGACCGGCGGCCCCAATGGTCAGGGTCTGCGGTTCAATGGCCCGGGCACTTCGGTGTCGGGCAATACCGCGCTTGCGTATCTGCACTATGGTGAAGTGGAGCCACTGAATCGCTTCGCGGATCCATTCTCGTGGGGCTACCGATTTGCAGCGAAGTTGGAATACCCGAACCTCATTGGCTCGTGGACGGTGAGCCCGAAAATGACGTGGCAGCATGACGTCAAAGGCACGACACCGGGTCCCGGTGGCAACTTTGTGGAAGGTCGTGAGGCGCTCGGTCTGGGCCTTGGCGCCAGCCTGCAGAACCGGTGGCAGTTGGACGTGACCTACACCAAGTATGCGGGTGCTGGCCGATATAACGACCTGATTGATCGAGACTGGGTGGCGGCTGCTATCAAGTATTCGTTCTAAACGCCGGATTGTCCTTTGGGGGTATTGGGCATGACTATTAAGAAATGGACGGCTATCGCCGCCTTCGCGTTTGCTTTTGCGCCGTTTGGTTTGGCGACAGCCGGTGTGAGTGCACAAGACGCTGCCCGTCTCGGCGTTGACCTGACGCCGCTGGGTGGTGAAAAGGCAGGAAATGCGGCGGGCACTATTCCTGCCTGGGACGGGGGATTGTCATCACCGGCAAAGGCCGGATTTCCCAGCTTCGCCTCGCCCGGCCGCGCGCCTGACCCGTATAGCGCGGATAAACCGCTGTTCAAAATTACGCCTGCCAATATGGCGCAATACGCGGATCATCTCACCGAGGGTGATAAGGCGCTCTTGAAGCAGTACAAGGACACGTTCTTTATGAACGTGTACCCGACTCATCGCAGTGCCTCATCGCCGCAGCGCATTTACGATGCGACCAAGCGGAATGCGACGACCGCGCAATTGGCTGCCGGCGGCAATGGTGTGGTGGGTGCCGTAGAAGGCATCCCATTCCCGGTTCCTAAGACCGGCGTTGAGGCTTTTTGGAACCACGTGCTGCGCTATCGCGCTGATGCCGCTGCTCGCGAGATCGGTCAGGCGGCTGTGTCGCCTTCGGGCAGCTACAACATGGTGAAATTCCACGACGAATTTTACGTTGCGTACTCGCAGCCGAACGCCAAAGAGGCTGACCTCGACAACGTCATCCTGTACTTCATTGAGGAAACCGTTGCACCGGCTCGTCTGGCCGGCGACATTCTTCTCGTGCATGAAACGCTCGACCAGTCCAAGGAAAATCGTCGCGCATGGATCTACAACGCGGGCCAGCGCCGTGTTCGCCGCGCGCCGGACGTCGCCTTTGATAATCCTGGCACGGCAGCCGATGGTCTGCGGACCTCGGATCAGTTCGATATGTACAACGGCAGCCCGGAGCGCTACGACTGGAAGTTAGTCGGCAAGAAGGAAATTTATGTTCCTTACAACGCCTACCGCTTGCACCAGGCGAAGGTGAAGCCGGATGACGTGATTCGTCCGCTGCATATCAACCAGGATCTGACTCGCTACGAGTTGCATCGAGTTTGGGTCGTGGACTCCGTGCTCAAGCCGGGACAGCGCCATATCTACAAGCGCCGCACCCTCTACATTGATGAGGATTCGTGGCAGATTGTGGCCGTAGACTGCTACGACGCTCGCGACCAGTTGTGGCGAGTCCAAGAGGGTCACGGTATCAATTACTTCAACGTGCCAACTTACTGGACCACGATGGAAGTGACCTACGACCTGCAGTCCCGTCGCTATCTGGCGCTTGGATTCGAGGATCATGCGGACCGTTCGTATGACTTTGGAATTAAGCGAACGCTGGGTGATTACACGGCGGCGGCATTGCGTACTCGCGGTACGCGCTGATTCAATCGAGTCAGTGACGCCTCGCCTGCCTATCCGACGAGCGCTCAGCGGCGATAACTGCTGGGCGCTCGCTGCTTTACTGGGGTTGATCGGCGTCTCAGCGCTCGGCGCGGAGCCACCCGTCGCCGCCGCAACCGCCCCACTCGCAATTCATTCTCTGCTCACCGCGGCGGCGTCAGCTCCCGGCGGGGCTTTGGTGGCGGCCGGAGAACGTGGCCATATCCTGCTCAGTCGTGACGGCGGCAATCATTGGCGCCAGGCAACGGTTCCGGTGGACGTTTTGCTCACTGGTGCGTGCTTTGTGAACGACCGAGTAGGCTATGTCGTGGGCCATGACGAATCGATTCTCTCGACGGCCGATGGGGGAGAGTCGTGGCAGATCGTTCACTTTGCGCCTGATGCACGCCAACCGTTTCTCGATGTCAGTTGTGCCGCGGACGGTGATGTCTTGGTCGTAGGTGCCTATGCAACCCTCGCGCGAGCCGAGAATCAAGGACATTCATTTCGAATCAGTGAGTTGATTGCTGCCCCCCTCGTGACCGCCCGCAAGGTGGCCCGAATGGATGACGACGCTGAACTTGAGCAACCCCATCTCAACGCCGTTGCGCGAGCCGCAGATGGCTTGCTGTATGTGGCAGGCGAGGGCGGTCACCTCTACCGCTCGGACGACGGCGGTTCGCATTGGATCTCATTGCCCTCGCCGTACGCAGGTTCTTTTTTCGCAGTGTTGACTATTGGTGAGTCGACGGTGCTGGCCGCTGGTCTTCGGGGGCATCTCTATCGCTCCGATGACCGCGGGCTGCATTGGACCTCAATCGAGACGGGATCCGACGTGCTCTTAGATGGTGCGACGGTATTGCCGGACGGCCGGATCGTCATCGTCGGACTCGCGGGCGTCGTGCTGGTCAGCGATGACGGCGGGCACTCGTTTAAACGCTTGCGAATGGCGGACCGAAAAGGATTGGCGGCGGTCGCCGTCGGGCCGCAAGGGCCGATCGTGGTGGGTGAAAATGGCGCGCGGCGCTTGACGCTTGAGAAGAGGAATTAGGTCGTGCATGCGCCAAGAGAGCCGGCGTTCGTCCGCCCATTGGAGCACCTCGTATTTGGTGCACGCCGCTGGATCCTCGGCGTCTTCCTGCTGTTGACCGCGGCGTTTGCTGCCATCGCGGTACAGGGCCTGCACATTGACACCCGCTACACCAAGCAGTTGCCGCTGCAGCATCCCTACATGCGGACCTATCTGGCGCATTACGACGAGTTTGGTGGTGCGAATCGCGTGCTGATTGCATTGGTCGCGCGTCAGGGCACCATCTATACACCGGAATTCCTTGCGGCTCTGAAGCTGGCGACGGATGAGGTGTTCTTCATACCCGGCGTTGACCGCGCCCGTGTCCAATCGTTGTGGACGCCGAATACTCGATTTAGCGAGGTAGTGGAGGGCGGAATACGGGCCGGGGACGTCATCCCTTCCGGATTTTCCCCAACACCCGACGGGTTGGCTCAGGTCCGCGAGAATGTGTTGAAGGCGAACATCGTCGGCCGCTTGGTTGCGAATGACTTCACCGGGGCAATCGTCTCTGCACAGTTGCTGGAAAAAGACCCGGCAACGGGCAAGTCAGTCGATCTCATCCGAATCGGTAACGCATTGGAAGCTGTGCGTGCGCACATTGAGCGTGGTGATCCGGCGCTGGGGATCCCCCCACAGGCGATGGATGTGCGGGTGATTGGCTACGCTAAGGTGGTTAGCGATATTGCGGCAGGTGCGCTGTCGGTGGTGTTGTTCGCTATTGTGACCGTTGCCCTGACCTTGTTGTTGGTCTGGCTCTATATCCAGTCACTCAAGATTGCCATTGTCCCCGTGCTGTGCTCGCTCGTTGCCGTGATCTGGCAATTGGGACTTCTCGTCATTCTCGGCTATGGCGTTGATCCGATCGGGATTTTGGTACCTTTCGTGATATTCGCGATCGGCGTTTCGCATGGCGTGCAAAAAATCAGCGCGGTCGGTGACGCCGCAATGGATGGCGCGGACCCCTTAGAAGCCGCTCGTCGTACGTTCCGGTTGCTGTTTCTTCCGGCGATTGTGGCGTTGCTCGCAGATCTGATGGGGTTCGTGACGATTCTGGCGATCCCGGTGGGCGTGATTCGTGAAATGGCCGTCACCGCCAGTGTAGGCGTCGGTGTCGTCATTCTGACCGACCTCGTATTACTGCCGATTGTGGTTTCCTATGTTCGACCGGGCGGCGACTATGCGGCTCGTGTGCACGCACGCCAGATTACGCTGGCGCAGATCTGGGATCGGTTGGCTCAGATCGCAACGCCCCGCCCTGCGGCGATCGCCGTAATCGCTTCGCTGGTCGTTGGTGTGGTCGGGTACTCCATCGGCCGCCATACGCCGGTCGGCGACACGATGGCCGGTGTTCCCGAGCTGCGGCCGCAGTCGCGTTACAACGTGGATACCGATGTCATTACGCATAAGTTCTCAATTGGCACGGACGTTTTGAATGTCATTGCCGAGACACCGGCGAATGGATGTGTCGATCATGACGTCATGCGATACGTCGACACATTCGCCTACCACATGGCCAATGTGGAGGGCGTCCGTAACGTGATGAGCTTGCCAGGCGTCGCCAAAGTCATCAGTGCCGGTTGGAGTGAAGGTAGCCTGAAGTGGCGTAGCCTGCCGAGAGATCAACGCAGTCTCGTGCAGGCCCAGGGCTTCGTCGATACCAGCACCGGCTTGCTCAACGGCGACTGTAGCGTGATGCCCGTGATGCTGTTTCTGGCCGATCATCGGGCTGAGACGATTGATCGTGTGATCGGTGCCGTGAAGAGCTACCAGCCCCCGCGTGAAGTGCCAGGCGTGCGATTACGTCTGGCCACGGGTAATGTAGGTGTGATGGCTGCGCAGATGGAGGAAGTCCGCGCGAAAGAACTGCCGATCCTTTTTGGTTTGTTTGCGGTCATCGCCTTGATGTGTCTTTTGACTTTCCGCTCCTGGGTTGGAACGATCGTAGTGATGTTGCCGCTGACCTTGGTGTCGATATTGGCGTACACCACGATGGCCATTGTTGGGATCGGCTTGAAAGTCACGACGTTGCCGATGGTCGCACTCGGCGCCGGCATTGGCGTCGATTACGGCATCTATCTCTACAGCCGTATGCAGGCAGCTCTTGCGGAGGGGGCAACCGTCCGGGAGGCTTACCATCGCGCGCTCAGAGTCACGGGTGCGAGCGTGTTTTTTACCGGCGTGACCTTGGCGCTCGGTGTCGCGACGTGGGTGTTTTCGCCCTTACAGTTTCAGGCGGACGTCGGCTTGATGCTGACGTTCATGTTTATCGTCAATATGTTAGCGGCCATGCTGCTCATTCCAGTCTTTGCCTACTGGCTCGTCAGACCCGCCCGTCCTATCGGCTGAATGCGCGCTGACGCGGATGCTTAGTCGTCGACGGGTCGGCGACGCATGGATTTCGTTTCCGTCCGCTGTCGCTTGCCTTCGAGGCGACGTTCTTTGGAACCGCGGGTTGGGCGAGTGGGCCTGCGGAGTTTGGGCCGCTCTCGAGCGGCGATCAGCAGTTCTGCGAGTCGGTCATAAGCGTCGCGACGGTTGCCTTCCTGCGTTCGCAAGCGATGAGCGGCAATCACGATCCACCCATCTTTGGTCAGTCGCCGGCCCGCCAGCGTGGCGAGTCGTTGGCGCGTCCAGTCGTCCAATTTTGGACAGGCGGTATTGAAGCGCAGTTGAACAGCACTCGCGACTTTGTTGACGTTCTGGCCGCCGGGGCCCGGCGAGCGTATGAACTCCAGAACGACGTCCTCTTCTGGCAGAAGAAGGCCGGGTGCGATCTCGATATCCACAGGATCAGTTACCGAACGGCTTGGGCGCGATTGAGGCGGCTGATCGTTTCGCTGCCTCTTCGTGCTGCGCCGAGGGCAGCGCAGCTGAGCCAATGATGCGCCCGGCCGCATCGTACATCCGTACGTCGAGTTGAGCGCGGGGAATGGTGATGCCCGCCTCCTTGAAAAGTCGCCAGATAGCACGGTTGACGTCTGAGCGAACGTTATTGACGCCGGCCTCGGGGTCCGCGATCCAGAATCGCAATTCAAGATCAAGCCCATAGTCGTGGAAGCTCATCAGTCGAACGACTGGAGAGGGTTCCTGCAGAATGCGCGGCGAGCAGCTGGCCGCTCTCAACAGAACCGACATGGCGTGTTCAGGGTCGTCATCGTACGAGACGCGGACCGGCAGCTTCAGCCGAACCCGCTTGTCGCTGTAGCTCCAGTTGATAACCTGATTGGTAATCAGAGTTTGATTCGGGACAAGCGTTTCAACGCCGTCGCGGTCGCGGACCACCACATAGCGTCCGCGTAGTTCTTGAACCCAACCGAAGCCTTCGGTGCTGGTGCCGATACTGCCCGTGAAGCTGATCACGTCTCCGGGCTTAATCGACTTGTCCATGAGGAGCACAAAGCCGCTCACGAAATTGGCTGCGATCGACTGTAGACCGAAGCCAAGGCCGAGACCCAAGGCGCCGCCAAAGATGCTCAGCGCGCCGAGATTGAATCCGGATGCCGACAGGCCGAGTAAGCCGCCGATCGAGATGAGAAAGGCGTAGGCGAATTTGCCAATAGCGATGCGCGTATTTGGGGACAGCGCGCGGAAGTCGCCAACATGTCGTTCAATGTAGCGACCAAACCAAGCGCTGACAATAACGAAAGCGATCACTGTGAACAGAGCGCGGATCAACGACCAGACCGTGACACCGGCTTCGCCGTTCTTGGCCGTGGTGACGGGCACGGCATCTAGAAACGCCACGAAGTCACTGAGCCACCCCAGTTGGTGCATGGCGACGAAAAACCAAACGACGACGGTCGCCCGCACTTCCCAGGTGCGCAACCGACGGTGACGGCCCACCGATAACCGAAGCAAGTGAGCGGCTGCCCGAATGACCGCGAGCCATCCGGCGAGCCGCAAGACCAACGAGACCATGGTGGTATCGAGCCCCAATAGCCCAACGACCACCCGTGCGACCAGCAGTACGAGCAGCGCAATGCCGTAGGGCAAAGCGATCAGCCACGTTTCGCGCCGGCCCATGTCGTTGCGAGTACTGGCTTCCTGCAGCGAGGATGCGGACGTTGCTGCGGTTAGCTTGCCCGCAAGGAACGCCAACACACTACTGACAATGGCGGGCAGATAGGTGGGTTCTACCGCCACCCGTAGGGTGTCCAAAGTCAGGGTGAGGAGATTGTCCATGATGGTATCGCTCGCCGGCCGTTCAGGCGTTGAGATCCGGGATGAGTTCGCTCTCGAGGCGAGTGATCTGATCCTTGAGCATGAGTTTGCGACGTTTCAGTCGTTTGATCTGCAGCTCGTCGACGCTGTAGTCCAACTGCAGACGAATGATGACGTCATCGAGATCCCGATGTTCAATTCGTAACGCCCGCAGCTTGTGCAAGCGTTGGACGAGTTCGTTGCTGACGTTGTCGTTTGCGGTCGTGTCCGTCATATCTCGAGCGCCGCATGCAAAGTTGCGCCCCACCGGTGCCATACCGGTACGACGGCCTCAGGTAGGGTAGCCAATCGCCCCGGACGATGCCATGGCAGTGCAGGATCGTGGCAGTCCGATCCGCTCGACCCCTCAAGCCCATTGCGCAGTGCCAGACCCAGCGCCGTCTCGATGTGGTGTCCAGCCACCCCGCCGGTAACAATTTCCAAGGCGGTGCCGCCGGCGGAGCGAAAGTGGGAGACGAGCGTTCGGCGTTGACCTGCAGACAGGGTATAGCGCAAGGGATGCGCCAGTACCGCGACCCCGCCGCCTAAGGTGATCGACTGGACAGTGGCCTCTATCGAGGGCCACTCGGTGCGAACGTGTCCGGCCCGTCCGCGACCCAACCAGCGGGCAAAAGCGGCCGGCATATCGGCGGCGACCCCCATATCGACCAATGTTCGGGCCAAATGCGTTCGGGTAGGGTGGGTGAGGCCCTGTAGCCGCGCCATAGCCTCGGTGCCGGGCGCCCCGGCGCGGTCAAGGCGATCGGCGATGGTCGCCATCCGTGCCTTGCGCTGGGCGCTGCGCGCCTCCACTGCGGCTTGGATCGCCGGGTGTCCGGCGTCAAAGCCAAGACCGACGATATGGATATCCCGGCCTTGCCAGGCGGAGGACAACTCGATGCCTGAGACGGTGGCAAGGCCCAACTCCGTGGCGGCTGCGGCCATTTCAGCAAGACCCGCGGTTGTGTCGTGATCGGTGAGGGCGCATAGGCGCACTCCCGACGCGTGAGCGCAGGCCGCCAGCGCGCTCGGTGAGAGTACGCCGTCCGATGCGGTGGAATGCAGGTGAAAATCGACTTTGTTTCTCAATGCACGGTCGTCCGTACGAGAGTCGGTCCAAGCCCGATCAATTCAACATCACGGCCGCGCAGGGTGACGAAGCCCTGCCGCCTGGAGACGCCATCATCACTAAAATCGAATACGTAATGGCGACGAAACCCCAATCGGTCATCCCGCCCGCGCGTGAAGCGCCAAGAGCGGAAAACGACGGTGCCATCCAAGAGTTGCACGCCCGCTTCAGCGCAGGCCGCATAAGCGGCCTCATTCGCAACGGTTCGTGCCTCGACGTTGGCTCGCCAAAGCAAGGCTACAGTTCCCATCACCAGTGCAAACCAGAGCGCTTGTTCCATGGCTTTCTCAGAGCAACCGGTGCCATGGGCGCGAAGCATCACCAAAGACAACAAAGTCGTCGTTCAGCAACGTCTCGCGCCGGTTGTAGCGCAGAGGTAGCCCATCGCGGCCGACGACCTGGCCGCCCGCCACCTCCACAATAGCTTGTCCGGCAGCCGTGTCCCACTCACTGGTCGGGCCGATGCGGGGATAAAAATCTGCCGCACCCTCTGCGATCAGGCCGAATTTACCGGCGCTGCCCAATGGGCGAAATTCATGGGGGCCCATGGCCTCCAGTAACTTCTCGAGTCGATCGTCGCGATGTGATCGGCTGCCGACCACGCGGGGAGTCCCTTCCATCGGACTGCGAACCCGAATCGGCATTTCCTGCCCATTCCGCTCGCGACGGAAAGCGCCAATCTGCGTTGCCGCCAGATACGTGACGCCGCTTAAGGGCACGTGCAGCACACCGAGGGTGGGGACGCCGGCTTCGATGAGCGCGATGTTGATCGTGAATTCGCCGTTGCGATTGACGAATTCCTTGGTGCCATCGAGGGGGTCTACCAACCACAAACAGGGCCAGTCGACGCGCAAACTCAAAGGCGGGATGTCCGCTTCCTCCGAAATCACGGGTATATCGGGGGACAGTTCGGCGAGCCCGGCTGCGATGATGTGATGGGAGCGCAGATCAGCGACCGTGAGGGGTGACGCGTCGCCTTTGAGGGTGACGTCAAATTCGCCGTTATAGACCTCGAGAATCGCCCGCCCTGCCGCATGCGCAAGGTTGACGAGGGAGTCGAGCATCGGTCGGGTGCGTAACGTCATGCGAGTTCGTCCTTTACGGGTCGGTATATCATAACCCCGTGAAGACATTTGCCCCCCCGCTGGATTGGTCTCAGATCGACACCGTGCTGCTCGATATGGACGGCACGCTGCTGGATCTGCGGTTCGATAACTGGTTCTGGCAAGAGCACCTGCCGAGCCTATGGGCGCAGCGTGAGCAAATATCCCTGGCCGACGCGTTGCACGTTCTCACGCCGAGATTTGCTGCGGCGAAAGGCACGCTCGATTGGTACTGCATCGATTTTTGGAGTCGCGAACTGGCTCTGGATGTTCGACAGATCAAGGACTCGGTCCGTGAGAACGTCGCTTGGATCCCCGGGGCGGAGGCGCTGTTGCTGAGCCTGCGGGCCGCGGGCAAACGGCTTGTTCTGGTCACGAACGCGCACCCTGAGACGCTGGCGATCAAAGATGCCCATGCCAATCTCATCGGTCATCTGGACGCCGTGTACTCCACGCACGCATTCGCAGCCCCGAAAGAGTCAGCCGACTTTTGGCCGGCCTTTAGCCGTCAGGAACCCTTTGACCGGACACGCACACTGTTTGTGGATGACAGCTTGCCAGTACTTGAGGCTGCCAGAGACTACGGTATCCGCTGGTTGCGAGCTGTATGCCGACCCGACTCTGGTCAGCCATCCCGGCCGGTCGGCGATTTTCCGGCCATTGAGACCGTCGCCGACCTTTTGTAGTCGCGGACGCTTTCGATCAGTGCAGGGCGAGCCAAGCCGCAAGAGCAGCTGCACCGGCGATCACTGCACCGATCACGGCCCAACGCTGTTTGCTCACGCCCAGTGGTCCTTGGGTCGTCGGCACTCCGTCCGGCCGACCCTTGCCGCCACCGCGGCGGCGCCGACGGCGCCGGCGCTTCTTCTGGGTCTCATCCACCACGGCAATGCCTGCGTCTGCAGCGGCCACATCGGGAGCAGCCGGTGCTTTGGGGGCCGCGTCTGGCCGCCGAGGCCCACGATCCCGCCGCGGTCCTGGCGCTGATCGGCCCGGCGCGCTTGCCGCATCACGGGCTGGCTGGTCGCCGGGCGCCGTTGCGCTCGGGTTCGGTCGATTGTTGGCGCCGTCTTCGCGACGACCGCCGCGTGATCCACCGCCATCTCGGCGGCCGCCGGGACCACCGCGGCCACGGCCGCCACGATCACCGGAGTTGTTGTAAGCCGGACGGATGATATCCGGCAGCAGCGTGGTATCGACTGCCTCAACGGGGATCTTTCGACCGATATACGCTTCAATGTCGGGCAGCGATTGGACGTAATCCTCACAGCCGAAGCTGATCGCGTCGCCGGCTGCGCCAGCGCGCGCGGTCCTTCCGATGCGGTGCACGTAATCTTCCGGATCTTGCGGGAGATCGAAGTTGAAGACGTGTGACACGTCGGGGATGTGCAAGCCTCTGGCCGCGACATCGGTTGCGATCAGCACCGGTAGACGCCCGTCATGGAAGTCTCGCAGCATGCGCAAACGCTTGTTCTGCGGCACATCGCCGCTCATCGCTTCTGCATGAATGTCATTGGCTTTGAGGACAGCCTCAAGGCGCTCGGCGGTGCGCTTCATGTTGACGAAAACGATGCTGCGCGAGACATCATGCTTGCGCAGCAAGCCGACCAGAAGGCGGGCCTTCTCTTCCATCGCCGGATAGTAGATGACCTGCCGAACCCGGTCGGCAGTGACCTTTTCCGGCTCGATCCGCACAAGCTCCGGATCGTTCATGTGCTCGTAGGCCAGTTCGAGCACGCGCTGGGACAGCGTTGCCGAAAACAGCATCGACAAGCGTGCAGCAGGCTCCGGTAACCGCCGCATCAGGTAGCGGATGTCGGCGATAAAGCCTAGATCGAACATCCGATCGGCTTCATCGAGCACCATTACCCGCACATGCTTCAGGTCGAACACATGCTGCTTGTAAAAGTCGATGATCCGACCGGGCGTGCCGATCAGAATATCGACGCCCGCCTCGAGGTGTCGACGTTGTTTGTCGTAGTCCACACCACCAAAGGCGAGGCCAAGGGTCAGGCCTGTGTACTGGCCCAGCAGCTCCGCATCGCGATGGATTTGTACCGCGAGTTCACGCGTTGGGGCCAGAATGAAGCCCCGCGGGGAGGTGAGCGGTCGGTCTGCCGGCGGCGGATTGCGCAACAGCTGTGCGAACATGGCGACTAAGAACGCGGCGGTCTTCCCGGTGCCGGTTTGCGCCTGCCCGGCGACATCCAGCCCGGCGAGCGCGCGGGGCAGGGTGCCAGCCTGAATCGGCGTGCAACGCTCAAAGCCGGCATCTGCAATGCCGCGGAACAGCGGCTCGGGCAGATGTAAGCTGGCGTAGCTGATATCGGTTACGGGGGTCTGTTGCGTCACTTAGTTCATACTCGCAGTGGGTGCTGATCCGTCGCAAGGCTTGCGAAGCGGGCGCAGATCAGCTAAAAATAATTACCAACCAGATCGCCCCGCCGCACTCGGTAGACCATCGAACCGCTAGACAGCGGATCAGATTGGATCCCGCAGCGGACGAATACCAGGGCGTCAGAGCCTCACTTCGGAGAATCAGGCTAACCGCGAACGGTACACCCGTGGAGCAGACCGCCCTTTCGGCGGCTTCCATCTTCCTCGAACCCCCCCATTCTGCCGCAAGCTGTCCCCGCCGTCACGGTTGCTTGATCGATCGGGCGATGACACCTCAACCGCAACTCACTTAAAACCGAACACTTTTTTCACTTCAATCGCTAATTTCAGCGTTTCACCACCACCACAACCCCTTTAGGAGGGTCCCCCGCGTGAGCGGCTCCAACATCATCCACACCACTGATGCCAACTTCGAACGTGACGTCCTGAAGTCGGCCGTTCCTGTCCTTCTCGACTTCTGGGCCGAATGGTGCGGTCCATGCAAGGCCATCGCACCAATCTTGGACGACATTTCCGGCGAATACGCTGGGCGCGTTCAGATTGCCAAGCTCAATATCGACGAAAACACCGGAACGCCGCCTAAGTTCGGCATCCGCGGTATCCCAACGCTGATTCTGTTCAAGAACGGCGTCGTGGAGGCGCAGAAGGTCGGTGTTGTTTCCAAGGCCCAATTGGCGGCATTTTTGGACGCGCACCTGTGAGGGGCTATCTCGGCGGCGGCGGCGGTCAGGGCCGTAACCGTCAAAAGGGCCCGAAACACCGCGGTGGCGGTGGCGGTGGCGGAAATGTCGACGGAAATCGCGACCCTAACTGGCGTGGTTCTCGTGAGCAGCCGCAGGATGATTTCCCAGAGGTCGATGACCTCAGTGTGATCTCGATGGCGGAACTGGAGGCGGTTCGGCGCTCAATGAGCCTGACCGACTTAAAGAAGAAGCCTATCCACGAGCTGTTGCAGGTAGCCGAGGGGCTCGGGATTGAAAACGTTGCCCGGCAGCGAAAGCAAGACGTCATTTTCTCCCTGCTCAAGGCCCATGCTCGCAATGGCGAGTTGATTCACGGCGAGGGCGTGCTCGAGATTCTGCAGGACGGCTTCGGATTCTTGCGCTCGGCGGATGGCTCCTATCTGGCAGGTCCGGATGACATCTATGTCAGCCCCAGCCAGATTCGTCGCTTCAATCTGCGCACCGGCGACTCGATTTCCGGCTTGGTTCGTCCGCCGAAGGAAGGCGAGCGTTACTTTGCGCTCGTGAAGCTCGGGCAGATTAATTTTGACGCACCGGAAAGCTCCCGCAACAAGTCACTGTTCGAAAATCTGACGCCGCTGCACCCGACCAAGCGACTCAAGCTGGAACGTGGCACCGGTAGCACCGAGGACATGACGGCTCGCGTGATTGATCTGTGCTCGCCTATCGGTAAGGGCCAGCGCGGTTTGATCGTTTCCCCGCCCAAAGCGGGTAAAACAATGCTGTTGCAGAACGTTGCCACGAGCATCACGTACAACCATCCTGAGGTGTACCTCATCGTTCTGCTCATTGATGAGCGGCCCGAGGAAGTCACGGAAATGTCGCGCACCGTGAAGGGCGAGGTTGTGGCGTCGACCTTTGACGAGCCAGCCAGCCGGCATGTTCAGGTTGCCGAAATGGTGATCGAGAAAGCCAAGCGTTTGGTTGAACACAAACGGGATGTCGTGATCCTGCTCGACTCGATCACGCGTCTGGCCCGCGCCTACAACACCGTCGTGCCGAGCTCCGGCAAGGTGCTCACCGGTGGTGTGGATGCGAATGCGCTGCAGCGCCCGAAGCGATTCTTTGGCGCCGCACGAAATGTTGAGGAAGGTGGTTCGCTAACCATCATCGCAACGGCGCTGATCGACACCGGCTCACGCATGGATGACGTGATCTTCGAAGAGTTCAAGGGTACGGGTAATTCCGAAATCCACCTTGATCGTCGTATTGCGGAGAGGCGCATCTTCCCGGCAGTCAATATCAACCGGTCAGGCACGCGTCGTGAAGAGTTGATCACCTCGGCAGAAGAGCTCCAGAAGATCTGGATTCTGCGGAAATTGCTGCATCCCATGGACGAGCTCGCTGCTGTCGAGTTCCTCATCGACAAAATGAAGGATACAAAGACCAATGACGAGTTCTTCCTGTCGATGAAGCGGTGACGAAATGGGTCCGGTGCCGTTAATCGCGCAACGGGCCCTTTCGCGTGCAGATCCGACGCTCGGATCTGCCATTCGGATCCTCGGCCCGTGCACGCTGAAGCGAGGCCGGGGATCGCCCTATGAGGCCTTGCTGTCGGCCATCGTTCATCAGCAGATCCACGGCAACGCCGCGGCTGCCATCCTCGGTCGTTTCAAAGCCTTGTACGGCAACCGACTTCCATCTCCCGAGGAGCTCATAGCGTCGTCGGAAGCGGAGTTACGTGCCTGCGGGCTATCTGCGTCTAAGCAGACAGCCATGCGTGATGTGGCTGCGAAGACGCTCGATGGAACGGTGGGTGACCGCCGTGCGCTACGTCGACTCGCTGACGAAGCGATTATCGATCGACTGGTCACCGTTCGCGGGGTTGGCCGTTGGACGGCTGAAATGCTCCTGATGTTCACCCTCAATCGGGCCGATGTTCTGCCCGTGGACGACTTTGGCATTCGCGAAGGATTCAAGTTGCTCTATGGGCTGAAGGAACAGCCCAAGCCGCGCGTCTTGGCTGAATTCGGTGAGCGCTGGGCGCCTTATCGGACAACGGCGAGTTGGTACCTTTGGCGGTACGTTGATCATGTCCGCAAGCGTGGTGCGGCTGAGTGAAGATTGAGAGCCACACCGACTCCGTCGGAGTGGCCCATACAGCTAACAGCTTGGACGACATCGGCGCTTCCTTGCGCATTACCCAGTGAGAACATCGGCATGCCGCGCATTTTGTTGATTGACGATGACGTTGTATTGACCGAGATGCTGGTGGACTTTCTCGGGCAGGAAGGCTTCACCGTCGATGTCCGACGCGACGGCGTGACCGGCCTTGAGGCGTTGAGCGATCGAGGCGCGTGGCCGGATCTCGTCGTCTTGGACGTCATGATGCCGCAGCTCGACGGATTCGAGGTTTTGGCCAAGCTTCATGGGATGAGTCCATTTCCGCCGGTGCTCATGCTCACCGCCCGTGGCGATGAGGCTGACCGTATCGCCGGCCTAGAGCAGGGCGCGGATGATTATCTCGCGAAGCCTTTCAATCCACGTGAGCTCGTGGCGCGACTGCGCATCATGCTGCGCCGGCGGCCCCAACACACCAGCGAGAGGGGCGAGGTGATGACGATCGGATCCTTGCACATGGACTGTGCGCGTCTCGCAGCGCAGATCCACGGCGTTGGTCTGTCGCTGACCGCGGCGGAGTTTCGCGTGTTGGACTGCTTGGTACGCCACGTCGGTCGCGTGGTGTCACGATCGGATTTGACGGAATATGCGCTCGGTCGGAAGCTGGAGTTATACGACCGAAGTGTCGATACTCACGTGAGCAATGTGCGTCGCAAGATCGGGCGCTGCGCGGATTTTGATATGGAAATACGCGGCGTAAGAGGTGCTGGATATCAGCTCACGCCGCCGAATGCGGCATGACGACCGGCCATGCATTGAAACCTACCACCGTCTGTCCATCTAGTTTGGTAGCGAAGTAACGTATGCCTCCGCGTTTCCATAAATCCATCTACGGCAAGATCTTTTTGTCACTGTGGGCCGCTGCTGCGCTCACCCTGATCGCGGGCTTCTATTTGAACTGGTTTCTCGTTGTTGATTCGGTGCGCTTCGCTCCGCAGCAGTCGAAGGTGCTGATGTTGCAAGCGGCCCAGGTTCTTGATGAACAGGGTGAAGCGGGTCTTCGGGACTGGCTGCGTACATTGCATGAGACAGCCTGGGGTCCGCCTGTCCTGATCTTCGATGGGGACGGGCACGAGTTGCTCCGTCGTGGGGTGCCGCCCTCGTTAGCTTTTGAACTTGCCAATACCGACGCGGGAGCGGGGCGCGATGCGCCTTCTTCACTGGTGCCTGCGCAGCCCCTGCCCGCTCTGGTGAGCCGGGATGGCCATCGCTACGGCATCTATATCCAAGCGTTACATCGGCCTGTCGCGCCGGCATTTCGAATGCAGCCATTTCGAGACCGGGCGTTCGTCCTGATAATGGCCATTGTGCTGACGTTGATTACCAGCGCGCTCTTGGCGCGATCCATCGCACGGCCAGTACACGCCATCGGTCATGCCGCCAGATCTCTGGCAGGCGGCGCACTGGATACCCGAGTAGCCCCCAGTGTGCCGTTGCGCGATGACGAGATTGGAGAGCTAGCGCGGGACTTTGACGCGATGGCGGCGCGCATGCAGGCACTGGTAAATTCGCGTGAGCAACTTTTGCGTGACGTGTCCCACGAGTTTCGATCGCCCCTAGCGCGAATGCGGCTCCTATTGGGCATCGTGCGCCAGCCAGACGTCGACAAGCACACGACAGCCGCTCGCCTCGATCTAGAACTGACCCGCTTAGATCGCTTGATCGGCCAAGTCTTGAGACTGACCCGAATTGATGCCAGCGTGGCTGTGCCGCAAATGGAACAAGTTGAGTTGGTCGAGACGCTCGAAACGATCGTTCGAGATGCCGAGTTTGAGGGCAAGAGTCGCGATATCGTCGTCGACTGGCAATGTGCCCACGAATCTGTCTGGATGCAAGGGCATCCGGAATGGATTGCTAGCGCTGTTGAAAACGTCGTTAGAAACGCCTTGCGTTATGCCGACGCGCAATCACGCGTGTTGATCCGGCTTGAGCACACGGCCGACGCCGTCGCGGTCACGATTGCCGACGAGGGTCCTGGCGTTCCCGCCGAAGCGCTGACGAAAATTTTCCTACCGTTCTATCGCGTCTCTGTCGAGCATGCGCGCGTACAACCAGGAGACGGAATCGGCCTCGCGATTGTGGAGCGCGTGATGCGTATCCATGGAGGAACCGCCAGAGCGGAAAACCGTCCTGGCGGCGGACTGCTGGTCACCCTACGATTTCCGGCAAGACAAAGCGCCTAGCCTGTCAGTGGCGAGGCTTTTGGAACTTAAGAACGAAGTTGTCTGCCTCGCCGATGGCGATATAACGGGTGCGATCCTTGTCTTTCTGTGAAAGTGTCGGCGGTAACGTCCAGACGCCGTCGACCCAATCCTTGGTATCGCGCGAGTTGGCATTGATTTCGCTTTTGCCGATCAACTTAAAGCCGGCCTTTTCGGCCAGCGCGATGGCGTAGTCTTCGCGCACATATCCGTCTGCAGCTTTGGGATCCTGCGGGCGATCGGTGCGTCCCCGATGCGCTTCCACACCCAAAATGCCGCCTGGCTTCAATGCCCGAAAAGCAGCCTTCAGCATATCCTCCGCATAGCCGCCATCCATCCAGTTGTGCAGATTGCGGAACGTCAGGACACGATCGGCGCTGTTGGCGGGGACGAAGTCCAAGTGACCGGGTCCTGCGATGACTTCGCGGATTTTTCCAAGGCGCTTGCCCTGGTCATGAACGCGTTTGTGCCACGCGTCATCGACTTCCGGCTCGTCACTGGTTGGCGGGAACGCGACCACGTAGTGACCGTGTGCGCTCAAGTAAGGGCCGAGGATTTCTGTCCAGTAGCCGCCACCCGGCCACAGTTCGACGACCGTCATATTCGGCTTGATGTCGAAGAACGTGAGTTCTTCAACCGGATGCCGCGCGCCATCCCGGGCTACGAAGTTGGCCGAGCGCGCGGGGTCTGCGACGACGGAGGTGAGCGAGTTATCCGGCTGGGCGTTGGCCGCACAGCTCATCAAAACAGCCACGATCATCACGAAAGAGGGCAAGCGCATGAGCAGTCCTTTCAAAAAGTGGCCGCGGTTAGCGGCAGCGGGCGAGTAAGTGATCCGTCTGTACGTCGGTGCCCACGGTAAAGGTGGTATCGCCGACGCGGATAAAACCGCATTTCGCATAAAAAGCCAATGCGCGGGGATTTTTTTCCCAGCAAGTCAGCCAGAAGCCGCGTGCGCCGACTGATTCGCCGTGTTCAATGACGGCGTGCATCAGTGATCCGGCGATTCCCTGACCATGCCACGCCCGCGCCACGTAGAAGCGTCGAATTTCCGCCATCTGGGGGATGTCGATGCCTGGGCACGGGCGATCTGCTCGCAGTAGTCCATAGCCGGCTAGCTCGGTTCCGATATGGGCGAGGACGGCCCACTGACCGATCTCGGACAGTTCTTCAGACTGACGCTGCGGGCTATACGTCTCGCGCACGTGTAGGTGCACGTCTTCGGCATTGTTGTCGGGGAGGTACCAGTCGGTAAAGACGGCGGCACCAAAGCGGCTCAGCTCAGCAGCATCTGCTTGCGTTGCCAGTCTAAAGGTGGGCGTCATGCGCTCAGCTCCCGTTCCATCAAACGATCGATTTCCGTCTCGATTTGGGTGCGCAAGAGGGACACTGGAAAACGCAGTTCCGCCTCCAGCGTGACTTGATGCGCCGTGAGGCTCAATGCGCCTTGAACGGAGGTATGGTCCACACACAAACGATCGCCATCCCAGCGGCAGCGTGCGCCAAAGCGATCGGCGAGCTTGGCGGCTATTTGCTCAACGCGTGCGCGCGCAACCACTGGGTCAAGCGTGTGCTGCCGAACCCGAGTGATGCTCACCATGTTACGTCTGCTCGCGAGCAATGGCGCGATAACCGATATCTCGGCGTGCCTGCATACCGTGCCAGTGGATAGCATCCACCAGAGCATAGGCCTCGCGACACGCGCTAGCAACGCTCGTGCCTCGGCCAACGGCGCACAGCACGCGACCACCGGAGACGATGACGTCGCTGCCTTTGTTTGCGCTGCCCGCATGGAAGACTTTTCCCGGCAGCGCGGCCGCTGCCCCAAGGCCTTCAATGACAGCACCCTTGATGGGCGCGTCTGGATAGCCTTCCGCAGCCAGCACGACGCCGACGGCGGGTCGTGGGTCCCAGCGCGCTTCCACTTCGTCCAGCCGTCCTATCAGGGCTGCTTCAACGAGGTCCACAAGATCGGACTCCAGCCGCATGAGGACGGGTTGTGTCTCGGGATCGCCAAAGCGGCAGTTGAATTCCAGCACGTTGGGCGTGCCGTCCGGCGCGACCATAATCCCTGCGTACAGGAAACCGGTGTACGGCGTCCCTTCCGATGCCAGGCCCACGACGGTCGGCGCAATGACTTCCCTCATGATGCGGTCGTGCATGTCTGGTGTAACGACCGGCGCCGGGGAGTAGGCGCCCATTCCGCCGGTATTGGGCCCTTGATCCCCGTCGAGAAGACGTTTGTGATCTTGCGACGACGCCAACGGCAACACATGCTGGCCATCCACCATGACGATGAAGCTGGCTTCTTCGCCCTCGAGGAATTCCTCGACGACCACGGTATCGCCGGCAGTACCGAAGGTGCCTGCGAACATGGCGGTGATCGTGTCGATCGCCTCGTCATGGCTTTGCGCGATGACGACGCCTTTGCCGGCGGCCAATCCGTCGGCTTTCACGACGACGGGCAGACGTTGAGCCCGGACGAACGCGGGATCGAAGGTGTCGCGCGTGAACCGGCCGTAGGCTGCCGTTGGAATGCGATGACGGGTCAAGAACTCTTTGCTGAACGCTTTGGATCCCTCGAGCCTTGCGCAGGCTTGGCTTGGCCCGAAACACCGCAAACCCGCTGCCGTAAATTGATCGACGATGCCGAGCACCAGAGGTGCTTCCGGTCCAACCACGGTGAGGTCGACGCCTTCGCGCCGGGCAAGGGCCAACAAACCCTCGATATCGTCTGCCGCGACGGCGACGTTACGGCAGCCGGCCTCAAGCGCCGTCCCGGCATTACCGGGCGCAATCAGCACTTCGCTGACTCGGGGGGATGAGGCGATTTTCCAAGCGAGGGCGTGCTCTCGGCCGCCCGATCCAATTACGAGTACGCGCACGGGAAATGACCTCGTCAGTGGCGAAAATGGCGCATGCCGGTGTAAACCATCGTCATGCCGTGTTCGTCAGCCGCGGCAACGACTTCATCATCGCGCAGTGACCCGCCGGGTTGAATGACAGCCGTAATGCCGTATTCGGCAGCAACATCCAAGCCGTCCCGAAATGGGAAGAAGGCGTCGGATGCCATTGCTGCGCCCTTGACGTCAAAGCCTGCATCGGCCGCTTTCATGGCGGCAATACGGCTGGAGACGACACGGCTCATTTGTCCTGCGCCGATGCCGAGGGTCAGTTGGTCGCGCGCATAGATGATCGCGTTCGACTTCACGAATTTGCAGACGCGCCACGCAAACAGAAGGTCATTGATTTCCGTCGGCGTCGGGGCGCGTCGGGTGACGACCTTCAAATCCGCGAGCGACCGCACACCGGTGTCGCGATCCTGGACCAGCAGTCCCCCGGTCACGCTGCGATATTCGCTCGCGGGCGGGCTTGGTCCATTGAGAGATGCGGTCAGCAGCAAGCGCACATTGGCTTTGACGGACGTCATGGCGAGCGCTTCTGCGCTGGCGCCGGGTGCGATAATGACTTCTACGAACTGACGATCAAGGATCGAGCGGGCCGTGTCAGCATCCAGTGGTCGATTAAAGGCGATGATCCCGCCAAAAGCCGACGTCGGGTCGGTTCGATAGGCCTGCTCGTAGGCGCCACCGATCGTGTCCGCGACGGCGACGCCGCAGGGATTCGCATGTTTGACGATGACGCAGGCCGGCGCCTCGAATTGACGCACACACTCGAGTGCGGTGTCGGCATCGGCGATATTGTTGTACGAGAGTTCCTTGCCTTGGACCTGACGGCTAGTCGCGACGCTGGCGCCCGCGCTGCCATCAACGTAAAACGCACCAGACTGATGCGGATTTTCGCCGTAGCGGAGTTCCAGTTTCTTGGTGAATCGAAGTTCCAGTGCTGGCGGGTGTGACTCGGTCGCGCCGGCCGCCTTGAGCATCCAGTCGGCAACCATGGTGTCGTAGCGCGCCGTATGCGCGTACGCCTGGGCGGCGAGTCGTTGGCGAAATGCAAAGTCGGTACCGCCGGCATCCAGTGCCGACAATAACTCGGCGTAATGAGCGGGGTCGACCACCACAGCCACATGGGCGTGATTCTTGGCGGCAGCGCGCAGCATGGCTGGGCCACCAATATCGATATTCTCAACACCGTCGTCGTAGGACGCATCGGGTCGCGCGATCGTTGCGGCGAAGGGATAGAGATTCACGATCAGCAGATCAATCGGCGCAATACCGTGATCGGCCATCACAGCATCGTCCTGACCGCGGCGGCCCAAGAGTCCGCCGTGAATCTTCGGATGCAGCGTTTTGACGCGGCCGTCCATGATCTCAGGGAATCCAGTGTGCTGAGACACCTCGGTGACGGGTAGTCCTGCGTTAGCCAATAGTTTGGCGGTACCGCCGGTCGAGAGTAATTCGACACCGCGAGTGGAGAGTGATCGTGCCAGATCGACGATGCCCTCCTTGTCAGAGACGCTCAGCAGGGCGCGGCGTACCGGCACCCGAGTGATGGAGTCAGTCGACAAGGCCGTAATCCTCTAGTTTGCGTCGCAAGGTGCCACGATTGATGCCGAGAATTTCGGCCGCTCGCATTTGGTTGCCGTCCGTGTAGTTGAGAACCGCCCGAAAAAGGGGCTCTTCGACCTCGCGGATGACCAGTTGATAGAGGCCCGACGGACGATGTCCATTCAGGCTCTCAAAATAGGCGCTCAGCGTCAGTTCAGCGTGCGCCCGCAGCGAGACCGCCTTGTCTCCACTGGCGCTAGTGGTGCTGGTGCCGGCATTGCTGGCGCGAGCACTGCGCGTCGTCTTGCGACCGATGGCCATGTTGCCTCCCCGTCTTGCACCGACCGCGCGGGTGGGAAAACCGAGGTTTATCCCACCGTAGTCCGACGTGTTCCGCTCTGTGGCGACATCGCCGGCGCCGGTTCTCTGTCCCAACGTGAAAGCGACGCTCGCGCGCTGATCGTCGCCAACCATTCGTGCATTAATGACAGTTGTGACGCCGCCGAGTCGACGGTGCGCAAGGCTCGAAAAAGCGTGCTTTCGCCGTTGGAGAAGGGATCATCCACAGTGCCCATTTCCTGCAGCGCCGTGTCTCGATACCAACCCAAGTGCTTGCGCGCGACCCGTAGCCCCGCTTGCTCGCCGTAGAAGGCGTACAACTGTTCTAAATGCCCCTGCATGATATCACGGACTTCTGCGGCATCTGGCGGAGCGACGGGGCCCTGGCCGGCGAGAAACGCGCGAATTTCCCGAAAAATCCATGGCCGACCCTGTGCGCCTCGACCCACCATGATGCCGTCGGCTCCGGTCAGTGCGAGCACTTCAGCTGCCTTGGCACCCGAATCAATATCCCCGTTCGCAAAAACGGGAATTCGGACGCTCGCCTTGATGGCCCGAATCGTCTCGTATTCCGCCTCGCCTTCGTAATGGTCTGCGCGGGTTCGTCCGTGAATGGCGAGAGCGGCAATGCCGGCTTCTTCGGCCAACTTGGCGACGCGGGGGCCGTTGCGGTGGTCCCGGTCCCACCCCGTCCGCATTTTAAGGGTCACGGGAATCTCAACGGCCGCGACAACGGCCGCAAGGATCGCGGCGACGAGGGGTTCGTCCCGCAGCAAGGCAGATCCCGCAGCCCGATTGCAGACCTTTTTGGCGGGGCAGCCCATATTGATATCAATGATTTGCGCGCCGAGATCGCGGTTGCGCTGGGCAGCTTCAACCATCATCTGCGGCTCCCCCCCGGCAATCTGCACAATTCTCGGATCCGGCTCGCCCGTGTGATCCATGCGAAGGCGTGACTTTGACGTGTGCCAAAGGCTCATGTCGGACGTCACCATTTCGGAGGCCGCCAGATCCGCGCCGAAACGGCGGCAGAGCAACCGAAACGGTCGATCGGTGACACCCGCCATCGGCGCAAGCGCCAGGGGCTGCGTAAATTGAAACGGACCGATCACAATCACTCGGCGTGCGTTCCTTTGTAGTCGGATCCACAGCCGACATCGCCACCCCGTGGCAGACACGTGTCGATCTCGTAGCTGACCACCTGAATACCCGGGTCGACGAGCGCTAGATTGGCCTCGATCTGCATGCCGGCACCCATCAAGCCGGTGTCGGGTGGATGGCCGGGAAGGTATTCAGTCGGCGTGAAATCACGGCGAGCCACGAGTCCGCCAAATCGATCTTCAAAAATAATGCGCAGCAATGGCCAGGGTTGGGCTTGGCCCGCTCGGTTGCGGATTTTCGCCCGTAGTTGGATGGTTTTGGATGCCGTATCCGGCGTCGCCGTCCACTCGCGGATGTCATAGGCCGCGATATCCCAGCGAGGATCAATAGAGCGCCCGATCAGCCCATAGGCGGCCGTCAACGCCGGTGCGATGGCCGGCAACGTGGCTAGCCGATCCCGCTCGTGATCGATCATCTGCGCGAGAAGTCCAAGCAGCAGGACGGCGCACGCCAGCCATCTGCCGGTTGTCGATGGAGCCCCCGCGCCAGGCGAGTGGCTGACCCGATCCTGTTCTTCCAGTTCAATCCGCGGCGTGGCCTCGGTTTCGAAGGCCGGGATCGGTTCGTGTACCGACTCCTCCACAGATTGATCGACGACCTCGGCGTAGGTCCGCACGGCGATACTCAACTCGGTATCGACCACTGCGATGCCATCTTCCGGCGCAGCCAAGGCCCGAACGTCATCAGCTGAACCTTCTATCGCCGCCGATGTAGGCGGCGCAACCCATTCGCTGACCGGTGTCGCCCACCATTCGTTTGCGGCGTCGGCGACCTCAAACGCGACCAACGGTAGGGACGGGCTGGGCCTAAAGGGTGTGGGTTTCTCGGCCGCGTGGTCGGTCGCGGAGGCTTCTTCGGGCAAGGGCTCGAAGTGAATGCCAGACGCTGAGGCGGCGTTCACGCCGGCCTCAATCTCGTCCATCAGGAAGCGAATGGCATCGAATGTCGCATCGCAGACACCGCAGCGCACTTGCCCTTGGGCAGCGCGAAGGACGGCGGCGTTGACGCGGAAAATCGTGTCGCACTCAGGGCATTGCGTATACATGATCCGAACTCAGAGACGTCGCCCGGACAAGCCAGTCCAACCATCCCGATCTCGCGGTGTCTCCATCTGAAACCAAGGCCGGTAGGCTGCAGCGACGGAGTTCGCTTGCTCAGTGAGCAGACCGGCAAGGACGACGGCGCCACCGGGTCGGGTCGCGGCTGCAATCCTCGGCGCTAACTCGATGAGCGGCTCCGCCAGAATATTGGCCAACACAATGTCGTAGCCATCGCCCCAATCCGTGTCCGCACCGGCGAGCGTGAGACGGCCGGAGACCTCATTACGCAGCGCATTGTCGGTTGAGGCGATCAACGCCTGCGGGTCGATATCAAGGCCGTGCGCACTGTCTGCGCCGAGCAATAGCGCGGCGATGGCCAGCACACCTGAGCCACAGCCGACGTCAAGGATGCGGCGGCCGGCGGGTTGCTCATGGTCCAACCATTCAAGACAGAGGGCTGTCGTTGCGTGCGTACCGGTACCAAAGGCGAGACCCGGATCTAGCCAGACGATGGTGGGATCCGGTTGGGTGTCTTGCGGTGGGGATTGGCCACCCGGGCAGATCCACAAGCGCTCGCCAAACCGCATCGGGTGAAAGTCTTTCAGCCATTCGCGTTCCCAGGCTCGGTCACCGAGTGTTTCCGCCGTGATGGCCACTTCGCGCCCGAGATGGTCAGACAGGGCGTTGGCGACGGCCGCGGGATCCGTACCATCGGCAAACAGGGCCGACACGGCTGTCGCTGGCCAGAGCGGTGTGGTGCCCGGTAGGGGCTCGAGAATCGGCGTATCGCCCGCATCCGCGAGCGTGACGGAGAGCGCGCCGATCGAAAAGCAGGCGTCTTCGACCGACTCAGGGTCAAGGCCGTCGAGCGTGACATGGACCTGCAGGAACGGCATGGCCGGTGAGGGCTCCTCAGTAAACGGTTCAGGGTAGCGATCGCCACCCTGAACACCTTACTTCACTTCAGGCCGAGCCGCCGCTCAAGATAGTGGATATCGACCCCACCCTGATGGAAGGCGGCGTGGCCGAAGATCTCCTGATGGAGCGGTGCATTCGTCT
Source organism: Gammaproteobacteria bacterium (assembly GCA_947455595.1). Lineage (GTDB taxonomy): Bacteria > Pseudomonadota > Gammaproteobacteria > Steroidobacterales > Steroidobacteraceae > CAIKZZ01. Next base: position 84,052 of record CANGOP010000001.1, read on the forward strand.
TGATCCCCTCGACCACCATCTCGGACAGCGCGTTTCGCATGCGTGCGATCGCCGTGTCACGGTCTTCGCCATGGGCGATGACCTTGGCAATGAGCGAATCATAGTACGGCGGAACGGCATAACCCGTGTACAAATGGCTGTCGACGCGGATGCCCGGGCCGCCGGGAGCGTGCCACAGCTTCACGGGTCCGGGGCTTGGCATGAAGGTTTTGGGATCTTCCGCGTTGATACGGCACTCGATCGCATGACCGGTGATCCGAACATCTTCCTGCTTGATCGGAAGTGGTTCGCCGCCTGCGATACGCAGTTGCATTTTGACCAGATCGATACCCGTGACCAGTTCGGTAACCGGGTGCTCAACCTGAATACGCGTATTCATTTCAATGAAGTAGAAGCGCCCATCCTCGTACAGGAACTCCAGCGTTCCGGCTCCGCGGTAACCCACGGCTTTCAGCGCCTTGGTGATGCTGACCACCATGTCCGCGCGCATTTCCGGGGTAATGCCAGGCGCCGGCGCTTCTTCGACAATCTTCTGATGGCGGCGCTGCAAAGAGCAATCCCGTTCGCCGAGAACAACCACGTTGCCGTAGTTATCGGCCAGGACCTGGAATTCCACGTGTCGTGGCCGCTCCAGGAACTTCTCCATGTAGACCTGATCGTTGCTAAACGCGGCCAGCGCTTCAGCTTTCGTTACGCTGATCGAGGTAGCCAACGCAGCGTCGGAATGCACCACACGCATGCCGCGCCCACCGCCACCGCCCGAGGCCTTGATGATGACCGGGTAACCGATTTTGTGGGCAATCTTGCGATTTTCCTCGGGATCATCTCCGAGTGGATCCCCCGACCCTGGCACACAGGGCACGCCGGCTGCCTTCATGGTACGAATCGCAGAGACCTTGTCGCCCATGATTCGGATCGTTTCGGCTTTCGGGCCCACGAAGATGAAGCCGGACTTCTCGACGCGTTCGGCAAAGTCGGCGTTCTCCGACAGGAAGCCGTAACCGGGGTGAATCGCGACGGAGTCCGTGACTTCAGCCGCGGCGATCAACGCCGGCATGTTCAGATAACTGTCCTTGGACGATGGCGGACCGATACACACGGTCTCATCGGCCAGCAACACGTGCTTTAGATTGCGGTCAGCTGTCGAGTGCACGGCAACCGTCTTGATGCCGAGTTCCCGACACGCCCGCAAGATGCGCAGCGCTATTTCGCCGCGATTGGCGATTAGAACCTTGTCAATCATGGGCTTATTCAATGATGAACAGCGGCTGACCGAATTCAACCGGCTCGCCGTTCTTGACCAGTACCGAGACGACGCGGCCGGCGCGGTCCGATTCAATCTGATTCATCATCTTCATCGCTTCGATGATGCAAAGCGTCTGTCCGACCTTCACGTCAGAGCCGATTTCGACGAACACCTTTGCGCCTGGCGCGGGCGACGAGTAGTAGGTGCCGACCATGGGCGCTGTGACCGCCGAATCGGCCGACGTGGCGGCTGGCGCGGGCGCAGCAGCCGGCGCAGGCGCAGGCGCAGGCGCAGGCGCAGCTGGCGCTGCCGCGACCGGCGCGGGTCCTGGCGCGGACACATACGTGGTCATCGGTGCGGAGCCGTGACGGCTGATGCGTACCGACTCTTCGCCTTCTTTGATCTCAATTTCCGCGACGCCGGACTCCTCGAGCAGTTCGATGAGTTTCTTGACCTTGCGAATATCCATGAGCTTTCCTCGTCTAACAATCAGCGAATGGGGTGCGCACGCAGGGCGGCTTCCAAGGCTAGCTCGTAGCCCAAGGTGCCGAGTCCGACAATGACGCCGGCCGCGAGCGCGGATAAATGTGAGTGATGCCGAAACGTTTCACGAGCGTACACATTCGAGATGTGAACCTCGTAGAACGGAACAGCGACCGCAGCAAACGCATCACGCAAGGCGATGCTCGTGTGTGTGTAAGCGCCGGCATTGACGATGATCGCGTCAAAGCCGAGGGACTTCGCCGCTTGAACTTGCTCGATCAGCTCATGTTCCGCATTGGACTGATAGCCCACGATCTCAGCGCCACGGGAAGCGGCGACCGTCTCTAGGCGGTCAAGAATGTCGGTCAGCGTTTGGCTGCCGTAGGTGCCCGGTTCGCGGGTGCCCAGTAGATTCAGGTTAGGCCCATTGAGGACCAGAATGCGCGTCATTGGCCCCCCGGAGCCTGCTTCCCGAGGGCCGAGTCTACCCAAAAAAACCGGGATTGACGCAATTCGTTCCCAATTGCGCCGAACCACGCCCATCCTGCAAACAAGCCGCAGGAGGACTGTTGCATTTTTGCGTCAGTTGCCGGGCGCCACAGGCGTCGTATTGGCGGGGGTCGCCGCCTCGATGGCCGCCGTCGCTTGGCGAGCGTTGATTTCGCCGGCGTCGAAACGCAGCAGAGCATCCAAGGTGGCCCGCAAGTTCGGTTCGTGGAGTTCACCCAGATGGACGGTCAGGACTCGACCATGCGAATCGACGAACGCGGTGAAAGGCAGTGCCATGGACTCGACGCCATACGCTTTTGCGGCTTCTAGGGCGTCATCTTCACCCATCAGGACGTCGTATGGCAGAGGTGTCGCCGTGACGAATTTCTGGACATCTTCCGGAAAATCCACGGCAATTCCGATGATTTTGAGACCTTTAGAGGCGTACTCGGTCTGCATTCTGCTGAGAAGCGGGATCTCTTTGCGGCAAGGTACGCACCACGTGGCCCAAAAGTTCACGACTTGCGGGTGGCCCTTCCATTCACTGATCGAGTGCCGCTGACCGTCCAGTCCGGTGAGCGTGAACTCAGGCTGTGAGGTCGGCACCGCCTCGGTGGCGACCGGGCCTGGCGATCCCTTTTCCAACGGCGTCAGTGTTACGGGCTTGCCCGGCATCCACAGATAGGCGGCGATCACGGCAACGCCGATGACGGCGAAGCCGATGTAGGCGAGACGCAACGCTGGGGGGATTTTCACGGGGTAGCCTCAAATTTAGCCAGATGTTGCAAGAAATGGTCGGCATCCACGAATCCGACCAGCCGGAATTCGCGCCGTTCCGCGTTCGCGCCATCCGCTTTGAAGAACGCGGTGGTCGGCGGGCCGTAGATGCCGAAACTTCGCAGCAGGGCTTGGTCCTGCGCGTCATTCGCCGTGACATCGGCGCGCACGACAATAAATCGGGCGAGTGCGGTTTGAACGGCGGGGACGTTAAAGGTGTGGGCATCCATTTCCTTGCAGGAGACACACCAGTCGGCTGAAAAGTCCAACATCAGTGGCTTACCGGCTGCTTGCGCTTCGTCCAAAACCCCACCGAGGTCTTCGACCGACTTGATCGTTCGGAACACGAGGGGATGTGGTACGGCAGGCCCCCATGGCGTACCGACCCAAGGGCGGATGGGATCGGTCCCGCCAAGCGAGGCGCTGCCGAACAGGGCCAGTGCATACAGGCTTAACGCGAGTGCAGCCAGGCGCCGGCCCATGCTGAGGGCGCCGCCGCGCACACCAACCCGTGCGAGCACCCACACGGCCGAGACCGCGACCAGCCCCCAGCCAAATTGGGTGATACGGGGTGACACCAAGCGGTCCAACATCCAAACCGCGACGCCCAGAAACACCACGCCGAACAGCGCTTTGACGGTTTCCATCCAAGGCCCGGACTTGGGCAGCAATCGGCCCGCGGAGGCGCCAACCAAGAGCAGCGGCGTGCCCATACCCAACGACAGCGAACCGAGCGCGAGGGCGCCACGACCAATGGCGCCCACCTGACCAATCACGATAAAAGTCGCGACCAAGGGCGGTGCCACACACGCCGTCACGATCAGGGATGAGAGCGCGCCCATGATCGCGCTGGAGACCAAACGTCCACCCTTGATCTGGCCACTCATGGTGGCAAACCGAGTTTGCAGTCCCGAGGGCAGCGCAAGCTCGAAGGCACCGAACATGGCCAGCGCGAGCGCTACGAACAGGGCAGCGAACAGCAGCAGAATCCACGGTTGTTGGAACACCGCCTGTGCCTGTGCCCCGGCCGCAGCGAAGGCGACGCCAACACTGGTGTAAGTGAGTGCCATACCCGCGACATACGCTAACGCGAGGGCGAATGAGCGGCCAGGTTTCGTGGAGGCGCCGTCACCGGCAATGATGCCGGCAAGAATCGGCACCATCGGTAGAACGCAGGGCGTGAAGGCCAGCAGTAAGCCAAATAGCCAGAATGCTCCGACGACCGCCCACCAGTGACCGGAACGGACGAGATGAGCGAGGCGATCCTGCTCAGCGCCGGCCGACGGCGCAGTGGTTGGCTTTGGAGAGGCCGCTGTTGACTCGCTGAGGTTCAGCCGAACCGTTTGTGGCGTGTAGCAAAGCCCCGCATCGGCACAGCCCTGATAACTCAGGGTCAAGACCTGCGGCCGAGTGCCGCTGAAGGGCACCTCAAACTGCAGTGCGCCGCGAAAGACGGTCTGGTCGCCGAAGTATTCATCGTGATGTGTCTCGCCAACCGGCCAGACCGGATCACCGAGCGTTGTCGTCTCGGGAACGCTGAACCGGAAGCGGTCCCGATACAGGTAGTAGCTTTCTGCGATGTTGACGCGCACGACGATCCGGTTCGCGCGCGTCTGCGCGCTCGCCTGAAACGCCTGCTCAGCTGGCAGAAAATCGGTTGCGCCGGCCGCGCCGGTACTGGGCTTCACCAGCTTGTTCAATAATCCCGACGCTTGGGGTGAAGACTTGGTTGCTACCGGGCGGGCGGCAACCGTTGCTGCCGGCAGACTGACCGTCACCACACGCGTTTGCGGCGGGTAACACAAACCGGCGTCCGCGCACCCCTGCAGGCGCAGTTTGAGGTCCAGACTCGCGGGTGCGCTGGCCGAGCGGTGATAGGGGAGGTGTACGGTGAACGTGCCCCTGTAGATTTCCTGATCCCCGAAGTAATCATCGTGATGCGAAAGCCCGGGCGGAAATTCAGCGGCATCCAGTTGAATGCCGGAGGTTTCCGTGTTGAAGGCGAACCGATTGCGGTACAGGTAGTAACCGTCGCGAACCCGATAGGTCACGGCCACGTCTCGAGCGCTGGCGGTCGCCTCTAACCGATAAGCGTCTTCTGCTTTCAGAAAGGCAGGCTCGGCCGCCGCGGCACAAAAGGCGGAGAAGACGCCGACAAAAAGGCCCGCTACCAGCCTCGGGAATAAAGAAAAATCTTTATTTTTCAGCATATTGATTCCACTTGACCCGTGCATTGTACGGCCCTTTTGGCGGTTCTGAACTCCGCCGGAGTTGTTCAGTAAATTCCGGCGGGTGGTCTTGAAAAGCGCGAGTTCGCCGCTATATTTAGCAGCCGTTAGGGGAGAGTGCTAACAGTTTCTCCCCTCCGGGCCCCACCGGGGTCCATTCAATACTACTGGCTCCTGAAGGAGGACAAACAAAATGTCGAAGATTCGTCCGCTGCATGACCGAGTGATCGTTAAGCGGGAAGAAGACGAGCGCAAGTCGCCGGGCGGCATCGTAATCCCGGATTCCGCTTCGGAGAAGCCGAGCAAGGGCCGCGTTGTCGCGGTCGGCACCGGCAAGCTTCTGGAAGATGGCAAGGTCCGTCCGCTCGACGTGAAGGTCGGTGACAAGGTGCTCTTCGGCAAGTACAGCGGCACCGAAGTCAAGGTCGATGGTGATGACGTGCTCGTGATGCGTGAGGAAGACATCCTCGCGGTCATCGAGAAGTAATCCACACCGTCTCCCCGCAACAGAATTCAGAGGAATAGAGAACATGGCAGCTAAGGAAGTACGTTTTGGTGATGACGCCCGCGCCCGCATGGTGAAGGGTGTGAACGTCTTGGCGAACGCCGTCAAGGTGACGCTGGGTCCCAAGGGCCGTAACGCGGTGCTCGACAAGAGCTTCGGCGCTCCGACCGTCACGAAGGACGGCGTCTCGGTCGCGAAGGAAATCGAACTCAAGGACAAGTTTGAGAACATGGGTGCGCAGATGGTCAAGGAAGTTGCTAGCGCAACCTCCGATGAGGCCGGTGACGGCACGACCACGGCAACCGTGCTCGCTCAGGCGATCGTGCGTGAAGGTCTGAAGGGTGTCGCCGCTGGCGTCAACCCGATGGATCTCAAGCGAGGTATTGATCTGGCGGTCCAGACCGCGGTTGACGAGCTGAAGAAGCTCTCCAAGCCGTGCAAGGACACGAAGGCGATCGCTCAGGTTGGCACGATCTCGGCGAACTCCGACGAGAGCATCGGCAACACGATCGCCGAAGCGATGGAAAAGGTCGGCAAGGAAGGCGTGATCACCGTTGAGGAAGGCTCGGGCCTGAACAACGAACTCGACGTCGTCGAGGGCATGCAGTTCGATCGCGGCTATCTGTCGCCCTACTTCATCAATAACCAGGGCAACCAGACGGCTGAACTCGACAAGCCGCTGATCCTCCTCTACGACAAGAAGATCTCGAATATTCGCGAGCTTCTGCCGGTTCTCGAGGGTATCGCCAAGGCTGGCCGTCCGCTGCTCATCGTCGCCGAAGACGTTGAAGGCGAGGCTCTGGCCACGCTCGTCGTGAATACCATCCGTGGCATCGTGAAGGTTGCGGCCGTCAAGGCGCCAGGCTTTGGCGATCGTCGCAAGGCGATGCTGCAGGACATCGCAATTCTCACCGGTGGCACCGTGATTTCGGATGAAGTGGGTCTCTCGCTGGAGAAGGCTACGCTCAACGATCTCGGTGAAGCGAAGAAGATTGTGGTTGAGAAGGAAAACACCACGATTATCGACGGCGCCGGCAAGGGTTCCGAGATCAAGGCGCGCGTTGCCCAGATCCGTGCCCAGGCTGAGGAAGCGACGTCCGACTACGATCGCGAGAAGCTGCAGGAGCGCGTTGCTAAGCTCTCTGGCGGCGTTGCCGTGATCAAGGTTGGCGCGGCCACCGAAATGGAAATGAAGGAAAAGAAGGCGCGCGTTGAAGACGCGCTGCACGCGACGCGCGCAGCCGTTGAAGAAGGCGTGGTCCCGGGTGGTGGCGTTGCGTTGATCCGCGTCCTCAAGGCGCTGGAGAAGCTGACCCACGAAAACGACGACCGCAACTTCGGCATTCGCATCCTCGCTCGCTCGATCGAAGAGCCGCTCCGCCAGATCGTCACCAATGCGGGTGAAGATGCAGCGGTGGTGCTCAACAAGGTCCGTGAGGGCAAGGGCAACTTCGGCTACAACGCCGGTTCGGGCGAATACGGCGACATGATCGAGATGGGCATCTTGGATCCCACCAAGGTTACTCGTCTTGCGCTGCAGAATGCGGCATCCGTAGCCGGATTGCTCCTGACGACCGAGGTGATGATTGCCGAGGCTCCGAAGGACGATGACCATTCGCACGGCGCGCCGGGCGGTATGGGCGGCATGGGCGGCATGGGCGGGATGGACATGTAATCCCGCTCGCCGGGCGCGGTTCGTGCGCACGGCTGGCTGTCCAATAGAAAAGGCCCCGCTTGCGGGGCCTTTTCCTTTTTGCGGTTTTCGTCGTGAAGCGTTCTTATTCAGCCGCTGCCCAAACGCTTTTGGATGTCCTCGAGTGCGACGCCTTTGGTTTCAATGACCATTGTGCGGACCCAGATGAGTTGTAGCACCATCATGGCGCAGAAGAATAGGAACACGGACGCAGGAGAGAAGGCACTGACCATTTTCGGGAACAGCGTCGTGAGGAGTGCTGCAAATACCCAATGTGTCGAGCTGCCGAGTGCTTGACCGGCAGCTCGATGCCGATTGGGAAAAATCTCGGAGATGAACACCCAGATTACGGCGCCTTGACCGACCGCATGTGCTGCGATGAACGCGAAGATGCACAGAGGCACGATGGCGACATGGCCACTGGAAAAAGCCCACGCGACGAGACTCAGCGACACAATGTAGCCGAACGACCCGATCGTCAGTAGCGTGCGCCGACCGAGCTTGTCGATGAGCCAGAGTCCGACGAATGTAAAGATGAGGTTGGTTAAGCCGATGCCCACGGATTGCAGCAGTGCAGCCTGAGCTCCTAGGCCCGTCATTTCGAAGATGCGAGGGGCGAAATAGAGAATCGCGTTGATGCCGGACAGCTGGTTGAAGAATGCGATGAGAAAAGCCAGCAGGATCGGTGTCCTGAGGGATCGAGTCCAAAACTGTCCGGACGCCTCATTCGAAGCGGTTGTCGTCATCATTTCGGCTGCCCTAACGTCGATTTCGTCAGCACTGGCTGACGGATCAATGAGTCTCAGGATGGCTTTACCGCGGGCTACATCGCCACGACGTGCCAACAGCCATCGTGGGCTCTCCGGGAGACTGAAGCTGAGGATGCCGTACACGAGGGATGGAAACGCTGCGACGCCGAGCATCCAACGCCACGCGTTTTCACCGACGTCTGCAAGCAAGGCGTTCGACAGATAGGCGATGACGATGCCAAAAACAATGTTGAACTGAAACATGCCGGCTAGCAGCCCGCGACGCGCAGGCGGCGCGATCTCGGAAATGTAGAGTGGCGCCACGACGGTCGAAATGCCGATCCCAATGCCGCCAATGAGCCTCGCTGCGATAAACCCACTCACGTTGTCGGCCAACGCGGACCAGAGGGCCGACACCACATACAGAAATCCGATCAGGATCAGCGTGCGCTTGCGGCCGAAGCGGTCGGTTGGCCAGCTGCCAGCCAGTGATCCCAGCACCGTTCCATAGAGGGCTGACGCCATAGCGACACCGTGCATTTCGGGCGACAGCCCCCAAAGGGCTTGAATGCGCTGTTCAGCACCGGAAATGACAACCGTGTCGAAGCCAAACAAAAACCCAGCCAGTGCTGAGGTGATCGACCATAAGAATATGCGTGGGTTCATGGCAGCAGATGGCGTCATGTGGGCTCCTGTCGGGTCCTTCGTCGTGTCTCACCGGAACGTTCAAGCGGCGACCGCCGGGTCGGGCCAACTTTACGTGGGTCGACGATGCCGCCTCCAAAGATCTTATGCAATCGATTCCTGCGGCAGTTGCACGGTGTTCTCGGCTGGGAACACAATAGCCGGGATGGGCAGTCGTATCGGTCGATGCCTCGGGAGTGGAGCGTGAAGGGTAAAGGCGGACATCGAGCACCAGCGAAGATGGCGGATATCGCCTCGATGGCCGGCGTATCGCCTTCGACCGTTTCGCGTGCCTTGGCGGGCAGCCCGCTGGTTGCCAAGAAGAAACGCGACGAGATCATGCGGTTGGCCCGTGAAGCGGGGTATGTGGTCAATTCCACCGCGCGCAATTTGCGCTTGAAGCGGACCGAGACCATCAGCGTCGTTATCCCACTCGCCCACGAAGCCAGCCAGCCGCTCACGGATCCCTTTTTCGTTGAGATGCTCGGTTATCTTGCCGATGCGATCACCCAGCGTGGATACGGGGTGCTGCTGCAAAAGATCGTGCCACCGATGAACGACTGGCTGCCAAACTTGGTGGCGTCTGGCCGGTCCGATGGCGTCATCGTGATCGGTCAAAGTACGGAACATCAAGCGCTGGAGGAGGTGTCTTCCTACTACCGGCCGCTGGTGGTCTGGGGCGCCCCGGCTGTCGATCAGACCTATTGCACGGTCGGCACAGACAACATCGGCGGCGCAAGCCGCGCCGTTGAACACCTGATTCAGTTAGGCCGTCAGCGCATTGTGTTTTTTGGCGACCCGAGCTTGCCAGAGATTGGTCTGCGCTATGAGGGATATCTGGCCGCGCTGGAAAGCGCCAGTCGCCCATTGGAGGCAAAGCATATCGTCCCGGCACATCTCACCGCAGATACGGCGTATGCGGCCATGAGCAACTTGCTTGCGTCAAAGGTCCGATTTGACGCCGTCTTTGCAGCGAGCGACCTAATCGCCCTGAGCGCCATCCAAGCGCTTACGGCAGCCGGGTTGACCGTGCCAGGGGACGTCGCCGTGGTGGGCTTCGATGATATTTCTCTCGCGGTGCATGGTAATCCTGCGCTGACCACCGTTCGGCAGGATCTCGAACGCGGCGCGCGCACCATGGTGGAACGTCTATTTCAGCGATTGGCTGGGGAAGACGCATCGTCCGTTACGCTGCCAGCCGAGCTCATCATCCGAGAATCCTGCGGAGCCAAGGCACGGGTGTAAGCGACGAGGTGGGGCTCCTTCCGAGCGCATTGGATCTGCAATCGTTTGCATTCGCCGGCCTTTTCGCTATTCTGAGTTATTAATACGGCCCCGCTACGAGGGCTGCGAGGAGGGGGTATGACCACGAAACATCGCGTGACGGCACCGAGTAGCGTTGCAGCCATCCGTTGGCTCACCTATCTGATGTTCTTCATGTTTGCGATGACGACCGATGCCGTCGGCGTGATCATCCCAAAAGTGATTGCTGAGTTCCGCTTAAGTCAGACGACGGCGGGTGCGCTGCACTACGGGAGTATGGCGGGCATCATGGGAGCCGGCCTTTTCCTCGGATTCTTGGCGGATCGATTCGGGCGGAAGAGGACGATTCTCGCTGGTCTTGCTGTCTTCGCCCTGACCGCATTCTGTGTCCCGGTCGCGTCCAGTTTCCCGATGTTGTTGGCCATGATCTGTTTGGCCGGTGCCTCGATAGGCGTCTTCAAGACGGGCGCTTTGGCCTTGGTCGGTGACCTGTCGGCATCGACGACCGAATTGACGTCGACGATGAATCTCGTCGAGGGCTTTTTTGGCGTCGGCGCCATCATCGGGCCATTGATTGTGACCCTGTTGGCTACCGCGGGTGTTTCCTGGCGCTGGCTATATGTCGTCGCTGGCGGTCTTTGCTCTTTGCTGTTCTTGATTGCGCTCTCCGCTCGCTACCCGTCAGCGCCTGTCGCCACGCTCGAGGAAAAACGCTCCGTAGGTACGGCACTGCGTCTCGTTGCAGACCCCTATGCGCTGGGCTTTAGCATTGCTGCATTTCTCTATGTGGCGGTGGAATGTGCCATTTACGTCTGGATGCCGACTCTATTGAGTGGGCTTAAGGACTCACTGCTGCTGCGCGCGGGCTACGCCCTGCCGGCCTTCTTCATCATGCGGGCTGTTGGTCGTTTCGTGGGCGCATGGCTACTGCAAACTTTTGATTGGACGTTGGCTCTGCTCTTTTGTGCCACAGCGATCCTGCTGTGCTTTCTGGGTAGTGTTTGTTGGGGTCTCGAGGCGGCTTTCTACCTCCTGCCGCTCTCCGGACTTTTCATGTCAATTATCTATCCGACGATCAATTCGAAAGGGATCGGCTGTTTCGAGCCTACCGATCAAGGCTCCGTCGCGGGCGTTATTCTGTTCTTTACGTGTCTTGGCGCCATTCTCGGGCCGATGTCCATGAGCTTACTCAGCGATGGCGTTGGCGATCCTGCCGCTGGGTTCCGTCTGGCGACTGGCTATTGCGGCATCTTCTTCATTGCCGCCCTGTACAACCATCTGCGCAAGCCCGCCGAGTCTCGATTGTTAGAGAAGAGTTCGGCGGTCTGACGCGCCTTGATAGGCTTGACCATGTGCTGAACTGACGGCGTGCGCGTCTGATGAGGTCAGGAAAACACGAATCGACGGGCTGAGGATGACGTGACCGAGGACAAAGCGGCTGCGAATGCGCTGTATCAACAGGCTCATGACGCCATGGGGCGTCGCGAGGCTTCGGTTGCGATCACCTTGCTTGAGCAGTCGCTGCAAGCAGATCCTCAGCATGCGCTGTCCTGGCGTCTCTATGGTTTCGCGCTGCGTGAGGAACAGCGCATGCCGGAGGCATTGGAAGCCTTCCACCAAGCCGAATTACTCGATCCGCAAGATCCGCTGACGCTGACCGCACGCGCACAAACACTCGTTCAGTGTGGATTACCGGCGTTAACTTCCGTCAATCACGCGTTAGCGCGGTCTCCGGATGATCCGAGTCTGCGCTTGACGCTTGCGAGCGCACTCATTGCGGACGGGAGACAGGATGAGGCCATTGCTCTGCTTGAGGAGCAATTGCGTAAGACCCCGGGATGGCTAGAAGGTCAGTATCGACTGGCTGAGATCCGTTGGACGTCAGGCGATCAAGGGAATTTCACGCGTGGGTACGAAGAAGCGGTAGCCGTCGAGCCGGGCAACCTGCGTCTACGTTTGGCGTGGTTTCGCTTCGTCGCGCAAGCCCGGAACTGGGACGCGGCGCGTCGCATTATTCGCGATGCGCAAAGTGCATTCGGAGACCAGCGAATCCTCACCGTGGCAAGCGCGTACATTGCAGCCGAGGCTGGCGCCCGCAGCGAGGCTGAATGTCTATTTGAAAAGTGCCGCGGAATGGAGGATGAGATACTCGGGCTTGCATGGATTCGTCACTGTCTGCGTGAGCGACGACCCGCTGAAGCAGAGCAAGAGGCGCTTAGGCTCGCACGCACGGCGTCAGCCAATCTCGCTTGGCCCTATTTATCGCTGATCTGGCGACTCACCGGTGATGCTCGCGCGGAATGGCTAGATGGATCGCCGCCTTATGTTCGCGCGCTGGAAGTTGATCTCACGGCTTGCGAATTGGAGGAGTTGGCTCACTTACTTCGCGGCCTACATACCGCGCGCGCACCCTACATCGAGCAGTCGGTGCGTGGCGGCACACAGACCGAGCGTCCGCTGTTCTTCCGTATAGAGCCCATCATTGCGCGCGCCAAAGAAAAAATCACCGATGCCGTGCGCGAATATATCGCGCAGTTGCCGCCTTACGAGGAGGGTCATCCTTTGCTGGGTAGCCCTCGTCATCGAGTGCGGTATTCCGGCAGCTGGTCGGTACGGTTAACGCGGCAGGGATACAACGTTGCCCACACTCATCCGATGGGTTGGCTCAGTTCGGCCTTCTACGTTTCATTGCCATCCCGTGAACAGATGGGAACCCCGCCCGCGGGATGGATCCGTTTTGGGGTCGCGCCTCCCGAGCTTGGGCTTGAACTTCCGCCGTATGCGCAAATTGAACCTCAGGTGGGTCGTCTGGTCTTGTTCCCTTCGACGATGTGGCATTCGACTGTTCCATTTGAGGACGGTGAGCGCCTGGTGCTCGCATTTGACGTTCGCACCTCCGCTGCGTAAAGGGTTTGTCCAAGACATCATTTGCAGTTGCTAAAAAGCAACATAGATTTTGAATTAAACAGATATCCGCATTGCAATCGTTTGTTGCAACCGATTGCAAGTTGTGGTGAAGTTCGCCGCTCGGATATCAGGGGTTAGTTTCTGACTGCCCTTCCAATCGATTGCAATTCATCCAGTCTCATCTAGGGGGTTCCTGTGAAGAAGACGTCCAACGAAAAACTTTTCCTGCGCATGCTCGTCTCGGCGGCTCTCGCCGCCAGCGCCAGCGCTCACGCCGATACCGCACCGGTTGCGGCCGATTCGGCGAAGGGCAACGACAGCCTGCTCGACGAAATCGTCGTCACTGCTTCGGGCGGCGACAAGAGCGTGCTCAACACGTCGGTCTCGGTGACGTCAGTCCCGGCCGAGTTGGTGAAGAATTTCCAGCCGACGTCGGAAGCGGAAGTCTTCCGCATGATCCCAGGCATCCAGGTGAACGGTACGTCGGGTCCGGGTGGTAACTCGAACATCGCCGTCCGCGGCTTGCCCGTTGCCACCGGCGGCTCGCCGTTCGTGCAGATCCAGGAAGATGGATTGCCGACCGTGCTCTTCGGCGACATGCAGTTCGGTAACAACGACTACTGGACACACTATGACGCCAGCGTCGACCGCATCGAAGCGGTTCGCGGCGGTTCGTCGTCGACGTTTGCTTCGCAGGCCCCCGGCGCTGTTATCAACTACATCTCGAACTACGGCAAGGAGTCGGGCGGCTACGTCCAGTTCAACCGTGGTCTCGGCTTCGATGAGAACCGCGTCGATTTCCGCTACGGCGGTTCGGCTGGCGACACCGTGCATTACCACGTCGGCGGTTACGCCCACACCGGCCGCGGTCCTCTCCACGCTGGCTACAACGTGTCGGACAGCGTGCAGTTGAAGGCGAACATCACGAAGGATCTGGCTGACGGCAAGGGTTACATCCGCTTCCTCGCTAAGTTGGCGGATACCAAGGAGCCGAACTACACGGGTTCCCCGGCCTACGTGAATGCTTCCGGCACTTCCGTCGATGGCATCAGCGCGTTCCCGGGCTTTGACGGCCGGTCGCAGTCGAATTACTCGGCTCTGAACCAGCACTTCAATATCGTGAATTCGAATGGCGCACTGCAGTCGGTCAACACCGACGGCATCACCACCAAGGCGACCGCCCTGCAGAACCAGGTGCACTACGAATTCGACGGTGGCATCAAGGTTGACAACAACATGCGCTGGACGCGCATGAGCGGCGCGTTCTCGGCTCCGTTCCTGAATGTGGCGACGACGGCGAGCGCGACCCCGGAAGGCGGCGCGATTTATTACGCCAACGGCGTGAATGCCGGCCAGCTCTACACGAACCGCTACCTCAACAACAACACTGACGTTCACACGAACATCAATGATGTGGGCAGTTTCGCCAACGACCTCGCGTTGTCGGACAAGTTCAACCTCGACGGCGCCGGTACCTTGACCGCCCGCGGTGGTGTGTTCTACATGAACCAGCACATTGCCTTGGACTGGCACACGAACCAGACCTACTCGGAGCTCTCGGGCCACAATGGCGCGATGCTCAATGTGGTTGACGCTGCAGGCAACTTGCTCACGGCCAACGGTATCGCGGGCTTCAACAACAACTGGGGCGCCTGCTGCGCTCGTGCCTACGACCTGTCGTACACCGACACCGCGCCGTACTTGAACCTTGACTGGTCGACGGGCAAGTGGGATATCGATGCGTCGGCACGCTTCGAGAACATGAAGGCCTCGGGTTGGACGCAGGCTGGCGGCGAAACCTTCACCACACCGGTCTCTGCGGTGAACCCGGTGTCGGGCTTGAGCGAAACCGTCAACATCCCGACCATTCTCCCGAATGGCGCGCAGGAATACCTCGACTACACCCGTACGTACACGAACTACTCGATCGGCGTCCTGTACAAGCTGTCCGATGATATTTCGCTGTTCGCGCGTTCCTCGCGTGGCGGCCGCTTCAACAGCGACCGTCAGACGGTGGGTGGCAAGATCCGCGCCGATGGCGCGCTCTGCACCTCGGCGGACGCGACGAACCACGTCGGTGGTTGCTCCGCTGACGGCGTCACGCCGTCAGTCGACTTCGTGAACCAGTACGAACTGGGCGTGAAGGCGCGCGGACACCTCGGCGCAGGCCGTTACACGGCGGAGTTGACCCTCCTCAAGGGTGACTTCAAGCAGTCGACTTATGAACTGTCGGCAACGCGTTGCCCCGGCGGTGCTGGTGGCTGCGTCAAGGACAACTCCTTCAAGTCGTCGGGCTTCGAGTTCTTTGGTACCTATGAAGTCGGTGCGTTCTCGCTGGTTGCGAATGCGACGTATGCGAAGGCCGAGCAGCAGCCGTCGGGTGCGACTGGCTACTTCCAGGCCCAGTACATGCCGAAGATGATCTATACGGTTTCGGGTGAGTACAACGTGCTCGACTCCGTGTCGATCGGCTTGGCTGCGACCGGAAACACCTCCTACACGGATGGCTCGAACGCCAACTGGCCGGGATCGGAAGTGTTCACGGGCTTCGTCCGCTACCGTCCGGTCAAGAACCTCGAACTGGGTCTGCAGGGCTACAACCTGTTCGACAAGTTCGATGCTCGCGCCTCGGGCGGTGTCTCGGATGCGTCGGTCACGCCAGCCGTGGCCAGCGTCGGCGCTGCGCTTGGTCGCACGGTGATGGGCACGATCAAGCTCAGCTTCTAAGAAGCCGCTTGTTCGATGGGGGCTTCGTGGCTATTGAATCGATGCCACGAAGCGCCCCAGTTAGATGAGAAAGGGGCGGCGTCGCAAGACGTCGCTCCTTTTCGTTTCTATACTGGGAACCGTCGAAGGCATTGAGATCCGGGGGCGAAATCGGGCCTCAGGACGAGACCGTTCTAAAGCAAACTGGAGAGGGGCTACTCATGGACACGCCAGACCGCGCGATTCGTAGTGTCGTCATTGTCGGCGGTGGATCTGCCGGCTGGATGACCGCCGCGGCGCTGGCCAATGCAGCTCCCGTCGGCTGTGCGGTGACCCTCATTGAGTCGGAGGAAATCGGTACGGTTGGTGTGGGTGAGGCCACGATCCCCCCTATTCGCACCTTCAACCAAATGCTCGGCATCGACGAGGCCGAGTTCATGCGCCGAACGAAGGGATCGTTCAAACTCGGCATCCAGTTCGTCAACTGGGGAAAAGAAGGTCACGCCTATTTTCACCCTTTTGGCACGTTTGGCCGAAATTTCGACACAGTTAGCCTGCACCATTACTGGCTCCAGGCGCGCGAAGCCGGGAAAGCGGGCCCATTGGATGACTACTGCATGGCGTGGGCCGCCGCATCCGCAGGGCGCTTTGCGCCACCGGTCCAGGACCCTCGGCACGTCTTATCAACTTACGACTACGCTTACCATTTCGATGCCGGCCTGTACGCCGCCTTTCTGCGCGACTACGCTGAAAAAAGAAGCGTTATTCGAGTCGAGGGGAAAATTGCCGATGTGGCCCTGTGCGCGAGGAACGGTTTTGTAGAAAGTGTGACGCTTGAAGACGGTCGTCAATTTGCCGGCGATCTATTCATTGATTGCTCCGGATTTCGAGGCATTTTGATCGAAGGGGCCCTGAAAACCGGCTATGAGGACTGGTCGCATTGGCTACCCTGCGATCGAGCCGTCGCAGCTCCCTGTGCAAGCACCCCGGACTTCACACCTTACACACGATCCACGGCACGCCAAGCCGGATGGCAGTGGCGTATCCCGCTTCAGCATCGGATTGGTAACGGGCATGTCTACTGCTCGAAATTCATCAGTGATGATGCAGCGGCGGATACCCTTATTCAAAATCTCGACGGAACGCCATTGGCTGATCCACGGTTCCTGCGTTTCAACACGGGGCGCCGCAAAAAGATTTGGAACAAGAATGTGATTGCGATTGGCTTGTCGAGTGGATTTCTCGAGCCGCTCGAATCAACCAGTCTGCATCTGATTCAGGCAGGTATTGCCAAGCTGCTCGCGTTTTTTCCGGATCGCGATTTCGATCCAATGAACGCTGATGAATTCAATCGAATCGCTCATAGTGAAGTAGAGAGAATCCGCGATTTTCTAATTCTCCACTACCACTTAAATCAGCGTACCGATAGCGAGTTGTGGAAATACTGCGCCCAAATGTCCGTCCCAGATTCTCTGCAAGACAAAATCAGCCATTTCCGGCGGTACGGTCGATTGATTCAAAGAGAGTTTGACTTGTTCGGTCAGGCATCGTGGCTGGCGGTGCATATTGGGCAGCTCAATATTCCTGAACGTGTCGATCCACTGCTCCATCACAGAAGCGTGAATGCGATCGATTGGCTGGCAAAGTTGCGGGAAGCGCTGCAAGGCTCCGCCCGCCAGTTGCCAACCCATCAGGCTTTCATAGATCGATTTTGTAAAGCGGTCTGACGCATTTTTGCGAAGACTTGTAGAGGGGGATTTTCATGGCGAATTACGTTCGAGCGTTTTTCCTTTCGCTGATCTTCGTCTTGCCATTGGCGCATTCAGAAGTTCAGTCTGTCATTGAAATGCCATCGGCGAAATTTGCGATCGGCGACGACATGGCGCGTGCTGCTCCGGAATTCGACGATAGTCAGTGGGTGACTCTGTCGACCCTGAAAAACTACGAAAAGCAGGGCTTCGAGAATTACGACGGATATTCTTGGTATCGATTTCACGTCAACATTCCCTCGAGTCTTCGCACAACGGTGCTGTGGGATCATCGCCTTCGCATTTATCTGTCGAGCGTTGACGACGTCGATCAGACCTTTCTGAACGGAACGAAGATCGGTGAAATGGGTCAGTTTCCGGACGATTCGCGCGGCTACAGCACGCGCTGGAATGGCATTCGCACGTATTACGTGGACCTCGCCACTAATCTAGTCCGATGGGATGCCGATAATGTCATGGCGGTGCGCGTATTCGATGGTTCTGGTGGCGGTGGTTTCTATCGCGACATGCCGACGTTGAGTCTGGCTGAAATCACCGACGGGTTGTCACTGGATTTGGGTAAGACACAGGTCGCCTACGGGCACGAGCAATTTACAGCGCAGACCTATTGGTCGAACGAATTCCCGGTCGAGCTGGTTGGGCGCATGGACTATGAAGTCTACGATTCTGCAGCTGACGCTGTGCTGAGTTCCGGATTCAAGCCCTTAGAGGTCCCTGCAAACGGCTCGGCTCAGGTGCCCATTTCGGCCCCGCAGCGGGCGGGTATCGAAGTGAGATTTCACTTCCGAGATGCGTCTACGGGGGTTGTGCACCATGAGACGTACCATGCGCCTTACCTGCTGACGCCACCGGAATCGTTGAAGCCGCGATTAAATGGTGCGAAGGTTTTGGGTGCGCGCCCGGGATCGCCCATTTACTATCGCGTTGCTGCGACCGGCCGGCTTCCGTTGAAATTGACCGCGACGAAGTTGCCGAAGGGTCTGACGTTTGATGCCGCTGAAGGTGTTATCTCGGGGTCCGTGGCGACACGGGGTGACTATCGCATTCTGCTCTCTGCCGCTAACGAGCTTGGGCATGCGGAAATGAACCTCTCCCTCAAGGTCGGTGATTCGTTGGCACTGACGCCGCCGATGGGCTGGAACAGCTGGAATGCCTATGGGCTGAATGTAAATGCCGATAAGGTCCGTGCCGTTGCCGACGCGTTGGTGTCGAGTGGGCTCGCAGCACATGGCTGGACTTACGTCAATATCGATGACGGGTGGGAATCAGCCAAGCGCCACGCCGATGGTCGTATTTCAACGAACGCCAAATTCCCAGATATGAAGGGGCTATCGGGCTACCTGCATCAAAAAGGACTGCGGTTTGGGATTTACTCGTCCCCAGGGCCTGAAACCTGCGGAAAGTTTCTGGGATCGCTGGGTCATGAACGTCAGGATGCCGATGTTTGGGCCGAGTGGGGCGTTGACTATCTCAAATACGATCTATGCTCCTATGAGTTGACGATGCCGAAGGAACCATCGCTGGCAGACCATCAGAAGCCCTACCAAGTGATGCATGACGCCTTGGCAGCCCAGTCGCGGGATATTGTGTTCAGCCTGTGCCAATACGGTAGCAAGGACGTCTGGAAATGGGGCCACGAAGTCGGTGGCAATCTGTGGCGAACGACAGGTGACATCGAAGACACCTGGCGCATCGTGAAGGAAATTATCGATTCGCAGAACCGATCAGCTCCTTACGCGCAGCCAGGCCACTGGAACGATCCAGACATGCTGGTCGTTGGGGAAGTGGGTTGGGGCGGTGATTTGCATCCGTCGCGAGTCACGCCTGATGAGCAATACACGCATATCAGCCTTTGGTCGTTGCTTGCGGCGCCGCTGCTCTTGGGGAATGAGCTCACCCATTTGGATCCCTTTACCAAAAACCTACTCACCAACGACGAGGTGCTGGCGATTGATCAGGACGTGCTCGGTCATGCGGCGCAGCGCGTCTATCACCAGGATGACTGGGATGTCTGGGTCCGTGAGTTGGCGGATGGGCGTAAGGCGGTGGGTATCTTTAATTTCGGCAAGGGGTTCCGGCGATTGAACATCGCACAACTCGACCCTGCGCTGGCATTGGATGCCCCAATGCGCGATGTATGGCGACAGCGGCCGATCGGCAGACTGACGCGGGAATTCGAAGCGGCGGTCCCTGAACACGGCGTTTTGCTGTTAACCGTTGGCTCGGCGCATCATTAATCCATTATCAGTAGCGGCTGCCCGTTATGGCCTGTCGGGGCGGCGCCACTAGTCGCACAAGTCAGGGAGAGGTTCTATGCATATGCAAACCGCCGAGATATTTTTGATCGCGATGGCGATCATTTTCTCTATACCCTACTTGTTGTGGCGTCTTGGCCGGACGGAATACTACGCACCTCTGGTTGTCGTACAGATTATCGCCGGAATTTTGCTCGGGCCCGGATTGTTGGGCGCTGTCTTCCCCACCTACTACAGCTTTGTTTTTAATCCCGCGGTCATCCAAGCGTTAAATGGAGTTGCCTGGTGGGCGGTCATGCTCTTTGTCATGATCGCCGGATTGGAGCTGGACCTGTCTCAGGTGTGGCAAAACCGCCGAGAGACGGGCGTTACGGCGGGCCTCGCGTTAGGTATTCCCTTGCTGTGTGGTGCTGGCGTGGCCAGTGCGGCCCTCCTGTTTGACGGATGGAAGGGCGAGGGCGCTGCATCTTGGCAGTTCGTTCTCGGTGTGGGAATGTCGTGCGCCGTCACCGCATTGCCAATCCTCGTCCTGCTCATGGAAAAGCTCGGCATTCTTCGCGAGCCCATTGGCCAGCGCATTCTCCGTTACGCAAGCCTCGACGATCTGGCGATCTGGGGAGTGCTCGCTTTAATTCTGATGGATTGGTCCAGAGTCGGACGCCAGTTAATTTTTATCGCAGCGTTTGTGGCGGCTGCCTGTGGAATTAGAGCCATCATGCGGAGGATTCAGGAGTCTGACCGCTGGTACGTCGCCCTCATTTGGTTAGCCATCAGTGCCTTTGGCGCGGACTGGTCGGGTTTGCATTTTATGGTGGGCGCTTTTCTGGCGGGTGCGAGTCTCGACGGTCACTGGTTCAATCGAGATCGCATGGATGCCATGCGCCACAACGTGTTACTGGTCCTGATGCCGGTCTTCTTCTTGAGCACAGGGCTGAGGACCGCATGGACCATGGGCGGCAGCAGCGTGTTTCTGTTCGCCGCAGCGATGCTTGCAGCATCGGTGCTCGGGAAATTGATTGGTACGGGAATCGCAGGTCGTCTACTGGGATGGCAGCGTGGCGAGAGCGGGCTCATTGGCTGGCTGCTGCAAACGAAAGCACTGATCATGATTATCTTCGCCAACATCTTGCTGGACAAGCAGCTCATCACCAACGCGACATTTACCGCGTTACTGCTGATGGCGGTCGGTAGCACCATGTTGACTGTTCCAGTCGTCGCCCCACGTCTGAAAAGGCTGGCGCATTTGATTTCCCGCGACGCGTGACTATTGCCTGGCAAAGGGATGCGTCGGTGCGACGAGTTCGCATTGTGATGCAAAAAAGAACGAATCGTTAGGAGTCTGTTGTGATCAAGCTTGAGATGATTGATTGGCTACTGTTAGTCATTTACTTCGGGTTTGTTCTCGGCATTGGTTGGTGGCTAAAGCGTTCCATACGAACCAGTAACGATTTCTTCCTCTCAGGACGAGCGATTCCGGCGTGGGTGGCCGGATTAGCCTTTATGTCTGCCAATTTGGGCGCTCAGGAAGTTATCGGCATGGCTGCTTCTGGTGCGAAATATGGGATGGCCACCAGTCATTTTTATTGGGTCGGTGCCATACCGGCGATGATTTTCCTCGCGATTTTTATGATGCCCTTCTACTACGGGTCTAAAGCGCGTTCGGTCCCGGAGTATCTGCGACTGCGATTCGACGAGAAAACGCGTGCTTTTAATGCGTTCTCGTTCGCTGTCATGACGATCATGTCATCCGGAATATCCATGTACGCCATGGGCCTGCTGCTCAATTTGCTGCTGGGTTGGGATTTCAACGTCAGTATGTGGATCTGCGCCGGTATCGTGTTGGTCTACATCTTGCTCGGCGGACTCACCTCAGCGATTTACAACGAGGTTCTGCAGTTCTTTCTGATCGTTTTTGGATTTGCGCCACTGGTCATTTTGGGCCTCCATGACGTCGGTGGGTGGAATGGCCTACGTCATGGCCTGGAGCGTGTCGCATTGGATCAGGGCTATGCGGCGGGTGCGTGGAGTGATTCGTGGCGCTATCTCGGTTCAACAAGTCAAAACCCAATGGGTGTCGAGTGGTTTGGCCTTGTGATGGGGCTGGGTTTCGTGCTCTCTTTTGGCTATTGGTGTACGGACTTCTTGATCGTACAGCGAGCAATGGCTGCAGATTCGATGCGGTCTGCGCGGCGCGCTCCCCTTGTGGCGGCCGTTCCGAAAATGCTCTTTCCGTTCCTTGTGATCGTGCCGGGAATGATCGCGATTTCACTGGTACACAGCGGTGGGTCTCTGTCATTGCCAACGAAATTAGATGGCAGTCCGAATTACGACCTGGTGATTCCCGTTATGTTGGGGCACTACTTCCCGAATGGACTTTTGGGGCTGGGCTTAACCGCACTCATCGCGAGTTTTATGTCTGGAATGGCGGGGAATGTCACCGCCTTTAATACCGTTTGGACGAACGATATTTATCAGCCCTATCTGCGACCCAACGCAACGGATGCTGGATTGCTCTGGATGGGCCGTGCGGCCACCGCAGTCGGCGTTTTGTTGTCGCTGGCGGCCGCGTACCTAGCCGCTAGTTTCAACAACATCATGGACGTCTTGCAACTCGTCTTTGCCTTTATTAATGCACCGCTCTTTGCAACCTTTTTGCTGGGCATGTTCTGGCGCAGAGCCAATGGGCACGGTGCGTTTTACGGTCTGGTGGCAGGTACGGCATGCGCCGCGATTCACCACGGCTTAACAATTCCAGCTCACGCTCTCTCCGGCATCAAAGGCGGATGGCTGGCGATGCTGCACCAGTACCCGAGCGAGATGGCGCAGAACTTCTGGACGGCCATCTTCGCCTTTTCCGGCTGCTTTTCTGTAACGGCGCTAGTGAGTTTGATGACGCACGTTCCCGACCGGGGCGCTCTACGCGGATTGGTGTACTCGGAGACACCGCGCATCGCTGAAACAGGTGGTTCGTGGCTCACGCGTACGGCGACGCTCGGCTGCATCGCATTGGCAGCAGCCGTGATCTTAAACTGGATGTTCTGGTAAGGAGCGGCGATATGAAATTGGATATTCGTTGGCCCATCGGCATCCTGTTTCTCCTCTTCGGCGCTCTGATCGCCGGATACGGTCTGCTTGCTCAACCGGCCGGAGTCGGAGGAGATTCCCTCAACATTGATCTCATGTGGGGCGTCGTGCTTGCCGTGTTTGGTGCCGTGATGGCGAGTCTTGCTGCGGTATCTGGACGACGTCCCTGATGGAGCGGATGGCTCGAGCCGCCTTGATGCGGCAGGCTCTTGTCGACCGTCTCGGGGATCCGGGGAAGAGCGCTCGACTGTTTCGTGCGCCGGGTCGGGTAAATCTGATTGGCGAGCACACGGACTATAACGATGGTCTCGTGATGCCGATGGCGATCGGAATGGACTCGTGGGTTCTGATGAGTCCACGGGACGACGACCAGCTGGCCATCCATTCGGTCAATGTCGATGAATCGACTCTTTATCAGCTAGGTGAGGAGCGAAGCGCAGATGCCCGCAACGGACTGCATTGGAGTCAGTACGTGATTGGAGTGGCGGAAAGTCTTCGATCGGCTGGATATCCAATTCGCGGTGCCAATCTCGTGATTCACGGCAATGTTCCAATCGGCTCTGGGCTGAGCTCCTCTGCATCGCTGGAAGTCTCTGTCGCGATCGCGCTGATCGGGCGACTCACTGACCAAGCGCCCCCTTCGCTGGAAATCGCGCAATTATGTCAGCGGGCTGAGAATGAGTACGTGGGCGCTCGGTGCGGGATCATGGATCAGTTCGTATCGGTGCATGGCACGCAGGATCATGCCGTCATGTTGGATTGCCGTACGTTTGGTTATTCGTTAGTGCCATTGCGTTTTGATGCCACGCCGATGTCAGTGCTTATTTGCAATACGATGGTCCGGCATCAGCTTGCGGGCGGGGAATACAACCGGCGGCGTCAGGAATGTGAAGAAGCCGTGCAAATTATCGCGAGCGCGCATCCGGACATCCGGTCCTTGCGGGATGTCACCGTGGAGATGCTGGACAACAGTCAACGCGAATTGGGTTCATGGCGTTACCGGCGTGCGCGGCACGTCGTCACTGAAAATGATCGCGTTCACCAACTGGCGTCGGCATTGACCGACGGGAACTTCAAGTTGATTGGCGAGGCAATGCGCGCGTCCCATCAAAGCCTCCGCGATGACTATTCTGTGAGCTGTCAGGAATTGGACGAGATG
Organism: Gammaproteobacteria bacterium; assembly: GCA_947455595.1. GTDB lineage: Bacteria > Pseudomonadota > Gammaproteobacteria > Steroidobacterales > Steroidobacteraceae > CAIKZZ01. The sequence continues at coordinate 108,049 of CANGOP010000001.1, forward strand.
GTGGCAGCCGCTTCTGATCTTGCTGGTGTCGTCGGTTCTCGAATGACGGGGGGAGGATTTGGTGGCTGTACGGTCAATTTGGTAGAGAAAGCGGCGCTGCCTGTGATTTGCTCTGAAATTCAGGAGCAATACCGTTCAAAAACGGGTGTTTCACCGGAATTTTATGTGTGCGATGCCGCGCAGGGTGCTGGAGAGATCTATGACTGTTGAAGAGTCGAGCTTGCTTGCCGGTGTGCATCGTCGCCGCAATCTTCTGACCAATGAGTGGGTGCTCGTGTCGCCCCATCGAACACAACGGCCGTGGCAGGGACAGATCGAAAAACTGGACGCCATCACGCTGCCTGAACACGATCCTAACTGCTATCTGTGTCCCGGGAATGTGCGAGCGGGAGGGATTCAAAATCCCGTTTATGCCGACACTTTTGTATTTGATAACGATTTTGCGGCGCTTCGACCGGAGCCGATGATGAGCGCCGGCTATCGCAGAGGACTCTTAGAAGCCGAAGCAGAGTCTGGGCTGTGTCGAGTGCTGTGTTATTCCCCGTCGCATCATCTCACGCTCGGGCAAATGCAGCCCGCCGCGATTCGGTCGGTGATTGAAACATGGGCGGCTGAATATGCGCATCTCGGAGCCCAGGGTGATATCGGTGCCGTTACCATTTTTGAAAATCGCGGCGCCATGATGGGGGCAAGCAGCCCGCATCCGCACGGACAGATCTGGGCGAATCGGACCGTTCCGAATGAGCTGTCTCGAGAAGTTCGTAACCAAGAAGCCTATTTCCAGGAGACGGGGAAATGTCTGCTGTGTGATTACGTGGCAACTGAAATTGCTGAGCGAGAACGGCTCGTCATTGAAAATGACCACTTCGTTGTGGTGGTTCCTTTTTGGGCGACTTGGCCCTTCGAAACGCTACTTTTGCCGAGAAATCATCACGCGACACTTTCGGCGCTCAGTACCGACGAGCTGGAGGCAATGGCCGATGTTCTAAAGAAAGTAAACGTCTGTTATGACGCTTTATTCAAGAACCCTTTTCCGTACACCATGGGGTTGCACCTGCCCCCTACGGATGGAGGGCGCCATCCGAGTTTTCATTTTCATGCGCACTACTTTCCGCCGTTGCTGCGCTCCGCATCGATCAGGAAATTTATGGTGGGGTACGAGATGCTGGCGGGTCCTCAGCGTGATCTCACGCCCGAAACTGCCGCAGAGCGGCTCCGATCGACGATTTAGTTAGGCGCGCCGATAAGCCGACGCATCGTAGTCGGGTGATGCGCCCGCTTGAGAGGCGACAAATGAGGCGAGCCGTGCAGCACGGCGCATGGCGTCAACGCAACTTGATCCGGCAAGAAGTTCCGCAATCAACATCGACAGGAACGAGTCGCCAGCACCGATCGTATCGGTGACTGTGGTCGGAAAGGCCGGTTGGAATACGTAGGTGCCGCGGTGCCACAGGTGGGCGCCGTGTTCTCCCTCGGTAACGCAGAGGGACTGCACGCCATAGTCGCTTCTTATTTTTTCCCACAACGCACAGGCCGTCGGCTCAACACCGAGCCAGCCGGTGATGGCGTTCACTTCATGTTCATTAAGTTTCACGAAATCCGCCCGCTTGATTCCGTTTAACGTGACCGCTGGATCATCGTGTGGCGCCCTGAGGTTTGCATCAAAAATGCGCCAAGAGGCGACATTGAGCAGTTGCGCCACCGCTGATGACGACGTTGGCGAGCGCTGCGCCAAGGTACCGTAAACAACGGCTGCGCCTTTGGCCTCGAAAAGAGCCTCGTCAGTGGCTTCAATGGCATCCCATGCGCAGGGCGCTGGAAATCGGTATGACGCGGATCCATCCGCGCCGAGGGTGGCCTCAGCGATCCCCGTCGGATGAACCGGATCCGTTTGAATGAGGCGCGTATCGACGCCTAGCGAGCGGATGCGCTCCAACGCACGGAAGCCGCGATCGTCCCGCCCCACTCGACTGACGACGGTGGCAGACAGACCCAATCGAGTCGCGTGTAAAGCCACGTTGAGCGGGGCGCCGCCCAAAAATTCGCCGCTAGGCAGTACATCCCATAGCGTCTCGCCAACGCAAATTACCCGTCCTGTAGACACGATCCAGCTCCGAGTTCGATCGAAGCATCAGTGTACCGGGGAGTCGCCCGAATCGCAGCACGCTTAGGGCGATAGCAGTGTTGTCTCGATTCGCTCAAGACTGGGCCAGCCGCCGGACGATGTGTGTAGCTCGACACGCTCGCCCAGAGGTGCCCACGCCATGACCGAGTGTGGGCCGTAAATAGCGATGAGGCGTGCGCCGACGGCGGCAGCCAGATGGCCTGGCCCCGTGTCGTTGGCAACGACCGATCGAGCCTCTGCCAGCAATGCGGCGTAGACGCCGAGGTCGGTTCCCAATAATTGGGTTGCCGTCGGTAGCAGGCGTTCCGCCCGATCCTCTTCGCCGGGTCCCGGGCATACGACTGTGGCGAGCCCGGCCGTTGAGAGCCGTGCGCCAAGTTCTCCATGATGCGGCCACACTTTGCGCCCCTCTCGGTCGTCAGCGCCGGAAAACGGACACATGACGACGTACTGACCCGGCCGCAGGCCATGCTGGTCAAGCAATTCGAGTGCTTTCGCCTTTTGTCGCTCGCTGGGCACCAGATGTACGGCCGTCGGATACGGGGCTGATTCCCCCAGCGCAAACGACGCGAGATCCCAATACATCCGAGATGCATGCGTATACGGCGTGAGCGGATAGGACGCGCTGAGCAGCGGCGTCCGGCCATCTTTGGAGTGGCCGATCGGCCTCCAACCCGCTAATCGAGTCTCTAAGGCAGACGAAAGAGAACGCGTAAATAAAAGCGCCTTGGGGCGATCAGGTCCTAGGTTGCGCCGCAAGTCACTCCAGGCACGACGGGCCTCCACCAGGCTATTTGGACGCTTATAGACCGACCAGCCGGTTCCCTCCAAGAGGGCGCGTGCCCAGCCTCGGCCAATGAGATGCAATTGATAGCCGGCATCCTCAAGACGTCGCAGCGTTGGCATCATCAGCACGACTTCACCGACCCAGTTGCACAGGCGGATGCCGAGGGGTTCCAACTGATCGCGATCAAGGCGGGGCAAGGCCGGTCTCATGGCCGCAGTATAGCCAAGGTAGGATCCCTGGGCAGGCCTCCCGTATACTGAGCCGTATGCAAATCGATCCGGTGGCGCAGACGGATTCTACCGCAGCAAGCGTCGCGGAGTCCGTGCTCACGCGCGCTCGGGAGCGCCTACTGTCTGTTGACGCGCATTTGAGTTGTGAACTCGAGCGCGCTGTTCTTGCCAGTGACTTCGTCTTAGATGCACTCGTCCACGACAGTCAACTTCGTTCGGATCCGTGGAACCTTGAGACGTCACCCTTTGAGGTGATTGACCCGTTGGCTGATGAAGCGGCGGTCATGAGCGGTCTTCGGCGGGCGAGGCGCCGCGAGTTAGCGAGAATTGCGATTCGCGACATCTCTGGCCAAGTTACGACTGCGCAAACTCTGGCGGATTTATCAGCTCTGGCTGATGCAGCTATTCAATCTGCGCTTATGCATGCGGTGCGGCTATTAGCGACCAGATTTGGCGATGCCCGCTATGCCGATGGTCGAATCATGCCGCTCGTTGTAGTCGGCATGGGAAAGCTGGGTGGCGGCGAACTGAATTTCTCTTCGGATATCGATCTGATTTTCTTGTATCCGGAGTCTGGCGAAACGGATGGTCCCCGTGCGGCCGACCATTTTGAGTACTACACACGACTCGGTCAAAAGCTCATTCAGTTACTGGACGCCCCAACGGTTGATGGATTCGTTTATCGCGTCGACATGAGACTGAGGCCCTTTGGCGACTCAGGTCCTCTCGTCACGAGTTTCGCCGCCTTAGAAAATTACTTGCAACAGCATGGCCGTGATTGGGAGCGATACGCGTGGATTAAGGCGCGGCCGATTACCGGCGCTGACGCATATATAGAAGCTTTTGACCAGATCGTCAGGCCATTCGTCTACCGTCGCTATCTTGACTTCGGCGTTTTCGAATCGCTCCGCGAAATGAAAGCCATGATTGCCCGTGAGGTTGCTCGGCGAGACCTGATAGATCACGTCAAGCTTGGTCAAGGTGGAATTCGAGAAGTTGAATTCATTGTTCAAGCGCTGCAGCTGGTCCGCGGCGGTAGTGACGCGCGACTGCGCGCTCAGGGGCTTTTGAGAGTACTCCCTCGACTGATCGGCAGTCGGCTACTTCCTGAAAGCGATATATCTGAATTGCTCCATGCTTACCTATTTCTGCGGAGTCTCGAAAATCGGCTTCAGATGTATGCAGATGAGCAAATCCACGTATTGCCCAGCGATCCGGTTCGTCAATGTCGAATCGTGATCGGAATGGGTTATTCGGATTGGGAAAGTCTGCTGCAGGCGCTGCATGAGCAGCGTGAGCGTGTTTCTCGGTGTTTTTCTGCCTTGGTGCTGGCGGGAGCCAGTCACGGGCACACTGAGCGAAGTTCGGTCGAGTCGTTATTTGCGGCTGGTACCGATGAGGCGACGTTGGTCACTCACCTTGGCTCTCTTGCAGCTCCTGATCGCCAGAACGTTGCGACGCAACTGACGACCCTACGTTCGTCGGGTTACTACCGGCGGTTGGGGGAGGTCGGCCGCGGACGGCTGCATCCCTTGATCGGTCGATTGATTCTTTCCCTCCACGAGCTAGAAAACCCCGCCGTGGTTTTGAGAAGAGCGCTGTCGATTGTGGAAGCGATTGGGGCACGTACGGCGTATTTCGCATTGCTGAACGAAAATCCATTAGCGTTCTCCCGCCTCGTCGACGTTTGTCGCTTGGGCGGATTTCTGGCCTCTCAGGTGGCTGCACACCCTTTGCTGTTGGATGAGTTGATTGATACGGGCCTGTTTGAGCATCCGCCATCACGAGAGCAAGTTGCTGAAGAACTTGCCCTGCGGCTTGAGGACTGTGTCGATGATACGGAGCGGGCGATCAGCGCGATGCGGGAGGTGCAGCGTGCTGCCGTGTTTCGGATCGCGCTCTATGATCTGACGGGGCGCTTGCCGATCATGCAAGTGAGTGATCGGCTCACCGATGTGGCCGAACTGATTCTGAGTCATGCGATGCAGCACGCCTGGTGGGACATGGTGGCCCTGTATGGTGCACCAATGGCGGGCGAGCTTGGTCATTTGAAGCCCTGCCAGATTGCTGCGATCGGTTACGGCAAGCTCGGGGGGCGCGAGTTAGGGTATGCCTCCGATCTGGATCTCGTTTTTCTCCATGACTCGGCAGGGCCTGTTCAGGAAACCGTCGGCCCTAAAGTGATCGACAACCAAGTCTTTTTTCTCCGCTTTGGGCAGAAGATTCTTCATCTGCTGACCGTGCATTCTGCCGCCGGCCGGCTGTACGACGTGGACACTCGTCTGCGACCGAGTGGTAAGGGTGGGTTGCTGATGACCCAAATCGATGCATTCGTGGCCTATCAGCGGAGCGAGGCCTGGACTTGGGAACATCAGGCGTTGCTGCACTCGCGGGCGGTCGCAGGGAGGCACAGCCTGATGGAGCGGTTTGAACGTGCGCGGTCGGAATTGCTTCAGGAGGCCGTCCGGCGGGACCGATTGCGCGGTGACGTCTCCGACATGCGAGAGCGTATGCGACGCGAACTGAGCCGAGGTGGCGCCGGCGATTTTGATCTGAAACAGGATCGTGGGGGTCTCGCCGATATCGAGTTCCTAGCCCAATACTGGGTGCTCAAGCACGCGCGTGAATACCCCCCGCTAGCGACGTTCCCAGATACGATTCGGCAACTGGAGTCGGTAGGATCGGCGGCGCTGGTGGATCACGCGGTGATCGACGGATTAGTGGACGCTTACCGGGATTACCGTCAGGTGAATCACCGGCAATCGCTGGAAGGGCAATCTCGGGTCGTCCCTCGAACGGAACACGAGGCAACCGCGCGGTGGGTTGGGGCCGTCTGGGACGCCGTGATGGTTCGGGATACCGAACCCCCTGTTCCGACGGCTCCGCTATAATCAAAGGCCGTTCACCGTATCGAGATCATCGTCATGGGCGCCCCGATTGTTCACGACCCGAAGTTGATTCAGCCGAATGCCGAGCATCGCTATGAGGTCTCTGAGGCTGATTTGCCGCTCTCATGCCCCATGCCGGGGATGTATCTGTGGAATTCTCACCCGCGGGTTTTCCTTGCGGTCGCTGTAACGGGCGAGGCGAAGTGTCCCTACTGTGGGGCCGAGTACACATTGATCGGACGGCGCGCCGGCTAAAGCGCGCGCCCGAAGAGCGGCGTCAGCGGTACGACGCGTAGCTTTTTTCTTCAACGATGGCCGATCCCAGAGCGGTGTTGATCCGCTTCTTGATGGCGGCACGTTCATCGTTTTCGATATAGACGGAGCGGGCGAGTGCGATGAAGCCGGCGTCGAAACTCTTCGCGCGTTCTTTGTCGCGGATATCGTCTTCAATCACCCACAGGCGCTCATTGACGGCCTGAAGTGCGGCGGTATCGGCCGAAATATCCTGCTGCCCATAGGCGGATTCCGACCATGTGTGCTCGAGAATCTCGAGTTCACGTTTGACGTTAGCCAGTTTGGTCGCGTCCGTGATCCGTGCGGCCTTGATACGCAGAATAGTGATCTTATCCATGACCTCGCCGGGGGACACGGGAACGAGCATTTCCGACATGAAAGTCTCCTTGAATCTGTCGCTAGGATAGGGGCGTACCGGATTGTCGCACGCCCCCATCGGTTTCCAATTATTTGCCTGCGCCGCTTAAGAGTCGCGTCGTTTCGTCGAGCTTCAAGCGATACGCGTCGAGTGCATCCGCCGCCTGCTTGACCGCCTCGTCGACCGTCTTGAATTGGCGTTCTTCAACGGCTTCCCGAACCGCCGGCAGTGTTTTCACGCCATAACCCGTGTAAGTGCCGGGTGCGTAAATAACGTGGCGATACCAAGGTCGCCCCGCCAAGCCAGGTGTGCCGAGCAAGGATTGCTCAAGTGTCCGCAGAGTCGCGTTAAGCACGGTGAGCTGCGCAGCCGACACGTCAGCGCTGGTTCTGGTGACGGACAGTGCCGCGTTATCGAATCGTCGCGAACTCTGCATCAGAAGGCTGACTGAATTACGCAGCGGCGCAAAATTGAGATAGGGCACTTCCGCATCACGTGTCGGTGGTTCGGCAGGGTCGTTATGGCTACGGGCAAGTTCGTAGATATGCATCTGCTGCAGTAGCCCTTCTTCTTCAGTCGCGCGGCGCATCGCTTGGGCAGTGGTTTCGATCTCATCGACGTAATGGCTCACGGCCGCCGCAAAGTCTTCGGTGCGCAGTGGCAGCACGTCAGCATTGGCCAGACGCAGCATCGCTCTTCCGGCGACCTGCGCTAACGCCACGCCATAACGGAGATCGGGGTCGTTGAAGCGAATGTAGTGGTCGTACGAGTCGTAGATCGAATGATAGACACCCGACGGGTCGTCATTACCAAACCCTAGGTTCAGCGAGGCGACGCCCGCATGCTGCAAGAATGGAGTGAAATCGGACCCCGAACCCAGCGCTTCCAGCGGAAGATCGGCGCCCCGTAGAAGCTGTTCAGCCGTTCGTCGGCCCTCTTCATCGCCATGGTGGCCTGAGAGAATTTCCGACGCTCGTGACTTGGCCAACACCGACGCATCGGAAGACGGATCCCGCACGTTGGCCGCAATCTCATTCATCATACGCTGCAGTGAGTGACTGCCCCCCATGCCGAGAAAGCCTGCCGAGTTCGAGTCTGAATTCACATAGGCCACGGCTTTCTGAGCTAAGTCCGCGATATGAGTTTCCACCCATTCGGTTGAGCCGAGCAGGCCGGCTTCTTCACCGTCCCAACTGCCGTAGACGAGTGTTCGACGGGGCTTCCAGCCCGTTGCAGCCAAGGCGCCGATGGCCTTCATTTCACCCATCATCGACACGTTGCCCGAGAGCGGATCGTCTGCGCCAAAGACCCAGCCGTCGTGGTGATTACCACGCAGCACCCACTCATCGGGGAACTCACTGCCCTTCAGGACTGCAATCACGTCATATACGGGTCGCAGGTCCCAGTCAGATTCGATGGTCAGATGTGCCCGGGCCGGGCCACTGCCCAAGTGATACGCGAAGGGCAGACCCCCGCGCCAGTTGCGGGGGGCCAAGGGACCGCCGAGCGATTCCAAAATGGGTTTTGCGTCCGCCCAGGCGATCGGGAGCACCGGGATCTTCAACAGGCTCTTGGCCTTATCGCGCGTTACCCGGGGCGCATCGTCCGTGGCGCCGACGCCGGGTGTCAGTGGATCTCCCGAGTAGAGCGGCATGTCAGCGACAGAGCCGCGCTGGACGCTGCGTTCGGCCCGGCCGGGGCCGGCAGGATAGGGGTCTGCCGCGCCATAGCCGTCATCCCGGGGGTCGCTATAAATCAAGCAGCCGACAGCGCCGTGCTCCTGCGCCAGCTTCGGCTTCAGGCCGCGCCAACCTCGGCCGTACCGCGCGATCGCAATTTTTCCGCTCACGGAGACGCCGCGTCGCGCCAGTTCCTTGTAATCATCGGGCATGCCGTAATTGACGTACACGACGTCAGCGGTGACGTCACCGTCGGCGCCGTAGACGTTGTAAGGGGGCAAGGCATCTTTTGTGCGGTTGGAGGTTCGGTCTCCTGCGACGGCAGGCTCCGTCAACGTTGCCTTCCAGGCACGCGGCGCGACCAGTTCAAGCGCCACCTTGCGCGGCGTGGGATACAGCACTTTGAAGGTCTCAATACGTGCATCGAAACCCCAGGATCGGAACAGATCTAACATGAATTCCGCGTTCGCACGGTCGTGACGGGAGCCGACGTGATTCGGCTCCGCCGACATGCGCTCGAGCCAGGCGCGCATCTCGCTGGCATTCAATCCACTATCAAACTGGGCCTCTAACGCTAACTCCGCTGCGGAACTCTTGCGGGTAAAGCCCAACAGGCCGGACTCGGACGCCCCGAGATTGGCAGGGGCCGCTGTGCTGGCATGAGTGCTCACGGCGGTCAGCAACGTTAGGCAGGCAATCGACCATCGGGACAATAGACGAGACATGCGGAACCTCTGGTGGCAGCACGGGGCGACGGGGGTCGCGATCCGCACAGGATACCCCGTGAGGCGACTAGCGCGTGCGCTCGGCGAGGCGGTTCAGTTGGGCGATGACGCTGTCGATGGTGATGAGCTCCATCACGCCCGGTTCTTCAATCTTTTCAGTCCACGGTAGGTCTCGGGCAGAGCGCCCACGAAACCGTTGTGCGGCTGCTTCATAGGCATCAACACAGTACTCGCGGCTCAGGTAAGGCCCGCTCCGGGCAGGATTGGTCGCCGCGTAGAGACCGATGACCGGTAATCCCACCATGGTCGCCATATGCGCCGGCCCCGAGTCTGGGCTGATGAGGGCAAATCCCCGCGATAAGGTCGCGAGCATCTGCGGAAGCGTGTCTTTTCCGACCTGGTCGATCAGGCGTACCCCGGCGGCTGCGTGAATGGCGTCTGCCATCTCACGCTCGACGGCGCCTGGGCCGCCGCACAAGACCACGGTACGGCCTAATCTGTCGACGGCATACCGGGCAACGGCGGCATATCGGTCGGGTGTCCAATTGCGAAGGCGATGGCTCGAACATGCGCTGATCAGCAGTGCTTTGCCGGGCTCCGGTAGGAGCGCGCGCGCGTATTGGTGCGCGGATTCCGGCAGCGGAAGGTCCCAACGTGGTGCGGTTCGAGCAATGCCGAACGTCTCCGCAAATCCCAATAGTGAGTCGAGGACATGCTCGTGCTCGCGTGCGGCAATTTTTCGATTGGTGAACAGCCACTGCAGTTCACGTGCACGGGCACGATCAAAGCCGACGCGAACGTCAGCCCGGACGAGGGTGCTCAAAACGCTGGCCCGAAAGGCCAGTTGAGTGTGCAGCAGAACGTCGAATCGCCGACCACGCAGCGCCTTGCGTACGGACGTCCATGCAGCCAGTCCGCCGCGCTTGTCGTAACTGATAAACTCCACATCGGGCAACAGCGACATCAGCTTGTGCTCGACACGTCCGATGATCCAGGTGAATCGCGCGTTCGGCCAGGCAGCTTGTAACGTTCTCAGCAACGCGAGGGCATGACAGGTATCGCCGATCGCCGAGAGGCGCAACAGGCACACGTTGGCCGGGTGGGACCCGGAAAAGGGAGTGGTAGACATCATGCGGCTCGAGCGTGTCCCAAGCGAGACTGGCGCGATCCTATACGACCCGCGGCGCCTCGCCCATCCCGATGCCGTTCAGTTCGACCCTGCCCGCGGTGGGCACGCGGGGGCTGCAGTGCGTGCGGCCAGTGGGCGTGGCAGCGCTTGGTTCTTGGATCCGATCGTCCCGGATGGCCCAGCGCTCGCTCTGCGGCACTACCGGCGCGGTGGCCTGATTGCCCGTTTTGTGCAGGATCGCTACCTCTGGCAAGGGGAGGAAGCGACGCGCTGTTTTCGCGAGTTGCGCCTGCTAGCGCAGCTCGAGTCCCTCGGGCTTCCGGCGGCCCGTCCGGTTGGCGCGTTCTATCAGCGAGTCGGATGGCTGACGTATCGGGCCGCTCTGCTGACAGTGCGAGTCAGCGGTGCACGGCCCTTGTCCAGTCAGTTTGATGTCGTTCGTTCGGAGATCTGGCATCGGGTGGGCGCGACAGTGGCCGCTTTCCATACGGCGGGGATTTGTCATGCTGACCTCAACGCGCATAACATCCTCATCGACCACAGCGATGCTGTGCACTTGATCGATTTTGACCGTGGCAGTGTCCGCGTGCCGGGGTCATGGATGGGCTCCAACCTCCAACGGTTGTCGCGATCCTTGGTCAAATTGGGTGGACCGAGTCCAACGTCTCAGGCCTGGCAAGCGCTGCTCGATGGTTACGACGAGGCGCGCAGGGCGCCGTTTCGGTAAGGATCTGGTTCACCTTTGGCCGGCCGGAATCGCTTGTAACTCCACAGATACTGCGCTGGCGCGCGCGCAACGGCTGCTTCAATGAGACCGTGATAACGAGCGACATCCCGAGCGCCGTCGCCACTCGGGAAGTTATCCAGTGGCGCACCGATACGAATCACGTAACCCGAGCCGTCGGCGAGTCGTTCCGGGAAAAACGGCAGTACGGCGCAACGGGTCGCGCGGGCGACGAATGTGGTGCCTGGGTTCGACAGGGCCGGCACACCGAATAGGGGGACGACGACGTAGCCGTCGCCGTCAAAGCGCTGATCCGGGGCATAGAGCGCAATGCCACCGCGTTTCAATGTCTTCAGCATTTCAACAAACTTATCGCTTGGAATCATCCGGCCGCCCTTGCCCGTTCGGCCGTGCAGCGCCAATTGTTGGATGAGTGCGTTTCGTGATCGCTTATACATCACATCGCAAACATGGCCGGTTTGCGGGAGGATGGCGGCAGCGATCTCATTGGTCGTGAAATGGGCGCCGAGCAGTAAAACGCCGCGCCCGGCGGCGACGGCGGCCTCTAAGTGTTCAGCGCCCTCAATCCGACTGTATCGGCGCAGCCGTTCGGCTGAGCCGTACCAGACGAGGCCTGTTTCCCAGAGGGAGTAGATGAGGGATTCAAAGTGATGGATTGCCCGTGCGCGAATGGCGCCATTGGATAGCGTGGGGTAGGCGAGGCGAAGATTGACCCGCGTCGTGCGCCGATCCCGCACCGCAAACAGGTAGCCGGCACGGCCGAGCACACAGGCGAGCGGCCTGACGGCGCTCAACGGGAGTGCCGAAATCGCTCGAATGATGCCGGCGGCGGCCCAGGCTGGCCACCAACGTGGCCCTAGATAGCGGCGGAGTGGTTCAAGTTCGACGCCGCAGGTCGGATCTTCGATCAAGGTCGGGTTTATGGTCGCCATAGCGCTATGATCTCGGCCTCACCCCCTGGCGGGCCCTATGCGCCTACTCTACCTCTGCCTTGGCTATTGTCTCGTGCCGATCGCGTTCTTTCGCGAGATTTGGCGTGCCTTCCGCAAGCCAGACGACAGGTCTGGTTTGTTGACCCGGCTAGGATATGGAGAACACCTCGTGCCCGGTGCGATATGGGTACACGCAGTCTCGGTGGGTGAAGTGCAGGCTGCGGGTGCGTTGCTACGGCGTCTGGTCGCCGACTATCCGCAGCATCGCCTGCTTCTGACGACCTCAACGGCGACGGGGCGTCGCCAAGCGGTGAACCAACATGGGCGACTCGCTGAAATCCGCTATCTGCCGTATGACCTCCCGCGCTGTGTGAATCGATTCTTGGACCGAGTGGAACCCTCCATCGGGATCATCCTGGAAACCGAGTTGTGGCCGACCCTTTATCAAGCCTGTGAGCGTCGTGGGGTCCCGTTGCTGGTCGCCAGCGCCCGGCTGTCTGAGCGCAGTGTCCGGCGCTACGGGCGGTTCAAAGGCTTCGTTGCCTCAGTCGTCGGCGCGGCGAACGTGTCGATCGCCGCACAAACCTCGGAGGATGCTGCGCGCTTCCAGCTCCTCGGTGCTGCTGCCGATCGGACCTCGGTCTGTGGCAACATCAAATACGATCAAACCGCGCCGCCGGCCGCATTGCGTTCCAAGGACGAGCGACGCGAGATGCTCGGCCGCTCCCGCCCTGTCTGGGTTGCTGGCAGTACTCACGAGGGTGAGGAAAGCGCAGTTCTGGACGCTCACCGGCGGCTTCGCGAAACCCATCACACGGCCCTTTTGGTATTGGCGCCCCGCCATCCACAGCGGTTTGAAGCGGTCGCGCAGCTGCTAGAGCGTGAGGGCTGGTCGTTTCAACGCTGGTCGGCGGGAGAACGGGTCCCTGCCGGAGCAGCCGTCCTCCTGCTGGATACGCTCGGGGAGTTGGTCGGTTACTACGCTGCGGCGACAGTGGCGTTCGTCGGCGGTAGTCTCGTTCCCATCGGTGGCCACAATCTCCTTGAACCGTTCTTGGTCGGGTGTCCTGCGCTCACCGGCCCCTCCACCGGCAACGACAAGTCAACCGCGCAGCTGCTGACGGCCGCGGGGGCGGTGAGTGTGGTCACGGATGCAGAGTCACTGAGCAAAGCCGTCGTCGGCTTGTGGGCCGATCCTATGGCCGCTCAAGCCTCGGTGGCGGCGGGTGCTAGGGTACTGGCTGCGAACTGTGGAGCGGTCGATCGGGTGTGCCACACCCTACGGTCTTTGATCAGTCGCAGCGTGTAGGAGGCGTCAGCGGACAGTGACCGTGCGATCGAGTAAGGCATTTACACGATCAACGGACTTGTCATCCAACGTGCCAGCCTGCTGCTCCAGCGTCAGTACGTTGAGCAAATAGTCGTAGCGACTTTTCGCATAGTTGGTTTGCGCATCCAACAACCGTTGGCGCGCGAGCAGCACGTCGACCGCGGTCCGAGTACCCACTTCGTAACCGGCTTCCGTCGCGGTCAATGCAACCTTGCTAGATTCCACCGACTGATGAAGCGCTTTGACACGAGAGATCTCACTAATGACGCCTAGATAAGCGTCCCGGGTCCCACGCTCAGTCGCGCGCGCGATTCGTTCCAGACGCTCATGAGCGGCGCGATGTTGGTACGAGGCTTGCCGGACCCGCGAGGCGATTGCGCCACCGCTGAACAGGGGCACGGTGACCTGCAGGCTGATTTGCTTGTCGCGGCTGTTGGTATTAGAGGGGTAGCTGAGTGCGCCGGCGGTCGGATCGATAAAGCTGGTCGTGCCGGTCACATCGGTATTGGACGTACGCGCGATCAAATCTACCGACGGCATGTGGCCGGCTTCCGCAACCGATACCGCATCACGCGCAATTTCCGCCGCGATACGCGCTGAGGACAATGCAAGATTTTGATCCAGTGCGGCGCGAACCCACTGATCCTCGCCGACGGGGTCGGGATTCACCAGCGGCATTTCATCGCTCGGTCTGGCCAACGTCTCCACCGAATCACCCGTGACTTCGCGGAGTTTTTCGCGAGCCGTTGCCAGCGTGCGCTTGGCTGCGATCACGGTGGCCGCCGCTTGGTCGTTCGCGGCGCGCGCTTCCTCCACGTCAGTGATGGCGATGAGGCCCACCTCAAAGCGCTTTTCTGCCTGCTCAAGCTGGTGGGAAATAGCTTCGCGAGCAGCCTGCGCCGCCTCGAGGGTATCTTGGGACTCGAGGACACTGAAATAGGCCGATGCGGTACGCAGAATCAGGGATTGCCGCGCCGCATTGTAATCGACCTCCGCTTGGGCGAGTTGGGCGCTCGCCTGACGGACGGCCGCAAATTGTTCCCAATGGAACACGGTTTGCCGCAATTGCAGCGCCCACACCTTCGAATTAGTCGTCGATTCCACGTCAGCTGACGCGAGTCCGCCGGAGGTAAAGAATTTCGAGACGCCGCTACTCGTGTCGTGGGTGTAGCCACCCGTCGCCTGAATCTGGGGCAACAGGGCGGAGAACGCCTGCGGGCGCGCTTCCCGGGTCGCGAGTCGGGTCGCGTCAGCTTCGCGCAGTTGCGGATCACTGCGTTGGGCGCGGTGGTAAGCCTCAGTGAAATCCGTCGCTGCACAGGTTGCGGAGGCGAGACCCATGGTCGCGAGTATTGCCGCGCGAAGCCAGATGGCAGTCATGCTGTGGAATTCCTTGAGAACAAACAAACCCAGTCGTCATCACTGTAGAGGGGAAGCCTGTCCAACGCCAACCCTCTGTCGCGTCGCGGCCTCAATACGTCGCAAGTGTTCGATCGACGTCGGTCGCCCAGGCGAGGATGCCACCCTTGAGGTTGATGACATCCGCGTAGCCCTTCGCCGCCAAAAACCGTGCGACGTTCATGCTGCGGCCGCCCACCTTGCACAACACCACGACGGTCCGATCCATCGGTATCTCGTCGAGACGGTCCGGAATTTCGCCCATTGGGATGTGGGTGGCGCCCGGCACGGAGGCGATGGCGACCTCCCAACCCTCCCGAACGTCGAGCAGAAATGGGAGCTGGCCTGCGTCCGTCAGGGATACGTAGTCGCGGGGGGTGATTTCGCGCATGGCGGCTCGGAGTTCCCATGAAACACGGACGGATGCGCAGATTACGGCGTTTCCGTGTGACCGACAACACGGTCTATTCCCGACTGTCGGCCATTATGGTGAATACGCGATTAACGTCCGGGGGGCTCCGGTATGCTCCTCCCAGGGGGGAAATGTCCCGCCCAAACAACGGGATGCCGAGCGCTTGGTGTCGGCGATCCCCGAGGAAAACGGACTGTGTCAATGCCGCCCGATATCGTCGTCTTGACCGCCAGTGCAGCATTCAGTGCTGTTCTGATGGTTCTGTACGTGCGGGCACGTCGACGTAGCGCGGTGGCCCAAGCTGAGCGTGACCAGGCTGTCGAGCAGCTTACCCGGCCGCGAAAGGCAGCCCCCGCCCGGGAAAATAGCCTCGGGGAGCTGTTAAAAGTCATTCATGACCCCGTGATTTTACACGGCGAGCGCATTGTGATCGCCAATCCGCGCTTTGCCGCCTTATTGGGCCGGGATCCGGAGGATCTCGTCGGGCATCACTTGAGCGAATTTGTTTTGCCCGAGTACAGCGACTTGGTCGCTGACAACGTCCGTCGGCGTCTGGCGGGCGACCCGGCCGCGGATGTCTATGAAGTGGAGGTGGCTGATGAGGGCGGAAGCGCGCACCGGCTGGAGTTGAGCGCTTGCACAATGCGGCATTACGACGCCGATGTCGTCATGTTTACCGCCACGCCCATCCAGCCGACTGAGCACGCCGATCCACATCGCAGCCGTGCCATGACCACGCTCGAGTCCATTGGGGACGGTGTACTCACCACGGACATCCATGGGCGCATCGATTTCGTTAACCACGAAGCGGCGAATTTGCTAGGTCGCTCCTTTGCAGAAGTCGATGGTCGGCTGTTCGGTGATGTGGTGTCGGTGGTGGATGAGGCTGATCGCCGCGTCCTTGCTGATCCGGTCATGCAGTGTCTGTCATCCGGGAGCAAGGTTGCGATTGGCCGCAGAGCGGTGATCCTGAGAAGTGCCGATGGCGCCGAGCATGGTATCGAACTGTCGGCGGCTCCCCTCTTCGGTCAGCGAGGCGACGTAGAGGGCGCCGTGGTCTTGCTGCATGACGTGACCGAATTGCGGGGTATCGCAAGGCAGATGTCCTACCAGGCGAGCCATGACGCGTTGACGGGCCTCGTCAATCGGCATGAGTTTGAACGGCGCCTGAATGATGCGCTTGAGACAGCGCGCTCGGGACGACAAACCCACGTGCTGTGTTACCTCGATCTGGATCGATTCAAAGCGGTTAACGATACGAGCGGTCACATGGCGGGTGACGCCATGTTGCGAGAGGTGGCGGCTCTCGTGAAAGACGCCGTGCGTGATTCGGACACGGTTGCTCGAATCGGTGGCGATGAGTTCGCCTTGCTCCTGACTGGTTGTCCACTCGAAAAAGCTATTCAGATCTCACAAGACGTTGCGAGCGTTATTCGTGAATTTCGCTTTGTTTGGAAAGACAAGATTTTCCAGATCGGCGTTTCCATCGGGCTGGTTGAAATCGGGCGCGAGAGCGCCGGTGCGGATGAGGTGATGGCGGCAGCGGACTCGGCCTGTTACGTGGCCAAGAGCCAAGCGGCGGGTCAGGTTCACGTGTACTCAGCGGTTGATGAGGTTACCGCGCGCCAGCGTGGCGAGATTCATTGGTTGCAGCGCCTGCAACACGCCTTGCGGGAGGGTCGATTCCTGCTCTACACGCAGCAGATCTTGGCCTCTCCACCCGGGTCGCAAAGAGGGCCCGCGCTTGAAGTGCTGGTCCGTCTCATCGGTGATGATGGCGGGATTATCGCCCCAGGTGAATTTCTAAAAGCAGCTGAACGATATCGACTGATGCCCATGGTCGACCGTTGGGTGGTGCAAACCGCCCTCGCTGCGCTGGGTCGTGGCGCATTGCGGATACCCCCGGGTCGCAGCCTCGCCATCAATATCTCCGGTCAGACACTGGGGGATAATGGGTTTCTGGAATTTGTCGTTGATTGCCTCGACAGCACCGGTGTACTGCCGCAACAGGTGTGCTTCGAGGTCACTGAGGCGTCAGTGGTGGCCAATCTTGACCATGCGCGGCGCTTTATCGGCGTATTGCATGGGATGGGGTGTGGATTTGCGCTCGACGATTTCGGCAGTGGGTTGGGCTCATTCACGAATCTGAAAAACCTGCCGATGGATTACCTCAAGATCGACGGCGCCTATATGCGCAACCTAGGCCAAGACAGCGTCAATCAAGCGATGGTCGGTGCCATGATCAAATTGGCACGCACCTTGAACTTCGCGGTCATCGCTGAGCAGGTTGAGGACCAGGCAACGCTGTCGACCGCGCAGCGCATGGGCGTCGACTATGTGCAGGGATACGCTGTTTCCCGACCGGAGCCCATGCAGGCCACAAATTAGGAACGCTTGCGTGCCGTCAGCGGACTGAGGCAAGGTCCCCTTATTGCCTGGGAGGGGTTTCCAAATGCGACGTTCACGTTTCTGCCTGCTCATGGGTGCTGTGCTGATGTCTTCAGCCGTTGCGGCTAGCCCTCAATTCTCAAATGCCGGTAGCAGTTTGCCTGGCGAGGTGCCTTTTTCGGCAGCCGTGCGTCAGGGGGACGTGCTGTATTTATCGGGCCAACTAGGTTCGCTACCGGGTACGCGGAATTTGGCAGCCGGGGGTATTCGGGCGGAGGCGGAGCAGACGATTCGAAATATAGAGGCGATATTGGTCGCGAATGGTCGGTCATTGCAGGATCTGATTCGCTGTACCGTCATGCTGGCCGATATCGGCGAATGGGCAACCTTCAACGAAGTTTGGATGGCGATGTTGCAAAAGCCGTATCCGGCGCGCAGCGCCTTTGGGGCGAGCGGATTGGCGCTCGGCGCTCGTGTCGAGGTGGAATGCTCGGCGAGCATGAACTGAGTCGCGCATGTGGTATCGGTAAATAGGCATTGCCGCTGACCGATAGCCGCTCTATAACGATCACTAGGCCGATTTAAGCGCCGGCCATCATGGGCGGCACGGGAGCTTGCTATGAACACTCGAAAGACATCAACGGTTATCACTTTCTTCACTTTTCTGCTCGCGCTCGGCGGATGTGCGACCGAGTCTTATCAGGCGGTTGCGCCCCAAAAGTCCGTTGCTGCTCAGACCGCACAGGTCTATCAAGGTCCACGTCATACGGTCATGGTCGGCAAGTTCGATAATCGATCGCAATACATGCGCGGATTATTTTCAGATGGTGTCGATCGTCTGGGTGGACAGGCGAAGACCATCCTGATGGCCCATTTGCAGCAGACAGGCCGCTTCAGCGTATTGGACCGCGACAATATGGACGATATTGCGCATGAGTCAGCCTTGCGGGGTGAGACGCAGAAACTGGTGGGAGCTGAGTTTGCAATCACCGGCAATGTTACGGAGTTCGGCCGCAAGGTGACCGGTGATCATGAATTGTTCGGCATTCTCGGTGATGGCAAAAAGCAGACCGCCTACTCCAAGGTGACGCTCAATGTCGTCAATACGCGTACCTCGGAAGTGGTTTTCTCGGCGCAGGGCGCAGGCGAATACGCCTTGTCGAGCCGCGAGATCTTGGGCTTTGGTTCCGATGCGGGTTATGACTCGACGCTCAACGGTAAGGTGCTTGATCTGGCCGTGCGAGAGGCGGTTGACCGCCTGGTGGAAGGGCTCGAGGCCCGCCAGTGGCAGGTCGGCAAGTGAGCCTTCGGTCCGGTTGGGCCATAGCGGTCCCCGTCTTGTTGCTCTGCGGCTGCGCAGCTCAGCCTCCGAAACAGCTGTATGGTTGGGGCAATTACGAAGAGTTGCTGTACGTCTCAACGACGAAAGTCGACTCGGTCGCACCCGAGAAGCAGATTGAGACGATGAAGACGGATCGCGCATCGTTTGCCTCGACCGGCCAGCGGATTCCGCCCGGTTGGCGAGTGCACTTGGCGAACTTGTATACCCAGACCGGTCACCTGGAAGAGGCGCGTGTTGAACTGGAAGCTGAAAAAGTCGCCTTTCCAGAATCCGCAGTTTTCTGTGACACCTTGCTCTCCCACCTCGGTCGTCCGCAGCAGGTGACCCCATGAATCTGTCCAAGAAAGCTTGGCTCGGGCTTGCCTGCCTCTCGGTGTCACTGACCGGTTGCGTCACGCCTCCACCGCCCAAGGATTACGCGGCGTTTCGCGCAAGTGCGCCGCGCTCCATTCTCGTCTTGCCGCCAAAAAATGAGACGGTCTCGGTCGAAGGTCCGTACAGCTACCTTTCTACGGTCTCCCGACCGCTATCCGAATTGGGGTACTACGTGTTCCCAGTGCATGAGGTGGATGAACTATTGAAGGCGAATGGCGTCATGGATCCGGCGGAAATGCACCAGATTCCATTAGCGAAGTTGCGCGAGGTGACGGGTGCTGATGCGGTTCTGTATCCGACGTTGAAAGAGTACGGCAGCAAATATGTGGTGCTGGACTCGGTCACGACCGTCAGTGTGGCGGCGACGCTGGTGGACGCCAGAAATGGCGAGGTGATTTGGACGAATGCCGCACGGTTGCAGTTAAGCAGTAATGGCAACAACCAGGGCGGATTACTGGCGCAGATGGTGGGCGCCTTAGTCTCCCAGATCATCAATTCTAAGTCGGACCCCGCCCATCGCATCAGCCAGCAGGTCGACGTTGTGTTATTCGAGACGCCCGGTCAGGGCTTGTTGCCGGGTCCCTATTTCGGCGCGTCGGCACCCCTGCGCTAAGGCGGCGGAATTCAGAATTCCCATCGTCTCGACCTGCGCAGGGTTGGTTTGACAGTCCCCCCTGCAGCGAGCGGTGTGACTGACCGGAATAAGAAAAAGGCGCCCAAGGGCGCCTTTTTCAATGCCGATGGGCAACTGCTCCTTAGAGCAAGGGCACCAAGAGCAAGGCCACAATGTTGATGATCTTGATCAACGGATTGATGGCCGGGCCGGCGGTGTCCTTGTACGGATCGCCGACGGTATCGCCGGTCACCGACGCCTTGTGGGTGTCAGAGCCCTTGCCGCCGAAGTTGCCTTCCTCGACGTACTTCTTGGCGTTATCCCAAGCGCCGCCACCCGTGCACATCGAGATCGCCACGAAGAGGCCGGTCACGATCGTGCCGATCAGCAAGCCGCCGAGTGCTTTGACGCCGGCGCCTGGACCCATCAGGTAGTTCATACCAAAGCCGATGACCACTGGGGCCAAGATCGGCAACAGCGACGGGACGATCATTTCCTTAATGGCTGCGCGGGTGAGCATGTCGACCGCGCGACCGTACTCGGGCTTGGCGGTGCCTTCCATGATGCCGGCGATTTCCTTGAACTGCCGGCGGACTTCGACGACCACCGAGCCTGCGGCACGGCCGACGGCTTCCATCGCCATGGCGCCGAAGAGGTAAGGAATCAGGCCGCCGACGAACAGGCCGATGATCACCGCTGGATCCGACAACGAGAAAGGCTGCAACTTGCCGACAGCGTCCAGGTTGTGGGTGTAGTCAGCGAAAAGCACCAGCGCAGCAAGGCCGGCCGAACCGATCGCGTAACCCTTGGTAACAGCCTTCGTCGTGTTGCCCACGGCATCCAGCGCGTCGGTGATCTTGCGCACTTCCTTCGGCAGACCCGACATTTCAGCGATGCCGCCGCCGTTGTCGGTGATCGGGCCGTAAGCATCCAATGCGACGACCATGCCAGTCATCGACAGCATCGCGGTCGCGGCGACAGCAATGCCATACAGGCCGGCGAGGCTATACGAGCCGTAAATCGCGGCGCAGACGGCGAGCACAGGCCATGCAGTCGACTTCATCGAGACGGCGAGGCCGGCGATGACGTTGGTGCCGTGACCCGTCTGTGAGGCTTCTGCGACGTAACGGACCGGGGCGTACTCGGTGGAGGTGTAGTACTCGGTGATGACGATCATTGCTGCCGTGAGCGCGAGGCCGATGAGCGAGCACTCAAACATCGTCATTGCCATCGCGCCTTGGAACATGTCCATCGATACGAAGTAGAAGGCGATCGCGGCAATCACGCCGGAGACGGCCACACCGCGATACAAGGCGTTCATGATCTTGCCGCCTTCGCGGGCGTTGACGAAGAACGTACCGACGATTGAGGCGACGATCGAGACTGCGCCCAATACGAGCGGGTAGAGCACAGCGCCTGGGCCTGCGGCCTGCATCGTCAGGCCGGCGAGCACCATCGTGGCGACGACGGTGACGGCATAGGTCTCGAATAAGTCAGCCGCCATGCCGGCACAGTCACCGACGTTGTCGCCGACGTTGTCTGCGATAACGGCGGGGTTGCGGGGGTCGTCCTCAGGAATATTGGCTTCCACCTTGCCGACCAGGTCGGCGCCGACGTCAGCGCCCTTGGTGAAAATGCCGCCGCCCAATCGGGCGAAGATCGAAATCAGCGAACCGCCAAAGGCGAGGCCGATCAGCGAGTGCAATGCCGTGGGTTCACTGCCGGTGAACTGGAGCATCGCGCCGTAGTAGGTCGCAACGCCCAGCAACCCGAGGCCCACGACCAGCATGCCGGTGATGGCGCCGCCGCGGAAGGCGACTTGCAGCGCGTTGTTCAATCCAACGCTCGCGGCCTGCGCCGTACGCACATTCGCGCGTACCGAGACGTTCATGCCGATGTAACCGGCAACACCGGAGAGGATGGCGCCCACGGCGAAGCCGCCGGCAGTCGCCCAGTCCAGCGCAAGACCCAGAACCACCAGAAGCACGACGCCTGCGACGGCAATCGTCGAGTACTGTCGGTTCAGGTAAGCCGCTGCGCCCGCCTGAATGGCGGCCGCAATTTCCTGCATCTTGGCGTTACCCGCCGGTTGCGCAACGATCCATCGAGTCATGAGCAGGCCATAGATGATGGCCACAACGCCCGCGCCGATCGCGAGCGGTAGAGCATTTACGCTCAACATGCGTGTCTCCCCGGTCTATATTGATAGTGAAAAGCGTCGAAGCTGCCGAAACCCAGCGGGTGAAACGGGAGTTATTTTTTTGGTAACCCCCTGAATTCGCCAGCATTTTTTTCGATCAGCGTCGATAGCCTCCGATTATACCTTGAAGTTCGTCTTCAGCTTGCGCCGCACGGGCGCATTCTTGAGTTTGACGTACTCCGGCAAGCCGTTCTTGAACGGCGGATAGTCTTCACCCGCGATCAGAGGCTCGAGGTATCGGCGGCAGGCAGCCGTGATCCCAAAACCATCTGCAGTCACATAGTGCCGGGGGACCTTCTTCTCAACGTTGGCAACCGCCTCGATGGGCGCACTGCGGATTTCCCAGCGGTATGGTTTCGACGACTTGCGAACAATGACGGGTAGGACCGCGTTTTGTCCCTTGATGGCGTATTCCACGGCTGCCTTGCCGACCGCATAGGCCTGTTCAACGTCGGTTTTGGAGGCGATGTGTCTGGCGGCTCGCTGCAGATAGTCCGCGACCGCCCAGTGATATTTGTAGCCCAGGCCCTCTTTGACGATACGGGCGATTTCCGGGGCGGCTCCGCCTAATTGGGTATGTCCGAAAGCATCCTGGGTACCGGCATCGGCCAGGAATTTACCGTTGGCGTCCTTGACTCCCTCGGAGACGACGACCACGCAGTAACCTGCGGTTTCCACGCTGTTTTTGACTTTGGCGAGGAATTTTTCCCGGTCGAAGGTGATTTCTGGAAACAGAATGATGTGTGGAGCGTCTTTCGGGCCCTTGCCCGCCAAGCCGGCTGCGGCCGCGATCCAGCCCGCATGTCGTCCCATCACCTCCAAGATGAACACCTTGGTCGACGTACGTGCCATCGAGGCGACATCGAGTGCGGCTTCGCGGGTTGAGACAGCCACGTACTTGGCGACAGATCCGAAGCCCGGGCAGCAATCGGTGATCGGTAAGTCATTGTCGACCGTCTTGGGTACGCCGACGCAGACGACCGGATACCCCAGTTCGGCGCCGATTTTGGACACCTTATGGGCGGTATCCATTGAGTCATTACCGCCGTTGTAGAAGAAGTAGCCGATATCGTGCGCCTTAAAGACTTCGATGAGGCGCTCGTACTTGGCGCGATCCTGATCAATGCCTTTCAGTTTGTAGCGCGCGGAGCCAAATGCACCGGAAGGGGTGTGGCGCAGTGCCTTGATAGCCTCCGAGCTTTCCTTGCCCGTGTCGATCAGGTCCTCGGTGAGCGCGCCGACGATACCGTGGCGACCGGCGTAGAGCTTTCCAATGTGCTTCTTGTGCTTGCGGCAGGCTTCAATGACGCCGGCCGCCGAGGCATTAATGACGGCAGTGACGCCGCCGGACTGAGCATAAAAAGCATTCCGCGGGGTTTTCGGGGACTTCGACTTCGGCATCGGATGGCTCCGCAATAAGGAAGGCTCAAAGGATAACCGCTTAGCAGGTCACGGCAATGGTTCGACGTTACGCGGATTGACCTACGGGGCTTCGTCGGGGCAGCATTGCCGCCGAATCTGACGCTGCCGGGGCTTCGGGGGGCGGCAGCAGTCGTTAATTATTCAGAGAACTCACATCATGCGCATCGTTTTATTGGGCGCTCCGGGATCCGGGAAGGGAACCCAGGCTCAACGTTTGATCAATCGCTACCAAGTGCCGCAGATCTCGACCGGAGACTTGCTACGCGCAGCTGTCGCGGCGGGAACCCCGTTGGGTCTTCACGCCAAAGCCACGATGGATGCCGGCAAGTTAGTTGACGATGGCACCATGTTGGGCATTATTCGCGAAAGATTGGGTCATCCTGACTGCGTGAATGGGTTCATTCTGGATGGCTTTCCCCGTACGCTGCCGCAGGCAGATGCGCTGGGGGCTTTGCTGAGTGAACTCGGCTGCCCCTTGGAATCGGTCGTTCTGATGGAAGTCGACTCCGAGCAATTGTTCCGCCGTCTGACCGGTCGGCGGACGTGCAAGACCTGCGGGGCGGTTTTCAACGTCTACACCGCGCCACCGACGGTTCCGCCTCCCTGTGGCGGACGTTGCGACACACCGGAACTGTTTCAGCGTCCCGATGACAGCGAAGCGACGATCGGCAAGCGCCTAGAGGTGTACGAGGCGCAGACCCGCCCCCTCGTTGAGTACTACTCGGCACGCGGACTGTTGCGCCAAGTGGATGCTGAGGGTGATATCGACGCGGTTACCGCCCGGCTCGAAGCGGCGCTTGCGGGCTAAGGATCATCAGGGGGCGGTTAGGGCCTGATGGAGCGGTTCAGCCACAAGGCTGAGCCGCCATCCGCAGAACACCGCTTCAATCGCCTCTCCGCGCAGCAATCGCTTCAAATCGCGCTGAGTGCTCAGAATCTCGGGGGCAATACTCAGCGAGGCAGCAACGGCTTTGACGGCCTCTGTAAGGCGTTTTTGACGGTCGCGCTCAGCAACATCCGGGCGGCCATCGAAACGTTGAACAACGCCCTCGGCAGATCGATCGGCCGCTAGCTGCAATGCCAAGATGATGGCAGCGCCGAGTTTTTCCACCGCGCCCGGCGGCATGACGCCGAGGCGATTCAGGGCATCAACGCTGTTCGGATTTTCGCGGGCGATCGTGCGAGCGGCATCGTCCGCCATGACCCAGCCGCGCGGCAGGTTTCGACGAATGGCCCGTTCTTCACGCCATTCCGCCAACGCGCGCAAACGCAACTGCTCCCGCACCGGCAAGGCCTCGATCGCCTTGAACCGCTGCCAAGCATCTGCCGGGTCTACCCGATAGAGAGCCGGATCGGCGAGTGTTGCCAAATCCTCAGCCAACCATTGCGTGCGGCCCAAGGTATCGAGTTTGTCTTCCAATTGGGCGGCGAGCGGCAGCAGGTGACGAACGTCATCCGCCGCGTAGTGCAGCTGCGCATCCGAGAGGGGGCGTCGCGTCCAGTCCGTTCGCGTCTGGCCCTTTTCGAGCACAATCCCCAGCTCCTTGGCCACTAATTCGCCGTAGCCAATCTGCGGCGCGTAGCCGCTCAAACCCGCCGCTATCTGAGTGTCCAGGATGGGTCCTAACGGCGTCTGCGTCCACGGCAGCAGGACCTCGACGTCTTGTCGTGCAGCATGCAGGACTTTGCATTGGTCAGGACGATTGAGCAGGGCGGTAATGTCCTCCCGCGGCAGGTCGGCCAACGGATCCACGAGCGCAACGTCGTGGGCGTCCGCAACCTGTACTAGCGCCAATTCCGCGTAGTAGGTCCTCTCCCGTATGAATTCGGTATCCAAGGCAATACGGGTGGCCGTAGCAAGTCTGGTGGCGACGGGCGCGAGCTCTTCCGAGCGGACGAGAGGAGTGGGGCTTGGCGTCACGGTATGGGGTGCTCGGCAGTTACAATAACGGGATTATGCGGGTTGCTCGTGCCTGCCCCAACCGGATTTCCATGTTCAGCTGGATCGTGACCACTTTTTGGATGTTGATGGGACGCGCCGGTCCACGCGACCTGACGTCCTCGCAATCCGTGATAGTGCAAGCGGCCATTGTCTACACCTTAGTGAGTATCACGGACGCCGCACTCGTCTTTCAGCGCCCGACGGCGATCCTGTTTGGCTTTGCAGACCTCGCCTATACGAGTGCGGCGGTCGCACTCTGCCTTGGTGTTCGCCGTCGGCTCCATCGACTGCAGCAAACGCTTTTGGCTATCCTCGGTGTGGGCAGTTGGTTGACGCTGCCGTCGATTCTGACGAATGGTTGGATCCAGCTGACGCAGATCGCGGACCATCCGGTCACTGCGCCGCTTGGCCTACAGTTGTTGCTTGCCGGTGTGTTGGCCTCGTCGATACTGATCGTGGGGCGGATCCTCCGCGACGCGCTCGATGTGGAACTGTTTACTGGCATCACCGTTTCGATGACGTACTTTTTGCTGAATTACTGCCTACTCATCGCCATCCCTTCGAGGCTCTTTACCTGATGCACGTCCATATTCTCGGTATCTGTGGAACGTTCATGGGCGGAATCGCGGCGCTCGCGCGTGAGGCTGGTCATGAGGTGAGCGGCTGCGACGCGAACGTCTATCCCCCGATGAGCACGCAACTGGAGGCATTGGGAATCCGTCTGACGCAAGGGTGGGATCCTGCGCAATTGGATCCCGCTCCGGATATGGTGATCGTGGGCAACGCGATGTCGCGCGGTAATCCCGTCGTTGAAGCAGTGCTCGATCGTGGATTGCCTTACGTGTCCGGGCCGCAGTGGCTCGCAGAACATGTGCTGCAAGGGCAATGGGTCTTGGCGGTCACAGGAACCCACGGCAAGACAACCACGACCTCGATGTTGGCGTGGATCCTCGACTATGCCCAGTTGTCTCCTGGGTTCTTGATCGGGGGCGTGCCCGGCAACTTCCCGTTTTCTGCGCGGCTGGGTTCTGGTTCATTTTTCGTGGTCGAAGCGGATGAATACGACACCGCTTTTTTCGACAAACGAGCCAAATTCGTGCATTACCGGCCACGCACTGTCGTCCTCAATAATCTCGAATTTGATCACGCCGATATTTATTCAGATATCAGTGCGATTCGGCGGATGTTCCACCAGATGGTCAGAACCGTACCGTCTTCCGGGCAGTTGATCGTCCATACGCCAGATCCCGAACTGGATGCGACACTCGCGCTGGGCGCCTGGACACCCACCGTCCGCTTCGGGCGAGACCCGCAAGCGCAATGGCAGGTCCAAGCCGTTACAGAAGACTGGAGTACTTTCGCGGTCTACCAAGGGACGCGTTGTCTTGGAACAACCCACTGGGATTTGATCGGCGCGCACAATGCCGAAAATGCATTGGCGGCAGTTCTGGCGGCTCGGCATGCGGGCGTTCCGGTGGAAGTGGCGCTACAGGCGCTCACGACGTTCCGTAATGCACGGCGTCGACTCGAGTGTTTGGGCGCAGTCGATAACATCACGGTGTACGACGATTTTGCTCATCACCCGACCGCTATCGCCTCGACCATCGCGGCCTTGCGCGGTCGGATTGGGCGGGCACGACTCTTAGCCGTACTAGAGCCACGATCAGCCACGATGAAGTTGGGTATACACAAAGAGACCCTTGCGGGCTCCCTTGCGGACGCCGATGCGGTATTCGTGCATGCCCCATCGGATCTGGGCTGGGACGTCGCCAATGCGATGAGCCCATTGGGTGAGCGGGCACAGGTCATCGATAGTATTGACGCGTTGGTGCGAGCCATTACGGCACAGGCGCGCCCAGGCGACCATGTGCTGATCATGAGTAATGGTGGATTCGGCGGCATTCATGGACGTCTGATGCAGCGTCTGGGAGAACACAGGTGACCCGACGGATGCCACTGTTTCCACTCGGCACCGTCCTTTTCCCAGGCGGGCCTTTGTCACTGCGTATTTTTGAGACTCGCTATGTCGATATGGTTAAGCGCTGTATGCGGGATGGCACCGGCTTTATCGTGACGCTCCTGATGGAAGGCGCAGAGGCAGGGACCAGCTCGGTCAGTACGGCCATGATCGGAACCGAGGCGCGCATCGTGGATTTCGATCGTCTAGAAGACGGAATGCTGGGGTTGACCTGTGTGGGTGCAGAGCGGGTCCGCATCATCGAAACGTGGCGCGAATCCGATGGGCTCAATGTGGCCGAAGTTGAGGATATTGCCGGCGAGCCCAGCGAGGTGATCCCTGAGGATTGCGAGCATCTGGTGACGGCAATGCGGCATTTGTTTGCGCAGTTGCCATCGGTCTATGCCCAGTGGATTACGCCGGAGTTCGAGAATGCGCGATGGGTGGGTAATCGGTTGGCTGAGCTTGCCCCCTTTGACCCTCCCGTCCGACAGGGCTTGCTCGAGATGACGGAGCCCCTCGAGCGCCTGCGCTACCTGTCGCCACTCGTCCAACTGGGCGGCGATGCGAGCGCCCATTGAGGGTTAGCGCAATCGCAGCGCCTGTCGCAGCGGGCGCTCGAAGTATTTGCCCAGCGCACCCAAGACGACGATAAAAAACACCACGAGCCAGCCGGTGTACCCGTCATGGTCGCTGAGGAGCCACGCATAATCCGTGTTCTTCGGTAACTGGGTCATGCCGATCGTCGTGCGCATCACCAATACCCAGCCGCCATGCAGGCCGGCCGCAAACAGTACGTTGCCTGTCCAATCACGGGCAAAGCCCGTCAAGAGCCCGACACCGAACAGCGCGAGGAACGCATCGCCGATTCGGCTGGGATGGGCGAAGTCTGCAAACGTGCTGGTGAGCAGATCGAAACCACTCCACATTGTGACATCCGCGTCGGCAATCCGAATATTGGCCATAAAGTGCAGGCTAGCGAAGAGTGCTGCTACCGCCACGATGCCACCGAAACGATGGCCACCCTGCGCGGTCGCGGCGCCTTGAATCAGTCCACGGAACAGCGTTTCTTCAACCAACCCGACGACGAGACCCGAGCCGATGCCCGCGCGTAGCGCCGAGCTGAACATCGCTGCATCTAAAGAGGGATCCAAGGGGCGGACACCGAGGGCAATCATAACCGCCGACACAGCGGCCATCGTGAGAATGCCGAGGAGTATTCCGACCATAAATTGGCGCTGTCCCAGCGAACGGGAAACCTGCCATCCCCAAGCGGATCGGCCTTTGAGCTGTAGATTTCTCAATACGATGAAAATAGAACCCAACAAAAAGACGTCGAATAGACGCGACGCGATCTTGTCGAAACGCCATGCCGCATGCAGCGGATGAATCATTTGAAAAGCGGGATAGGCGAATGCCGCGGCTAACAGCAACGCCGCGACGATCGCTCCGAGAAACCAAAGGAATGCTCGCATAGGGAAACCGTAACGGAGCGGCCGGCTCGGTGCAATGGTAACGGCGCTCGGAGCAGACAGTCTGATGGTCTGGATCCAATCTGGACAGTCGTCGCGACAAGAGCCTCTCGGTCGTTCGGGTGACTTTTGGGGATCTACGCGTCTTGCTTGGGTTTCAAGCGATCACCTAACTGCCTGAATACTTGCAACATATTGGCTTTTAACAGGAGTCGGAAAATGGCTTCACGCCGGTGCGGTTGCTCTATGCTCGCGGTGGCCGACATCTACCGATATAGTGCGTCGCAGCCGTCTTTTTGGAGCGAGCGATGAATGACCTGCAGCCGTCGTTGAAGGCGTATCGGCCCGTTCTGTTTGATGACTTGATTCGGGTCGGGAAAGCCTACGACGGCGGATATGTCATGCCGCGCCGCGCCGTATTGGCCAGCCGAAGTGTGTTGAGCTTAGGCGTGAATGACGATTGGTCGTTTGAAGAGGCGGTTTTGGAATTAAATCCGGGTGCCAAGATCATCTGTGTAGACGGAACCGTCAGTTTTTCGAAAATTCTGAAGAGAACCCTAGAGAAGACCGGCAACATGCTGGGGTACTTACTGTTGTTCAAGTGGGCAGAAGTCCGCAGGACCGCTCACTACGTTGCGACGAAGGCCATCTCGTTTCGCCGCTTTTTCAAGCAGAACGAACTACTCCGACTGATGGTTTCGAACACGCCGGGTCCGGGCAATATCTCGCTGATGGCGCTATTAGAAAGAGTGGCTTCGGTAGATGGCCCCTGTCTACTGAAGTGCGACATTGAAGGCGCCGAATATGACGTATTCCCCGGGATTTCGGCGCATGCAGACCGGATCTCGGCCATCGTGATGGAGTTCCATCGCCTAGATGTGAACTGGCAAAAATTTTCTGATTGCCTGACGGAACTATCGCAGTCATTCGTGATTGCCCATCTTCATGGCAACAACGCGACAGGGCTGATCGCGGGCACGAAGATTCCGGTCACGCTTGAGGTGACCTTGATTCATCGATCGCTTGCCGCAGGGGCAAGCGACTTCAGCGACTCTCATTATCCGTTGGCCGGGCTCGATATGCCTTGCACACCGAAACGCCCGGATCACCCGCTCAGCTTTGACTGAACGGACGCCTCGTAACGGGTGAACCGCACTTGGGCTTCTGCGCAGACATTGGCGGGGCGTGAAAACGGGGCGTGCCGCCTGCCACGATTGATCACGTTCCCGTGGGTTAGTTTTTAGCGACGGCGAAGGCGCGGCGTGCAGCGGCAATGGTGGCTTCAATTTCCTCAGGGCCGTGGGTGATGGAAATGAATCCGGCTTCGAAGGCAGACGGAGCCAGATAGACGCCTTCACGCAGCATGGCGTGGAAGAACCGCTTGAAGCGTTCCACGTCGCAACGCGTCGCCTCTGCATAGCTGGTGACGCGCGCCGCATCGGTAAAGAAAAAACCGAACATGCCGCAGACGTGATTCGTGGCCAGCGGAACGCCCGCATCCTGGGCAGCGCGCTTTAAGCCCTCTACCAATTGGTCGGTGGATTCCAGCAGGCGGTCGTGGAATCCTGGCGTTTGTAACGCCCTGAGCGTTGCCAGTCCCGCGGCCATGGCCACCGGATTGCCGGACAAGGTGCCCGCTTGATAGACGGGGCCGAGCGGGGAGATGTGCTCCATGATTTTACGCTTGCCGCCGAAGGCACCAACGGGCATGCCGCCACCGACGATTTTGCCGAGCGTGGTCAGATCAGGCTCGATTCCGTAGAGGGCTTGCGCTCCACCCAAGGCGACGCGAAACCCTGTCATGACCTCATCGAAAATGAGGACAGAACCGTGCTTCGTGCATTCTTCCCGGAGGCTTTCTAAAAAGCCCGGTGCCGGTGGAATGCAGTTCATGTTGCCTGCGATAGGCTCAACGATCACGCAGGCGATCTCCGAGCCATGGCGGGCGAAGACCTCACGAACCTGAGCAATGTCGTTGAAGCCAACGGTCAGGGTGTTTTCGGCGAACGCAGCCGGCACTCCCGGGGACGTCGGTACGCCTAGCGTGAGCAATCCGGACCCGGCTTTGACCAACAGGGAGTCCGAATGGCCGTGGTAGCAGCCCTCGAACTTCAGAATTTTGTCCCGCCCGGTATATCCCCGAGCCAGTCGGATCGCCGACATCGTAGCCTCGGTCCCTGAACTGACCATGCGGACCAATTCGATGGACGGCACTAATTGACAGATGAGGCGCGCGACATCGGTTTCGATGGGGGTCGGTGCACCAAAAGACAGGCCGTGAGCAGCCGTTTCCTGAACCGCCTTAATGACCGAAGGTTCCGCATGGCCTAATACGGCGGGTCCCCAAGACCCAATATAGTCGATGTAGCGATCCCCATCCGCTGACCACACGTGGGGTCCGGAAGCCCGAGCGAAAAAGATCGGTTCACCACCCACGCCCCGAAAAGCGCGAACAGGGGAATTGACGCCACCGGGAATATATCGGCATGCGTCCTGAAACAAGTCGTGAGATGTAGCCACAGCGTTCTCCAGTCTAGGTGCGCAGTGTACGTTTCCGGCTCGGCGCTGGGTATGTTGCAAAAGGCAGACCGATTAGGGGAGGGATAGCCAGTTCACTGCCGTTCTGAGTTGTCCGCTGGGGTCTAAGTTGATGACGCGCCAACCGGGAGGGCGCTCGTCCATGGCGAAGTCGTCACTACCGGGGAGAAATTGCGCGCTCGTCGCCGGAGCCCCCAAGATTCGGACGTGCCCCCGAGTGCTGTCGTAGGTCTGGTGCGCGTGGCCAAAGACCACACACCGGACATTTGGGTGACGGTCAATCACCGCCCAAAACTGCTCGGCCTCTAGGAGGCCTAACGCATCAATCCAGCGCGATCCGAGCATCACCGGGGGATGGTGTAGTGCAACCACCGTGGGACGGTCCGGGAAGCGCGCGAGTGTCTCGTCGAGGCGACGCAACTCACTGCTCGACAGGCGCCCACTATCTCGTCCGGGTTCCGTTGAATCGAGTCCAATCAGCAACCAGTTGCCCAGCACCACATGCCCTAAGGTCTGGAAGGGCGAGTTTCCGAAAGCGGACTGCAATGCACCCGGGTCATCGTGATTACCGGGAAGGCAGAGTACGGGGATGACTGAGGCGCCGAGCAATTGCTGCAAATGAGCATAGGCGGCAGGTTCATCCTGTGTCAGATCGCCGCTGACCAGAATGGCGTCATAGGGACCCGCCGTCATCGCCTCACTCAGACAGGCGCGCAGCGTTTCCAGTGTGATGGCTCCGCGCAGGAACCCTTGTGGATCGGCCCGCAGGTGGAGGTCACTGATCTGCAGTAATCGCTTCACGCGCTGACCCTGCTAGGGAAGGGGCCGGGACAACCGCCCCGGCCCCCGCCGACGGACTTAGTAACGGTACTGATCAGGCTTAAATGGCCCGTTCACAGGCACGCCGATATAAGCCGCCTGCGCTTCACTCAACTGGCTCAACTCCGCACCGATCTTGCCGAGGTGCAGACGCGCCACGTGCTCATCCAAATGCTTCGGCAGCGTATAGACGCGCTTGCCGTAGCGATCCGTATGGGCCCACAGCTCGATTTGCGCCAAGGTCTGGTTCGCAAACGAGGTGGACATCACGAAGGAAGGATGGCCGGTACCGCAACCGAGGTTCACGAGACGACCCTTGGCGAGCACGATGATGCGCTTGCCGTCTGGGAAGACGACATGATCAACCTGCGGCTTGATCTCATCCCACTCGTAGCCTGACAGACTCGCGATGTTGATTTCGGAATCGAAGTGGCCGATGTTGCAGACGATCGCGTTGTGCTTCATCTGCTGCATATGGTGGTGATCAATCACGTGCAGATTGCCCGTCGCGGTCACGAAAATGTCTGCCTTGTCAGCGGCATAGTCCATCGTCACCACGCGGTAACCATCCATCGCGGCTTGCAGCGCGCAGATCGGGTCGATTTCCGTGACCCACACCTGAGCCGACAGAGCCTTCAGCGCCTCAGCGCTGCCCTTGCCCACGTCGCCGTAACCGGCAACCACTGCCACCTTGCCGGCGATCATGACGTCGGTTGCGCGCTTGATGGCGTCAACCAACGACTCGCGGCAGCCGTAGAGGTTGTCAAACTTCGACTTCGTGACGGAGTCATTGACGTTGATCGCCGGGAACAGGAGGCGCCCGTCTTTCTCCATCTGATACAAACGGTGCACGCCCGTCGTCGTTTCTTCGGTGACGCCACGGATATTCTTCGCGATGGCTGCGTAGTAACCCGGCTTCGTGGCCAGACGACGACGAATCGACGCATACAGGATCGTCTCTTCCTCGTTGGTCGGATGATCCAGAACCGAGGGATCCGATTCCGCCTTAAGTCCGAGGTGGACGAGCAGGGTCGCATCGCCCCCGTCGTCTAAGATCATGTTCGGCGTGCCACCGTCCGACCACTCGAAAATACGATGGGTGTATTCCCAGTACTCTTCGAGCGACTCGCCCTTGTAGGCAAAGACAGGCGTACCCGCCGCCACAATGCCGGCTGCGGCGTGATCCTGCGTCGAGTAGATGTTGCACGATGCCCAACGGACGTCCGCACCAAGCGCTTTGAGCGTCTCGATGAGGACGGCCGTTTGGATCGTCATGTGCAGGGACCCGGCGATACGGGCGCCCTTCAGCGGCTGGACGGCCGCGTATTCCTCACGAACTGCCATCAGACCGGGCATTTCGGTCTCGGCAATCGTGATCTCTTTACGGCCCCAGGCAGCTAAGCCCAAGTCCGCGACATGAAAGTCATTCTTCAGGGGGGTTACAGCGCTCATTCTCTCTCTCCAGAGGGAATGGGCGCCGTTGTCGGGTCGACCCTCCCACCGAGCCTGACGAATCCGGGTCACCCCGATCCGCTGCAGCGCCCCTCGGCAGGAAGGTGTTATTTAACTGTTACTTAGCGTCGGCCTTCAGTGCGCGAGCCTTGTCGGTCCGCTCCCAGGTGAACTGCGATTCCGTGCGCCCAAAATGGCCATAGGACGCGGTCGCCTCATAGATGGGGCGGGCGAGATCCAGCATTTGACGAAGGCCATAGGGGGTCAGGTCAAAATGCTTGCGGACCAATTTGGTGAGGGTCTCACGGGACAGCTTGCTCGTGCCGAAAGTCTCCACCATGACGGAGGTGGGCTCGGCCACGCCGATCGCATAGGACACCTGTACCTCACAGCGCTCCGCCAAACCGGCAGCCACGATGTTCTTGGCGACGTAGCGGGCGGCATAGGCCGCCGAACGGTCGACCTTCGAAGGGTCCTTACCCGAAAACGCGCCACCACCGTGGCGAGCGTAACCGCCATACGTGTCGACGATGATCTTGCGCCCGGTCAGGCCGCAATCACCGACAGGGCCACCGACCACGAATTTACCAGTCGGATTGATATGAAACTTGGTGCGCTTATCAATCCAGCGCGTCGGCAGGACGGGAAGAATGATCTCCTCCATCACGGCCTCACGCAGCTTCCGCTGACTAATTTCCGGGGCGTGTTGAGTGGAGAGAACCACTGCTTCAATGCCGACCGGTCGATCGTGCTCGTAGCGGAACGTGACCTGACTCTTCGCATCCGGCCGCAGCCAGGGAAGCTTCTTGGACTTGCGGATCAGCGCCTGGCGCTGCACCAACCGGTGCGAATAGGTAATGGGTGCCGGCATCAGAACGTCAGTTTCGTTCGTCGCGTAGCCGAACATGAGGCCCTGGTCGCCGGCGCCTTGCTTGCGGGGGTCCTTGCGGTCTACGCCCTGGGCGATGTCAGGCGACTGCTTGCCGAGAATGTTGATGACCGCGCAACTGGCGCCGTCAAACCCCATTTCGCTGCTGTTATAGCCAATTTTCAGCAGAGTCCGACGGACGATGGACTCGAAGTCCACCGAGGCGGTCGTGGTGATTTCGCCGGCCAAAATAGCGCAGCCGGTTTTCACCAGCGTCTCGCACGCGACACGGGCCTTTTTGTCCTCGGCGAGGATGGCGTCCAGTACCGCATCCGATATCTGATCGGCGACCTTGTCCGGGTGGCCTTCAGAAACCGATTCCGACGTGAAAAGGTAGCTGTTCGAGGACATGGGATCCCTATGCGCCGAAGCGTCTCCGTGACTTTCCGGCGGCGGAGTATACAGGTCTAAGTCGGGCGTTGCCCCATCATCTCCCATACGGGACAATGACGGATTAACAGACCAACCTGGAAAACGGATATGCCCACCCGCCGCCATCTCGCTAACGCCATTCGAGCCCTGAGCATGGACGCCGTCCAGCAGGCTAATTCGGGTCACCCGGGAGCCCCGATGGGCATGGCGGACATCGCGGAAGTGCTCTGGCGAGATCACCTCAAGCACAACCCGGGCAATCCGGCATGGTTTGATCGTGACCGCTTCGTGCTGTCGAACGGGCACGGTTCCATGCTGCTGTATTCCCTGCTGCATCTCACCGGTTATCCCCTGTCGGCGGACGACTTGCGCCGATTCCGCCAGTTGGGATCGCATACGGCAGGTCACCCGGAGCGTGACCTGCATTTGGGTATCGAAACGACCACCGGCCCCTTGGGTCAGGGCGTGACGAATGCAGTCGGCATGGCGCTCGCCGAAAAGATTCTCGCGTCCACTTTTAACGAGCCGGGATTCGACCTCATTGATCATCACACCTACGTTTTCATGGGTGATGGTTGTTTGATGGAAGGCGTTTCCCACGAGGCGTGTGCGTTGGCCGGGACGCTCGGTCTGGGTAAGCTCATCGCATTCTGGGACGACAATGGCATTTCCATTGACGGTCATGTGCAGGGATGGTTCACGGACGACACGCCAAAGCGCTTTGAAGCCTATGGATGGCAAGTGATCCGTCATGTCGATGGCCATGACGCTGAGTCGATTAGCCGAGCGATTCGTAAGGCGAAGAAAGAGACGGGCAAGCCGACGCTCATCTGTTGCAAGACGGTCATCGGCTATGGCGCTCCGACCAAGCAGGGCACGGAAAGCTGTCACGGCGCGCCGTTGGGCGCTGCTGAAATTGCGGCAGCGAGAGAAGCACTGGGATGGCCGTATGCGCCATTTGAGGTGCCCGATGATGTCCGCGAAGCTTGGGATGCCCGTGGCCGCGGCAAGCGAATTGAAAGTAAGTGGCAGCGTCTCATGAAGGAATACCGCAAGGTCTACCCAGAGCGCGCCGCCGAGCTGGATCGCCGCGTTCGGGGTGATCTGCCGGACAATTGGAATTCAACGGTTCAGGCCGCGCTGAGCGCCGTGCAGGCGGCCGCACCGGTAACCGCCACGCGTCAATCTTCGCAGTCGGCGCTCAACGCCTTCTCGCCGCATCTGCCGGAAATGCTCGGTGGATCCGCCGACTTGACCGGATCGAACAATACTTGGGCCGTGAACTCGAAGGGGATTACTCGCGAGGACGCGAGTGGTAACTACGTGTGGTACGGGGTCCGTGAATTCGGTATGTCTGCCATCATGAACGGCGTGGCGTTGCATGGCGGGTTCCTGCCATACGGCGGCACGTTCCTCGTGTTTTCCGACTATGCGCGTAACGCCGCTCGGATGTCGGCACTGATGCAGGTTCCAGTCACCTATGTCTGGACCCACGACTCGATCGGACTGGGTGAAGATGGCCCCACTCACCAACCGATCGAACATATCGCATCGCTGCGCCTCATCCCGAACTTCACGGTGTGGCGCCCGTGTGACGCGCTGGAGGCGCATGTGGCTTGGGCTGACGCGATCGAACGCCGCAACGGACCCACCGCGTTGATTCTGACGCGGCAAGCGTTGCCTCATTATGCTCGGACATCAGAGCAGATGGATGCCGTGCGTCGGGGCGGTTACGTCCTGAGTGATTGTGAGGGTACGCCGGAAGTTGTGTTGATCGGAACCGGTTCAGAAGTGCAATTAGCAGCCGAGGCTGCAGTGAGCTTGGCCGCTTCTGGCCGTCGGGTCCGTGTGGTTTCAATGCCCTCGACGTCGGTATTTGACCGCCAGTCGATGGAGTATCAGGCTTCCGTGTTGCCGCCGGGTGTGCCGCGCGTTGCCGTTGAGGCGGGCGTTCGGGATGGCTGGTGCCGATACACCGGATGCCTTGGTAACGTGGTGGGCATTGACACCTTTGGTGCTTCGGCGCCGGCGAAAGACCTGTTCAAGCACTTCGGTCTGACGCTGGCGAATGTGGCGGCTACAGCTTTGGCCGCTATTGGCGGCTAAACAAATGATTTCAAATATTTAAATTCATCATTTTTTGAATTCTCTAGGAGTATTTCCATGGCGATTCGCATTGGCATCAATGGCTACGGTCGCATCGGCCGTAATGTTTTGCGCGCAATCTATGAGAGTCACCGCAATGAGGAAATCCATGTCGTTGCGATCAACGACCTCGGGAATCCGCAGACGAACGCTCATCTGACGCGCTTTGACACAGCCCATGGCCGCTTCCCTGGCACGGTCTCGGTCGACGGCGACTCGATCGTCGTGAATGGTGACCGCATCAAGGTCTTGGCAGAACGTGACCCTGCTAAGTTGCCGTGGGGTGAGCTCGGTGTTGATTTCGTACTCGAGTGCACCGGACTCTTTACGAGCCACGAAAAGGCCTCCAAGCATCTCGCGGGTGGCGCGAAGAAGGTCGTGGTGTCGGCTCCAGCAAGCGGCGCCGTGGACGCGACTGTCGTCTACGGCGTCAATCATGACGTGCTGACGAGTGCGATGACCGTCATCTCGAATGCGTCCTGCACGACTAATTGCCTTGCGCCGCTGGTGAAGCCACTGCACGACGTGATTGGCCTCGAGCACGGCATCATGACCACGATCCATGCCTACACGAACGATCAGGTCCTGACGGACGTTTATCATGAGGATCTGCGTCGCGCCCGTTCGGCGACCATGTCCATGATCCCGACAAAAACCGGAGCTGCAGCGGCTGTCGGCCTTGTCTTGCCGGAGCTGAAAGGCAAGCTGGACGGTTTCGCGGTGCGCGTGCCGACGATCAATGTGTCCATGGTTGATCTGACTTTCGTGGCCAAGCGCGCCACATCGGCAGAAGAGATCAATCAAATCCTCAAGGCGGCTGCAGAGGGTCCGTTGAAGGGCGTACTCGCCTACAACGACGGTCCGCTCGTGTCGGTCGATTTCAATCATGATCCGGCTTCATCAACTTATGACTCAACGCTGACCAAGGTCATTGACGGCACGTTGGTCAAGGTTTGCTCGTGGTATGACAACGAGTGGGGCTTCTCCAACCGCATGCTAGATACGACATTGGCGTGGAGTCGCGCGAAGTGATGGATTCGTCAGTGTCGGGCGGGGTTTCTAGCCGCGTGATCCGTATGCAGGATGTTGACCTGAAGGGTCGGCGCGTGCTGATTCGCGAGGATCTGAATGTGCCAGTCAAAGACGGCGTGGTCACGAGCGATGCTCGTATCCGCGCCGCTCTGCCGACCATTCAGGCTGCATTGGATGCAGGTGGTCGAGTGATCGTGATGTCGCATTTGGGTCGCCCGGAGGAGGGCAATCCGACGGACGAACTCAGCATGGCCCCGGTCGCAAAACGGCTGGGGGAACTGTTGGGTCGTGACGTGCCATTGATCGCGGACTGGTTGAATGGCGTTGAGGTTGAACCCGGCGCGCTCGTGCTGACGGAAAACGTCCGTTTCAATAAGGGCGAGAAGAAAGATAACGAAGAGTTGTCTCGAAAAATGGCGGCCCTGTGTGACGTCTATGTGATGGACGCCTTTGGAACGTCGCATCGGGCGGAAGCCAGCACACACGGCGTGGGACGATTTGCGCCGATCGCGTGCGCCGGTCCGTTGTTGGTCAATGAACTCGTTGCTCTTGATGCGGCGTTACATGCCCCGAAGCGGCCGCTGGTGGCGATTGTCGCAGGCTCGAAAGTATCGACGAAATTGACGGTATTGGAAGCACTGCTTGAAAAAGTCGACATGCTGATTGTCGGCGGCGGCATCGCCAATACGTTTTTGCTGGCCCAAGGCAAGCCCATCGGCAAGAGTCTCGCCGAGCCGGACATGATCGATATTGCTCAACGGTTACTTTCCCGTGCAGCGGAAAAGGGTGTGGCTTTGCCTTTGCCCACTGACGTCGTTGTCGCCAAATCTTTCTCGGCTCAGGCCGAGGCAGATGTGAAATCGATTGATGCTGTTCAACCCGATGAGCTGATTTTGGATATCGGTCCTGATTCGGCAGATCGCTTAGCCAAACTTCTGGCGGGCGCTGGCACAATCTTGTGGAACGGGCCCGTCGGTGTATTCGAGTTCGACCAGTTTGGTGAGGGTACGCGGGCCATTGCAAATGCGA
The DNA here is from genome assembly GCA_947455595.1 of Gammaproteobacteria bacterium. GTDB lineage: Bacteria > Pseudomonadota > Gammaproteobacteria > Steroidobacterales > Steroidobacteraceae > CAIKZZ01. The sequence continues at coordinate 147,107 of CANGOP010000001.1, forward strand.
TTGCCTCATCCGCAGCCTTTTCGCTGGCTGGTGGTGGCGATACGCTCGCCGCGATTGAGAAATATGGCGTCGAGAGTGGGATTTCTTATATCTCCACGGGTGGCGGCGCATTTTTGGAATTCGTGGAAGGAAAGGTATTGCCTGCAGTCGCCATGCTGGAGGCGCGGGCTCAGGAGAATGCTCAGTGAACGCCGTGCTGCATAACCGCCGTCGAGCCAAGATTGTCGCAACACTGGGGCCAGCGACTGACGACGTCGATACGCTGGCAGAGTTGATCCGAGCAGGCTGCGATGTCGTGCGAGTCAACTTCTCGCACGGTAGCTTCGAAGATCATGCGCGTCGGGTTGAGCGAGTCCGTTTGGCCTCCCATCGAGTAGGACGCTACGTCGCTATTCTTGGAGATCTTTCGGGACCGAAGATTCGAGTCGATCGCTTCGTTGAGGGCAAGGTCGATCTGATCGAGGATGCCCCGTTTATTCTTGATGTGTCCTTGGATCCGAAGGCCGGCACGATTGAGTCGGTAGGGTGTGCGTACAAGGATCTGCCGAAAGACGTCGGCCCGGGCGACATCCTGTTACTCAATGATGGTCTGATTGTCTTGGAGGTCACCGAAGTCGATGGCCCGAAGGTAATTACTCGCGTGGTCGTTGGTGGAGAGTTGTCCAACAACAAAGGCTTGAATCGTAAGGGCGGAGGCCTCTCAGCGGGCGCGCTGACAGATAAAGATCGCACGGATATCAAGACAGCCGCCAAACTCGGTGTCGATTATCTCGCTGTCTCGTTTCCGCGAGCTGCGGAGGATATGCAGGAGGCTCGTCGCCTCTTGCGGGATGCGGGCGGCTCTGGCCTTGTGGTGGCCAAGATCGAACGTGCGGAAGCCATCGCCAAACTGGACGAGATTGTGGCGGCGAGTGATGCCGTCATGGTTGCGCGCGGCGACTTGGGCATTGAAGTGGGATACGCGGAGTTGACGGGTCTTCAAAAGAGGATCATCGCGACGGCCCGTAGACACTTCCGGGTCGTGATTACGGCCACCCAGATGATGGAGTCAATGATCCAGAATCCTGTGCCGACCCGTGCTGAAGTGTCCGACGTCGCCAACGCAGTTCTCGATGATACGGATGCCGTGATGCTCTCGGCTGAAAGCGCCGTGGGTAAGTATCCCGTCAAAGCGGTGGAGTCGATGGCAGATGTCATCGTGGGTGCTGAAAAGTATCGTGAGGAAGGCGGCCTTGCCGGCCGTGAGACCGCCGATCGCGTCTTCAGTGGCACAGACGAAGCGATCGCGATGGCTGTCATGTATACCGCCAACCACATGGACGTAAAAGCCATCGTAGCGCTGACGGAGTCTGGATCCACTTCTTTGTGGATGTCTCGGGTCCGCACCGATATACCGATCTATGCGTTTACCCGATCTGAGGCAACTCGTCGCCGAGTTTGCCTATTCCGCGGCGTCTATCCGGTAGCTTTCGACGTGACGCATACGGAACCCGAGAGGCTCTATGGCGCCATATTCAGGCAGTTGGTGGAGCTCGGCCTTGCCTCCGAGGGAGACCGAATCATCCTGACCAAGGGTGAGCTGTCCGGCGTGGCCGGCGGCACGAACTCCATGAAGATTCTCCAAGTCCGGCTATAAAGCAGGTGCTCGCCGGAGCAGTGATGCCCCGGCGACTTGCTCGCCGACGTCTGAGCGGCGAGGATGGCAATCCCAGTTGCGGCGGTTCTCTATGCAGAAGGTCATTATTCGGGTCGCGCTGATTTTGGTCGGTGTGCTCCTAGCCAGTTCGATCGCAGGCACGATGCTGCTTCGCGGCAGCCTGCCCGCGTTAGACGGACGAGTTCGGGCCCGCGGAGTGCTGTCGACGACAACGGTTGAGCGCGACGCGGCCGGCGTGGTGACCGTGACAGGTTCATCCCGACCCGATGTCGCCTTCGGATTGGGCTATGCGCACGGTCAAGATCGTTTCTTCCAGATGGATCTGATGCGCCGGGCTGCGGCCGGCGAGTTATCTGCCCTACTCGGTGCTGGAACGGTCCAAACCGATCGGGAGTTACGCATTCATCGGTTTCGCTCAGTGGCTCGAGCGGTCGTCGCGCGGTCGACGCCCGAGCAGCGTCTGCTGATGGATGCTTATGCCGCTGGCGTCAACGCAGGGATAGGCTCGTTGAGAACTCGGCCTTTCGAATATCTATTGCTCAATGCAACACCGGACCCATGGCGCGCGGAGGACTCGGTGCTTTGTGTGCTGTCGATGTTCCTGCAGCTGCAGGAGCCCGATGCCCATACGAAAATGCAGCGGGCGCTCTTGGCGGCGGCCTTGCCTGAGGCTGTGGTGCGGCTGCTGAACTCCGAAACACCGGACTGGGACGGCACCCTGGATCACACGGGTGCTTCTGCGCCGATCGTCCCGAGCGCGGATGACTACGATCTTCGCAAAGTTGCACCAACAGATCTTGATGATACAACTCGGTCGCGAGGCCGACCGCCCATTACCGGCAGTAATAACTGGGCGGTGTCTGGCGCGCGTACGGCGAGTGGTTCGGCCATCGTGGCGAATGATATGCATCTCGGGCTGCGCATGCCCAATACGTGGTACCGGGCGCGTCTACATTGGACTGCTACTGACGGAGCGGGTGCCGACATCACGGGCGTCACCCTGCCCGGTACTCCCGCTATCGTGGTCGGTAGTAATGGACATGTCGCCTGGGGCTTTACCAACAGCTACGGGGACTACCAGGAACTGGTCACGATCGTGCCGGATCCGCAGAACAGTCAGCGGTATCTCACCGCCGACGGGTCCGAAGCGTTCGGCCATGCCAAGGAACGTATTGCCGTCCGTGGCGCTACGACCGAAGAAGTCGACGTGCAGACCACTCACTGGGGTCCCGTGATTGGTCGCGATGCAAAAGGACGTGCATTGGCGCTCGCCTGGGTTGCGCACGATCCGGCGGCTGTTAATTTCGCTCTCGTTGAACTCGATCGTGCGACGTCGGTCGGCGAAGCGCTCGACATCGCCGTTCGCGCCGGTATCCCAGCGCAAAATTTCGTGGTGGGAGACCGTGACGGTCATATCGCCTGGACCGTTGCCGGTCAGTTGCCGCGTCGACGCGGCCTCGTGCAAGACGTCCGTTTATCGACCGACGCTGCGACGGGCTTCGACGGTTGGTTGGCGGCTGCCGAGCACCCCAGATTGATGGATCCCACCGACGGTATGTTGGCCACGGCCAATAGCCGTGTGGTCGGGGGTGAGGCGCTGCGCCTGATTGGCGACGGCGGGTACGACCGCGGCGCGCGTGCGCGGCAGATATTGGACGACCTGGCTCAGAAGCCGGATGGTCTTCATCCCGCAGACATGCTCGCGGTGCAGTTGGATGATCATGCCAAGTTCCTAACCCGTTGGAAGGATCTGCTCACCGCCGTGCTGGATGACAGTGCGCTGGACGGACAGCCACGCCGTGCTGAACTCGCCAAAACACTGAAGCATTGGTCTGGTTCAGCCGGTACCGAGGATGCCGCGTATCGACTGGTTCGCGCGTGGCGTCACGAAGTCGAGCGACGGGTCTACGCAGCCGTTATCGCCCCGGCACGTGCCTCGAGCCCAGGATTCGCCTTCCGAGCGCCGCCGTCATTCGAAGGCCCCTTATGGGCGCTCGTCTCGCTGAAGCCGGTGCATTTCCTGCCACCGGGATCGACCGACTGGCGTGCGTTTATGCTCGCTTCGGTCGATGCTGTCTTGAATGATCTGGCGAGTGACTGCCCAAAGTTAGACGCCTGCAAATGGGGCAAAGGCAGTCCCGTCCACATTCGCCATCCGCTATCTGCAGCGGTTCCGGCCCTCGCTGAGTTGGCCGATATGCCGATCGACTATCTTCCAGGCGATGAAGACATGCCCCGAGTACAAGGGCGGCACTTTGGCGCTTCGGAGCGGTTTGCGGTTTCTCCAGGTCATGAAGCTGAGGCCTATTTCATGATGCCGGGTGGTCAGAGTGGTCACCCGATGTCTCCCTATTACCGCGCAGGTCATGAGAATTGGGCAAAGGGATTGGCAGCGCCCTTTCTGCCGGGCCCCGCCGAACACAAAATCGTGCTAGCGCCGTGAAGGAACCTGACAACATGCAGAACGCTCGTTTCTCCAGTACTCGCCGATACGTTGCCACTGACGATCTGTCGATGGCGGTTGCGGCTGCCGTCACGCTCGGCCGGCCGCTGTTGATCAAGGGCGAGCCTGGCACCGGAAAAACGCAGTTGGCAGAGGAGATTGCCGAATTTCTCGCGCGGCCGTTATACGAATGGCACATTAAATCAACGACTAAGGCGCAGCAGGGACTCTACGAATATGACGCGGTTTCGCGATTGCGTGATTCGCAGTTGGGCGATCCTCGTGTTCATGACATCAGTCACTACATCGTGAAGGGGCGTCTTTGGGAGGCCTTTACGAGTGACGTGCAGCCAGTCTTGTTAATTGACGAGATCGACAAAGCAGATATTGAGTTTCCCAACGATCTGTTGCGTGAGTTGGATCGGATGGAATTCTACGTGTACGAGACGCGCGAGCTGGTTCGCGCGCGGCACCGTCCGATCATTGTGATCACGAGCAACAATGAAAAAGAGTTGCCCGATGCCTTTTTGCGCAGATGCTTCTTTCATTACATTCGGTTCCCAGACGCTGAAACGATGCGACGGATCGTTGACGTCCATTTTCCAAACATTAAGAAGGATTTACTCGCGGAAGCGCTCGAAGCCTTTTATCGGATACGCGATGTGCCTGGGCTCAAGAAAAAGCCCTCTACATCGGAGTTGTTGGACTGGTTGAAGTTGCTTCTCGCAGAGGACATTTCTCCTGAAGCGCTTCGAGCCACCGACGGGAAAGCGACGATCCCGCCGTTGTACGGAGCGCTGCTTAAGAACGAGCAGGACGTCCATCTATTCGAGCAGTTGGTTTTTATGCATCGCCGTACGACACGCTAACGGGCGAGACGCGTGCTGATCCGATTCCTGTCTTTGTTACGAGAGGCTGGCATCCCGGTCTCTGTGACCGAGTACTTGGCATTGCTGGAGTCGCTTAAGGCCGGCATTGCAGAGACCTCTGTCGATAACTTTTATGTTCTGGCACGAACGATTCTCGTCAAGGACGAGCGTTACTACGATCGATATGACCGGGTATTTGCCGCCCATTTTTCCGGCATCGAATCGATGTTGGAGTTGTTGGGAGGTGCCGAGATACCGGACGACTGGTTGAAACGTTTGGCTGAGCTTCACCTCTCGCCTGAGGAGAAAGCAAAAATCGAAGCCTTAGGCGGACTTGAAAAAGTGATGGAGGCTTTGAAGGAGCGGCTGAAAGAACAGGAAGGCCGCCACCAAGGCGGCAGCAAATGGGTAGGCACCGCAGGACGATCGCCGTTCGGTGCCTACGGATATAACCCGGAGGGTGTCCGTATCGGCCAAGATTCATCCCGTCAGCGCAGTGCGATCAAAGTATGGGATCGGCGTGAATTTCGAAATCTCGATGATTCGTTAGAGCTGGGTACTCGAAATCTGCAGGTAGCGTTGCGCCGATTGAGGCGTTTCGCACGCGAGGGTGCGGCAGAAGAATTGGATTTGGACGGCACGATCAATGCGACCGCCCGCAACGCCGGATGGCTTGATCTCAAATTGCGGCCCGAGCGGCACAATACGGTCAAGGTTTTGCTCTTCCTAGACGTCGGTGGGTCCATGGATGACTACATCAAGGTTACGGAAGAACTCTTTAGCGCCGCGCGGAATGAATTTCGGCATCTCGAGCACTATTACTTTCACAATTTCGTTTATGAGAGTGTTTGGAAAGACAATCGTCGCCGCTATCAGCAGCGTATTCCCCTGCAAGAAGTGCTGCGGACCTATAGCCCCGATTACCGTCTGATTTTTGTTGGTGACGCCACGATGGGGCCTTATGAAATTCTGCGGCCTGGCGGGAGCGTGGAACACTGGAATGACGAGGCGGGGTCCATCTGGCTTGGGCGACTCCTATCTGCCTTCCCCCGGTTTGCCTGGTTGAATCCCCAGCCGGAGAGCCGATGGGAGCAGGTCCCGTCGATTGGCGTTGCGCGCCAATTAGTGGAGGGACGGATGTATCCGTTGACCCCCGCAGGCTTGGAGCGGGCCACCCGGGTCTTAAATGCCCGCTAAGGCACGTTCGGAGCGGACCTGCTAGTCTCCGCTTTTGACTGAAACTGTATCCGGAGTCGACATGCGCCTTGCACCGTTCGCCTGTTTGGTTTTCTCCCTGGTCGCTGCCTCATCCAACGCCGCTACACGTGCGGAGACGCTGAACGCTTTGATGGAGGCCGAAGGCGTAGGCCAAGCGTTTGATTCTGCGCGCGATATGGTTCGCCAACAGGCTAAGGCGGACGCGGATAAAGGGATGGCTTCATTGCTGACGCGGCTGGATGCAACACCCGAGGTGATTGCGGAACTGCGCCGTGTGTACGGAGAGTTTATTGATTCCGTCACGACGGGCGCCTTTCAGCGCGACGATCTAGCGAAGATGTGGGGTGAGGCCTATGGCGCTTCGTTTAGCGACGAGGAACTGACCAAGTTGCTCGCGTTTTATCAGTCGCCCTTGGGACAGAAAACCGTATCGCTTGCGCGCAGCGCCATGCCTAAAGTCATGGAGAAGATGCAAACAGAGTTGCAGCCGCGCCTGCAGCCAGCCATTCAACGATACACCGAGCAGGTGCGTAAGATCGTGGCCGACTGCAAGTGCGAGCGGAAGGACGAGACCCCCGCGAAATGATCAGCCGGCGGGCTTAGCTGCCTGCAGGGCCAGAAGCTCTTTGAGCACCATATCGGAGTGATCTTTGGGGTCGACCTTCGGCCAGTGCCGAGCAATACGCCCTTGCGGATCAATCAAAAAGGTGTCGCGCTGCGCGAGTTCAAACAATCCCATCATCTTGACGAGCACGCCGTATTGGCGGGCTGTCTGCTTGGTGGAGTCGGCAAGCAGCGTGAAGGGTAATGAGTGCTTCTCGGCAAAGGCCTTGTGAGAAGCGACGTCATCTACGCTGATGCCGAGAATCACCGCGCCCGCCTTGCGAAACGCGAAGATATTGTCGCGTAGCGCACACGCTTCCGTGGTGCAGCCCGGGGTGTCGTCCTTCGGATAGAAATAGAGGACGACCCATTTGCCGTGATAGTCGGCGAGTGTGTGGGTTTCCCCTTTCTGATCCTGCAAGGAGAACGCGGGGGCGGGAGACCCGACAGACGGCGCATCTGCGCGAGCGGTCGTTTGAACCGCAGACAGGACGACGAACAATGCCGGTAGCAGTACGGCTAACAACAGCGACATACGCATGGGGTGGCCTCGAAGGTGGATGGACCCCGATCCTACGTCCTCTGGGCGCATAATGGCAGCATGACGCATTCGGTAACGAATTCCCGTACTGGACGACCGTGTCGGGCATTGGTGCTCACGGGTGGTGGCGCACGTGCCGCTTATCAGGTTGGCGTGATCAAAGCGGTCGCCGAATTAGTCCCCAAAGGCGCTCCGCTGCCCTTCCGAGTGCTCTGCGGCACCTCGGCCGGCGCCATTGTGGGTTCGGTGCTCGCGGCCCATGCGGATGACTTTCACGCCGGCGCCGTGATCATTGAGCGCTTTTGGAGTCATTTTCGGGTTGGACAGGTCTGGCGCAACGACCTCAGGTCGGTCGCAAAAGCCGCCTTGCGTTGGTTTGGGGCCTTGTGTACCGGGGGTGCGCTCGTGCGGCCCCCGCACTCACTCTTTGATAACGCCCCCCTGCGGATCACGCTGGAGTCGCATGTCAATTTCGCCCGCATACAGCACTCGTTGCACCGGGGTGATCTAGACGCGCTCGCGGTTATTGCGTCGCCCTACCATGGCGCCAGAAGCCGGGCGTACTACATGTCGCGCGACGATCAAGGCGTACACCCGGACCGCTGGCAAGGGGGAGTGCCCACCCATTTGACCATCGACCACCTCATGGCGAGCGCTGCCGTCCCTTTTTTGTTTCCTGCCGTTCATCTGGAAGATGGCTTTTACGGGGACGGGGCCATGCGCCAGATCGAACCGTTAGCGCCAGCGATCAACCTCGGTGCGGACCGAGTGCTCATCGTTGGCGTGCGACCCGGTCAGCATTCGGCGCAAGCCACGATGGCAGCGCCGCTCATGGAGCCGAGTTTTGGTCAGATCTTTGGTTTCATGCTCGATACTCTGTTCATGAGTTCGATGCGTGAGGACCTCGACCGAATTGAACGCGATAACCGCCTGTTGGCAGTGACCGGTACGTTGTCCTCGGAGATTCGGCCGATTCAGGCGATGCTCATTGAGCCCAGCGAGGATCCGGGCGACGTTGTGGCTGCGCATGCTCCGTTTATGCCCTTTGCCGTGCGGATGTTGATGCGTTTTCTCGGTGCAGCCAATCGCGGGGGACGGTTGTTGTTGAGCTACCTGCTCTTTGAGGGGGCGTACGCGCAGAAATTGATCGAGTTGGGTTATCGCGATGCGATGGCCCGCCGTGACGAGCTTCAGTCTTTTCTGTCTAACGAGGAATGACGGGAGACGACACCGGAGTATTGGCGGGCAAAGTGACTCGCTAACCGTTCGACCAGATAGACGGAGCGATGCTGTCCACCCGTACAGCCGATGGCCACGGTCAGATAGGCGCGATTGTGGGTTTCATACAGCGGAATGCGGCGTTCGATGAACTGAACGATGTCGTCCAAGAGGGCGCGTACTTCAGGCTCCGCTTCGAGGAAAGCCACGACGTCAGCATCCCGCCCATTTTGCGTCTGTAATGCGGGTACCCAGTACGGGTTCGGTAGCGTGCGGGCGTCAAAAACAAAGTCAGCTCCCCCCGGGATTCCATGCTTATAACCGAAGGATTCGAACATGATCGACAAATGGCCGCGGGTTCGTGGCTCTACACGAGCTCGAATCTGTTCGCGCAGTTGGTGCACGCTGGTGCGGGTGGTGTCGATAACCAAATCAGCGCCAATCGTGAGCGGATCCAACAGACGCAATTCTGCCCCGATCGCGCCTCGTAGGTCCAAACCCTCGCGAACGAGCGGGTGGCGCCGGCGCGTTTCGCCGTAGCGACGCAGAAGGGTTTCCTCGTTGGCAGACAAGTAGATCAGTTCGCACTGGATACCGCTGCGCTTGAGCCCCTGCATCATCCGGGGTACCTCGGCGATCTCCTGGGGGTCGTTACGGGCGTCGAGTCCGACGGCAACTTTCTCGTAAATGCCGCCAGGGTTCTGTAGCGCATGGCTGATGAAGGAATTCAGCAATCCGGCTGGAATATTGTCGGTACAGAACCAGCCCAAATCCTCCAGCATGTTGATCGCAATGCTCTTGCCGGATCCCGAAAGTCCACTGACGATGATGAGTCGCATACCGCCGTCCGTCATCTGGGGGCTCATTACCCACCAGACGATGGTACGGCTTCAAGGCCGGGGTTGGGAGACCCCGTCAGAACTTACTGGCCTCGCACGACCTCTGAGGCATGGTGGTCCTGTTTCTTTTCCTTGTGCTTCTTGACCAGACGGTCAAGTTTGTCGGTCAGCGCATCAATTGCGGCATACATATGACCCTCGGATGCATCGGCATGAATGGCGCCACCCGGGACGTGTAGGGTTGCCTCCGCGCGGTGCGTCAACTTCTCCACGGTGAGTGTGCAGTGCACATCGATGACCTGATCGAAGTGGCGAACCACCTTATCGAACTTCTTCTCCAAGTAGTTACGCAGGGATTCGGTGATTTCGAGGTGATGTCCGGTCAGAGTCAGCTGCATAGTCGTACTCCTTGATCCATTATCTTCCATCAACGTCCGAGCGCGGTTCGGCGCTCACTCGACGGGGCGATCCGCATCGCCTCGCGATATTTCGCCACGGTCCGGCGGGCAACCTTGGCGCCGTCGGCCGCCAGCAGTTCGGCGATCCGACTATCTGAAAGCGGGTTGTCCGAGGACTCGCCAGCGATCAGTTTCTTGATCTTGGCCCTAATCGCGGTAGAAGACACCTCCGTACCATCCGCAGCCGCGACGTGACTCGAGAAAAAGTGACGAAATTCATACATCCCGCGGGGGGTCAGCATGTATTTGCCGGTCGTCACTCGTGAAATGGTCGATTCGTGCATATCCACGGTTTCTGCGACTTCGCGGAGGACCAAAGGTTCCATGGCCTCATCCCCTCGCTCAAGAAAGGCCTTTTGCCTAGAAACGATTGTTTTGGCGACCTTCAGCAGCGTGTCATTGCGCATCTCGATGCTCTTGATCAGCCAACGAGCCTCTTGGAGCTGCGCCCGCATGGCGGCATGTTCCCGCGTTACCAACGGGGCGTAGTCTGCGTTGATCCTGAGTTTCGGCACTGCCCCGCCGTTGAGCTCGACGGCCCATTGACGGCCCTTGCGTCTGACCACTACGTCGGGAATGACGTATTCAGGCAGTCGGCTTTGGTAGGCGCTACCTGGGCGCGGGTGGCTTGAGCGGATGAGCGCGAGTGCGTCCGCAAGTTCGTCTGCGGTGACTTCGAGCACGCGCCGTAGCGTCGCCTGATCCCCGGCAGCGACTGCCGGCAGGTGTTCCCGAACCGCTTCAATCGCCGTCAGCAACCCCGGCGTGCGAGGCGCTAACTGGGCTAACTGTAGCTCAATGCACTCGCCGACGGAGCGGGCCCCAACCCCAGCTGGATCAAAGCTTTGGACTGTCCGCACGACAGATTCCACTTCCGGCAGACTGACGAGGAATTCGGGTTGCAGGCTATCGATAACTGTCTCGAGCGGATCGAGGAGATATCCATCGTCGTTAATGGAGTCGATGATTGCCCGTCCGATCGCACGGTCTCGGGCATTCAATCGAGCGAGCGTGAGTTGCTCCAACAGATGGTCTTGCAGACTGGCGCCGGTACGGTCTGCGTATTCAGGTGCCGACTCCTCGTCTGACCAGCCTGCCTCTGCGCTTCCGCCACTGCTGTGGCCCTCGGACCACGGGTCATTGACGGGGTCCGCTTCGGGTGCGGGTGAAGGCAGCTCGGTCGGTAGGGAAGCCGTCTCGTTGACGGTCGGCAGGGTGAGTTCATCCCCGCCGTCCTCCAGTTCCAGCATGACGTTTTCCGCCAGCGTTTCGCGGACAGATTGTTGTAGTTCAATGGCGGAGAGTTGCAGCAGCCGAATGGCTTGCTGCAACTGTGGCGTCATGGCCTGACGCTGGCCGAGTTTGAGCTGTAGGGCGGGTTTCAGCATCAACTGAACAGACCTACGTGTAGTCGCCTAGGGGGATATGCCCGTCGCCTCACATTCGGAAGTCCTCTCCTAAATAGACGGACCGAACTTCTGGGTTGGCGAGGACTTCGGATGCGCTGCCCGAGGCGATAACGCCTCCCCGATTGACGATGTAGGCGCGATCGCAGATCCCGAGTGTTTCGCGGACATTATGATCAGTGATCAAGACGCCAATCCCGCGATCGCGCAGGTGGGCAATGCTTTTTTGGATGTCGGCAACGGAGAGTGGATCTACACCGGCGAAGGGTTCATCTAGGAGCACGTAACGTGGCTCGGCGGCGAGTGCGCGAGCGATCTCCACCCGGCGCCGTTCGCCGCCGGACAGGCTCTGGCCAAGGCTGTCCCTAATATGGCTGATCGAGAGTTCCTCGAGCAGCGACTCCAGCCGTTCCGCACGCGCCTCACGATTCAAGCCAGGTCTGGTTTCGAGCACCGCGAGAATATTCTGAGCAACGGTCAGTCTGCGGAATACCGAGGCCTCCTGGGGCAAGTAGCCGAGACCGAGACGTGCACGCCGGTGCATTGGGAGCCGGGTGATGTCTAGGCCATCCAGTTGGATGTTGCCTCCGTCACACGGCACCAATCCCACAATCATGTAGAACGCGGTCGTCTTGCCAGCGCCATTGGGTCCGAGCAGGCCGACGATTTCGCCGGCCGCGACATCGAGGGACAGTCCTGCCACCACCGAACGGTCCTTGTAGCGCTTCGAAAGCCCTTGGGCGATGAGTCGGTTCATGGCTTTGGCTTCATCTCGGTCGACGGCGAGACCTTTTCCGATTTCTTCGGTTGGATAGTCAGGCGTACCCGCTGGTCACCTTGGTCATCTGGATTGGCCACAACCCGTTGGCCGTTTAAATCGTAAACAAGGGTAGAACCGGAAATCTCATTCGTTCCGTCCGAGAGCCACGCGTCACCGGTCAGGCGGACCGTTCCCACCATCGGTCGATATTCGATACGAGCGGCGTGGCCGCGAGAGACCCCATTGGGCCGCTTCTGTTCGAACGACGCCGGAGCGCCGGTGATTTCTGCCACGGATACCTGATTGTTGGCGAAGGTGATCAGTGCCTGATCGCTCTCCAGCGTACCGTCGACCATTCCGACCCGCACATGGCCAGTGAATCGCCAAACGCTGGCTTCGAAATTCAGTCCATTGGCGGTTGCTTCATCTGCCTCAATCCACAGACGCCCCTGCGCGATATGGACGGCTCGAAAGAGCAGCGAGTTGCTTTTGTAATCAAAATCCGAAGACCGAGCGTCAAGCTCAATCGGTTGGTTCTCGTCCAACTGTGGGCCTGCCGCATGGGCAGCGGCGCAGACACCGAGAAGAGCCAGTAAGTTAGCGATGGAACGTGCCATGAACCGAATGCTCAAGAGCCAGCGTGCGACGCGTGAGATCGAAATTAAAGCCACGCGCGGAAATCTGATGCGGGGGCCAGTCAATTAACGCAGCGTCTTCTGTGTATGCGATGTGGTGGGTCCGATCCAGTGACAATCGGTCCGTATGAACGACCGCACCGGCATTGCGTGCGCCGATGGCCCGTAATTCCACGTGTCCGCGCAACGTCAGGATATCCGCACCGACCGGCATGGACCCCGAGTCAGCCTGCAGGTGCCACTCCGCGTCCGGCGCTGAGTGGTAGTCCACGGCGATGTCTCGCAGTCGGATGGATCGAGATTGAACGTCCTGCTCGGCGTGGCGAGTATGTAGCGTCAATATCGTTTGTCCTGCGGCATCCGTCTCGGTGAGACGGGCATCTTCGAAGTAGTAGCCAGGTGCTGGCGGATTCGCCGCCGCGCGCGTCGTGTGAGGCGAATCGTGTGATGCCAGCCACCAACTGCCCAGTGCGATCGCGCCAACGACGGCATAGGAATAAGCCGAGCCGCGCATCATGACTCACCGAGAATGAGGTCGGCCAATTCGCGGACTGCGCCGGCGCCACCGGGCAGATGTGTCACAAGATGCGCTGCCGCGAGCACCTTGGGGTGCGCATCCGCGACAGCGACCGGCAGGCCGACCATGGCCATCATCGGCAAATCGGGGATGTCGTCGACGAGGCACGCACACTCCGATGGCGCCACCTGGAGTTCCGTGAGCAACGTATGAAGGGCGACACCCTTATCATCGATACCCTGCTGCACGTGATGGATGCCGAGTTCACGCGCCCGTCGGTCCAGGGCTGCGGATCGGCGTCCAGAAATAATGGCGACGCCGATCCCGGCTGCCAGCAATGCTTTAATCCCGTGACCATCCCGGACATGGAACACTTTGAGCGCTTCACCGTCTGCCGAGTAGTAGAGGCGACCGTCCGTCATCACGCCATCGACATCGAGTATCAGCCATTTGACGCGTGTCGGGTCGATTCTCACATGACACCTGCGCGCAATAGATCGTGTACGTTCAGTGCGCCCAGTATGCGCCGGTCTTCATCGACGACCATCAGTGCGGTAATCCGATGACGCTCTAACAGCACAACCGCTTCGACGGCCAGCGCAGTCGGACCGATGGTGCGGCACTGACGGGTCATGACCTCGTCCATGCGGGTTGCATGTACGTCAATACGTCGATCGAGCGCGCGGCGCAGGTCGCCGTCGGTAAACACCCCCAAGAGCTGGCCATTGCCGTCAGCGACGCCCGTCATGCCGAGTCCCTTGCGGCTCATTTCCAACAAACCGGTGGACACCGTGTCCTCTGGGCCCACAACGGGCACTTCGGCACCCTTGTGCATCACTTCGGCGACATGCAGAAGAAGTCGCCGCCCGAGACTGCCACCGGGATGTGAGCGCGCAAAGTCAGCTTCCGTGAAACCACGGAGATGCAATAAGGCCACGGCGAGCGCATCTCCCGTGGCCAATGCAGCGGTGGTCGACGCAGTCGGCGCGAGGTTTAAAGGGCACGCTTCCGCCGGTACCGAGACATCAATATGCACGTCTGCCGCTTGCGCCAGCGAGGATTGAGCGTTGCCGGTGAGCGCGACTAACGGGATTCCGAGGCGCTTGAGTACCGGCAGCACGGCCAGCACCTCGTTGGTTTCGCCTGAATTCGACAGGAGTAGGACGACGTCGTCATGAGTGATCATGCCGATATCGCCATGCTGGGCCTCGGCTGGGTGCACGAAGAAAGCCGGCGTCCCCGTGCTGGCCAGGGTGGCGGCGATTTTGCGACCCACGTGCCCTGATTTGCCCATGCCAATGACGACGACGCGTCCGCGCGCAGCGAGGCAGACGCGGCAAGCGCGTACGAAATCAGTTCCAAGGCGGTCAGAAACTGCGGCAATCGCCGCCGCCTCGGTGACAAGCGCCTCCTGACCGAGCCGGATCAGGGCGGCATCATCAAGGCCGACCGGGGAGGGCGCGGTCACTTCGGGGTATCTCCGTGGCATACGTCGCGCTGATCATAGCAAGTGACAGGGCAGTGCTGTTCCGCCGCAGCCCGATTCACTACACTTCTGTGTCTGGCCGGCTACCCTGGCCTACCTCCTGAAGCGAGTATCCATGAATCCTGCTGAGATCGAACGGGCCATTCTGGCCGGTCTGCCTGGTGCCCGCGTGGCCGTACAGTCGGATGACAACACGCACTTTGAGGCGGTGGTGGTCGCGCCGCAATTTACCGGCAAGCGGCTGATTCAGCGTCACCAGATGGTGTACGCAACCTTGGGAACGGCGGTTGGTCGCGAAATTCACGCCCTTTCCATCCAGGCGCACTCGCCGGAGGAGTGGGCAGCGCAGGACGGGGGCTGAGCCGCCTGTGGAAAAATTTTATGTCAAGGGCGGACAGGCGCTCGTAGGCGACGTGCGTATTTCGGGCGCCAAAAACGCGGCTCTGCCCATTTTGGCGGGGTGTTTGTTGGTGGACGGTACGGTCAGGGTCACGAACGTCCCGACCGCTCTCCGGGATGTGGCCACGACGCACCAACTCCTGGCCCACATGGGGGCGGGGGTGTCCGTTGGCGTTGACGGCACCGTCGTGGTGGATGCCGCCAGTGTGAAGGAGTGCATCGCACCGTATGAACTCGTCAAGACGATGCGCGCTTCCATTTTGGTGCTCGGGCCGCTGTTGGCTCGGTTTGGGTCCGCGGATGTCTCGCTGCCTGGTGGATGCGCGATCGGCGAGCGCCCAGTCGACCTGCACGTGTCGGGTATGCGGCAGCTCGGGGCTGATGTGCGCATCGAGAACGGATTCATTAAGGCGCGCGTCAATGGCCGGCTAAAAGGTGCCCGGATCGTCCTCGAGACGGTGACGGTGACGGGAACTGAGAATCTGATGATGGCGGCCTGCCTGGCTGAAGGGACAACCGTCATCGAGAATGCTGCGCGTGAACCCGAGGTGACCGACCTCGCGGCATTTTTAAATGTGCTGGGCGCCCGGATCTCAGGCGCTGGCACCGATACGTTGGTCATCGAAGGCGTCGAACGGCTCCACAGCGGGGCGTATTCGGTCGTGCCGGACCGAATTGAAGCCGGTACCTATTTGGTGGCCGGTGCCATTACCCGCGGTCGCGTCCGGGTCACCGACGTGGTACCCGGACATCTAGACGCTGTGCTCGCGAAATTACGGGAGGCGGGCGCGACGGTATCGAGTGGTCCGGATTGGGTCGAGTGCGATATGCAGGGTGCGCGGCCGCGCGCGGTGGATATCCGCACGGCACCTTACCCGGCGTTTCCAACGGATATGCAGGCCCAGTTTGCGGCTTTGAATGCCGTCGCCGCGGGTGTGTCGACGATCGTCGAAACGATCTTCGAAAACCGCTTCATGCATATGGATGAAATGCGGCGCTTGGGTGCCGATATCCGAATTGAAGGCAACACGGCGATTATTCGCGGTGCTGATGGGTTGACCGCAGCGCCCGTCATGGCAACGGACCTGCGGGCGTCCGCGAGCCTGGTTCTCGCCGCGCTCGTGGCAGACGGCTGGACCCGCATCGAGCGGATTTATCATATTGATCGCGGCTACGAGCGGATCGAGAGCAAATTGCAGGCCCTCGGTGCCGAAATTCGCCGCGAGCGTTAGCGTTCCACCGGTCTGGCGACGATATTTAATTTCACCTCAAAAGCGCCGGCTCCCGGGCGGATTCCTTTGAGATGCGTGGTGGCGCCGGGCGCCAAGCGGGCGATACGACCGAAAAAGTCTTGCCGACCGGAAATAGGAGCGCCATCGAGCGAGGTGAGAACGTCGCCTGGCCGCAATCCGGTCCCGAGGGCGGGGCTGCCGCGATAGAAGCCGGCGACCTGTACACCGGCCATGGGGTTTCCCGACTCGTCTGTCAGGTCATTGAGCCCCAATCCGGACCAACCCCGAACGACGCGCCCCTTGGCTTCGATCTCTTGGGCGACCCCTCGAACCAAGTTCACGGGGATGGCGAATCCGATGCCCTCAACACCCTGCTCGTGGCTGAGAATGGCGGTATTGATGCCGACGAGTTCTCCGGCCGCGGTGACCAATGCCCCACCGGAGTTACCCGGGTTAATGGCCGCATCGGTTTGGATGAAGTTTTCCAGCATCGCGAGACCTAATTGGGATCGCCCCGTCGCGCTGCAGATACCGAGCGTCACCGTCTGACCGAGCCCCAAGGAGTTTCCGATGGCGAGGACGACATCGCCCACCTGTAGCTGATCGGAGCGACCGAGCGGCATGATGGGCAGCTTGGCCAGCGAAATTTTCAGGATGGCAAGGTCCGTGTCCGGGTCGGTGCCGACCAATGTAGCTTTGGCTGTCCGCCCATCGCGCAACTGCACGATGATTTCCTCAACGCCCTTGATCACGTGGTAATTCGTCGCGATGTGTCCGGCGGCATCCAAAATGACCCCCGATCCGCGGCTAGATTCTTCGCGGCGCCGAAATTCAGGCCAATCGGGGAACCAAGGCGCGAACTGCTCGGGCACTTGCCGTTCCAGCACGACTCGCCGGGTGGAAATATTGACGACAGCCGGCGCTGCGCGCGCGATCGCTGCGGCGTAGCTGGCAACGGCCGGCCGGGCGTCAGGCAGGTTCTGAACATCCGCTGCTGCCACGGGGGCGGGTTCCGCCACCCCGGCAGACCGAGCGGCATGCCGAGTGGGCATAGCGCGGGGTAACAGGGACGGGTACAGGTACAGGGCGAGCAAGGCGCCGGCGAGGCCAAGTGCAATCCATGGCGACAGGTCTCTAAAAAGGCGAATCCAACGCTGCACGGGCATCTCCCTGATAGACGGTTGGGCGGCAGTCGCTGCGTGCCGCAATGCGATGTGTATAATGCGCAATCCCTCGAGCCGACGAAACTCCGCGGACCTGCGGTACCCGTGCGGATTGGGGTTTTTCTGTCTTGCTTTGCGTTTGGACCTCCACAGGGGATGTCATGAGCGAAGAGGTTGATCTGGGTCGGCGTCGTCTGTTGACGACAGCGACAGCACTGACGGGCGCCGTGGGCGCCGTATTCACGGCAACGCCGTTTCTCGCGAGCTGGAAGCCTAGCGCGCGCGCAAAGGCTATGGGTGCTCCCATTGAAATCGACTTGAGCAAGCTCGAGCCCGGTTCCATGCTGAAGGTCGAATGGCGCGGCAAACCCGTGTGGGTTGTCCGTCGTACGCCGGAGATGCTCAAACAATTGGATCAGGCGACGCCTTTCCTGTTGGACCCCAAGTCCGACGGATCCGTTCAGCCTGAATACGCCAAGAACGAGGCCCGTGCCCGCAATCCCGAGTACTTCGTCGTGCTCGGCGTCTGCACGCACTTGGGTTGTTCGCCGCTGCCGAAGTTTGAGGCCGCGGACGTCACCGTTTCCGCGGACTGGCCGGGTGGCTTCTATTGCCCCTGCCATGGATCAAAGTTCGACCTATCGGGTCGCGTCTTCAAGGGCGTTCCGGCACCGGCAAACTTGACCGTGCCGCCGTACACGTTCGTGACAGACACGCGAGTGATGGTCGGCAGCGACACCTCGCAGACCGCCTGAAGCGCGGCAAAGTCGAAGGAGCCTCTCTCATGGGTAACGATAGCCAAACCACAAGCCAGGCCGGCGGGCTGTGGGGATGGATCAATGCGCGATTTCCGCTCGACTCGATGCTCAAAGAGCACGTGACCGAGTACTACGCGCCGAAAAACTTCAACTACTGGTACGTGTTCGGCGTTTTGTCGCTGGTCGTGCTGGTGATTCAGTTGGTCTCGGGCATTTTTCTCACGATGAACTACAAGCCAGCGGCGGCGGATGCCTTCGCTTCTGTTGAGTACATCATGCGGGATGTCGAATGGGGCTGGTTGATTCGCTATATGCACTCAACTGGCGCTTCGGCGTTCTTTATTGTCGTTTATCTGCATATGTTCCGCGCGCTGATGTATGGGTCATACCGTGCGCCGCGCGAGTTGTTGTGGATCTTCGGCATGCTGATTTACCTCTGCCTGATGGCTGAGGCGTTCATGGGCTACCTGCTGCCGTGGGGCAATATGTCCTACTGGGGTGCCCAGGTGATCGTCTCGCTGTTCGGTACGATTCCCGTGATCGGGGACTCCTTGTCGGAGTGGATCAAGGGTGACTACTTCATCTCGGACATCACTCTCAATCGCTTCTTTGCGCTGCATGTGATCGCGATTCCGCTGATTTTGGTCTTCCTCGTTGTTGCGCACATCTTGGCGCTCCACGAAGTGGGCTCAAACAATCCGGACGGCGTCGAGATCAAGAAGCACAAGGATGCGAACGGCCGACCACTGGACGGTGTTGCGTTTCATCCGTACATGACGATTAAAGATCTCTGGGGCATCTCGGTGTTCCTGATGATCTACTGCGGCATCATTTTCTTTGCGCCAACGTTCGGTGGGCTCTTCTTGGAGGCGCCGAATTTTGATCCGGCGAATCCGATGCAGACGCCTCCGCATATTGCGCCGGTTTGGTACTTCACGCCGTTCTACGCCATGTTGCGTGCCGTACCGTCGTTTGCTGGCACTCAGGTTTGGGGCGTTCTGGTGATGTTCGGTGCGATCGCGTTGTTGTTCTTCCTGCCCTGGTTGGACAAGTCGCCGGTCAAGTCGATTCGTTACAAGGGTCCGATCACCAAGTTTGCGTTGGCATTGTTCGCAGTCTCGTTTGTTGTCTTGGCCTACTGCGGCATGAAGCCGCCCTCGACGACATTGCTGCTGACCAGCCGCATTTTCACGGTCGTGTACTTCGCGTTCTTTCTGCTGATGCCGTGGTATTCGCGCATCGATGCGGTGAAGGCTGTGCCGGAGAGGGTCACCTACAATGCTCACTAAGACGTTTGCACGGGCGCTGGCCGCCCTCGCGATTGCATTGCCTTTGCTTGCTCAGGCCAACGAGGGGGCTTCCTTGCCGCCTGCCGGCAATGACATCCGTAATGAGGCGTCCTTGCAGCGTGGCGCCCGTAACTTCATGAACTACTGCTCGGGTTGCCACTCGGCGAAGTACATCCGCTACAACCGTGTTGCGGCGGATCTGCACATCGGCGAGTCAGAGCTCAAGCAGAATCTGATGTTCACGTCTGAGAAGCCGGCCGACACGATTGCCAGTGCGATGCCTGCCGCGGATGCCAAGAAGTGGTTTGGCGTGGTTCCGCCGGATCTGTCGTTGATCGCGCGGTCGCGCGGTACAGCGTACCTTTCCGCGTTCTTGCATGGCTTTTATCGTGATCCGTCCCGCCCGACCGGGGTCAACAACACGATGTTGCCGGGAACTGCAATGCCGCATGTGTTGAATGCACTGCAGGGCGTTCAGACGGCCGTCTTCAAGACCGAGAATGGCAAGTCTGAGTTCGAGAAGTTTGAGCTGACGGACAAGGGTTCCTTGACGCCTGCTCAGTACGATGACTTCGTGCGTGACACCGTCAACTTCCTCGACTACGTCGGAGAGCCGGTGCAGGCGAAGCGGCAGGACCTTGGCATTTGGGTGACCTTGTTCCTAATGCTGTTCGGCGCATTCTCCTATCTCCTGTACAAGGACTACTGGCGCGACGTTCATTGAGCGCGCTTCAGGTCTTCCCTTGACTGAGAATCCCACACTCAGCTCGCGTCGCCCGTACTTGTTACGGGCGATGCACGAATGGCTGACCGATAACACCCAGACCCCGCATCTGGTTGTCGATGCGGGTGTCGACGGAGTCCAAGTACCCCGTCAGTACGTTCGGGATGGCAAGATCGTCTTGAATGTCAGTTATGAGGCGACCTCCGGTCTACTTCTGAAGAACGATTGGGTCTCCTTCGGCGCAAGATTCGGTGGCGTCGCACATGAAGTGCGAGTCCCATTGCGCGCCGTTCTTGGGATCTACTCGCGAGAGAGTGGCCAGGGCATGGTGTTTTCCGATGATGACTTGCCGCCTCCTGGCGAAACACCGCCGTCGCCCCCATCGCCACCGACCAGTGGCGGCGACGAGCCGCGTCGCGCTCGTCTGACCGTCGTGAAGTAAATCGTGTCGGGTCACTCGGCAGCGGCAGAGCGAAATAAGGGTCCTATTCTTGAGGTGCTGAGGGCGCTGCTCAGCCCGGGTGATTGCGTGCTCGAAATTGCCTCGGGTACCGGGCAGCACGTGCTCCATTTCGCGCAGGAGCTTCCAGACGTCGAATTTCAGCCGACCGAAAAAGACATCACGGGTCTGGCTGAGCTCGTGGTCGCTTTGGTAGCCGCCGGTTTGGAAAATATCCGCTCGCCGTTGGTTCTGGACGTGCAATCCGAGTGGCCGACCATGAACGCGGTTGACGCCATTGTGTGTATCAACATGATCCACATAGCGCCTTGGTCGGCGACAAACGATTTATTTGCCGGAGCGGCTCGGGTGTTGAATCCGTCTCGGCGCGGCAGAATTCTGCTCTACGGTCCCTATCGGGAGGACGGTATTCACACGGCGCCTTCGAACGAAGCCTTTGACGCGTGGTTACGGCAGCGGGATGCTCGTTCAGGCGTCCGTGATCTTGATGCGGTCACCGCCACGGCGCAGGCGCATGGATTTGCGCGTAGTTTCGTGATCAGGATGCCCGCCAACAATCTCTGCGTGGGCTTTGAACGTTGCTGAGCGATTTAACGTGATCCCGGGCGAGGGGTCCCGTCGGGGCCGAATGTAGCCCACATCAAGGTTCGTCGAATCCGCTTGGCTGCAGTCAGGCTTAAGTTGCCGGTGAGGCCGCGCATTCCTTCCAGCGTATCGCCATCTCTCAACCGTTCAACGATTGAATAAGCATCATATCCCAGCGCAAATAGGCGACCGGCGCGTCGCGCATCTCCAGGCCACAATTGAGTCACCTTTTCGCGCAAGGAAGAGATCGTTTCATCCTCTGAAAGGAGCCATGGGATATCGACGAACGACACGCCTTCGAGGTCCTGATTGGAACTCGCGCGAGGGTCATAAACGTCCGAAGTGGAATACATCGGCAGATCGCCGGCGTAATGAAACTTCATCTGCGGGCGGACGAGCCTCGCGTGGACAGGCTGCCCCGCAAAAAACACAAAATCTAAGTCGTCGCGGCGCCGCGGCGTAAAGACTAGATTACCGCCCACGAGACTGCTGACAGCGCGGAATCGCTTCTGGCTTTCCTCAAAGCCGAGTAACGGGGTGAGGATGTCTGAAAAGTCCGTTGTGTCGGTCGGAAACGTTTCCGCGCTCGTCAAACGGCCACCGCCAGCCGTGAAGGTGGCTGTGAAAGCTTGTCGGACACGCTGTCCCCAGTCACCGCTGGGAACGAGGACGGCGCCCGTCGTCTGGCCAGCCTCTAAGGCACGCTCAGCGATCTGTCGCGCCTCATCTTCGGGCGCTAACGCGAACTGGTAGAAGCGCTTCGGAACGGCATCTGCGTCGTTGAGATGATTCAACACCAATACCGGCACTTTGCCGTCCGCGAGGGCTCGAACCGACGCGATGTTTTCCTTACCCAAGGGCCCAACGACAAAGGTGGCGCCCTCTTCGATGGCCTTGCGATAGATGGGGGCCGCATCACCGGCTGCATCATAGAGCTTGATCGTCGTCTGCTGGGGACTCTTGCCTGCGTAGTAAGCAGCCAAAAAGCCATCACGGATAGCCTCACCCGCGTCCGCCAAACGCCCACTGAGTGGCAGGAGAAGCGCGATTTGGGCGTTCGTTTTCGTAGCGGGATGTTCCGTCATAGGGCATGTGGCAATAGTGAGGCGTGCAGGATACCGTGTCACTGGCTCTCAAGGTGACCGTTGCAACCATTTTCCGGTGAGCGCACGATCCGCGCGAGAACCCCTCGTCCGTTGGAAGGACTGAATCGCAGTGCCTGGAACTCTCTTCGTTGTGGCAACACCGATTGGTAATTTAGCCGACATTACCGATCGGGCCCGTCAGACCTTGGCGCGGGTGGCCGTTGTGGCTGCTGAAGATACGCGCCATACCGGGCAGCTATTGGCCCAATACGGCATCTCAGTGCCTTTGTATGCGCTGCACGAGCACAATGAAGCAGATCGCGCCGACGCTTTGATTCAGAGATTGAGCGCAGGCGAGGATGTTGCGCTTGTCTCGGACGCAGGTACACCGCTAGTCAGTGATCCAGGCTACCGCTTGGTATCAGCGGCCGCGGCTGCCGGTATTCGTGTCGAGCCATTGCCGGGTGCTTGTGCGGTTATTGCGGCGTTATCTGTTGCGGGTCTGCCGACTGATCGTTTCGTATTTGAGGGCTTTTTGCCGCCTAAGACCGCCGCGCGGCGAGGGCGATTGGCCTCTCTTGCCGCGGAGACCCGTACGCTCGTATTTTATGAGTCTCCGCATCGCTTGAAAGATGCGCTGGCTGATCTTTTAGCCACATTTGGTCCGAACCGACGTGCTGTTGTTGCACGCGAACTCACCAAGCTGCATGAGACCGTATATCGATCCTCACTTGCTGAATTGGGCGCGCGAGCCGAGCACGATCCGAACATGATTCGAGGCGAATGTGTGCTGATTGTTGAAGGTGCGCCGGCTGCCGACGACAACACCGACATCGCTCGATACGACGGGGCACTCGGAGCGTTAATGAAGCATGCGCCCTTGTCGGTCGTGGCTGATGTCGTTTCTGAGCTCACGGGCGCGCGCCGCAACGCACTGTACGAGCGAGCGCTAACCCTGCGTCGAGACCGGAACGAAGAGTCGGCTTGAGGTTCTGCCCAGAGACGCCTAATGTGCGCGTGGGAGTTGGCTAGGCAGTCGCTCGTATCGAAAGGTGCGGGAGGAAAGTCCGGGCTCCGCAGGGCAGAGCGCCAGGTAACGCCTGGGGGGCGAAAGTCCACGGAAAGTGCAACAGAGAATAAACCGCCGAAGCGGCAACCTCGGTTGTTGCTGGTAAGGGTGAAACGGTGCGGTAAGAGCGCACCGCGGTCCTGGTAACAGGAATGGCATGGCAAACCCCGCTCGGAGCAAGGCCAAATAGGGAAACGAGCAGACGGATTCGTCCGATCTGCAGCGCACGGCCCGTGCGTGTTTCCGGGTAGGCTGCTTGAGGTGTCCGGTGACGGGCATCCCAGAGGAATGACTGTCCACGACAGAACCCGGCTTATCGGCTGACTCCCACCTCTTCCAAGTCCCGTTGGGACGCCCACCCCCCAAGTTGCGGGGGTGGGCGGAAGAATCAATCATTGTCTTGTCCGCGACTTCTAAAGACTTATCGTAGGAAGCGCTTGTAACTCTCTGATTTTTGCGTCTTTCGGCCGCCCAAAATTGACGCCAGCTGGCGGCGGTAAGTAATTGTCGTCGAAGGAAAAATTTCTGTTTTGGCCGTTGACCTAAGGGTGCACGCGTCCTATAGTCCCTCTAGGTGGGAAAAAGTGGGAAGGAATGGGATTTGCTCCCATAAGTGGACGTGTTTAGAGGCGCAACTCAACTGTCGCTCGACGCCAAGGGCCGGATGGTCATGCCCACCCGGTATCGGGAGCGTTTGCTCGAGCGCTGCGGCGGCCATCTCATCGGTACGGTCGACAAGGACCACTGTCTCCTCCTTTACCCACTACCGGACTGGGAAGAAATCGAGCGCAAGTTGATGCGCCTGCCGTCACTGAATGTGCATGCCCGGCGTTTACAGCGCCTCATGGTCGGTTATGCAACTGAACTCGAACTAGATGGTCACGGTCGTTTGCTGTTGCCAGCGGAGCTGCGCACCTTCGCCTCGCTGACGCGAGATGCGGTGCTGCTCGGCCAAGGCAATCGGTTTGAACTTTGGGATGAGGCACGGTGGACCGAGAAGCGTGATGCGTGGTTGGAGGACGATTCAACGCCTTCCGATCTGCCCGCCGATCTCGAGTCACTGTCGCTTTGACGATGGCGACGCCGGCGCATCGGCCGGTGATGTTCGACGAGGTTATTCAGGGCCTCGACGTACATGCAGATGGTTTGTACGTCGATGGAACCTACGGAAGGGGCGGGCATGCTCGCGGCGTGTTGGAGCGTTTGGGACAAGAGGGGACGCTCGTTGTCTTTGACCGAGATCCGGAAGCAATTGAATGCGCGCGGCGTGATTTTGGCGCCGATGGGCGCGTGCGCATCTGTAATACCTCTTTCGACCACCTCGCCGATTTCGTCGCGACGGGGTCAGCTCAGGGGATTCTCTTCGACCTTGGCGTTTCCTCTCCGCAGTTGGATGACGCGCATCGCGGCTTTAGCTTTCTGCGAGATGGCCCGCTTGATATGCGGATGGACCCAACGTCAGGCGCGAGCGCAGCCGAATGGCTGGCCGAAGCAGGCGAGTCGGAGATCGCCAAAGTGATCGCCGAATACGGGGAAGATCGATTCGCTCGCCGGATTGCGCATGCGATCGTGGCTGCTCGTATCGAGCAGAAAATCGTAACGACCGGGCGTCTCGCTGATTTGGTCTGGAGCGCGATTCCGGCGCGTTTTCGCGAACCGGGAAAACATCCGGCAACGCGTACGTTTCAGGCGATCCGAATCTTTATTAACCAAGAGCTGCAGTTGTTGGAGGCTGGCCTAGAGGCTGCGCTCTCGGCGCTCGCGGTTGGTGGCCGTTTAGTCGTGATCAGTTTTCATTCGCTCGAGGATCGAATCGTCAAGCGCTTCATGCGGCGCGAGTCGGAGGGAGATCCGATGTGGCGCGGCATGCCGAATATTCCCGTGACGGCCCAGCCGCGCTTGGCATTGGTTGGAAAGGCGATTCGTGCTGGCGAGAGTGAGGTCGAAGGCAATGTTCGCGCCAGAAGCGCGATCTTGCGCATAGCGGAAAAGGTGCGCTCATGAATGTGCGCTTGATCCGCATTGTGGTGTTTGGGCTTTGGTTCGCTGTTCTGGCGACGTCTGCTGGTGTTGTCTATGTCAGCTATGGCGGTCGCATGCAGTTCGCGGAGCTGGACCGTCAAATTGCGGAACGTGATCGGTTAAATATCGAATGGAACCGCCTCCAATTAGAGCAGGGTGCCTACACGACGCCTGGGTTTGTTGAGCAAGTGGCCATTAATAAATTGCATATGGCTGCTCCGGTGCCTTCTGAAGTGCGGTTGGTTCAGAAATGAAGATCCACCGCACTGAAGCCCACAACAACGCACGTCAATTTCGTCTGCGTGGGTATGTGGTCGCCGCGCTTTTTGCTGCGGCGGCTGGTGGATTGATCGGCCGTGCGGCTTATCTGCAGTTCTTCGCAGTCGACTATCTGCAGAAAAAAGGCATGAACGCGACGAGTAAGCTGGTTCCCGTGAAGGCCCGGCGAGGCACTATTTTTGACCGAAATGGCGAGGCGCTCGCCGTCTCCGTGCCGGTTGATTCGATCGTGATTGACGTGCCGGAAATGAAAAAAGCCGATGTCGAGGATTCATTGCCGACGTTGGCGCACGTACTGCAGGTTGATGCGGGTTGGCTTGAAAATAAAATCACCTCCCAGCCAAAGTCTCACCGTGTCCTATTGAAGCCGCGTATGGATCCTGATGATGCCGCGCGCGTCATGGCGCTGCGATTTCCAGGCGTGAGTACGGAGCGCGCCTACAAACGCTACTACTCAGCCGGTGAGGTCACGAGTCACTTGCTCGGGATGACCGACTATGACGATAAAGGTCAAGAAGGTCTCGAGTATGGCTATGAGTCGATTCTCGCTGGCGAAGATGGTCTGAAGCGCGTCATTACCGATGGTAAGGGTCGTGCAATATCCGAAGTTGAGAACAAGCATACGGTTCGGCCTGGCGAGGATCTCTACACCAGCATCGATCTGAGAATTCAGTACCTTGCCTATCGTGAATTGAAGGCTGCTGTTCAATTACACGGCGCAAAAGCCGGATCTGTGATTATTGTCGATGCCCGGACAGGCGAGGTTTTGGCTGAAGCCGTACAGCCGATGTTTAATCCGAATGATCGTGAGCACGGTGGCCGAAACTATCGCAATATTGCGATGCTCGACGCGATGGATCCAGGGTCGACTTTTAAGTCATTCTGGGTGGCAGCCGGTCTGGAAACCGGAAAGCTAAAGCCCGATACCATCATTGATACGGGCCCCGGTTACATCAAAGTAGCCGATAGAATTTTTAAAGACGAGCACCCAATTGGTCGTGCAACGCTGGCGTTAGCTTTGGCTAAGTCATCAAACGTCGCGCTGGCGCATATTGGGCTCATGCTTAACCGAGAGAGTGTCTATACGCTTCTCAGTAATCTCGGCTTTGGGAAGGTTTCGGAAGCCCAATACCCGGCGGAAGCAGGGGGTTTGCTGCCTCACTACAGTCGGTGGACGGACATCGACGTTGCGACAATGGCTCACGGCTATCACGTTACTGTCACGCCGTTTCAATTGGTTTCCGCTTACACAACTATCGCCGCTGGCGGCGTGCGCAGACCACTAACGTTTCGTCGACTCGATGGATCGCCTCCAGTGGGTACTCAGGTAATGAGTCAGCGAACGGCGAGTGAGTTGACGACGATGCTTGAAAGCGTGATTACCGAAGGAACGGCTAAAAAAGCTCAGATCCGCGGATACACAATCGCAGGGAAAACCGGAACTGTCAAAAAACGTGTTGGTAAAGTGTATGTAGAGCGGTTTAGCGGTTTGTTTGCCGGAATGGTGCCTGCGTCGGATCCAAGACTGGTTGCGCTCGTGGTGATTGACGAACCGTCTGGCGCCCTGCATCAAGGCGGTGACGTTGCTGCGCCTGTGTTCGCAAACATTATGACGGGAGCCCTGCGTCTGCTGTCGGTGATGCCTGATGATCCGGGCCGCGTCGCGACGCAGATCGTGCAAGCCGAGGAGCCTCGTTGAAAAACGCTACGGCCCGGCAAATTGATCTTTCGTCTGTGCTGCGCGGTATTGCGCAGGTCTCCTCGACGATCGTGAGTGACCTACGTTTGGACAGCCGGTTGGTGCAACCGGGCGATGCATTCGTGGCCGTGGCCGGAACGGCCTCTCATGGGATTCGTCATGCCGCTACAGCTGTTGCCAATGGCGCTGTCGCGATTGTCTACGATCCTGCAGAAGTCGAGTCTGCGAATTTGCCGTCGGTTGGGAAATCGATCGCGGTCCCTGCATTGAAGTCGCATTTAGGCGAATTGGCTGATCGAGCCTATGGACGGCCGTCTGCGACACTCGAAGTCGCCGCGGTGACGGGCACCAATGGCAAG
Source organism: Gammaproteobacteria bacterium (assembly GCA_947455595.1). Lineage (GTDB taxonomy): Bacteria > Pseudomonadota > Gammaproteobacteria > Steroidobacterales > Steroidobacteraceae > CAIKZZ01. The sequence continues at coordinate 174,880 of CANGOP010000001.1, forward strand.
ACAACATGTGCGTGGCTCTATGCGATATCCCGTGATGAGCAGGCGGCCTACCTGGGGACAATCGGCTCAGGCCGCCCGCCTCATGTGACGGCGACAACTCACACCACGGCCGATGTCTTTTCACTGAACAAGACACTCGCAGATTTCTACGCGTCTGGTTCGCGGCACGTCGGCATTGAGGTGTCGTCGCATGCTCTAGATCAGAATAGAGTTGATGGCGTTCGGATCCCGATTGCCGCGTTCACCAACCTGACTCGCGATCACTTGGACTATCACGGCAGCATGGCTTCTTATGGGGCGGCAAAAGAGCGCCTATTTTCCTGCCGAAATGTCTGCCACGCGATCATCAATGTGGACGATTCCTTCGGGGTAGAGCTGATTACGCGACTGCCGGCGTCGGTAGAGCCGACCTTGGTCAGCCTCTGCAACGGTGCTTCGTCGAGTCGGCGTTATGTTGTTGCAAAACAGATTGATTGCCATGAAAACGGATTGATTCTGCGCGGTGACAGCCATGAAGGCGCATTCACGCTGGAGACGCGGCTCGTCGGTCGCTTTAATGCGGAGAACTTGCTAATCGTTCTCGGCATGCTGCTCGCATCGGGCTTAAACCTCGCTCAGGCGAGTGAGAGGCTTGCAACTGCGACTGCTCCACCCGGACGCATGGAGGCGTTCCCCTCAGCCATGGGGCCGCTCGTGGTGGTCGATTACGCCCATACCCCGGATGCTCTTCATAAAGCGCTGTCAGCGCTGAGCGCTCATGTGCGCGGCGATCTCTATTGTGTGTTCGGCTGCGGGGGCGATCGAGACCCCGGCAAGCGGCCGTTAATGGCGAAAGTTGCTGAGGCTCATTCCAAATACGTCGTTGTGACGGACGACAATCCCCGAACCGAAGATCCTGACGCGATTGTGTCGGCAATCGTTGCTGGATTCTCAGGGCAAGCGCAGGTGAGGGTCGAGCGTGATCGAGAAGTCGCGATTCGCTCGACGGTCGCTCGAGCGCGGCTCGGCGATATCGTGTTGGTTGCCGGAAAAGGTCATGAGGATTACCAAATCCTAGGCAACGAAGCGCGTTATTTCAGTGATCGAGCGATTGCGGATGATCTGACGAGGCGGGCCGCATGAAGCGCACCCTTGCCGATTTCACTGTGGCTGTTAACGGAGTCCTCCGGGGTCGAGACGCGGCCTTTACTAATGTGACCTCCGATAGCCGGGCTTGTGCCGCGGGCGAGCTTTTTGTCGCACTGCGTGGAGAACGATTCGACGGTCATGATTTCGTGGCCGCGGCAGCAGAACGGGGTGTCTCGGGTGCCGTAGTGGAGCGCTACTTGGATGTGGCGATCCCGCAAATCGTAGTCGCGGACGCGCTAGCTGCCCTCCAGGCCGCTGCTGCCCAGTGGCGACGTAACTTTAACTGTCCTGTGGTGGGCGTTGCTGGAAGCAACGGAAAGACGACAACTAAAGAGATGGTTGCCGCCATTTTGAGCCAGCGCGGTCCCTGCTTGGCAACGCGAGGGACACTCAATAACCACATCGGCGTCCCGATGACTCTGCTGGGACTGACGGAGCAGCACCGGTCCGCAGTGATTGAAATTGGTGCGAATCATCCTGGCGAGGTGGCTGCTCTCACTGCGATCGTTTCGCCATCCATTGGGCTGGTGACTAATGCTGGTGCTGAGCATCTGGAGGGTTTTGGCTCTTTGGAAGGTGCTGCGCTGGCAGAAGGCGAACTGTTTGCCGGACTGGATAGCGCTGCAGTCGCCGTGATGAACGCCGATGACCACTATTTCCCGCTCTGGACCACGATGAATCGCGCTGGCACCGCTCTTCGGTTTGGAGAGAGTCATTCAGCAGAATTTCGGCTGCTCTTAGAGCCAGCCGTATTTGGTGATGCCGGTGAGCGCCAAATGTTCTCGATGATGACGCCAGCTGGCGAAACGGCTATCAACCTTGGACTAGCAGGTCGGCACAACGTTCAAAATGCTCTCGCGGCTGCTGCGGCCGCCTTCGCGGCTGGATGCACTCCAGCTCAAATCGTTGCAGGACTAAACTCTGTACGGCCAGTCAAAGGCCGTCTTGAGGTAAAGGCTTCGCGCGACGGCGGCTGTGTCATTGATGACTCCTATAACGCAAACCCGTCAAGCCTACAGGCCGGATTGGCTGTTTTGGCGCAGGCACAGAACGAGAAATGGTTGGTTCTGGGCAACATGGCCGAATTGGGAGACTCCGCCCGCGATGCACATCGTGCTGCTGGCGAGGACGCCCGGCGAGCCGGCGTCACGAAGCTGTTTGCGCTCGGGGATCTAGCGAGTGATGCAGCTGACGCCTTTGGCAGCGGTGCTGAGATTTTTTCAGACTGCGAGATCTTGGTAGATCGCCTCAAGGGTTCTGTCGTTGAGGGGGTTACGGTTTTGATCAAAGGCTCCCGTGTCAATCGTCTAGAGCGGGTGGTCGAAAGTCTCGTTGACTCAGCGAAAACAGGGGTCTGAATTCCGTGCTATATCGACTGGCCGAAATTCTTTCACAACAGCACTCGTTCCTCCGAGTGTTCTCATACTTGACGCTTCGGGCGATTTTGGCGGCGCTGACTGCGCTTCTCATCGCCCTGATTGTCGGCCCCTGGATGATTCGGCGGCTTCGCGAAAATCAGATCGGTCAGAACGTTCGTGACTTTGGTCCCGAGTCGCATCTGAAAAAGCAAGGTACACCGACGATGGGCGGTGCCCTGATCTTGGTTGCGATGATTGGTTCGACCTTGTTGTGGTCCGATCTATCAAATCGTTACGTATGGATCGCCGTACTGGTGACTATCGCCTATGGCTTGATCGGCTTTTACGATGACTACCTCAAACTGGTTGTCGGCAATTCGAAAGGCCTGGCTGCACGGTGGAAGTATCTCGCGCAATCTGTTGTTGGGTTGGGTGCGGCATTTGCGCTTCTTGGGATTGCTGGTAACTCGGTGGCAACCGATCTTCATGTGCCACTCTTCAAAGATGTCGCGATTCCACTCGGGTCGTTTGGATTCGTTGCCTTAACGTACTTTGTGATTGTCGGAACCAGCAATGCGGTCAACTTGACTGATGGGCTAGATGGCTTGGCCATCATGCCGTCAGTCATGGTCGCCGGTGCCCTCGGCGTATTTGCTTATGCATCTGGAAACGCAATTTTTGCCAACTATCTGCTAATTCCTCATGTTGCAGGCGTTGGCGAAATGCTCATTTTTTCGTCGACGCTGGTAGGCGCTGGCCTCGGATTTCTCTGGTTTAACACTTACCCGGCGCAAGTATTTATGGGTGATGTTGGGGCCTTAGCGCTGGGTGCTGCTTTGGGTACGACAGCAGTCATCGTTCGCCAGGAAATCATTCTCTTCGTGATGGGTGGCGTGTTTGTATTGGAAACGGTCTCCGTCATCTTGCAGGTTGCCTCCTTCAAGCTGACCGGGAAGCGGATTTTCCGGATGGCTCCAATACACCATCATTTCGAATTAAAAGGCTGGGCTGAGCCTAAAGTCATTGTTCGATTTTGGATCATCACGGTCGTACTCGTGCTTGCCGGATTGGCAACGTTGAAGGTTCGCTGATGCAACAGCGCCGTAATCTCGTGCTAGGCCTTGGCAAGACCGGAGTTTCGGTCGTGCGATGGCTGGCTGCGCGCGGTGAGGCGATCGTCGTCAATGATTCCCGTGTCGCGCCTCCCGGGGCAGACGACATTTCTGCATTCGGCTCATCGGTGGCCCACCGGTTTGGCGCTTTTGACCATCAGTTGCTGGATGGTGTTGATCAGGTTGTTGTGTCCCCAGGCGTGTCACGTCGGGAGCCGATAGTGATTGAAGCCCTAGAGCGCGGATTGCCCGTTATCGGTGATATCGAGTTATTCGCGCTCGCTCACGTGGCGCCGATGGTGGCGGTGACGGGTACAAACGGTAAGAGTACGGTGACCACTCTGGTAGCAGAGATGGTGACTGCGTCTGGGAAAGTTGCCTATGCCGGGGGCAATTTGGGCGTGCCCGCCCTTGATCTGCTTTCGCGAGACCAACCAGATTTCTACGTTCTCGAGCTGTCTAGCTACCAACTGGAATCCACCAGCAGCCTTCGTCCGGCTGCGGCTGTTGTTTTAAATGTGACGCCTGATCATATGGATCGCTATGGCGATCTATCCGCATACGCAGACGCTAAGAGTCGTATTTACGTAAATGCCTGTGTTGGCCTTTTCAACGCAGATGATCCAACGGTCAGCAAAATGAAGGCGCCACACGGTAAGCGGCTTCAATTCGGATTGGCTTCCGATCATTGCGACTATGAGATTCGTGATGGCTGGATCGTGTGCCGAGGTGAAAGCCTCATGCGTGTGGCCGAGGTGCGCATGCCGGGTGCTCACAATATCTCGAATGCGCTAGCTGCCATCGGGATCTGCGACGCCATTGGGATACCGCATGACGCAATGTGCACGGTGCTTCGCCAATTTGGTGGACTGCCGCATCGCATGCAGGTGGTCTGTGAGTTTCACGGTGTTCGCTATGTCGACGACTCGAAGGGTACGAATGTGGGTGCGACCGTTGCTGCCGTACAGGGATTGGCCGAGCAGATCGTATTAGTGGCTGGCGGCGACGGAAAAGGCCAGGATTTCTCACCACTGGTTCACGTTTTAAAGGGTCGTGTTCGACATGCGGTTCTCATCGGTCGCGATCGTCAGATTCTCGCAGACGCCATTTCCTCGGCATGTTCAATCGAGTTTGCCTCCGATATGAATGATGCCGTCGCCGCCGCAGCACGTGCTGCTCGCCCTGGTGACATTGTTCTTCTGTCCCCGGCATGCGCGAGCCTCGACATGTATCGAGACTATGCCGAACGCGGCGATCATTTTGCCGCTGCGGCGAGGAGACTGTCAGCATGAGCGCGCCAGCCTCGACCGTTGCGCCTGGAACGGCTGTCCCAAAGTCTCAAAAAGCTCGTCTACAGATTGATCCATCTGTTGTGATGCTCACGGGCGTTCTGTTGCTGCTCGGTATCATGATGGTTGGCTCGGCGTCGGTGGCCTTGGCAGCGAAAGAGGGCTTTGCGTTTTCCTTTTTTGTAAAGCAATTCCTTTTTGGAATAGTCGGAATAGTGTGCGCGGCTGCAGTGATGCGTGTGCCGACCGAGTATTGGCAGAAGAATGCCTACGTCTTGCTCGGTATCTCGCTCATGCTATTAGTCCTTGTTCTGATTCCTGGTGTTGGCGCTAAGGTCAATGGAAGTCGTCGATGGCTGCATTTTTTCGGCGGCAATTTCCAAGCTTCCGAAGCCTCTCGGGTACTGATTCTTATTTATCTGTGCAGTTATCTTGTTAGGCGCGAGCAGGAAATTCGAACCACACTTATGGGGCTGCTGAAGCCGCTTGCGATGCTGGGTGCTGCGGCATTGCTCTTGCTCGCTGAGCCGGATCTCGGCGCTGGCGTTGTAATCATGTTTACCGGGATTTTTCTCCTGTTTCTCGCTGGCGCCCAATTGCGGTATATCTTGGGTATCGCCGTCGTCGTGGCATTGCCCGTCGCTGCAATTATCCGGCTGACCCCTTGGAGATGGGAGCGTTTGATCAGCTTCCTCGATCCGTGGAAGGATCCCGAGCGAACCGGCTACCAGCTGACTCAAGCGCTCATGGCAATCGGTCGGGGCGAATGGTTCGGTGTCGGGCTTGGGGGTTCCGTCCAGAAGTTGCTCTGGCTGCCAGAGGCACATACGGACTTCGTCTTTTCTGTCTACGCGGAAGAGCTTGGTTTCGTCGCGGTGCTTGTGCTGATTCTTCTCTTTCTGGCGCTCGCCTATCGAGCACTTGTGATCGCCCGAAACGCGGCTGATGCCGGCTTAAAATTCCAGTCGTATATCGCCGCCTCTTTCGGTGTATGGCTAGCGCTGCAGGCCTTTATCAACATGGCCGTCAATATGGGCGCATTGCCAACGAAAGGTCTGACCCTGCCGCTACTGTCATACGGGCGCTCCAGCCTTGTGATGACATTAATCTGGGTCGGGATGGTGCTGCGAGTTCATCATGAAACGCAGAGCTCCAGAGCTGTGGCCATTCGGGGGTCTGCAAGATGACCACGGTCCTTGTCATGGCAGGTGGCACCGGTGGGCACGTGTTTCCAGCACTCGCTGTTGCGCGGGTGCTCCAAGACCGTGGATGTCGAGTTGTCTGGTTGGGCACGCAAAAGGGCATCGAAGCCCGATTGGTGCCGGCTGCTGGTATATCCATTGAGTGGATTCGGGTAGCTGGCTTACGCGGAAAAGGGGCGCTCAGCTGGCTCTTAGCGCCGTTGCGTGTAGCGAGAGCCATTGCGGAGTCATATCTGGCCATCCGGCGTGTTCAGCCAGATGTTGTCCTCGGCATGGGTGGATTCGTCGCCGGGCCCGGGGGGCTCGCAGCACGAATGCTAGGGTGTCCGCTGGTGATCCATGAGCAAAATGCAGTTGCCGGTTTTACGAATCGAATTCTTGCGTCATTTGCCAACGTAGTGGCGGAAGCCTTTCCAGGGGCGTTTTCCCCCTCTGCGCGTGCGTTATCGATAGGCAATCCAGTCCGCAACGACATTTCACGGATCGGTACGCTCAGGGGAGCGATGCGTAAACCGCCGCACCTGTTGGTATTTGGTGGCAGTCAGGGTGCGATGGCGTTAAATCGGATCGTTCCGGCAGCGCTCGCGGGCATGCCGTGTGCGCTACGCCCCATCGTGATGCACCAGACGGGCCGAGGACGGGTGGAGTCTACCCAAGCGATGTATCAGTCTCTCGGCGTTGATGCCGATGTGCGTGAGTTTATTGATGATATGGCGGCTGCCTACCAATGGGCAGATTTAGTGATCGCTCGGAGCGGTGCCCTGACTGTGGCTGAACTTGCCGCGGCTGGCGTGCCATCGGTGTTAGTACCGTTTCCAGCAGCGGTTGATGATCATCAAACTGCCAATGCACGATATTTGTCTGATTGTGGTGCTGCGCTGCTGACGCCTGAAAAAGATCTGGAACCTGCAGCGCTGGCCGACACCTTGACGAACATGACCGGAGACGGTGGATCCAAGTTATTGACTATGAGCCAGCGTGCATTGTCGGTAGCTAAGCTCGGAACAGATGTCGTGTTGGCCGATCTATGCCTCGCGCAAATCAAGCGGAGGGCCGCATGAACGCGAATTTCCGCCGTATTCGTTGCATACACTTCGTCGGAATCGGCGGCAGTGGGATGGGTGGAATCGCTGAAGTTCTTCTGAACTTGGGCTACACCGTTCAGGGTTCGGATCTGAAGCCTAATGCGGTGACTGTCCGACTCGGTTCGCTAGGCGCGAAAATTTTCCTCGGTCATGCGGCCGATAACGTCTCCTCTGCAGACGTTGTTGTCGTGTCTAGCGCGGTCTCGGATGAAAATCCGGAGGTAGTGGCTGCACACGCTACGCGAACTCCCGTGGTGCAGCGTGCCGAAATGCTTGCTGAGTTGATGAGATTCCGCAGCGGGATCGCGATTGCGGGTTCTCATGGCAAGACGACGACCACGAGTCTGGTCGCGAGCATACTGGCCGAAGGTGGCGAAGATCCCACTTTCGTAATCGGAGGAAGGCTTAAGAGCGCCGATGCGAATGCTCGCTTAGGTACGGGAACCTATCTCGTGGCTGAAGCGGATGAGAGCGATGCGTCGTTCCTTCATCTTCAGCCGATGATCGCTGTCGTGACTAACATTGACAACGACCATCTCATTACCCACGGCGGTGATTTCGCAAAGCTCAAGCAAAGTTTCGTCGACTTTCTTCACAACCTTCCTTTCTACGGGTTGGCAGTGCTTTGTCGAGATGACGTGGAGTTGAATTCGGTGATGTCGGCGGTTGCCCGGCCAATTCTGACCTACGGCGTAGCTGCGGATGCCGACTTCCGAGCCATTAACATTGACAGGTCAGGCCCGAAGACTCGGTTTACTGTTCTGCGGCCAGATGGCAGTGCGCCATTACAGGTAACCCTCTCCGTGCCTGGCCATCACAATGTTCTGAATTCACTCGCGGCTATTGTGATCGCCACTGAAATCGGAATTTCGGATGTGGCGATCCAGCAGGCGCTCGAGAACTTCCAAGGAATCGACCGGAGGCTTCAGGTCGTAGGCGAACCCATTCTCCCTTGTGGCCGGGTGACCATTGTTGATGATTATGGGCATCACCCAACGGAAGTAGCGGCAACTTTGGAAGCGGTTCGCCAGGGTTGGCCGAATCGACGAATCGTGCTGGCTTTTCAGCCTCACCGATACACAAGAACCCGCGATCTCCTAGATGATTTCGCCGATGTGCTCTCGCGAGTTGATGTGGTCCTTGTGACGGAAGTCTATGCGGCTGGCGAAGAGCCGATTCGCGATGCGGATGGGCGAGCCATTTGTCGTGCGATTAGGACCCGAGGCCGGGTTGAGCCCGTCTTTGTGCCTAAGGTCGAGGACCTCAGCGAGGCTTTGGCTGGGCTGCTACGCGAGAACGATGTCATCGTGACGATGGGTGCGGGACATATCGGCGCGGTATCTCAAGAATTGGCGTCACGATTGCTCACGGGGGGTGTCGCGTGAGCGCACTACGGGAAGCGATTCCTGCGGCCTACCGAGCGGGCATTCGGTTCGATGAGCCGTTGTCGCGGCACACGTCGTGGCACGTGGGTGGACCCGCTGATGCTTACTACACGCCGGGCTCGGCAGAAGAGCTCGCTCAGTTTCTTGCCGATCTCCCGCTCGACGTGCCCGTGTATTGGCTTGGACTCGGTAGCAATTGCCTTGTCAGAGACGGTGGCATTCGTGGCGTCGTGATTTCCTTGCATCTGGGCCTTGGGCGTCTTGAACGACTCACCGATACCACCGTTCACGCCGATGCTGGGGTTCCGTGTGCTCGGTTGGCTAAGCAATGTACGCGATGGCTCCTTGGGCCGGCGGAATTTTTCGCCGGTATTCCCGGAACGGTCGGTGGCGCGTTGGCCATGAATGCAGGGGCATGGGGTGGGGAAACTTGGCCGCACGTGCTGGAAGTCGATGTTGTAAATCGCGCTGGAACACGAACGACACGGCAGGCCTCGGAATACCGATTTGGGTATCGTCACATCGATGCTCCGATCGCAGACGAGTGGTTTATTGCTGCGCGGTTCGCGTTCACAAACGATCCAGCAGTGAGCCAAGACCGGATCAAGGAAATGCTCGAAGAGCGCAAAGCTAAACAGCCTATCGGCACCTGGAATTGCGGATCTACGTTCACGAACCCCCCTGGCGACCATGCGGCACGACTGATCGAATCTGCAGGTCTGAAAGGCCGACGGATCGGGGGAGCTGTGGTGTCAGCTAAGCACGCCAATTTCCTGATTAATGAGGGTGACGCTAGCGCCGCCGATATCGAAAACTTGATCGAACTGGTTCGAGCCGAAGTTGAGCGTGTGCACGGCGTCCAGTTGGCGACTGAAGTGCGAATTGTCGGAGAAGCGGCGTGACAATCAAGTTTCCAAAATGCCGCCTGACGAATCCCGCTGATTTCGGTCGGGTTGCGGTTCTGTTCGGCGGAAACTCGTCGGAGCGAGATGTGTCGCTGAACTCTGGACGAAATGTGCTCGCGGCGCTCTGTGAACAGGGAATTTCGGCAACGGGTATTGACGGTGTTCCGGCGCTCATTGAATCCATACGTGCAGGTGAAGTCGACCGTGTCTTCAACATCATGCACGGCGCGGCAGGCGAAAATGGTGTCGTGCAGGGCTTGCTCGAAGCGCTGGACGTGCCATACACCGGATCAGGGGTGCTTGGATCCGCCTTAACACTAGACAAGGTTCGAACGAAGCAAGTTTGGATATCGCTGGGTCTGCCAACCCCACGTTACGAACGACTTGCTGTCGGCGCCGACGTACAGGCTGCGGCCAGTCATATCGGATTTCCGCTCATCGTTAAGCCTTCGCTTGAGGGATCGAGCGTTGGTGTTTCACGGGTCTTTACCGTCGATCAATTGGCGTCTGCGGTGAAACTGGCGACGGGATACGGTCGCGAATTACTGATGGAACAGTTGATCGAGGGAGGCGAATACACCGTAGCGATTCTGGATGGTATCGCGCTGCCATCGATTCAGATTGTGCCGCCCGGTGAGTATTACGACTATCACGCTAAATATGTGTCTGACGATACACAGTACCTCTGCCCAGGCTTGCATGGCGATGACGAACACGCTATTCGAGCGCTGGCGCTGTCTGCATTTAAGGCGTCTGGTGCGACGGGTTGGGGTCGGGTTGATGTTATGCGGGATCGGTCGGGCAACAACTGGCTGCTTGAAGTCAATACGACGCCTGGCATGACGAGCCATTCTCTCGTGCCGAAAGCGGCTCTCAACGCGGGTATTACGTTCCAAGAATTGGTCTGGCGCATTCTTGAAACCTCGCTCGAGGTGCTGCCGCAATGATTGGAGGGTGGCTCAAAAAAGTGCGTAAGCCGAAGACGCGGAATCGTCCGCGCCCGGAGCGTGCCGCCCGTGGAAAACCGCTCATCGATTGGATTCGTTGGGTGCCTGTCATTGGCGTCGCAATGTCAGCGATCGTTGCGCTCGTGCTGATTGGCTATGCACTCGATCGGCCTATTAAGCGCGTGGAAGTCGTCGGGGTTTTCCGGCGCGTGACATCAATGGACGTCGAGCAGGTTGTGCGTCTGAAGCTGCATGGTGGTTTTATTCGGGCGAATCTCCCGGAAGTACAAGCCTCTATTGAGGCCCTTCCTTGGGTAGACAATGCGCGGGTACAGCGCCGCTGGCCTGATGCCTTCGTCGTGCACATTACCGAGCAAGAGGCCGTGGCGCGTTGGGGTGAGTCGGGTCTCATTAATTCACGTGGTGAGTTGTTTGTTCAAAACGAGCGGCATGTGCCGTCGGAACTGCCGGTGATCACGGGGCCAAGTGGAACCGAACGCCGAGTGGCTGATCGGTTTTTCCAAGTGAAGGCCCAATTAGAAACAGCTGGGCTCACGCTGAGTGGAATTCGACTTGATGATCGTGGGGCATGGGAGATTGAGTTAGCTAACGGAGTCGTCATTCGACTCGGACGTCGTGAAGTTGAGGAGCGAATTGATCGCTTCCTGCAGTCCGGCGTGTCGTTAGTAACCAGTCGATCAGCCGAAATTGCTTACATCGACATGCGTTATTCCAACGGCTTTGCTGTTGGCTGGCATGCGTCGCACTCTTAACAGGCTGAAAATGGGCAAGCGTACGGATCGAAATATCATCGTCGGCCTCGATATCGGGACCTCTAAGGTCATCGCGCTCGTGGGCGAATTGAAAGACGACCAATCCATTGAGGTGATCGGAATCGGCTCGGCTCCCTCCCGCGGTCTGAAGCACGGTGTCGTGGTCAATATTGACTCGACCGTTCAATCCATTCAGCGAGCCATCGAGCAAGCCGAGCTGATGGCTGGTGTCGATATTCATTCGGTGTATACGGGCATCGCGGGTAGCCATGTCCGAAGCCTGAATTCGCACGGAATTGTCGCTATCAAAGACAAAGAAGTGACGTCGGGTGACATTACACGAGTGATGGACGCTGCCCAGGCGGTGGCGTTACCGGCAGATCAGCGCATCGTGCACGTGATTCCGCAGGAATACGTTATCGATAACCAAGATGGCATCCGAGATCCCATTGGAATGTCGGGTGTTCGCTTAGAGGCTCGTGTGCACATTGTGACGGGCGCCGAAAGCGCAGCTCAGAACGTACAAAAATGCGTACAGCGCTGTGGCCTCGAAGTCGAAGGTATTGTTCTTGAGCAGTGGGCATCGAGCTTTGCCGTGCTAACCGAGGACGAGAAAGATCTTGGCGTCTGTCTCGTTGATATCGGTGGTGGCACAACCGACATGGCGGTGTTTTCGGGAGGAGCTCTACGGCATACCGCCGTGATTCCGATTGCCGGCGACCAAGTGACTAATGATATTGCCGTTTCTATGCGCACCCCGACACAGTATGCGGAAGACATCAAAATCCGCTATGCCTGCGCTCTTTCGCAGCTAGCTAACTCAGATGACACGATTGAAGTCCCTTCAGTGGGTGATCGCCCACCTCGGCGCCTTGCCCGTCAGACGCTCGCAGAAATTGTAGAGCCCCGTTATGAGGAATTGTTCGGATTAATTCGCGATGAATTGCGGAGATCCGGGTTCGAAGAGGCAATCGCTGCAGGACTGGTATTGACGGGTGGAAGTTCTCGGATGGAGGGTGCAGTAGAACTCGCTGAAGAGGTCTTCCATGTGCCGGTTCGTCTGGGTATTCCGCAAGGCGTCACGGGCTTAGGTGATGTTGTGCGTAACCCGATGAATGCCACTGGCGTCGGTTTGTTGCTGTATGCGCGCGCCCAGTTTTCAGAGGGTGGAGGCGGTATCGCCTCCGTCCGATCGGAAATTAAGTCGGCCTTTTCAAAGGTAAAAGACTGGCTACATAGTTATTTTTGATTCGTAAAAAAGTTTTTTGATTCGATTCCGCTAAATTTGTTTTCGAGTTCAACGTCCAAGGAGACGCAACCATGTTCGAGTTAATGGATGCTTACAATCAGAGTGCCGTTATCAAGGTGTTGGGCGTTGGTGGCGCCGGCTGTAATGCAGTCGACCACATGGTCGAATCCGGGATTGAAGGCGTCGATTTTGCGTGCCTGAATACGGACTCGCAGGTGCTCAGCAAGTCGAAGGTAAAGACGACGTTGCAGATTGGTTCGGGCATTACCAAGGGTCTTGGTGCCGGCGCGAATCCCGATATCGGCCGTCAGGCTGCTATGGAAGACCGCGATCGGATCGTTGAGCTGATTGAGGGTTGTGACATGCTGTTTATCACCGCTGGTATGGGCGGTGGTACCGGCACGGGCGCTGCGCCTGTCGTCGCACAGTTGGCCAAAGAAATGAACATCTTGACGGTCGCAGTCGTCACGAAGCCTTTCGCGATGGAAGGCCAAAAGCGGATGCTGTTGGCAGATCAAGGTATCGCGGAATTGGCGCGTCATTGCGATTCACTGATCACCATTCCAAATGAGAAACTTCTTTCGGTTTTGGGTCCTCGTACCCGTCTCTTGGATGCGTTCACCTCGGCTAATGGAGTTCTCCAGGGTGCTGTACAGGGCATCGCTGAACTGATCACTCGTCCAGGCCTGATCAACGTCGACTTTGCAGACGTGCGTACGGTCATGAGCGAAACGGGTATGGCCATGATGGGAACTGGTCGCGGCAGTGGTGAAGATCGTGCGCGCGCGGCGGCGGAAATGGCCGTCTCGAGTCCGCTGCTTGAAGATATTAATCTCGCGGGTGCGCAGGGTATTCTGGTGAATGTCACGGCGGGTCTCGATCTCGCGATTGGTGAGCTGGATGAGGTGGGCAATACCGTCCGTCAATTCGCGAGCGATGACGCGACGATCGTGGTCGGAACCGTGATCGATCCGGATATGCAGGACGAGTTGCGGGTGACGGTTGTTGCAACTGGACTGGGTCGGCCGGAAGTGTCAACGGTGGTCCCGGCGCCGGTAGTGCACACGCAGCGGCCTCGCCCGGTTGGTGTTGCGCCCGTTCGCAGTGGCGGAGCAGCGCTGGGCGTTGCGGCAGCGGCCGCACGGAATGACTGGGACGCCATCGCCAATATTCCGTCACAGGTTCGCAAGCGTGCAGCCGGGGACGGACTCAGCTCGGTTGGAGCGGATATGTTGGACATCCCGTCGTTCTTGCGTCGTCAGGCTGACTGACGACAGCGCCCTCCCGCCTACCAGGTGGGAGGGCGATATCTATGCGTGAAGATACGCGTCGGCAGGTCTTATATCGGCATTTGCTACGCAGCATACGGGGTTGTTCCTCGGACCCTGAGCGTGAGTCTAAGGACGGTACAGTTGAGTCGAATTTCTCTGCTGTGCTAGCGTGTTCTCGTTCTTTTTCGTTAGAAAGTGCTCAGAGTAGGGATTTGACCGCGGATGATTAATCAGCGCACGCTCAAAAACATGGTCCGTGCCACCGGCGTGGGGCTGCATTCCGGTCGCAAGGTCTACATGACCTTGCGACCTGCTCCCGCCAATACGGGGATGGTGTTCCGCCGGACAGATCTGGATCCTCCCGTCGACTTGCCTGGCCGAGCCGATCTCGTCGGGGAGACGATGCTTGGAACAAACATCATCGTTGGGGATGTTCGAGTCTGCACTGTCGAGCACATGCTTTCCGCATTTGCTGGATTGGGCATTGATAATGCTTTTATTGAATTGAGCGCTCCAGAAGTGCCGATCATGGATGGTAGTGCGGCGCCATTCGTGTTCTTGTTGCAATCTGCTGGTATCGAGGAGCAGACGGCTCCCAAGCGTTTCGCTCGAATATTAAAAACAATTGAAGTTCGAGAAGGCGACAAATGGGCGCGATTCGATCCATTTGATGGTTTCAAAGTTAATTTTGAAATCGAATTTGATCATCCGATCTTTCGCAGACATTCACAGAAAGCGACGATGGATTTCTCGACGACCTCGTTCATGCGTGAAATCAGCAGAGCGCGTACGTTTGGTTTCATGCGGGATTTGGAAAAATTACGAGCCCACAATCTAGCGTTAGGTGGCACCCTGGATAACGCGATCGTGCTGGATGATTTCAAAATTCTGAATGAAGACGGGCTACGTTACGAAGACGAGTTTGTTCGGCACAAGATTCTCGATGCTATTGGCGATCTCTACCTACTGGGTCGAACGCTGATTGGTGAGTTTAGTGGGTACAAGTCAGGCCATGGCCTGAACAACAAGTTGCTCAGAGCGTTGCTGGCCGACCAAACCGCTTGGGAAGAAGTCACCTTCCGCGACCGTCGAGACGCGCCGATCAGTTACGTCGCTGCCGCCGCGTTCGGCGGTTAAGACCGGCCAGTTCCCCGGGGACGTACTTGGATTTTGCCGCGAGATGCGGCCGTGCCGGCATCGTTCAGAACTTTGGGCAGGATCTCTGGCAGGGCGTAGCGCAGCCTTGTGGCGTAGGCGCCGCTGTCCACAAGGATGGTGAGCACCCCGTCCGCGTCGAAGGATGCGGCATGCACCTTTCCCAAGAGTTCGGGTGGAAGAGCCGCCTCAACCTGCGTCAGCGTCGATCGGGCACGCTCAGCACCGGCCCTCAGTGCGCCTAATCGCTGACCGCCAATCTCGAGTAACGTGCTGATGGAAAAGGGTTTTTTTGAGGCCATTTGACTTAACGATGACGTGATTTCCGCGCTCGATTCTGCCAGAGCGCCGTCCAAGGGTAGGCCAAATCGAGCCGAAATCTAGCGGCCAGTTGGCCGTCCGACCTTGAGGTTACAGGCCCCAAGCCCCATTGAGCGACCTTGTGCGGGTAATGGCCATGCCAACTTAGTACAATAGCCGACTTTTACCCGGCACCCGTCCGTTCCGGCCGCCAGTAAGGATTTTGACCCGTGTTCAAGTTTCTGAAGTCGATCTTCGGTAGCCGCAACCAGCGCCTTCTGCGCCAGTACGGACGCCTGGTAATTGCCACCAATGCGCACGATGAGCAGATGCGCAGCTTGCCAGACGACGCCTTCCCGGGCCTTACGGCGTCGTTCAGAGAGCGTCTCGCAAAAGGTGAGACGCTCGACAGCATGCTCCCGGAAGCATTCGCGGCCGTCCGTGAAGCCGGGCGACGAACCCTTGGCATGCGTCACTTCGATGTCCAGCTGATCGGCGGCATTGCGCTCCATCAGGGAAAGATTTCCGAGATGCGCACTGGCGAAGGCAAGACGCTCGTCGCGACCTTGCCGACGTATTTGAATGCCTTGCCTGGGCTGGGCGCTCACGTCGTCACGGTGAACGACTACCTTGCAACCCGTGACGCGGAGTGGATGGGTCCCGTCTATCGATTCTTAGGTATGACCGTTGGCGTGATCCGCGCCGGTCAATCTCAGGACGAGAAGCGAGCAGCCTACGCCTGTGACATCACATACGGCACGAATAACGAGTACGGGTTCGATTATCTGCGCGATAACCTTGCCTTCCGCCTGGAAGATCGCGTGCAGCGTTCGCTGCAATTCGCCATCGTCGACGAAGTCGACTCGATCCTGATCGATGAGGCCAGAACGCCGCTCATCATCTCTGGTCCAGCCGATGAAAGCACCGAGCTGTATCTCAAGATCAATGCGCTTGTTCCGCGCCTAGCCCGCGCGACGAAGGAAGACGCCATCGAGGGTGCTGTCCGCGTACTGGCCGTTAATGGATCGACGTTCGCCGGATCTTTGAATCCTGACGATGTCCTGATCAGCGTAGCGGGAGCAGCGGTGACGAGCCCTGCTGACGTGAAAGCTGCACTGGCAGGCATGAAGTCAGCTGGGAAAGTGAAGTTCGAAATCTGGCGGGACGCTCGCAGCCAGACCGTCACGATTGAATTGCCGGGAGCAGCGGCAATCAGTGAACTGGATTTGGACACACTCGAAGACGACGCTCGCTACGACCTACGGGTTGGCGGCGACTACTGGGTCGATGAGAAGCAGAAGCAGGTTCACCTGACCGAAGTTGGTCATGAGACGATCGAGCGAATTGTGAAAGAAGCCGGCCTCGTCCGTGAAGGCGGCAGTCTGTATGACTCAACGCATATCCGGATCATGCATCATCTGAATGCGGCTCTGCGGGCTCATGGTCTGTACCATAAGGACGTGGAATATATCGTCCGCAATGGCGAAGTCATCATTGTCGATGAGTTTACCGGTCGAACGATGCCGGGCCGCCGTTGGTCGGATGGGTTGCATCAAGCCGTTGAGGCGAAAGAGGGTGTCGAGGTTCGCGAAGAGAACCAAACGATCGCCTCGATCACCTTTCAAAACTTCTTCCGCATGTATCAAAAGCTGTCCGGCATGACGGGTACGGCTGATACCGAAGCGTACGAGTTTCAGCAGATCTATGGTCTCGAAGTGGTGGTCATCCCCACGCACAGACCGATGCAGCGCAAAGACCGCTCGGATTTGGTCTACCTCACGCAGAAAGACAAGTTCGACGCCATCGTCGAAGATATTCGGGATTGCATCGGCCGACAGCAACCCGTACTGGTAGGTACGACGTCCATCGAAACGTCAGAGTTGCTGTCCAATGCGCTACGTGAGGAAGGTATTCCCCACGAGGTCCTAAACGCCAAGCAACATGAGCGCGAGGCACAGATCGTTGCTCAGGCAGGCCGTCCCGGCGCGGTGACGATTGCCACGAATATGGCCGGTCGTGGTACAGACATCGTTTTGGGAGGCAAGCCGGATGCGCTGGCCTCCGACGCGGACGGCGCCACGGTGGATGCTGCCAGTGCGGAATGGAAGCTGCGCCATGAGCAGGTGTTGACCTCCGGTGGCCTGCACATTATTGGTACTGAGCGACATGAATCACGTCGTATCGATAACCAGTTACGTGGACGCTCAGGTCGCCAAGGCGATCCGGGTTCATCGCGCTTCTATCTGTCGTTGGAAGACAATCTCATGCGGATCTTCGGCGATCCCGAGCGCATGAAGGCCCTTCTGTCTCGCGTCGGAATGAAGGCTGGCGAAGCGATTGAGAGCCCGCTGCTGTCTCGCCAGATTGAGCGAGCGCAGCGGAAAGTCGAAGCGTATAACTTCGATCTGCGCAAGAACCTTCTCGAATATGACGATGTTGCGAATGATCAGAGAAAGGTCATCTACGGGCATCGTAATGACCTGATGTCCTCTGAAGACATTGCGGACACCATTCGCGATCTGCGAAGGGACGTTATCGCGGGCTTGGTCGCTCAAGCGATGCCACCGGAAACCGTTGAGGAACACTGGAATCTCGAGGGTCTTCGAAATACCTTGGCTAAGGACTTTTCGGTTGGCTTCGATGCAAAGGCATGGATAGACGCCGATAAGTCACGCGGCGCGCGTGAAATGGAAGAGTTCCTGATTGGCGCCTTTGAGCGCGCGTATGCGGAAAAGGAAACAATGCTGGGTGCCGCTGAGCTGCGCCGTATTGAGCGAACTCTTCTGTTGCAGATGCTCGACACGCAGTGGCGCGAGCATCTGGCAGCGATGGACTACATGCGTCAGGGTATTTTCTTGCGTTCATATGCGCAGAAGAACCCCAAGCAGGAGTACAAGCGAGAAGCATTCGAGTTGTTCACTTCTATGCTGGACCGCATCAACTACGACGCAGTCTCGCTACTCGCCCGTATGCAGGTGCGCTCCGAAGCAGAAGTTGAGCGAGAGGAGTTAGAACGTCAGGCTCGTCTGGAACGGATGATGCAGTTCCAGCACGCTGAAGCGCCATCGATTGCCGGGGGTGTTCCGCCTGCTGAAGAGCCTGAGTCACCCGAACCCTCGGCGCCATTCCAGCGCGAGGTGCGCAAAATCGGGCGAAATGAGCCCTGCCCATGCGGATCCGGTCGTAAATTCAAGCAGTGCCACGGTGCCCTTCAATCGGAAGAATCGGATCCTTTTCCGACGGTAGGACGAAATGATCCCTGCCCATGTGGCTCGGGTCAGAAATTCAAACACTGCCACGGTGCTTTGAGCGAGTAATCGTCACTCTTGAGGGGATGAGAGCGGTCCGACGAGAGACCTCGTCGGACCTTTCCTGAAAGTTGTGACTGATCTTCGCCCGACGAGCCCCTCTTCGAAGTTGAGCCCAACATCTGCTGGCTACGCCCTGAGGCATTGAAGCCTTTAGAGCATCTTGCGGTACTGCAGAAACCCTGACCGGTCTGCAACCTTGTCGTAGAGCTTCATTGCGTCGGTATTGGTCTCGTGTGTCAGCCACCAGACCCGACTCGCGCCAACCTGAGTGGAATGAGCATAGACCGCATCGATTAGGCGTCGACCGATGCCTTGATTGCGCAGTTCGGGAATGACGAACAGATCCTGCAGGTAGCAGTAGTCTCCCGTGGTCCAACAGGATCGGTGCAGGATCCAATGGACAACTCCAACGGCTGCACCGTCAGGATTAACCGCTACGAATGCGCCCATCGGCTCCGCGCCGCCGGTCAGTCGCTCGAAGGTCTGGTCAGTGGTTGCTTGATCGACTGATGCTTTATAAAAGCTCAGGTAGCCCTGCCAGAGTGGGTCCCAGCCCGCTCGATCCGTAGACACCATTGGACGAATCAGCATTCTCAAACCTCTCCGCATTTGCCCCTTGTGGGCGCTGATTGCACGAGTGAAGATGCGTGCATGACGCGAAAAGACTACTGCATGGACACCGCACTGTCGATGTTTACGGGTTCACTGCGGCGGAGCATTTCGTCGGCGGCATCAGGGGCGAAGGCGAGAGTCTGCTTGCTGCTACGTTACGCTGAATCGATGCGCGGCAGAGATCGCCTGGTGCCATAACCGCCGCTTACCCGGCAGATCGGGCTAATACGAAATTTGTAAAATGCGTGTGGGGTGCGAATGAGCAATACGGCCTTATTGCCGCTGCGAGTCGTCGCTGGGCTGCTGCGCGATGGAGACGGTCGTGTGCTCCTCGCCGCTAGGCCGCCTGGGAAAGCCTTTGCCGGGCGGTGGGAATTTCCGGGCGGCAAGATTGACGCGGGAGAGCAGCCGATCGACGCCCTCGTTCGCGAGTTGTCGGAGGAGTTGGGTGTGGAGGTTGATCCACTGGATTGCCGCCTCTTTCAAATCGCGCGCCATCAATATCCCGATGCACCTCGCGGCGTTCATATCCTGGGCTATATCGTCCAACGGTTCCAAGGCGAGCCGGTCGGGCGCGAGGGGCAAGTAATCGCATGGCATGCCGTGGAAGAACTGCCAGACGTTGATATTCTGGAAGCGGATCGTCCTATTGTGACGGGCTTGCGTCTGGGTGACCGAGTCGACTTGGCTAGGCCGAGTCCCGATCTGCAGGTCTATCGGGACTTGGCTGCCCTTAGACCGGCCCGGAATTCCCGCGAGATGGTGGCGCTACTGCTCGCCCGAGTGTCCGACGCTCCATTGGCCTACCGGTCCGGCGCGGACTTGCTGCTGCTGCCGGTCGCGCCCTCGGATCATGAGTCAGCTCAGCTCACGGAGATGGGCTTGCCTTGGTATGTGCCAGACGATCAGCCGACAGGGCATGCGACGGGCGTCTGGCGCGATGCCTATTGCAGCGTAGCTAATTCAATATCGACTTGAGTATCGGCAACCGCTGACAACACGACGTCTTTTCCATCTGGCAGTAAGGCGATACCGGAGTCTGTGAGCAGTCCCAATACGAGCGGACCTTGCTCCGTTCGCCCTTTGGCAAACACAAAGCGAACGAGGGTGGGATCTCCAGCCGGCCGACTGATGAACCACACCGCGTCGCCCGATACGAGGAGGTTGCGCCAATCAATCGGAGATAATTCACCGGTGAGAAATTGATCATCACCACCAGGTGCTGTACTCCGTTGCCAGAGACCCTTGCGATCAGGCCGAACGAAATACAACCACTGCCCATCTGTCGACTCCTGGCCGGCAAGACCGCCTTCTGCCGTCAATTGCTCAGCAGGGCCGCCGTCGATTCGTTGGCGGAAGAGTTGCCAACGCTTTCCCTGCCGGGTGGAACTGAAATACAACGTCTTTCCGTCGTGCGACCAGGCTGGAGCGTGACTTTCCCCATCTCCGTTGACGCGTGTCTCAGAGCCGTTGCCGGAGATATCGGCCAAATAGACATCGAGATGTCCTTTGCTGACCGCGGTGAAGGCAACCGTCTTGCCATCTGGTGAGATCCGCGGCGTTTCAATGTAGTCGTAAGCGCCCTTCGTGATCGGTCGAGGTACGCCGTCCGGCATATTGGCGACGTAGAGTCGATCTTGATCACCAAGATTCGAGACATAGACGCCTAGGTGGCCATCGTTAGACAGTGAAAGTCCACGCTCTAATGCGGTTCCGCGGCGAAAGTCATGGCCTGGTGACTCAGTATCGGTTGAATAACGGACGAATCGCGTGGTGACTCGCCAATGCTCATAGGCAAGTCCGCGGCCATCATCGGTCACAACCGGTCGTCGTTGTGGATCGGTCGATGGCACTAATCGCTCCGCCGGGGCTCCATCCATTCGTATGCGCCACAAGCCATCTTCGCCGCGTCGCGACGATGAAACCACGATTGAGTGGCCGCCCTGTTCCCAAGCGGTGCCATTGATGGGGGCGAAGTCGAACGTCATCCTCACGGGTTTGCCTGAATCAAACTCCAATACCTGCAAATCTTCCGAACCGGCAGTTCGAGTTCTGACGAAGGCAAGCCGTTTACCCGTTGTCGACAGCGCGGGCTGGGAGTCACCGGGCATGCCGACGGTCGGCTGCGTAACCCCGTACACTTTATTATCGGCCAAGTTGGTTAGTACGATTTGACCAGGAGATTCCCAGCTGTTTCGGTGGGCGAACGTAATGGCGCTGCCGTCGCGAGACCAGGCCATTTGACCGGCACTTCGAAATTCACAGTCTCCAATGCGATGCTCGCCGCCACCAGTCGCTGCGACCAGCATCACGGCGCAACCGTCGGCACCACGCCGAGTAAAAGCGATTTGTCCGCCTTTTGGAGCCCAGACAGGATTCTCGTCCCGGCCGGGCCCATCGGTCAGCGCATGCGCCTCACCCGTTTCAATGGAGCGGATATATAACTTCTGGGATCCGTCCAGTTTCAGCCAGCTGTAGACGATCCTCGATCCATCCGGTGAAAAGCTCGGTGATAACTGTTGACCGGGCTCATGGGCGATCACGACGGTTTTGATCACCTGTCCGTACAGAACGCCCTCACGCCGCTCAACCAATAAGATCAATACGAGTGCCAGTGCGATCACAACCCCGATGGCGGCACCGAAAGCTAAGCCTCGGCGCCGTCCGCGCCCCAGATACGCACGGACGGTCCGCGTTTCCATCCGCATCGGAGCGTCCGGATCGGGTTCTGGTACCTGCGACCGCCCTTCAATCGGCTGTCCTATTTCGAATGCGTAGCCGTCATTGGGCGTGTTCAGCAGACGTACCGATCCATCGTCTCCCAGCACTCGCCGCAGAAAGCTCGTGATGCGCCGCAACTTTGCCGGGTGATTTTCCGGGCGTACCGGTCCATAAAGATGCAAGCACAGCGTGTCACGACGGATCCCTTCCGACCCTGCTTGATGGATCAGGATGATGGCCTTGAGTACCTGTTCATCGAGTTCAAAAGCGCGGTGTTCTCGACGCAGACACGCTCCTTTGACCTCAACCTGCCAGGTCCCAAGCGAAAAGTCGGCATAGCCTGATAGTTCAATCGGCGGCGGCAAAGGACCGCGTGACCAGTTGATATTCTGGGCTGCCCTCTTCTGGCGAACGATGTCGAGGAAGCCGGTCGGCTTCTTTTTCATGGCGCAACCTCAAAGCCGGTATGCGCGGCCGCAAATGCCCATTGCTCGGCGTAATCCTCAACCTGCATCCAAATGGGCCGGTCATTACCGTGACCGGCGCGCGTTTCAACGCGCAACAGGATCGGATTCTGGCAATTGGGCGGCTGAGCAGCCTGCAAGGCTGCTGCGAACTTGTAGCTATGCCACGGCACGACACGGTCATCATGTTCAGCGGTTGTGACCAGTGTGGCCGGGTAGCACGCGCCCGTGCGCACGTTGTGCACCGGAGAATAAGCTCGCAGCGCCGAGAACTCGGCGGGTTCCTCCGATAAGCCGAAGTCCGAGGACCACCCGCGAGCATTGGCGCTGGCTGTCTGATATCTCAGCATGTCCATGACCCCTACGGCCGGAAGCGCTGCTGCAAATAGGTCAGGTCTCTGGGTCAGAGTAGCACCCACGAGCAGACCACCATTACTGCGTCCACGGATCACGAGATGTTCGCGGCTCGTCCAACCATTTTTCTGCAGCCATTCGGCTGCAGCAATGAAATCATCGAAGACGTTCTGTTTTTGAAGCTTTGTTCCTGCTTTATGCCAAGCTTCGCCGTACTCAGAGCCCCCACGGAGATTCGCGACAGCATAAACCCCGCCCTTCTCGAGCCAGACCGCGACCGGAACACTGAATGCGGGTAGCTGGGGCAAATTAAATCCTCCGTAGCCATACAGCATCGTTGGATTTTTACCGTCGCGCGAAACATCGCGCCGGTGCGTGATGTACATCGGAATTTTGGTGCCATCTTTCGACGGGTAGAAGACCTGCTCTGTCACGTAGGCCTGCGCGTTGAATGCGACTGTCGGCGCTCGGAATAAATGGGACGACAGGTCTTTTAAATCAAGCCGATAAATCGCCTGAGGCGTGAGGTAATCCGTGTAAGCGTAGTACAAGACACTCGCATCGCGATCGCCATCAAACCCGACGGCTTCTCCGAGACCTGGCAAGTGCAAGTCCTGAATGTGGCCAGCCGTGTCGGCGACGCGCACGACAGAGTGCGCATCTTTCAAATATCGAATGAAAAACTGCTGGGACGAAAACTGTACGCCATCAATGGCTTCGTCTGCTTCTGGAACGACTGTGCGCCAAGACGCCTTGTTGGGGTGATGGCGGTTAACGGCAATGATTCGTCCATTTCCGGCATCAGCAGTGGTGAGAAAGTAATACGTATCCCCTTCATTGCCCAAATAGTCGTATCGGGCATCGTAGTCAGCTAGAAACGGTACGGCGTCAGCATCCGGATCACTCAGGTCCAGCAATGAAACACCGCTCTGCGCGTAGCCATCCGATATATGGATAACCAGTTGATGACCGTCGTCACTGACCGTCGCGTAGGGGTTGCGAGTGGTGTGATTGGTGACCGCGTAGACGAACCGGTCCGAATCCTGCGGCGTTCCGAGTGTGTGATACCAGATGCTGACTTGGCGAGAGTCGTCTCCGCCTTGACCATCTTCCCGAACGGGGTAGCGGGAGTAGTAAAAGCCATGGCTATCATGACCCCAACCAATACCGGTGAATTTCACCAAGCCGATAGACTCGGGAAGATCCTCTCCCGTCATGACTGACCGGATGTGGACAGTCTTCCAGTCCGTCCCGCCATCCGACGTGGTGTAAGCAAGTACAGATCCATCGGGTGAAATCGTATAGCCCGACAAGGCTGTCGCATGATCCTTCGAGAGCCCATTCGGATCGAGTAAAACCCTCGGCGCACCGTTTGCCTTATCCAGAACAGTCAGGACGCTTTGATCTTGAGCGCCATCGTTATGAAGATAAAACAATCGACCGGCGTGTTCTTCAGGTACGACGTAGGAATGCCCGCCAGACAGTGATGCCCCAAATCGTTCGTAGTTCCAAAGCGCGAGCATGCGTTGGCGGAAGTGCTCGCGGCTCGTGAGGCTTGCCAGTTTTGGCTTCGTGTAGGCGTTTTGGGCCTCAACCCAAGCATGCACTGTCGGGGCCTCGAGCTCCTCCAGCCATCGGTAGGGATCCGATACCGATACCCCATGGTAGATGTCCGTCTGCGGAGTCGTCGCGGTCAAGGGCGGTCGGCTTACGACCGCGTTAGGCTTCAGTGGGGCTGTGCTGCATGCAGCGACGAGCAAGCCGATCGCGAACTGACCGATGGCGGACAAATGGCGGTAGCGCATGGGGTCGACTCTCATAGCGAGGACCGCATCCTAGCAGGTCGAACAGACCTGCTGCCCGGTCAGGCCGCTGCGCTGGGTCGACCTTTGATAGTGCCGTACCAGCGGGATAGGTTCGGCCACTCATGACTGACCCGAATGCCCACTACCTTTCCGAAATCGGCTGCGGCGAACCCAACAATATCGGCCATGCTGAACGATGGGCGAGCGATGAAGTCCTTACCCTCGAGTGCTCGATCTAGGGCCGCCAATTCTTCCAATACTTGGGCTCGCGCAACGTCTCCGTACGCGGGTACCTGCGGGATACGGCCCGCCCAGAAGGAGTGGGAATGACGGAAAACGTGCGTCATCGGGACATAGAGCCGAAACATCAGGCGATCAATCCAGCGATTGACCTCGGCACGCTCGTCGGTGCTGATCCCAAAAAGGTCTGGCCCGCTGTGGGTTTCATCCAGATACCGGCAGATTGCTAGCGATTCCGTTAGCAGTCGTCCATCCGGTAATTCGAGAACAGGCGTTTCACCTACCGGGTTTACGGCAAGAAAATCTGGCGAATGCGTTTCATTCTTTTGGATATCGACGTTGACGAGTTCTAACGCAATGCCCTTTTCGGCCGCGTACATTCTCACGCGACGCGGGCTCGGAGCGTGGGGGCTGTTATACAGTTTCAAGTGGTTTCATCCTCGTCGGAGCTGAACTCGATGGGCAGTTCCTCGCCCTTGATGCGATGTTTCTCGGTGAGCCAATCACCCAGATCGATCAACTGGCACCGTTCGCTGCAGAACGGCCGGTATGGATTCGCTTCGTTAGCTGAATACTGGCGCCCGCACGATGGGCAGCGGCGTACGCGATTGTTCACAGATTCAGTTACAGCAACCCAATACGAACGGAATGTCTTCCGTCGCCTGGACCGCTCGACTCTGTGCGTCGACCCACCGCAAGAAACGGATGCTACAGCGATGTAGTCCCCCGCTGATCTCTGGATGTAGCCCGCTTTCCGCTGGCAAGGTAATCCGCAGCAACTGGATGGGGGTGTCGCGTTCGAACACTAGATGGAAGTTTCCTTCCCGTGCCGTTTCGGGTCTTGCGCGTACATTTTCTCGGGTCAACCAGAGGACATCTTGTACGGCTTCACACAGGGGCCGAAGTACCTCGAGCCAGGAGGCAAAATCCGCCTTGCGCACCTCATCAGGTAGGCGTAACCAGTGCGTGTATCCGGGGAGGTCAAACTCACAGGTCCCGCCGGGAATCGTGCTGCGGTGTTTGATCGCTGCGAGAAATTCGTTGTCGCGCAATTTGGCAATGGCAGTCATGGACGTCGCTTGCAGATCATCCCGACGCTGCAGCATTTGGTTCATGACCGACCGTAAGCGTGTCGCGTCGACGCCGGGTCGATTTTGATACTCGCGCAACATTTGAATCCGGCGCTCGAGTTCCTTGAGGACCTCTGCCTTCGGATCGCCACGCGATGTGATCGCGAAGATTTCGAGCAAGCTTTGAATAGCAGCTCGCATCCCCCAGGTCGTTGGGGCATCCCGATGGTAGGAGACTTGCTGGTAAAGAAACTCGAGGCGCAGGAACATGCGCAGCCGTTCATTCAGTGGCTGCTCAAACGTCACCGTCCGCGGGGGAGGTGGGGGTTGTTCCTCGACCAAGGGCAACTGCATCCCTTATTTTGCGCAGGGTTTTGGCACCCGGTAAACCATTTTCAGCAGATTTCCGCCCTATTTCGGTGCGCCATTGCCAACGCACGGTACTGCTCATGGAGTTTTTGAACCTTGGCCCCGAGGTCCGCGAGCGAACCCGTGTTGTCGATGATGTCGTCTGCGCGAGAGATTCTGGCTTCCCGGCTAGCCTGAGCGGCCAAGATCGCTTCAGCGCCGGCTTGGGTTTCGCCGTCGCGAGCGAGCAACCGAGTCAGTTGGACATCCCGCGGGCAGTCCACGACCAGGACGCGGTCGACTGGAATCCGTCCGCCTTCCACCAGAAGCGGAATGGCGAGGACGCAATAAGGGGCCCGAACCTCGGCTATCCGGGCCGCTAAAAGCGCGTGGATACGGGGATGGACGATGGATTCAAGGTCCTGGCGCGCCTTTGGGTCCGTAAAGACGATCGTCCGCAGTGTCCGCCGATTCAAGGACCCGTCCGCCTGCAGAATACCGCGCCCAAATCTCGCAGCGACGGCGGCGAGGCCGTCTGACCCTGGCGCTACCGCTTCCCGGGCTAAGACGTCGGTATCGATGACGGGGACGCCCAACTGCTCGAAGCAAGCGCTGACCGCTGACTTGCCGCTGGCAATTCCGCCTGTCAGGCCAACCCGGAAAGTCATTACTTAATGACCGAAGGGCCACCACGGGGCGACCGTCTCGTGGGGGTACACGAGGACCAGCCATCCTGCGACAGCGAGAAATGGGCCGTAAGGGATGGGCTCCCGGCGACCATGCCGGCCGAGCGCGATCAATCCAATGCCGATGATGGAGCCGGCGAGGGCCGACAGCAAAATGATGGGCAACAGGACGCTCCATCCGCCAAAAGCGCCCAGAGCGGCCAGTAACTTGAAGTCCCCGTAGCCGAAGCCCTCTCGGCCGGTCAGTAACCGGAATCCATGATGCACGCTCCACAAGGATAAGTACCCGGCAACCGCGCCAACGATCGCTTCCGATGGAGAGACGGGGAATGCCCCGGTGGAGTGCCCAAACATCACGGCCAGCAAGAGGCCCATCCACATCAGCGGCAAGGTCAGTTCATCGGGCAAGTACTGGGTATCGAGATCAATCCCACTGAGCGCGATCAGGTACCAAGTCAACACAAGTCCGGCGAGCGCTTCGATACCAAATCCAAAGTGCCAAGCGATCAAACCGCTCATTGTGCCGGCCAACAGCTCAACGGCGGGATACCGGACGGAAATGGGATGGCGACAGTGACGGCATCGGCCGCCCAGTAAGAGATAACTGATGACCGGCACGTTGTCTCGGGCCGTGATTTTCCCTGAGCATGTCGGGCAGTTCGACAATGGGTAGGCCAGATCATAGCGCGGCGTCTTGGGTAATTCGGCGCCGGCTGGCGCATCAAGCAATGTGCAATCCGCTCGCCAACGCGCATGCAGCATCTTCGGTAAGCGATGAATGACGACGTTGAGGAAACTTCCGATCACCAACCCGAGGACAACACAGACCGCGACAAATGCACTGGTCGATGAACGTAGTAGTTCGATGATGTCCAAGGCCTTAGACCACAGAGCCAAGTTTGAAGATCGGCAGATACATGGCGATCACAAGCCCACCGATCAAGACTCCCAGCACGAGCATGATCAAAGGTTCGAGCAGACTGGCCATCGAATCTACTGCGGAGTCGACTTCCAATTCGTAAAAATCAGCAACCTTGCCGGCCATTTGATCGAGAGAGCCCGACTCTTCGCCGACGGCGATCATTTGCACCACCATATTGGGAAACAATCCGGTGTTTTCCATGGCGCGTTGTAAGCGCTGGCCGGTGGCAACTTCGTCTTTCATCTTCAGCACAGCGGTTTCATAAACGATGTTGCCCGTTGCGCCGGCAACGGAATTGAGAGCTTCAACCAGTGGCACGCCTGCAGAGAAGGTGGTCGCCAGCGTGCGCGCATAACGTGCTATCGCGGCCTTCACGAGGATCGGTCCAATGACCGGAAGACGTAAGGAAAGCCGGTCCATTCGCTCCTGCAAAGGGCGAGAGCGTTTCAAGACGTACATGAATAGCCAGCCTCCGCCACCGATCAAAATCGCGAGGCTCCAGCCGTCATGTTGCACAAAACGGGACATGTTGATGACGATTTGGGTAAACGGAGGCAGGTCTGCTCCAAATCCCTTAAATAGATCCTCAAACTGCGGGATGACGAAGATGAGAAGGATCGTCGTAACAATCACGGCTATCGCCATAACTGCAATGGGGTAAAACAGCGCTTTCTTGATTTTCTTCTTAATCGCCTCGGTCTTTTCCTTATAGGTCGCGATCTTATCGAGAAGCGTTTCTAATGCGCCTGCGTGTTCACCGGCGTGTACAAGGTTGACCGACAGTTTGTCGAAATAAAGCGGGTGTTTGCCTAGGGCCTCTGCAAGCGTTAGGCCACTTTCGATCTGCGACTTGATATCAAGGAGCAGCGATTGCATGGCCGGTTTTTCATGACCGCTGCCCACGATCTCAAAGGCTTGGACGAGTGGTATGCCGGCCGCTAGCATGGTCGCTAATTGGCGGAAAAAGACAGCGATGTCGCTGGCCGTCGCTTTTTTCGGGCCGCCCAATTCGACGGATCTTTTCTTAACTTTCGTCGGTACTACGCCTTGCTTTTGCAGATCAAGCCAGACCGCATGCTTGTTGGAGGCGGTCGCGCTGCCGCGCACCTTGTTGCCGCGGCGATCTCGGCCTTCCCAGAGGAAGACCGTGGTTTTTTTCATAGGCTTGGTTGGAGAGGGCATGAGTGAGATCCGATCTTATGCCTTCGTCACTCGATGGTGACGCTGTTGACTTCATCGAGGCTGGTTAGACCATTACGAACTTTGTTGAGACCGGCCGTGCGCAGATCCCAAACGCCTTCACGCCGCGCTTCGTCTGCAATGGAAATAGCGTTGCCGCCTTCCATGATGATTCGCCCGATGGTTTCAGTCACCGGCATCACTTGATAGATGCCCACTCGGCCTTTGTAACCATCGGTGCATTGGCTGCACCCAACCGGGGCGAAGATCTTGAGTCCGCTCTCCACGTCTTGTTGAGTAAACCCTTCCCGCAACAATGCATCAGCAGGAATATCCAGTGCCTGCTTACAGTGCGGGCACAGTCGCCGAGCAAGGCGTTGGGCGATGATGAGGCTGACCGAGGTTGCAATCGCGTACGGCTTGACTCCCATGTCGATCAGGCGAGTAAGTGTTTGTGGCGCATCGTTGGTATGCAGGGTTGAGAGCACCAAGTGCCCGGTTTGCGCTGCTTTCAATGCGATCTCTGCGGTTTCGAGGTCTCTGATTTCGCCAACCATGACGACATCGGGATCCTGACGCAGAAAAGCGCGTAGGGCGGCAGCGAAGGTCAGCCCGACCTTTGGGTTGACGTTGACTTGATTGACGCCCGGAAGAATGATTTCAGCCGGGTCCTCGGCCGTCGAGATATTCGTGTCCTCGACATTGAGAATATTCAGTCCCGTGTACAGCGACACCGTTTTTCCAGACCCCGTCGGGCCCGTGACGAGAATCATCCCTTGGGGCTTTTTCAAGTTCGCAAGGTAGAGATCTTTCTGGAAGGGTTCGTACCCGAGTGCGTCGATGCCGAGTTGAGCGCTCGACGGGTCGAGAATACGCATGACGACCTTCTCGCCGAAGATCGTCGGACAGGAACTCACTCGAAAGTCGATTGAGCGCGTCTTGGACAGACGCATTTTGATGCGGCCGTCCTGCGGTACACGGCGTTCGGCAATATCCAGTCTCGCCATGACCTTGATGCGGGCGGAAATCTTCGGCGCTAACTGGACGGGCGGTTGGGTCAGTTCTTTGAGGACACCATCGACCCGTAATCTCACGCGGTAGGTTTTCTCGTAAGGCTCGAAGTGGATATCCGAGGCGCCACGTCGAATCGCATCCAGCATGACTTTGTTGACGAAGCGAACGATGGGTGCGTCTTCAACGTCGTCTCGCGAGACCGTTTCCGCGTCGATCTCGTCGCCGGATGACGTGTCTAGCTTTTCCAGGTCCAGATCGCCTTCGCCCAATGAGCGCATCGACGTATCGAATTGCTCTAGAACGCGGGCAAGTGCACGCTGTAGCTTGTCGTCCTCGACAACGATCGGTTCCACCTGCATAGCAGTCGAGAACCGGATCTCGTCGAGACCATGTAGGTTCGTCGGATCAGAAATGGCGACAAAGAGTCGCCGGCCGCGGCGAGCAAGCGGTAAGGTCCGATTCTTCGCAAGGACCTTTTCCGGCACCAGTCGGACGACCTCAAGGTCGATGACCATGGCATCGAGGTCCATCACGGGCGTGCCGAAGAGCGTTGCCGCCGTCGTCGCCAACTCGCGGGGGTCGACCAAATTGCGGCCGACCAAGTAGGTGACCAGGTTCTGATGAGCGTCGCGGGCGCCTTGGATGGCCTCCATGACCGTCGCTTCATCCATGAGGCCGGCCTGCACCAGACGTTCCGGAAGGCCGCCGTTAGCGCCGCGGGTGAGGGTTGAGGTGACTGAAAGTGCGGTGTCTGCCATGGGATCCGGCTGCCTTAAGGGTGGAGTGCGGACTGCCACCCGTTCCGACTTTATATAACAGAATATGGTCGGATGGTCTCACGGGCAGGCTGCTACTACCCGTGATGAGGGTCACACCGGAAAAAGAAAAGGCCCCGCCAGGGCGGAGCCTTTAAATTGGCAACCGATTCGGAGGGCTTACTGGCAATTCTTCGGGTAATACGTCGTCATGCCGGTCGAAGTCGTCGCGCTCGCGCCTGAAACCGCCGTAACGCCGGTTGGGGCCGTCGCGGTACCGCAAATCCAGCTGATGTCGCCATTGCCGTTCGTACCCGGCGTTAGGCCAAGCGTCTTGCCGCTCAAGGCGGTTGCGGCGCTGTTGCCGAAGGTAATGGTGATGCCACCGCCGGCGACCACGACCTTCGAAACGTACTTGCCGGAGATATCCGTACCCGCCGCAAGGCCGCCCAAGGTGCTGCCGTCAGTCGGCCATGAGCCCTGGCTGTTGTAGTAGTCCACGATCTTGGTCTCGACGCCGCTCGCAAGGGAGAGCCCATCGGTGACCTGAGCCCGGACTGTGAAGTTCTGATATTGCGGCAACGCGATTGCCGCCAGGATCGCCACGATGGCGACCACGATCATCAGTTCAATGAGGGTAAAACCTTTCTGGACTTGGCTACGCATAAGAGTGCTCCTGAAGAAACTCGAAATTGGGCGATCTGTATGCCGATGTGGCGATGACGAGACGTTAGACCAAAGCCGACCGGTAAACTGTGATGTGTCGCAAGACTTTTCAACGGAATGTCGCGATTCAATTAACATAATACAGTTCGGCGGGTCTATCCGTAAAACGCGTAGGCCGATGGGGTGTGGCGGGAAATCCGGGAAAGCCTTTGCCTCGACTCCCAGCATGCCGCACAATAATGCGTTGCAACAAAATACGGGCGCGCAGCCGCGCGAGGGGCACGATGAATCTGCACGAATACCAGGCGAAAGAGCTGTTCCGGCGTTTTGGGGTAGCTGTCCCCGCAGGTCAGGTCGCAGCGACCCCCGAAGAGGCTGTTGCCGCCGCGAAGGCACTCGGCGGATCGGTATGGGTCGTCAAAGCACAGGTGCACGCCGGCGGACGTGGCAAAGCCGGTGGCGTGAAGGTCTGTAAGACCCACGCTGAAGTCGCTGCCGCCACCAAAGGTATGCTCGGCCAGCATCTGGTCACCAAGCAGACCGGTGCGGAAGGCCTACCCATTCATCAGGTGTACGTCGAAGTCGGCTCTCAGATTCAGCGCGAGCTGTACCTGAGCCTTCTGCTGAACCGGGACCGTAGTCGTCTCGCCTTTATCGCCTCAGCCGATGGCGGGATGGATATTGAAGAGGTCGCCGAACATACTCCGGAGCGGATCCTGAAGGTAGAGCTGCATCCGGCGGTGGGTCTGTCGGGCTATCAGTGCCGCGAGCTCGCGTTTGGATTGGGGCTCGAAGGTGGTCAAGTCGCTGCATTTGAAAAAGTGATGCGCGGCATTCTGGCGCTTTACTTGGCGCACGACGCAAGCCTCGTCGAGGTCAACCCCCTGATTGTGACGGGGGGTGGTGATGTGTTGGCGCTCGACGCCAAGATCAACATTGACCCGAACGCGGTCTACCGTCAGTCCGATGTCGCGAAATACCGCGACACGACCCAGGAAGATGCGCGCGAAGTTGAGGCCTCCAAGCACGATCTAAACTACGTCTCATTGGACGGAGACATCGCCTGTATGGTCAACGGCGCGGGCCTCGCCATGGCCACGATGGATCTGATCAAGCTGCACGGAGGCAATCCGGCCAACTTCCTCGACGTGGGCGGCGGCGCGACAAAAGAGCGCGTCACGGCGGCTTTCCAGTTGATCCTGTCGAATCCCAATGTGAAGGCGATTCTCGTCAATATCTTTGGCGGAATTGTCCGCTGCGACATCATTGCTGAAGGCATCATGGCGGCGGTAAAAACCGTCGGTGTGGAAGTGCCGGTGATCGTGCGCCTGGAAGGCACGAATGCTGAACTTGCGCGCAGCCAACTTGCGGAAAGCGGACTTGCCATTACCCCGGCGAGCGATCTGACTGATGCTGCAACCAAGGCTGTACGCCTGGCTGCTGGCCGATAGGACGTCTTCTCATGAGCATTCTTCTTTCGAAAAAGAGCCGCATCATTGTTCAGGGCTTCACCGGCAAGCAGGGCACGTTCCATTCCGAACAGTGCCTCGCGTACGGCAGCCAACTCGTGGGTGGCGTCACGCCCGGTCGTGGGGGACAGACCCATCTGGGTCTACCGGTCTTCAATACCGCGCATGACGCGGTGAAGGCGACCGGCGCCGATGTCAGCATGATTTACGTGCCTGCCGCGGGTGCTGCGGATGCGATTTTGGAGGCTGCTGACGCGGGCATCGGGCTCATCGTGTGCATCACCGAAGGTATTCCGGTGAACGACATGATCCGTGTCAAAGAAGCGCTGAAAGGCTACAACACGCGCCTCGTCGGTCCGAACTGCCCGGGCGTGATCACGCCAGGTGAAGCGAAGGTCGGCATCATGCCGGGCTTTATTCATAAGCCGGGCAAGATCGGTATCGTTTCGCGCTCGGGCACATTGACCTACGAGGCGGTGTTCCAGACCACCCGGTTGGGTTTGGGCCAGAGCACCTGCGTGGGCATTGGCGGCGATCCCGTCCGCGGCATGAATTTTGTCGACGTGTTGGCGCTCTTTGAGGCCGACCCGAAGACGGAAGGCATCATCATGGTCGGTGAGATCGGCGGCAGCGATGAAGAGGCGGGCGCTGAGTTCATTCGCAAACATGTGACCAAGCCGGTGGTGGCCTACATCGCCGGTGTGACCGCGCCTCCGGGCAAGCGCATGGGGCACGCGGGTGCCGTGATTGCGGGTGGTAAAGGCACGGCGGCGGACAAGTTCGCGGCGTTGGAAGCGGCCGGCGTGACGACCGTCCACTCCCCGGCTGAATTGGGTTCCGCGATGGTGAAGTTGCTGGCTGCGCGCCGTGCCAAACAGAAGCGTGCCAAGGCCAAGGCCAAGGCGAAGTCGTCGAGCAAGTCAAAGGCGACTGCTAAGGCTCCGGCCAAGTCTAAAGTAAAGCCAAAAGCGAAGCCCAAAGCGGCGGTCAAAGTGAAGCCGAAGGCGAAGCCCAAAGCGAAGGCCAAGGTGTCGGCGAAGGCGACTCGTCGGTCGCCAGTGAAAGCCAAATCCAAGAAAAAGAGTGTTCGTCGAGCGCGCTAAGCTCGACCTGACGGTGGATGAGACGTGGATAACAGCCTGAGAATATTTCTGGCGCAATACGACCTGTGCGTTGGTGACATCGAAGGCAACAGTCGGCGGGTGCTGGAGGCTGCGCACGCCGCTGAACTCAGCGATGCGCATGTTGTGCTGTTGCCCGAATTAGCGCTGGCCGGTTATCCGCCAGAAGATCTGCTGTTTCATTCTGGATTCCGTCGTCAGGTTCAAGCCGCGATGCAGCGGCTGTGTGCGGATGCGCCATCCACTGTCGATGTGGTCGTCGGCTACCCTGAGTACCGCGACAAGACGATTTATAACTCAGCAGCAGTCATTCGTGGCGGTCGCGTGTATGCCAACCACCGCAAGCAGGCATTGCCGAACTACCGCGTCTTCGATGAGAAACGGTACTTCAAGGCCGGAACTGCGCCGACCCTGCTCGATGTGCAAGGCGCCAGAGTGGCTCTCCTGGTTTGCGAGGACTTGTGGGAGGCTGAGCCGGCACGGGCCGCGCATGCGGCGGGCGCTGAGGCATTACTCGTGGTGAATGCATCGCCCTACCAAATGCGTAAGCAGAGAGAACGCGAGTCGATTGCTCGGCAGCGGGTGATGGAGACGGGGTTGCCGCTCGTTTACGTCAATCTGGTCGGCGGTCAGGATGAGCTCGTGTTCGACGGTAACAGTTTCGTGATGTCGACCGATGGTGAAGTGACGCATCGTTTACCGGCCTGGCGTGAAGCCACCGCGGTGGTCGAACTGGTGCGCCGAGACGGACGATTGGTGCCGGTTCCTGGCGAGATTGCCGCGGAAATGTCCGAGGAAGCCAGTGTCTATGGCGCGCTGGTCATGGGTGTCCGCGACTATGTGGGCAAGCACCGATTCCCGGGTGTCGTGATGGGGCTGTCGGGCGGCATTGATTCGGCGCTGACGTTGGCGATTGCCGTGGATGCGCTCGGGGCGGACCGGGTTCACGCGGTGATGATGCCCTCGCGCTACACCTCGCAGATGAGTCTAGATGATGCCAGAGCCCAAGCCGAGGGCTTGGGTGTGCGTTACAGCGTCATCTCAATCGAAACTATGTTCGCGGCAACCCACGAGGCGCTCAAAGAACAATTCGCAGGCCGGCCGTGGGATGCCAGTGAGGAAAATATTCAGTCTCGCTGTCGTGGCGTGTTGCTGATGGGCATCTCGAATAAGACCGGCGCGATGCTGCTGACCACCGGTAACAAGAGCGAAATGGCTGTTGGCTATGCGACGCTCTACGGGGATATGGCCGGCGGCTTTGCGCCCATCAAGGACCTGTCTAAGTTGCTGGTTTACCGACTGGCGAACTACCGAAATCAGGTCTCCGAAGCCATCCCGCAACGCGTCATCGATCGGCCGCCAAGTGCAGAACTGCGGGAAGATCAGAAAGATACGGATTCGTTGCCGCCCTACGAGATCTTGGATCCCATTCTCGAGGCCTTTATCGAGGAAGACCTATCGGTCGACGAGATTACGGCGCGTGGTTTTGATCGCGCGACGGTCGGCCGAGTGTTGGAGATGGTCAAGCGAAATGAGTACAAGCGCCGTCAGGCACCACCGGGCATCCGGATCAGTGGCCGCGCGTTTGGCCGTGACTGGCGCTACCCCATCACGTCGGGTTACCGGACCCGCTGATGGTCGCCGAAGCCGCTTAAAAAGGCTTCCACCAATGCTTCTTGCGCTCTGACGCACTCCCCGAGTCAGGGAAGTTGGCGGCCAACACCTTGCGGGAGTCGGCGGCGAGGTCTTTCATGCCCAGTTGGTCGTAGCACTGCGCCGAAATTTCCAGCGCGTCACGCGTACGGGGTGAGCCTTCGTAGGTCTCCAGCACTTCGCGCGACCGCGCCAGTGCGGCCACCCAGGCGCCACGCTTCACGTAGTAACGGGCGACATGAATGTTGTAGTCCGCCAGACGATTGCGGATGTAGACCATGCGTTGGTGGGCGTCGGCGGCATATTCGCTCTGCGGATACTGCTGCACGACATGCTGGAACGCTTCCAGAGACTTGGATAGATCCTGCGGCGGGCGTTCGGAAATATCGACCTTCAACCAACGTTCGAGAAAATTGAGGTCGCGCTCGAAGTAAACGAGCCCTTTCATGTAGTACGCATAATCCAGACGCGAATGAGTCGGATTTTCACGGATGAAGCTGTCCGCCGCGTCGATCGCCGACTCTTTCTCGTGCTGCTTGTAGTACGCGTAAATGAGGTCCAATCGGGCCTGTTTGGCGGGGTCGCTGAACGGATAGCGTGCGGTCAGTGCCTCATAGGTTTTCACAGCGGCGCCGTAACTGCCCTCGTTGAGGTACTTCTGGGCCTGTTTAGCCATCGACTCGGGGCTGGCGCTGGAATCGTCCCGATGCCGGAACGATTTGCAGCCGCCGACGGCCAGAGTGAGCGCCGCGAGGGCGCAGATGACGACCAGGCGTAGCCCGGACCGGGCGACGAGAGGCGAAAACGCGGTCTTGTGGGTCACGGGAGCGCTACCAGCGAATGCAAGGCGGCGGAGTATAGCGTATGTTCTCGTCATGACCGGATTCCTCGAAGAGCGCGTCCCCGACGCGCAGCGGGGTCAGCGCTTAGACCTGACACTCGCACAACTGTTCCCCGACTACTCTCGGACCCGCTTGAAGGCGTGGATCGAGGCCGGGCGTGTCCTCGTGGACGGTGCCATTCCCAAGCCCCGCGATGTGGTGCGCGGCGGGGAGGTGGTGCGCGTCATGCCGCTCGCTGAGCCGGTGGTCGAGGTTGCTCCAGAGGCGATCGCCTTGGACGTGGTCCATGAGGACGATGCGATCCTCGTGATTGCGAAGCCGCCGGGGCTCGTGGTGCACCCTGGGGCCGGTAATCCGCGCTCGACGCTGCAGAACGCGCTGTTGGGTAGAGATGAGGCCCTGGCACAGCTGCCACGGGCAGGCATCGTCCATCGGCTCGATAAGGACACGAGCGGGCTCCTGGTGGTGGCGCGTACTCCGGCCGCCCACCTTAAGCTGACCCGGGCTCTCGCCGGTCATGAGGTCGAGCGCGAGTACGAGGCCGTCGCCCAAGGCGTGATGACCGCCGGCGGAACGGTCGAGGCGCCGATTGACCGCCACCCCACCGATCGCCTGCGAATGGCGGTCCGCCAGAATGGCCGGGAAGCGACCAGTCATTACCGGGTTGTGGAGCGATTCCGCGCGCAGACCCACATCCGTGTCACGCTCGAGACCGGGCGCACGCACCAGATTCGCGTCCATATGGCGCATATCGGCTACCCGCTGGTCGGTGATCCGCTCTATGGGCGTCGGCCGGCGTTTCCGCGGGGTGCAATCCCCGAATTGATCGATACGTTAAACACGTTCCGTCGGCAGGCGCTGCATGCCCGGCGCCTGACGTTCAAGCATCCGGTCAGCGGCAAAATAGTGTCCTTTGAGGCCCCGCTGCCGCCCGACTTTGTCCACCTGCTCGGCGTCTTGCGGACGGATCTCAAGTCGGCGGACCCGGTTGATCCTCGCCGCCGATGAGCGCTGTTGGGTGGGTTCCCGGTCATTTCGGGGCACCCGACGGTGTGTTTGTTGGCGTGACCACCCGACAAGGTGGTGTGAGTGGCGGTAGCTTGGGAGCGCTCAATCTTGCTGGCCACGTGGGCGATGACCCCGTGCGGGTCGCCGACAATCGGGCTCGCCTGAGGGCTGCCCTCGACTTGCCGGCAGAGCCCCTTTGGTTGCAACAGGTGCACGGCGTCACAGTGCATGTTGATGCGGATGGGTCGGCGCCTACGCAGCCGTGCGATGCCGCAGTTACCTTTCGGCCTAACTGTGTATTGGCCGTACTCACCGCCGACTGTTTGCCCTTGGTGCTCGTCAGTCGGGACGGTCGACGGCTCGGGGTGGCGCACGCCGGATGGCGCGGTTTGGCTCATGGCGTTATCGAGGCGACGATTGCCGCACTCGGCGGGGACGGGGAAGAGCTGCTGGCTTGGCTTGGGCCCGCCATTTCTCGTGACGCCTTCGAGGTGGGTGATGACGTCCGGACTGCCTTTGCGCGAGTCCATCCGGACGATGTCACCGCTTTTACGCCCAATGCCCGCGGTCGTTGGCAAGCAGACCTCTGCCAGTTGGCGAAGCGGCGTTTGGCCAGTTGTGGCGTATCCCGGGTGACGGACAGTCAGCTGTGTACCTTTACCGACGCCGCACGGTTCTTTTCGCATCGACGCGATCCAGGCAGCGGCCGTATGGCGACGCTCGTCTGGCGACGCGGCTGACCGGCTACACTGTGTCTCTATGACTGCTACCCCATTTTTTGCCGTTGCCGCCTTGACGGCGTCTGTCGGGCTGGCTTCCGCCGCAGTGGCTTCACTGTTTGTTGCGCTCCCGGAGGCAGGGCGACGGGCGTTAGTGCCGCACCTCGTCAGTTTTGCGACCGGGGCGTTGCTGGGGGCCGCGCTGTTGGGGCTGATCCCGGCCGCCATCGAGGGCGCGGGTCCAGGTGCTGTTCGGCAGGTGGGGCTGGCGGTGGTCGCTGGGTTATTGGTGTTTTTTCTGTTGGAAAAGCTGGTGCTTTGGCGCCATTGCCACGACGAGGCACCCTGTGAGGGGCACCCGACGGATGTGCCTGCAGCAGCGCACCATCACGGCGGCACCAATGCTGCGCTGGGGCCTATGCTGTTGGTCGGCGAGGCCTTTCACAATGCCTTGGATGGCGTCATCGTGGCGGCCGCCTATCTGACGCGACCTGAACTCGGCGTGGCAACCGCGTTGGCCGTCTTTGCCCATGAATTGCCCCAGGAAATTGGCAATATCGCAATATTGATTCATGCCGGCGTTCACCGTTGGCGCGCGCTGTTGCTGAATCTCGTGAGCAGTTTGGGCGCCGTGCTCGGCGGTGTGTTGGCGTGCTTGTTGGCCGGACGGGCGCTGTCTGCGCTGCCGTACGCGTTGGCGGTGGCTGGCGCCTCACTGTTGTACGTGGCCGTCGCGGACCTGATCCCGGGCTTGCACCGTCAGGTGGACCCGCGACGGTCGGTCGAGCAGATTTTGCTCATCATTGCGGGCTTGGCCGTGATTTGGTTCACACAGCACGCTGAAGGGCCGGCGTTCGGCTAATGCGCCGTTGAATTCCCGCCAGCGAGCCCCACAACACTCCCAACAGTAACTACTTTTGGGGGCCCGCTCATGCGGCAGGACAAATTGACTTCCAGCTTCCAGTTGGCACTCGCCGAGGCGCAGTCGCTGGCCTTGGGGCGTGATCACTCGTTCATTGAGCCTATTCATCTCGGACTTGCTCTGCTGGATCAGCAGGGCGGAACGGTCCGGCCTTTGCTGGACCGCGCCGGCGTGAACGTCTCACAACTGCGTACTCGATTGTCTGACGCCATCGAGCGTCTGCCGAAGGTCGAGGGCAATGGCGCGGATGTGCACGTGTCGAATGACCTGACCCGGTTGCTGAACGCCTGCGATAAGGCGGCGCAAAAGCGTGGGGACCAATTTATCTCCTCTGAGCTGTTTGCGCTCGCGGCGCTTGAAGATCGTGGCGAACTCGGACGGGCCATCAAGGAATCGGGTGGACAAAAAGCAGCCATCGAGAAGGCCATCGACGAAGTGCGCGGTGGTTCTTCCGTCAATGATGCGAATGCCGAGCAGTCGCGCGGCGCGCTGGAGAAGTACA
Organism: Gammaproteobacteria bacterium; assembly: GCA_947455595.1. Taxonomy (GTDB): domain Bacteria; phylum Pseudomonadota; class Gammaproteobacteria; order Steroidobacterales; family Steroidobacteraceae; genus CAIKZZ01. Next base: position 214,422 of record CANGOP010000001.1, read on the forward strand.
CCATTGACCTCACGGAGCGTGCCCGCAGCGGAAAGCTGGATCCGGTGATCGGTCGTGATGACGAAATTCGCCGGACGATTCAGGTGCTCCAGCGTCGAACCAAGAACAATCCGGTCCTCATTGGTGAACCGGGCGTGGGCAAGACCGCCATCGTGGAAGGCTTGGCGCAGCGCATCGTCAACGGGGAGGTGCCCGAGGGCTTGAAGCACAAGCGTATTCTCGCGCTCGATATGGGCTCGTTGATCGCCGGCGCTAAATTCCGCGGAGAATTCGAGGAGCGCCTCAAGGGTGTATTGAGTGATCTCTCCAAGCAGGAAGGCCAGGTCATTCTTTTCATCGATGAGTTGCACACGATGGTCGGCGCCGGAAAGGCAGAGGGCGCCATGGATGCCGGCAATATGCTCAAACCTGCGCTTGCCCGCGGTGAGTTGCATTGCGTCGGCGCAACGACGCTCGATGAATATCGTAAATATATCGAGAAGGACGCAGCTCTTGAGCGGCGCTTCCAAAAAGTCTTGGTCGATGAGCCTTCCGTGGTCGACACGATCGCCATCCTGCGCGGCCTCAAGGAGCGCTATGCGGTCCATCACAAGGTGCAAATTACGGATCCCGCCATCGTCGCGGCGGCCACCCTGTCACATCGATACATCAGCGATCGTCAATTACCGGATAAGGCTATCGACCTGATCGACGAGGCGGCGTCTCGGATCCGAATGGAAATCGACTCGAAGCCAGAGGAAATGGATCGGCTCGATCGGCGCATTATTCAGCTCAAGATGGAGCGAGAAGCGTTGCGTAAGGAGAAGGACGAGGCCTCACGCAAGCGTCTTGATCAGGCGGAGCTCTCGCTGAAGCAATTGGAGCGCGAATACGCGGATCTTGATGAGATTTGGAAGCGTGAAAAAGCAGCCTCTCAGGGAGAGGCTGACATCAAGCGGGCGCTGGAAGAGGCGCGCCAGGCCTTTGAGGAAGCCCGTCGACAGGGTGATCTGGCGAAGATGTCGGAGATCCAATACGGCCGTATTCCCGGCCTTGAAAAACGACTGCACGAATCAGAAGTGATCGACCAGTCAACGCAAACGCTCGTGCGCAATAAAGTCACCGACGAGGAAATTGCGGAAGTCGTGTCGAAGTGGACCGGCATTCCAGTTTCGAAGATGCTCGAGGGTGAAAAAGACAAATTGCTCAAGATGGAAGCGGCGCTCGCCACCCGAGTGGTGGGGCAGGCGGAAGCGGTCAAAGCGGTTGCAGATGCGATCCGTCGGTCACGTGCGGGCCTGTCTGATCCCAAGCGTCCGAATGGATCCTTCCTCTTTCTCGGTCCAACCGGCGTGGGTAAGACGGAGCTTTCCAAAGCGCTGGCTGAATTCTTATTCGATACCGAAGAGTCTTTGGTTCGGATCGACATGAGTGAGTTCATGGAGAAACACTCGGTTGCCCGCATGATCGGCGCGCCGCCTGGCTATGTGGGGTATGAAGAGGGTGGCTATTTGACCGAGGCGGTCCGTCGTCGCCCCTATTCGGTGATCTTGCTCGATGAAATCGAGAAAGCGCACCCCGACGTGTTCAACGTGCTGCTCCAGGTATTGGACGATGGGCGCCTGACCGATGGGCAGGGTCGTACCGTCGATTTCCGGAACACCGTGGTGATCATGACCTCAAATCTGGGTTCGCAGACGATCCAGGAGATGGCCGGCAAGGACTACGGGCGGATGAAGGCAGCGGTGCTGGAAAGCGTGTCTGACCATTTCCGTCCGGAGTTCATCAACCGGATCGACGAAATCGTGGTCTTCCATCCGTTGGGACGGAGCGAAATTCGACGCATCGTCGATATTCAGATCGAGGGTCTCCGGCGTCGGTTAGGCGAGCGCGAGCTGCATCTCGTGCTGGAGGATGCCGCTCTCGATCGATTGGGCGAAGCCGGATTTGATCCGGTGTACGGGGCTCGACCGCTCAAGCGGGCGATCCAGACAGAACTGGAGAATCCACTCGCGCAACGATTGCTCGCGGGCGAATACGTGCCGGGAGACACCATTGTGGTGTTAGCCGGGCGCGCAGGTCTCGACTTCCAAAACCGGCGCGGGTCGGTGCACTGACGCCCTGCTATGATCCGCGCCCGGCCCCTTGAAGCGGCCGGGTGGCGGACCCATGCAGGGGCCCGTCGGAGTTCGCGGAGGTTGCGATGCCGTTTTACGAGTACGAATGTCAGGCCTGTGGCGCCCACCTTGAGGCGATGCAGAAAATGAGCGATGCGCCGCTCAAGACTTGCCCGGAATGCTGCAAACCGAAGTTGGTGCGGCTGATATCGGCTCCCGTTTTTCGCCTGAAGGGCGGCGGGTGGTACGAGACGGACTTCAAGTCGGACAAGGAAAGCAAACGGAACCTTGCCGGCGGGGAAGACAAGCCAGCCGGTGATTCAGAAGCCGTTACCCGCCGTAAAGCCGCCAAGAAGGCAGATGGTTGTTCTGTAAAAGCCAAATCGGGCCCTGCCAAGGTGAAGGCACCCGCCAAAGCAAAGCGTCCAGCGCAGACCAAGGCCAAAACGAAGGCTAAGTCCAAGACGGCGAAGTCCCCATCGGGTGTCGCGAAGCCGGCGGCCAAGCCCAAAGCCTCAGCCGCGAGGAAAACACGGAAGAAAAAGGCCGCCAAGCCCACGGCTGCCCGCTCGCCGGCGCCCAAAACCTGAGCCGATCGGGATCGATGTCGTCGTAGGCAGGCTCGCCTTGCTACCTCCGGACTCTGGGCCGTAAAATTACGGGTTCCCCAGACGGGGTCGAGGCTTCCCATGCGTTCCCATTATTGCGGTCAGGTCAACGAATCACTTACGGGTCAGACGGTTCAGGTAGCCGGCTGGGTCCATCGCCGTCGCGACCACGGTGGCGTCATCTTCATTGATCTGCGTGATCGTGATGGCCTCCTACAGGTCGTCATTGACCCGGATAACGCGGAAGCCTTTGCAGCCGCTGAGCGAGTGCGTTCCGAGTTCGTGCTCTCCATTGAGGGTCTGATCCGGGCGCGACCGGCCGGTACCGCCAATGCCAATTTGGCGTCGGGACAGGTGGAGATGCTGTGCCGCTCCCTGACGATTCTGAACCGGTCAGAGGCTCTGCCGTTCCAGTTAGACGAAGAGGTGCGCGAGGAAATTCGGCTTCGTTACCGCTATCTGGATCTACGTCGTGATGTGATGCGCGACCGCTTGTTGCTGCGTCACAAGGCAACCCGCGCGATTCGTAACTACCTTGACGACAATCGGTTTGTCGATATCGAGACGCCGATGCTCACCAAGGCGACGCCAGAGGGCGCGCGCGATTACCTCGTGCCATCCCGCACCCATCCAGGTTCGTTCTTCGCGCTGCCGCAGTCGCCGCAGATCTTCAAGCAGCTGCTGATGGTCAGTGGCTTTGATCGTTACTATCAGATCGTTCGTTGCTTCCGTGATGAAGATTTGCGCGCGGATCGCCAGCCCGATTTCACGCAAGTCGACATCGAGACTTCCTTCTTGTCTCAGGACCAGATCATGGTTCAGATGGAAGGCTTGGTGCGGCACTTGTTTAAGGATGTGCTGGGCGTTGAGCTGGCGGCATTCCCACGCATGACCTATGCGGAGGCGATGCGTCGCTTCGCATCGGACAAACCGGATCTGCGTATTCCGCTCGAGCTCGTCGACGTGGCTGATCTTGTGCGCGACTGTGAATTCAAAGTGTTCGCGGGTCCCGCGGCCTCAGCCGACGGCCGCGTCGCGGCGCTGCGCGTGCCGGGTGGTGCCGCGATGCCGCGCAGCCAGATCGACGAATACACGGCATTCGTCGGCCGCTATGGCGCCAAGGGCTTGGCTTACGTCAAGGTCAACGATCTCGGGCAGGGTCGTGCCGGCCTGCAGTCGCCCATCTTGAAGTTCCTGTCGGATGCGGCGGTCGAGGGCATCCTGACCCGGTCGGCAGCCACCACGGGCGATCTGATTTTCTTCGGCGCAGACAAGACCAAGGTTGTGAATGACAGCCTCGGCGCATTACGTCTCAAGGTCGGCGCTGACTTGAAGTTGGTTGAAGAGGGTTGGCGGCCATTGTGGGTCGTCGACTTCCCGATGTTTGAGCGCGATGACGACGCCCAGCGTTGGGTTGCGATGCACCATCCGTTCACGTCACCGGTCAATGAGGACCCCGCCGCGTTGGCTGCCGATCCCGGTGCTGCGATCGCGAAGGCCTACGACTGCGTACTCAACGGCTCTGAAATCGGCGGCGGATCGGTGCGTATTTACCGCGAGGAGCTGCAATCGACGGTCTTCGGCCTGCTCGGCATTGAGGCGGAGGAGGCGCAGCGCAAGTTCGGCTTCCTGCTCGAGGCGCTGCGCTATGGCGCGCCCCCGCACGGTGGTATCGCCTTTGGTCTCGATCGCCTGATCATGTTGATGTCGGGCGCTGATTCGATCCGGGAAGTGATTGCGTTTCCGAAGACACAGACGGCTTTCTGTCCGCTCACCGAGGCGCCGACGCCGGTCAGCGAACAGCAGCTCAAAGACCTGCATATCCGCTTGAGGCCTGCCGTCACCAGTGGCTGAGTCCCACCCGGTCCTCTTCGTCCATGGCCTATGGATGACGGGGGCGGAGGGGTTGCTGATCCGGCAGCGCCTAGCGGCGTACGGGCTGTCTGTTGCGCCGTTTCGGTACGGCACGACGTCCGACGGGCTGACTCAAGTCCTCAGCGCGTTGTCGACGGCGATTCGTGAGCAGGGGCCAGAGGTTCGGCTCTTGGGGCACAGTCTGGGTGGCCTCATCATTCTGAGTTGTCTTGCAGAGCATCCGGAACTCACAGTTGGTCCGGTGGTACTTATGGGCTCGCCGGTCAACGGCAGCCAGGCGGCGCGTGGTCTAGCGCGCATCCCCGGTGCGGGTTGGATGATGGGTGAGGCTGCAGCTGTCGAATTGCTCGGAACGACCCAGCGCGTTTGGGCGCGCGGAACGCCACTCGGTGTCATCGCAGGTGATTGGCCGTTGGGTATCGGCGCAATGCTGGCGGAGCTCCCGTCACCCCACGACGGCGCTGTGGCCGTTGCTGAAACCCAACTGGATGGCGCAACGGACCAACGGGTTTTCCATGTCAATCACCTGGGCTTATTGACCTCTGTAGCGGTTGCGCATGCCGCCGCGGGATTTCTTAACTCGGGTCATTTCCCCGACTGAGTTGTCGCAAGCGATACAGCTCATCCAATGCCTCGCGTGGCGTGAGACGGTCGGGGTCCAGTGCATGGACTGCATCCAATACTGTGCGCGCCACCGTATTGTCCGGCGTGAGCATGGGGGAGGCCTCAACCGGCGGTGCGAAGATCAACTCTGCCTGCGGCGCGATGCGCTCGGTCGCCGCACTATTGGCTTCGAGTTCCGCAAGATAACGGCGCGCCGCAGCAATCACATCGCGGGGAACGCCGGCGAGCCTTGCCACCTGGAGTCCATAACTCTTATTCGCGGGGCCTGCCTTGACGGCATGCAGAAACACCAAGCCGTCGGCATGTTCGGTCGCGTCCAGGTGCGCATTGGCTACACACGGGCAGCGCTCGGCGAGCGCCGTCAATTCGAAGTAGTGAGTTGCAAAGAGCGTGAAGGCACGGGCTCGACGCGCCATATGGTCAGCTGCTGCGTACGCTAATGACAAACCGTCAAACGTACTGGTGCCACGGCCAATTTCATCCATCAGCACTAAGCTGTTGGCTGTAGCGTTGTTGAGGATGTTCGCGGTTTCCGTCATCTCGACCATGAATGTCGATCGACCGCCGGCCAGATCATCGGCGGCGCCGATGCGGGTGTAAATGCGATCGACAGGTCCGATGACAGCCTGATCGGCAGGGACATAACTACCGATGTGCGCCAAGAGGGTAATCAGAGCAACCTGACGCATATAGGTGGACTTACCGCCCATATTAGGGCCAGTGATGACGAGCATACGGCGCTGTTCGTGCAGGTCGAGGTCATTCGGAACGAACGGTGATTCTATCAATGACTCGACGACCGGATGTCGCCCGCCACGAATTTGCAGGCAGGATTCTGTCGTGTATTCCGGGGGGCTCCAGCGTAAATCTCGCGCACGGCGCGCCAGATTGCCGATGACATCGACGAGAGCCAGTGCGCGAGCAGTGCTTTGCAGCGACGGCAAGGCCTGCAATAGACTCTCAAGGAGTCCTTCATAGAGTTCGCGCTCTCGTGCCAGAGATCGCTCCCGTGCGCCGAGCACTTTGTCTTCGAACTGCTTCAGCTCAGGCGTGAGGAAGCGCTCTGCATTCTTGACCGTCTGACGCCGCACATAGTTGGCCGGCACATTATCCGCGTCGCGGCGATTCAACTCGATGTAGAAACCAGAGACCCGGTTGTAGGCTAACTTCAGACTTTGCAGGCCCGTGCGTTCTCGCTCGCGACTCTCCATGTCCAACAGATAACTGTCGGTGTCGCTGGCAATACGGCGCAGTTCATCAAGTGTGGTGTCAAAGCCTTCGGCGATGACACCCCCCTCGCGTAGGAGATGCGGCGGTGCCTCAGCGATGGCGCGCGTCAGAAGATCGGCCAATGCGGGATGGCCGGACAGGGCAGGCGCCGATTCCGTCAAGAGCGGCGAATCGTGTGCGGCGATCAATTGCCCCACTGCTGGTAGCGCGGTCAGCGAACTGCGCAGCTGCGCTAAATCACGGGGCCGGGCGGTCTTCAGTGCGACTCGGGCCAGAATGCGCTCGAGATCACCGATGCCATTCAAATGGATGGCTAATTCGTCTGCGCGCCCAGAAGCCAACAACTCGCCCACCGCGTGCAGACGACGTTGCAGGGTTTGGCGATCCCGCAATGGACGACCCAGCCATCGGCGGAGCTCTCGGCCACCCATGGTGGTCGAGGTGTGATCCAACACGCCGGCCAAGGTGGCCTGCTCCCGCCCGACGAGGCTGTGTTCAATTTCAAGATTGCGGCGAGTCGCCGCATCGAGGAGAACCGCCTCGTCACGGACCTCCGTGACGAGCCCCGTTAAGTGCGGCAGTGCTGCCCGCTGGGTTTCCTGCACATACTGCAGGAGTGCACCGGCGGCCGTGACCGCTGCATCGAGGTCGGCGCAGCCGAACCCACAGAGATCTTTGACGTTGAACTGCTGGGTCAGCAGACGCTCGGCAACCCCACGTTCAAAATGCCAAGGCGCGCGGCGCGTACTGCCCGGCAACTCCTCAAGCACGCTGCCCTCCGGAACCAGCAGTTCTGCGGGTCGCAGACGTGCCAACTCGGCATCGGCGGCAGGTCGCCCCTCGACTTGCATCACGGTAAACCGCCCGGAGGACAGCTCTAGCCAGGCAAGGCCGAGGGTATCGCCCAACGGCGCGACGGCCGCCAAAAAGGTTGCTCTGCGCTCCTCAAGCAGCCCGTCATCGGTGACGGTGCCGGGGGTGACGATCCGAATGATTTTTCGTTCGACCGGCCCTTTGGTTTTTCCGGGCTCTCCCACCTGCTCACAGATGGCCACCGACTCCCCGAGCCGCACGAGGCGAGACAAGTACGTTTCGACGGTGGCGACGGGCACTCCGGCCATGGGGATGGGAGCGCCGGCAGACTGGCCGCGCACGGTCAGCGTGATATCGAGCAGTTTGGCCGCTTTTCGGGCGTCGTCGTAAAACAGCTCGTAAAAGTCTCCCATACGGTAGAGCAGCAGGATTGCCGGGCACTCTGCCTTGAGTGCGAGGTACTGCTGCATCATCGGGGTGTGTGAAGGGGTGCCGACGGTAGTCATCCGGAAATCGTAGCAGACCGACGCCCGTATCGGCCCAGTGCTGACGGGCGCGTGGGCGTGGCCAACATCGAGTCGCCGGCCTATCATCTGAGGCGTTCTCCCTCCGCCTGCCTGTCAGCCGAGTCGACTCCTATGGTATCCCCAACGGTCTGTACCTCTTGCGCCATTCAGGCTGGCCGGACGCGCCCATGAGTGCATCGCACACACAGGATCCAGATTTACCCGAGCGACAGCCAAGTACCAGCGCGCAGTGGCTGCGGCTACTACGGGTCCGGCACTGGATCAAGAATGTCTTGGTGGCTGTGCCTTACCTGACGGCCCACGCGTGGTCGCGCCCCGACGCCGGCTGGTCGTTAATTTGGGCGTGGTTGGCAATGTCGTTCGTGGCCTCAGCCACGTATGTCTTAAATGATTTGTCGGATGTCGCCCACGACCGTGAGCATACTGCGAAGCGATTTCGTCCATTGGCATCCGGCGCGATTGGCGTTGTGCCTGCGGTGTCTGCGGCTGCCATGCTCGCGGCCGCCGGCGTCCTGATCGCTTGGTCGGTCGGTGCGCGTTTTACGGTGATTATTGCGATCTACGCAGTCGTGACGACGGTGTACACACGCCTCGCCAAAAAAATCGCCTTGCTCGATGTAATGTTGTTGGCCGGTTTATGGGTCTTGCGCCTGGTGGCGGGTGCGGCGGCCATACAGGTTCAACTGTCGATGTGGCTGCTCAGTTTTGGCGCGTTTTTGTTTCTGAGTTTGTCGTTGATTAAACGCGCAGCGGAACTGGAGGCCTACCACGGTCCAGCGGAGCGTTTATTGCCCGGTCGCGGTTATGCTCGGCGTGATTTACCGGCAATACTCGGATTTGGCACTGCAACGGCAACGGTCTCCGTGCTGGTTCTTGCCCTGTTTGTCGACTCGACGGCGGCGCAACATGAATATCCGCATCATGAGCGACTCTGGCTGCTGTGCTTGCCGATGTGGTTCTGGCTGGCTCGTTTGTGGCTGGTGACTGCGCGCGGCGAGATGCATCACGATCCGATTGAGTACAGCGTGAAGGACCGTGCCAGTTGGTTCTCGTTGGGCTTGCTGATAGTGGTTTGGATGTCGGCGCTGGTGCCATGGTGAATTTGGCCGCGTCCGATCGGCGTTGGCGCTGGGGCGTCTTTCTCTTTGCCCTTCTCTTTGTCGGCGGTTTTGATGCGATGTGGACGGGTAAGCGCTACGCCTATGCGGCGGACAGCGCCTCTTACATCGAAATGGCCGACTCCCTGTATCACGACGGTCGGCCTCTGGTGACACCGTGGGATGCGACGGAAGGACCGGCGGATCAGATTCCGCAAAGACTTTTCCCGCCCGGCTATCCCCTGTTGATTGCCGCTTTTATGCCCCTGACGGGAGACGCACGGACGGCTGCGCTCTTTCCCGGGCGAATTGCGGCGATCTGTCTGCCTGTCTTGATCTTGAGTTTATTCAGCGGTGCATTGCGCGAGAAATCGCTTGCCCTAGTTGCCATGTATGCACTGCTGACACCGGGTGTGCGCGGGTGGCAGTTTCTCGCATATTCCGATGTCACAGCATTGGCCGTCTCAGTGCTGGCTTTGGGTGCACTGGCGCGCGGACTGAAACTGCTGGGAGACACGCGCCGACCGATGCTCTGGTGCGCCCTTGCGGGGTTTTCGGCCGGTAGTGCCTACGGTATTCGTAACGCGGGCATTGCGGTCCTCGCCATCACGGTGGTGATGTTGGTTGAAAGTTTCTGGCGGCGGCGTGCTTGGCGGGAATCGCTTGCTGTTGGGTTAGGCGCGATGGGTCCCCTGGCGGCATTGTGGGTCTACAACCTGCAGACCTTCGGTGAGTTGCAACCGTACACGATGCCGCCGTCAAACCGCGCTTGGTTCTTGAATGTGGTGGATTGGACGCGTGCGAGTTTTACGGACGCCGGAATTCCCTGGCAGTTGGCTGAGCGCTTGCCGCGGTTGGTCCCTCCGCTGGCGTTGGGTGTGGTGCTCATACTCTTGATCTTGGCTTTCTGGCGCCTGCGGGTCGATCCACGGCGCCGGGCGCTGTTCATGTTGCTGGCTGGGTATGCAACCGGCGGCGCTCTGCTCTTGATCCTGTCACGCAGTCGCTACGAGTGGGGTAACACCATTGATGAGCGCAATACCTTGCAATACACATGGGCGTTGGCGTTTGCGTTGGTGATGGCCGTTCCGATCCTGTGCCGACCGCAGATCGTCCGGCTCTTGCGACGGCTGGGGTGGGGATTTCTTGCGATGATGGGGTGCATGTCGGTCTACGACGCGTGGTCGGTTGGCACGGCCCCGGTCGAGTGGTGGCAGAAACTCGCGGCGGATCCGCAGGTCTTGCAGGCAGCACGGCTGCCGCGCCCCGTCTATTTGGCCTCAAACCGGGCTGTCCTTTTTCGAATCAGTGCTGGCGCCCACGTTCGCAATGTGGAAATCGGTGGCGACGATCGTGAGTTGAGACGCGTGCTGGATCACGTCCACAGAGAGGCTGCCGGTCGACCGGTGCGGTTCTTACTGGTCTGTGATGAATACACAGAGGGTTATTCGGCCTGTGGTGGAGCACCCATAGAAGGCGTTCCAGCGCCGGTTTGTCCGTTCGTCCGCGAGCCTTCACCGCGCGTACTCGCCTGCGATGTGCCGCCGTGACGACGCTTGCGGATGAAGCGCTGGTCAGGCGAGCGGTCACCATCGGCACGCGGTTAGGCGGATCTGGGTTACACGGTCTGCGTGGCGCGTTTGACCGTATTGGGCGGGGCGCTACGTTTGATTCTTGGGTGGCGATCGGGGTGAATGAGCCGATCACGCCGGTAGACGTCAGCGAGGCCCTGGCCGACACGTTGCCGTTGATGGCTCGCGCTGCCCGGCTGGCGCCAAGCGCGTTGGCTCAGTTGTTGGCGGATCTCTTACCGCGAATTGTGGACGAGATGACGCCTGACGGTGTGCTACCGGCACCGCAGCCCGGATTGTTTGGTCGTTTCCGTCGATTCTTACGAGGTACTGCATGACCGCTCCAACGGACCGTACGTTGCGTGGATGGTCGCAGCGAGTGGGGAGAGCTCTGTTGGCTCAGCGAGCGACGCTGACGACGGCGGAGTCCTGCACCGGGGGTTGGATCAGTAAGGTGCTGACCGACGTGCCCGGCAGTTCTGTGTGGTTCCAGATGGGCTTCGTCACCTATTCAAATGAGGCGAAGACGAGTCTGCTCGGTGTGTCCTCGCGACTGCTGCGGCGCGACGGGGCGGTGAGTGAGTCTGTTGTCGCTCAAATGGCTAAAGGTGCGCTGCGCGCTGCGCGTGCGGATATTGCCGTGGCGGTGTCCGGTGTGGCGGGTCCTGCGGGCGGTACGCCTGAAAAACCTGTCGGAACGGTGTGGATCGCCGTGGCGCGCCGAATGGGTCGCGCCGTCACCGTTGAAACGATCCACTGCCGCTTTACCGGTGACCGCGAGGTGGTGCGGCGCCGAACGGTCGCTCGTGCCCTCAAGGCCGTGCTCGCGGTATGAGTTGCGTGAAGACACGCCGATTGTTCGCGGCACTGTGGCCCGCAGATCCCGTGCGGTTTGCGTTGTCGGCAACGCTGCAAGCGCTCCAGTTGCCGGTGGGTGCCCGCAGGGTGCCGCAGACCGAGTGGCACATCACCGTGGCGTTTCTAGGCATTGTGCCGGAACCCTTGCGGGCGACCATTGAAGGGCTCCTGACCGAATTTCCGGTCCAGCCGGAGCCCGTGGTACTGGACAGTTTGGAGTGGTGGTCGGAGTCGCGAGTTGGCGTCTGGGCAGCGAGCCATGTGCCGCCCGCGCTGGCGGCGGCGCAAGCAGATTTATGCTGGAAATTGAGTGATTTGGGGTTGCGCGTCGACTCACGCACTTGGCGGCCTCACTTGACGCTGGCGAGAGCCATGGATACCCCATGGGCGGCGCCGTCGTTGCCATCTTTTCAATGGCCAATTCGCTCTGTTGCGCTGGTGGAGTCACAGGCGGCGGTCGGTTCGGGCCGGTACACCCCACTCATGGCGCACGAACTGATCTGATCGGTGCATTCGGGGGTGTTTTGCCTATAAATGCGACTAACACCCGGGGGCCTTGGGTGCGATAATCACGTCTCACCGCAACGAGGAATTTCCAGTATGGATGACAATCGCAAGAAGGCGCTCGCCGCCGCCCTTGGCCAGATCGAGAAGCAGTTTGGTAAGGGCTCTGTCATGCGCCTGGGCGATGCCTCGGCCGCGATGGATTTTGATGTCATCCCAACCGGTTCGCTCTGTCTCGATATCGCCTTGGGCGTCGGTGGATTACCGCGCGGCCGTGTCGTCGAGATCTATGGTCCGGAGTCATCGGGTAAGACCACCCTGACGCTCGAGGTCATCGCGCAGTGCCAGAAGATGGGCGGCACAGCGGCATTCGTGGACGCCGAGCATGCGCTAGATCCGACTTATGCTGAAAAACTCGGCGTGAAGGTTGATGACCTGTTGGTGTCTCAGCCGGATACCGGCGAGCAGGCGCTCGAGATTACCGACATGCTGGTGCGCTCCGGCGCCGTCGATATCGTCGTCGTCGACTCGGTGGCGGCGCTGACGCCGAAAGCTGAAATTGAGGGCGAAATGGGCGAGTTGCAGGTCGGTCTGCACGCCCGACTGATGAGCCAGGCGCTGCGTAAGCTGACCGGTAACATCAAGCGCTCGAACACGATCGTGATCTTCATTAACCAGATCCGCATGAAGATCGGCGTGATGTTTGGCAACCCCGAGACGACCACTGGCGGTAATGCGCTCAAGTTCTACTCGTCTGTTCGCCTCGACATCCGCCGTACCGGTGCTCTTAAGAACGGCGAAGAAGTGATTGGTAACGCGACACGCGTCAAAGTTGTTAAGAACAAGGTTGCGCCACCGTTCCGTGAAGCGGAGTTCGAGATCATTTACGGCGAAGGCATTTCCCACGAAGGCGAGATCATCGATCTGGCCGTCAGCCAGAATTTGGTGGAGAAGTCGGGATCTTGGTACGCGTACAACGGTGAGCGGATCGGTCAAGGCAAGGACAACGCCCGCAACTATTTGAAGGAACATCCGGCAACGTCGGCTGAACTGGAGGCGGAGATCCGTAAGCGCCTGCTGGCGCCGCGTCGTGGTCAGACGGGTGCTCCGCTCGCTTCTGAGGATTAATCGGTTATGAACTCCGGCGGTGGGTGGCGCGGCGGATTCCGCCGGCGGGCCCCGAAGCCGCCGGAGGATCCTGCGAGCGGCGAAGCCGCGCGTGGCAAAGCCATGCGCCTGCTTGCGCGTCGGGATTACCCCTCCAAGTTGCTGCGCAATCGCTTGGGCGAGGCGGGATTTGATGCGGGCGCTGTCGATGAGGCGGTGACGGATCTGGAAGACGCCCGTTACGTCAATGACGAGCGCTATGTGGAGTCTGCTGTTGCCGGTCGGGCGTCTCGTGGGCAGGGGCCTGTCCGGATTGGACTGGAGTTGGTCCGTCAGGGATGTCCGAAAGACCTGGTTGAGACGGCCGTGCGCCGGGATGATCCCGAGTGGACACAGCGCGCGATCGCCTTGCGTCACCGCCGGTTTGGACGTGAGGCGATCACGGAGGCCAAGGAGCGGGCGAGACAAGTGCGCTTTCTTCTGCAACGGGGCTTTACGTCTGCGCAGGTGCGCTCGGCCTTGGCGACGGCCGGTGATGACGATGGCTTTGAAATTGAGGATTCGCCGGTCGATTTCGATGCGGATGACGCCGCGGATTGACCGCGCATCCCCGGTTCGGGTCGGCTAGAATCATGGGCCTGTTCAAAGACTTGCCCGCTGAAGGCCCGCCCATGTCCGCACTCCCGCGCCATCTTGGCAGCACTGAACTCCGCGACCTGTTTCTGGATTACTTCCGTCGCCAGGGGCACGCAATTGTCGCCTCCAGCCCGCTAGTCCCCGGAAATGATCCCACCTTGCTATTCACCAATGCCGGCATGGTGCAGTTCAAGGATCTGTTCTTAGGCAAGGAGCAGCGGTCCTATTCGCGAGCGGTGACGTCGCAGCGCTGCGTGCGTGCCGGCGGCAAGCACAATGATCTTGAAAACGTCGGGTATACGGCCCGCCACCACACGTTTTTCGAGATGCTGGGCAATTTCAGTTTCGGCGACTACTTCAAGCGCGATGCGATTCGATTCGCTTGGCAGTTCATCACGGAAGAGTTGGGCATTCCCAAGGACCGGTTGTGGGTCACCGTGTTCGAGACGGATGACGAAGCCTTCGACTTGTGGCGTACGGAGGCGGGTGTATCTGCTGATCGCATCACCCGCATGGGCGCCAAGTCCAATTTCTGGGCAATGGGCGATACCGGCCCCTGCGGCCCCTGCACGGAGATTTTTTACGATCACGGCGCCGACATTCCCGGTGGTCCGCCGGGTTCACCGGATGAAGATGGTGATCGCTTCGTCGAGATCTGGAACCTCGTCTTCATGCAGTACGAGCGTTCGGAAGATGGGACGCTGACATCGTTGCCGAAACCGTCGGTCGATACCGGGATGGGGCTTGAGCGCATCTCCGCGGTGATGCAGGGCGTCCATTCGAACTATGACATTGATTTGTTCCGTCATCTGATTGCAGCGGCGGCCCAGGCGACCGGCGCGACGGATCTCAGAGCGCCCAGTTTGCGCGTGATTGCCGACCATATTCGGGCTTGCACGTTCTTGATTGTTGATGGCGTGTTGCCATCCAATGAAGGGCGTGGCTATGTTCTGCGCCGCATCATTCGTCGCGCGATCCGTCACGGTTACCAGTTAGGCCAGACGGGCGCATTCTTTTCGACGCTGGTCGACGCCTTGGTGGCACAAATGGGCGGCGCCTATCCGGAACTCATCAAAGGTGCTGACCATGCCCGCCGTGTGCTGGCCCAGGAGGAAGCACGATTCGCGGAGACCATCAGTGCGGGCATGGCGATTCTGGATACCGCCATCGCCGGTCTCGCCGGCAACACGACGATTCCGGGTGAGACCGTCTTCAAGCTCTACGATACCTACGGATTCCCGGTCGATCTGACGGCCGATATCGCTCGAGAGCGCGGCCTGCAGGTGGATGAAGCGGGCTTCGAAACCGCCATGCAAGCGCAGCGAGAGCGGGCGCGTGCGGCGAGCCGGTTTGGCGTTGATTTGCGCGAATCGGTGCAGTTGGATGCGCGCACCGAGTTTCTCGGCTACGAGGTCACCCAGGCCCGTGGGCGAATCGTTGCGCTCATTGATTCAACGGGTGCTGCCGTTGAGTCTCTGGCCGTTGGCGCGACTGGCCGGGTGGTGTTGGATGGGACCCCTTTCTACGCCGAGAGTGGCGGTCAGGTCGGCGATACGGGCCTCCTGAACGCACCGGCGGGTGTTTTCGAAGTGACCGATACCCAGAAGCTCCGGGATGCGTTCGCGCATGTCGGCCAAGTCCATTCTGGGGAACTTCGTGTGGGCGAGACGGTGTCTGCGGTCGTCAGTGCCGATCGCCGCGCGGCAACGGCGCGAAACCATTCGGCCACTCACCTGATGCATGAAGCGTTGCAGCACGTGCTCGGCGAGCATGTCCAACAGAAGGGCTCATTGGTAGAGCCGGAGCGACTGCGCTTTGACTTCTCCCACTTTCAGGCCGTCACCCCGCAAGAGATCGCTCAGATCGAGTCGATCGTGAATGCCGAGATTCTGGCGAACCGCGAGGCGGTGACCCGTCTCATGTCGTATGACGATGCCGTGGCGGCTGGCGCGATGGCGCTGTTTGGCGAGAAATATGGCGACGTGGTGCGCGTGCTGAGCTTTGGCGATTTCTCGACCGAATTATGTGGGGGTACTCACGTCGCTCGCACCGGTGATATTGGCGTGTTCAAGATCGTCAGCGAGGGCGGTGTGGCGGCCGGCGTTCGCCGGATCGAAGCGGTCACCGGGAGTGGAGCACTTGCCTTTTATAACGCGGGCGAAGCCGCCTTGCGGGAAATCAGCCTGCTGGTCCGTGGCACTCGTGACGAGGTCGCGGACAAGGTCGTCGCTTTGGTCGAGCGCGCTCGAAAGCTGGAGCGTGAAATCGATAGCCTCAAGGCGCGTCTCGCCAGTGGCGAGGGGGCTGATCTCGCCTCGCGCGCGGTCGCCGTGGGCGGTGTGCAGGTGGTGTCGGCGCGAATGGATGGCCTAGATGCGAAAGCCCTCCGA
This sequence comes from Gammaproteobacteria bacterium, assembly GCA_947455595.1. GTDB lineage: Bacteria > Pseudomonadota > Gammaproteobacteria > Steroidobacterales > Steroidobacteraceae > CAIKZZ01. The sequence goes on from CANGOP010000001.1 coordinate 230,358, forward strand.
GCAGCCGTCGACGGCTTGAAGGAAAAACTTGGCTCCGCCGTGATCGTGCTCGCTGGCGTGGCGGACGACGGCAAGATCACCCTGGTCGCCGGTGTCACAGCGGATCGGGTGGGTCAGCTCAAGGCCGGCGAGCTCGTGGGTCATATTGCGGGCCAAGTGGGCGGGAAAGGCGGTGGCCGCCCAGATTTTGCACAGGCGGGTGGCACCGAGGTGGGGGCGCTGGCCGGCGCATTGGACAGCGTGGTCGGCTGGGTAAGGTCCAAACTCGGCAATTAGTGAAAATTTGACGAATTATTAGTTGGTTGGACGCGTCGGGTTCGCGCCCAACCTAAACAAATTGTCATGGTTTCTTGCGCTGCACAGTCGTAGAGTCTGGACATCAAGATGCCCGGACAGATGATGAGAACGACATGCTGATCCTGACCCGACGTGTCGGGGAAACCGTGATGATCGGTGACAAAGTGACGGTCACTGTCTTGGGCGTTAAGGGCAATCAGGTCCGTATAGGGGTTGATGCCCCCAGGGACGTCGCGGTTCACCGCGAAGAAATCTTCGAGCGTATTCGTCGCGAAGGCGACGACGAGAACGATGTGACCGGGGAGTAATTCCCGAAACTGTCACATTTCCGGGCGATTTCTTTGACCCGGGTTCCTCCTCCCCAGTATCATCCCCGCCGCCGAGACAGTCTGTAGTCCGGAGAGTTGGCCGAGTGGTCGAAGGCGCGCCCCTGCTAAGGGCGTAGGGACCAAAAGTCCCTCGAGGGTTCGAATCCCTCACTCTCCGCCAGTTCCGGGCGTGTTCTGTCGGCGGGCGACGATGCCTGCGTGACATGCCGACGTCGGCGAAGCGGCGCGATATCGTTTTCGGTCGTACGTTAGGGTGACGTCTCGCAGGGGATCTCAGTCATGTGTCATGGACAACCACTGAGATTGGGGAATGTCTGTGCCCACCGCGCGGTTTGCCTCGCCCCATTCGCGCCCATCCCGCGATGACGGATCTATCCACACGCCAACGCGCCGCTGAACAAGCCTTGCTGTGGTGGGCGCACCTGCGCCAGCCCGGTGTGGGCGCCGACGTCGAACAACAATTCTTTGCCTGGCTGCAGGCCTCCCCAGTGCATGTGGAGGAATACTTGCGTGTCGCCGCACAAGCCCCGAGTCTGCCGTCACTTGCCACCGGCAGCCCTGATCCAGCGGTGCCGGTGAAACACCGCGTGGCGGGTGACCGAGGGCCCTTCCGCCGAATCTGGGCGCATCCCGTTTCTTGGGGAGTGCTGGTTGGAGTGCTGCTGTCGGCCATTGGGTTACTGCCGCGACCGCACGCTCTGGACACAACTGCACAGCCCACAGAGCACTTGCTGACGACGCGTCATGCAGAGGTGCGCACGTGGACGCTAGACGACGGCTCAGTGATCAAGCTCGGCCCCGACTCTGTCGCTAGCGAGCGTTACTCCCCGACGGAACGCTTGGTCCAATTGCGGACCGGTCATGCAGATTTTCATGTTGCGAAGGGCGATCGGCGCCGCTTCAGAGTCGCCGCTCTGGGAGCCAGCGTGGTGGCAACGGGGACACGGTTTGACGTGAATCTCGATGAGCAGCGGGATGTTGTCACCCTCATTGAGGGTCGCGTGGTGGTGTACGCGAATGCAATGGACGGTGAGGGCGTCAATCAAGCTCAAGCAAGTGCTGCCCAACCACTCGTGCCAGGTCAGCAGGTGTCGATTGCCGCCGGGTGGGTCTCGGTGCCAACGCGGGTAGATCTCCACCGCATCGAGGCCTGGAAGCAGGGGCAGATCATCGCCGATGGACTGCCGCTGGCGGTCGTCGTCCGCGAATTCAATCATTACGGTCATCGGCCGATCCGTATCGAGGATCGGAATTTAGCGGCCACTCGTCTGAGTGGCGTCTTCAATGCGAGAGACGACGCCACGTTTTTGGCGTTCTTGGACGCTGAATTGGGTGTTGAAGCGGTATCTGTGGGACCGGGTCTGTTGTTGCAAGCCCGCGCGCCGACAGCCAGAGTGCAGACAACGGAAGTCAAATAATGAGAAGGCGATACGTCGATCAGATGTGGGCAATGATTGTCTTGCTCGCGCTGCCGATCAGCTTGGCGTGCGCGCAAGAGGCGGTACTGACGCGCCCGATCAAATCGCAGCCGCTCAGCAAAGCTCTGACTGAATTTGCGCAACAGACAGGCTTGCAAATTTTCTACGTGAGTGCCCTGGCACAGGCGAAACACAGTCACGCGGTGCCAGCAGGTCTGCCGGTATCTGCGACCTTGACACAACTATTGGATGGTACAGGGCTTGACGTAGAACGCCTGAATGACCGTGCTTTTCGCCTGCGGCTCGTTGATCCTGCCTCCGCGCAGCCGCCGGTGCAGCGAGCGTTGGATGAGGTCGTCGTCGTAGCGAGCAATCGTGAGCAGCGCCTGATGACGGTGCCGCTTAGCGCCCACGTGGTGACCAGCGAAGAGTTGGCGGCCTATGGATTCACAACGGTCGAGCAAGCGTTATCGCTGGTGCCGGGGGTGGAGTACAACGTCAGTTCGCAGTGGGGTGCAGGTCTCTATAACCGGGTCTCCATGCGCGGCATCGTCGCTGAACGAGGTGCGAGTACGACGGTTGTTTACCTCGACGACACCGCTTTGTTTGATGCGCTGACCCCTCATTCGGCCTTTATGGTTCCCTATCCGGCGCTGTTTGATCTGGACCAGGTGGAGGTTTTGCGGGGTCCGCAGGGCGTCGATTTCGGCGCTGGTGCTGAGGGAGGCGCTATTCGGTTTATTCCAAAGCGAGCTAACACTTGGGAGAGCAGCGCAAGTCTTGGTGTCGAGGTTGGAACTATCGATGGGGGCGGATCGGTTTTTGAGACCAGTGCGGTAATTGCTCATTCTCTCGTGCCTGATCGATTGGGAATCCGAGTGGGCGCCTACGTGCGCGATGAGGGCGGATTTATCGACCGTATTAATCCATTTACGGGCGACGTGATTGAAGCCAATGCAAATCGATCAAGTCGGCGTGCCGCGCGCATCAGTCTCGATTACGAACCATCAGAGCATTGGTCGGTGATGCCGTCATTGAGCGTGCAGTCTTCTCGAATGCACGATAGCCAGGTGTTCTACGTTGGCTTATCAAATCCAGGTGAGGGTATCTTCCGTAACGGCAAGCTGATGTCCCAGCCCTACGCGGATACGCTGACCGTAGGCTCGCTGCGAGTGGATCACAGAGCGCCGAACATGACACTCACCAGTGTCACGTCTTATGTGAATCGTGAGGATCGCGCAGTCGTCGATCAAACAAATGAAGCGGGCGCTTTTTACTTTGGTGGGTTCGGTAGTCCAGATGGTCCCGAAGTACCGGTTTCCTACGCGAATGCAGTCACTGACCGGGCCGCTGCGCGTCTCCATATGTGGTCGCAGGAACTGCGTTTGGTTTCGCGGGAAGAGGGGCGACGACTCGTCTGGTCGGCTGGACTTTATTACGCAGACTATCTGCGCCGCCAACGTGACGATTCATACCTTGCCCCCGTCCCGCAGGCGGCCGCGTTGTCAGAAAACGACTGGGATCGGACGGCTGAATTCAATGCGTTTGGGCAAATTCGGTGGGCTTTGAGTGAACGCTGGAAGGTCGGCGTCGGTGTTCGATTCGGCTCGTATCGAACATCCGGCGAATACATCTCGGGTGGCTTTGCCGAATCAGCCGAATCGTACCGCCGATTCACACACCATTCCGATGCATTGCCAAGAACCCCGCGAATGGACCTCGCGTACCAAATCAATTCCCGTTGGATGGCGTATGCAGCTGCCTCTCGGGGTGCACGAGTGGGACGAGGCCAGGGCCTCTTCAATACCTGCGGGGGTGATACAACGCGAGGATATTTTGGAACCGACTCGCTCTGGAATTATGAGATCGGCACGAAGGGCACTTGGTTCGATGGCGCACTAACCGCGACCGCTAGTGTGTACGACAGTGAATGGAATGACGTACAGATCAGCACCTACGACCCGTGCGGACATTCGTATGTGGCGAATGCCGGTCGGGTGGTGAGTCGTGGCGTGGATCTCTCGGTGCAAGCGCGTCCATCGGATCGCTGGACGGTTGCGCTGAACGTCGCAGTGAACGATGCACATGCTCGGGATACCGTCTATGGTATTGGCGGGCTCCTTATCGTCGAGAGTGGCGCTGCTATGCCAGGCGTGCCAAATGTGCCCTCGCCTTGGAGCGGGACGCTGAGCGCGCAATACGCTTGGACGGTTTTCGAGAAAACCCAGGCGGTATGGCGGAATTTATGGGTGGCGCGTAGTCACCACCCAGGACCATTTCCCGAATTAAATCCGATGTTTCCAACTTACGATCCGAGATTTGCGGCCGATCCCGCAACTTATCAATGGAATTTGAGCGTCGGTATTGAGCGTGCCCATTTAGGCGTGAATCTATACGTTGATAACGTTTTGAATTCGCGGCCAACCTTGCAGATATCTGGCGATGCGCCTGGAACACCACTTCTTTACGCCTACACGGCACGACCCCGTACGTTCGGCCTGTCATTTTCACTTCGGAAATAAAGCCTAATGATCAAGCGAGTTTTTGCTCGCCGCTACTTGGGGCCAGTCCTGACGGAGAGATCGAATGCAGCAGAACGCAAATTCCAATATCGGAGTCCCGTTGCTAGGACGCCCAATTACCGCCGAGTGCCCGGACGAGCGCGGTCGTCGCTGCAATTCGCCGGTACTGAATGGTGATGGCGGCTAATCGGCTGTTCAGGAGTCCGTTTTGGGCAACCGCCACTTCGAGAAAGGAGCTTGCGCCGGCTTCGTAGCGATGCACCGCGTGGGTGAGTGCCACCTCAGCCGATTGTGCGCTGAGCTCTGTGCTTGCCTGAGCTGCAGAGAGTTCGATCACGGCTGCTAACTGATCTTCCACTTCTTGATATGCGATCAGTACCGTCTTTCGATAAATTTCCGTCGATTCCTCCAACCCTAGCAGCGCACTGCGGTTCAGTGCGCGACGCTGTCCACCATCCAGAAGGGTGACGGCCATGGACGGGGCCACGCTCCAAAAGCGCGCAGGTGACACAAACCAGGAATCCCGGCGTGAGCTTTCACGTCCAATGGCGGCGCCCAAGTTAAAGACCGGAAAATATGCGCTGCGGGCGATGCCCACAGCAGCGCGTGCGCTCTCGACTCGCCGTTGTGCAGCGGCGATGTCAGGCCTGCGTTGAAGGAGCGTGGAGGGTTGCCCCGGCGTAACGCTGGGCAACTTCAGGGTCGCGGCCAGGGGATTCGCCGGCTGACGGCCATTGGCGGGTGCTCTCCCTAACAATACCGACAACGCGTGATCGGCCTGCGAGCGACGTAGGCGCGTGTCAGCCAGCTGAGCTCGGGTATTCTCTAATTGAGCTTTAGCCTGTGCGACATCGGAGGGAGTACCGCCGCCGCTGGCCGCTAGGTTCTCTGTCATGGCGAGCGCCCGCTCGTCGGCCTTCACCGTCTGCTCGAGTACGTCCAATTGAGCGTCGAGCGCTCGAATTTGAAAATAATCATTGACGAGGTCAGCCCGTAGCGACAGCTCAAGAGCGGCGGCATCGCCGGCAGCGGCATCCGCCAGTGCCCGCGCGCTGGCAGCTGAGGCGCGTAACCGCCCGAAAACGTCCACTTCATACGACACGGCCGTGCCAGCTGCGAAGTCGTCGATCGGATTGGCGCGGTTCGTCGAATAGGCCGGCGCTTCGGCAGACGTACGCGTTCGGGCGGCACTGACGGCAAGCCCGAGTTTAGGCCAGAGCGAGCCGGCGGCTGCGCGCGCGGCCTCACGAGACTCCTCAAGACGTTTCAGTGCGATCTTGAGCGAGGGACTCGCAGCCGAGAATTCATCCTGCAGCGCGTTAAGAGTCGGGTCCTCAAATCGAGTCCACCACTGACTGCCCGGCACATCGTGCGCGGGATCGGCAACGATCCAGTTCGCCGACTCAAGAAAGTGATCGGGAGGTGTGGGCAAAGGCGCTGAAGCGGGCGGCGTGAGCGTGCACGCGCCCAGCGAGACGGCTGCCACAACCAGTGCGAGCCTCCGCATCATCAATGCCCTTTCCCGGCCACGACGCGGATCTCTGCGCCCTCCATGAGGGAATCCGGTGGATTGACGATCACGGTGTCCTGCGGGACGAGCCCCTCCCGGATTTCAATTTCGGTACCAAAGTCGCGAGCTGGAATAACCTTCTTCAGGTGCGCATGCTGACCGTCGCCAACGGTGGCCACCCACAGGCCATCGGCGCGGAAGAGCAAGGCAGTTACCGGAATCCGCGGCAAACCCGATTGGGGGCCTAAGTCAAAATGAACGCGGGCATAGGCGCCCGGTAACAGATCTCCGCGCGCGTTATCGACCTGCATTTCGACCTGTAATGTCCGCGTGGCCGGATCAATGGCTTCTGCTGTCGAAACTACGTTGGCTCTGAATGTCCCTGGGCGGCCATCGAACGTGACCTCGGCCGAAAGCCCTACTCGGATCTGGCTGGCATAAGTCTCCGGGATTGCACTATAGATGCGTAATCGATGCACATCCGCGACTCGAAAGAGTGGCGATCCTGCGTTTTGACCCGCTGTCACCAGAGCGCCGATATCGGTCGATCGTTGTGTGACGACGCCATCGAAGGGCGCGACAATACGCTTGAAGTCCTGCAGTTCCCTGAGGCGCGATAAATTCGCTTCTGCCGACTGTAATGCCGCCCGTTTCATCGCGGCTTCGGCGGCTCGTTGGTCGGCATCTTGCTTGGAGACGGAATCCGTCGCCAAGAGCACTTTCCAGCGCTCATCGGTCGACTCGGCAATCCGATACGCTGCACGTGCCGACTCGACGTCTGCTTGTGCTTGGCGGAATTGCTGATCAATCTCTGGCGTATCGATAAGTGCGAGTACCGACCCTTTACGGACATGCGAGCCGATATCCTTCGACCAAGACTTCACATAGCCACTCGTACGCGCATACAGCGGCGCCTCCGAGAACGCCTGTGTCGTGCCGGCGAGGAGCAAGGCTTCTCCGTCAGGTGACGCCGTTGGACGCACTGTCATGACATTCGGAATCGCGGACAGTCTCGTTTTCTCAGCGAGCTCCTTGCGATCGTGTACGCGGTCGATGATTCCCCACCCAGAAATGGCAACGGCCAGAACGACGAGCGCCCACCGTATTCGGCGAATTCGTTCGCTTGCCGACTCGGAAAACCCATCGGGAAGTAGTGCATTAGACATGCGCGTCTCCAAGGGACGGCTGTGGTTCTCGATGACCATGGATCATTGCGAAAACGGTCGGAACAAAGAATAAGGTTGCGAAGGTGGCGAAGAGGAGCCCGCCAATCACTGCGCGGCCGAGGGGCGCGTTCTGTTCACCGCCTTCGCCGAATCCAAGAGCCATCGGAATCATGCCGATGATCATGGCGAGCGCCGTCATGATCACCGGTCGAAAACGGGTGAACCCCGCCGCCCAAGCGGCTTCCACGGCGCGATCACCCGCCGTCATTCGGTCTCGGGCGAAACTCACCACCAGCACGCTATTCGCCGTCGCGACGCCCATGCACATGATGGCGCCAGTCAGCGCCGGGACGCTGACGGTGGTGTGCGTCAAGAAGAGCATCCAGACGATACCCGCAAGCGCCGCCGGAAGTCCGGTGATGATGATGAAAGGATCAAGCCAGGACTGGAAATTAACGACCATCAGGAGATAAATGAGGATCACAGCGCCGACGAGGCCGAGCAGCAGGCCGTTAAAGGAAGACCGCATCGTCTCAATCTGGCCTCTGATCGTGGTCGTGGTGCCGCGCGGCGCGTCGTTCTTGACCGACGCGAGTGCCGCCTTTACCTGCGTTGCCACAAAACCTAAATCGCTCCCTTCCACGGACGCGAAGATATCGATGGCGGGCTTGGCGTTGTAATGCGTGACGACGGCGGGTGATACAGCGCGCCTGACCGTGGCGAGATTTCCGAGATCCTGATTGATCGCCGATGCTGCGCCGGCCGTGACCGGAGTGGCGCGCAGATCGGCCAGAGTAGCGAGGCGATACTGCGGTGTCTGCGACGTCACTGAGTACATGGTGCCGCTCTTCGGGTCCTGCCAGAAAGACGGCGATGTCTGAGCGCTGCCAGAGAGTGAGACCAGCAGGCTCGACGCCACGTCCTTTTCAGTCAAACCCAGCAAGGCCGCTTTTGTGCGATCAACCTCAATGTTCAACGTCGGGTAATCGAATGCCTGTTGAATGCGCAGGTCAACGATGCCCGGAATGGTTTTTAATCGATCGTAAATCGCGTTCGCGTAGGCGCGGTTGCCGTCTACGTTAAATCCCGTCAGCTGCACATCGACGGGCGCAGGTAAGCCGAAGTTCAAGATCTGTCCGACGATGTCTGCCGAAAGAAAAGCAAATTGTGCCGAGGGGAATTCGGCTCGCAAGCGCTCCCGCAGTTTCCGTACATAAACTTGTGTGGGGCCGTGGTGGCTCTTGAGCGCCACGTAAATATCCGCGTCACCTGCGCCGACTGGAGCAGAGGTTGAATACGCCAAATTGATACCGCTGTTGGGCAGGCCAATATTGTCGACGACGGATTCAATTTCATCACTGGGGATGACTTGGCGAATGGTGGCTTCGACGGCATCGCACAGGCGCGTGGTCGCGTCGATTCGAGAGCCCGTTCGCGCTCTCAAATGGAGTTTGATTTGCCCGCCGTCCACGGCCGGGAAGAAGTCTTGACCCAGACCTGGCAGGGGGCCGATGGGGAATGCAATGAGACCTGTAGCGACCATTGCCAAGAGGAACGGGCCAACGAAGCGCCACCGTGCGCTCAAGGCGGATTCGAGGAATCCGCGGTAGATCTCACGAACGGCCTCGAATCGAGTTTGGAAGCCGGCCTCAAAGCGCGCCCAGACACCGCGAGCGACGTTCTGGTGACCCCGGTCGTGTGCTTTCAGCCAGTACTTCGCAAGCGTGGGCACGAGCGTTCGTGACAGTACATATGAGGCCAGCATCGCGAACACAACCGCTTCCGCGAGCGGCACGAACAGAAATTTCTCGATACCAGGCAGCAAGAACATCGGGATGAAGACGATGCAGATGGCGAGCGTAGAGACGAGTGCCGGTAGCGCGATTTGCTCCGCTCCTTTGAGAATGGCCGCTTCAACGCCCAGTCCGGCTTCTAAGTGCGCGTCGATGTTTTCAATCGTGACCGTCGCATCATCCACCAATATGCCGACTGCCAAGGCTAGGCCACCGAGGGTCATGATGTTGATCGTCTCGCCTAAGGCGGACAGGCAGACGATCGAGGCAAGGATCGACAGCGGGATTGAGATGGCGATAATCAGTGTGCTGCGCCAATTGCCGAGGAACAGCAGGATCATCAGCGCGGTCAAGGCTGCAGCGATGATCGCTTCGCGAACGACGCCGTTGATGGCTGAGCGGACAAAGAGAGACTGATCGCCAATGAGTTTGACGTTGAGTTCTTTAGGGAGCGTTTCAAGGATTCCGGGCAAGCGTTCCTTGATGCCCTTGATGATGTCGATAGTGGATGAGTTGCCCGTCTTGAGGACGCTCATGAGTACGGCGCGCTGGCCGTCACGACGGACGATGTTGGTTTGCGGTGGAAATCCGTCGCGGACATGGGCGACGTCCCGCACGTAAATGATCTTGCCATCGCGAACCGTGATAGGAACGGCATTCAGATCGTCCATTGATCGCGCATTGGCGTTCAGGCCGATGTAGTACTCGAGATCGCCGATCTTTTGCGTTCCGGTGGGCAGAATCAGGTTTTGTGTGCCGATGGCGGTGGTCACGTCTGCCGCGGATAGACCGCGTGCACGCAGGGCTTGGGGGTCGAGGTCAACCTGCACTTGTCGCTGCAGTCCGCCGAATGGCCAGGGTGTCGATGCGCCCTGAACTGTGGCTAATCCTGTCCGCAGGATCGTGTTCGTCAAATCGAATAGTTTGGCTTCCGAGAGTGTGTCGCTGGAAACGGCGAGCTGCAGAATTGGGACCGTCGAGGCGTTAAACGCCAAAATGAACGGGGGGGTGGTGCCGGGGGGTAGCGCACGAAGTTGCGTCTGCGACACAGCGCCGATCTGTGCATACGCCAAGTCCGGGTTCGCGTTCGGCTGGAAAAAGTACTTAACGACCGACGTACTGTTCAGCGACTGCGATTCGGTATGTTCGACGTCATTGACCGTCGTCTGCGCGGTTCGTTCCGGCATCAGGATCACGCGATTGGCCATGTCCTGCGGCGGTAGTCCCGAGTAGTTCCAAATGGCGGCTACAACCGGGATGCGGATGTTCGGAAAGATGTCGGTCGGGGTCCTCAGAATCGCAAAGATTCCGAGGAGAAATATCGTCAGTGCAAGGACGATGAACGTGTAGGGGCGCCGCAGGGCTAGGTGAACGATCCACATGATTCGGTACGGGTTCCCGGAGCGGTTTCGGCGAGCGAAGTTCGGCTAATTTTCGATTATAGCGGTCGGAACAGCTGATCGTTGGTTTGCTCCGTGTACAGGGGCAGATAGCTGCGGTAGGGTCAGCGGCAGTCCACAACGGGGTATCCCAGATGAGTGCGCTCGACTACAGCGACTACGATGGAATCGGACTGGCGAAGGCCATTCAGCAGAATGACTTCCGGGCCGATGAGGTCTTGGAAGCTGCGGTCACCCGAATCGACGCATTGAACCCCATCCTAAACGCCGTGACCGAGCTGAACATCGAACTGGCTCGCGAGGCGTTGGCTTTGTCTGATTCGACAGCCCCGCTGTTTGGGGTGCCGTTTCTCGCGAAGGATATGAATATTGCTATTCGGGGCTTAAAGCTGACGCAATCCAGTCGCTGGCTCGCGGATTTGCCGCCAGCAACCGCCGATGCGCCATTGGCCGCGCGGTGGCGCACGGCAGGACTGTCCATTCTCGGTCGCACCAATCTCCCGGAGTTTGCAGCAGACTTTGTTTGTGAACCGACGTTTCGAGGTGCAACGCATAATCCGTGGGATCTGTCCCGCTCACCCGGCGGTTCAAGCGGGGGCGCCGCCGCAGCGGTCGCTGCGGGCTTGGTGCCGATGGCGCATGGCACAGACTCGGGCGGCTCAATCCGCGTACCGGCGGCCGCATGTGGCCTCGTAGGGCTCAAGCCGAGTCGTGGCCTGGTTCCGGTGGGACCCGCCATGGACGAATTGGCGGGAGGATTCGATTGCGAGCATGTCCTGACTCGCACCGTACGGGACTGTGCCGCGATGCTGGATCTGACGGCGGGCCCTGATGCGTGGGTTCGAACGCCGCTACGCCTGTTGGAAGGCGGCTATCTGCGAGCCGCTCAGACACGCCTGCAGGGTTTGCGGGTCGGGTTGATCTTGCGGGAACCGGGCGGTGCGCTGCCGGATGGCGAGATTGGAGCAGCGGTGGAAGCCGTCGGTCGCGTCCTCGCCCGGGATGGCCATTCGGTTGTACCGTTTACCTTTCCTGCCGAAACCGCCGTTGGCGATGATGCGGCTGTGATCTGGATGACGGCCATCAGTGAGGATATCGAGTTTCATACGCGGCTTGTGGGTCGACCGCCCGAGCGTGGCGAACTCGACTTCATCACGTATGAGTGTTGGCAGCGAGGCCGCGCCTGGAAAGCCACCGACTATGTGGCGGCACGTCGCGCGTGTAGTCGCGCCACGGGCGCGTTGGTGGCCTCAATGGCTAATCTTGATGTGTTAGTCATGCCAACGACGGCCACCTTGCCGCCACGCACAGGGGAGATTGATGGGCGGACGGGCGCCTCGTCTCTCGAGGAATGGGGCGCTGCTGCCTACGCCTATGCGCCGTACACAGAACTCTTCAACATCACGGGCATGCCCGCGATATCGCTGCCGCTGGCGATGAGTACGTCGGGACTCCCCATCGGGATCCAACTGGCTGCACCGCTTGGGTCGGATGGTCGATTGCTGGCCATCGCTGCATCGCTCGAGGAGGCTCTCCCGTGGGAGGGTCGGTTAGCCGCATTGCGTCACCAGTGGCGGCTGCGTGCCGAACGCAAGTAAAGCAACCTCGACGACCTGCCGGCGCGATCCGGGATGATCCCCATCTCGACCTAAGACCCAAGAAAAAGGCGCCCGAAGGCGCCTTTCTCACGACCCACTCGGTGCGGAGCTGCCGCACCAGGGAGATCAGCTCGCAGAGGCCGGCTTGTTGACGGCTTCGATCACAGCGTCCGCGACGTTGCGCGGCACTTGATCATAGTGCGAGAACTCCATCGTGTACGACGCACGACCGGAGGTCATGCCACGCAGATGGCCGATGTAGCCGAACATCTCCGACAGCGGCACATGGGCCACGACGGCAATGTTCGTGCCACGCTCCAGCTGATCCTGGATGGAGCCACGACGACGGTTGATGTCGCCAATGACGTCGCCCAGATAGTCGCCCGGGGTCACGGTCTCGACCTTCATCACCGGCTCGAGCAGAACGGGGCCGGCCTTGCGAATGCCTTCGCGGAAGCAGGCCTTGGCGGCGATTTCGAACGTCAGCGCGTTCGAGTCGACGTCATGGTAGCTGCCATCGAACAGGGTCGCCTTGAAGTCGACGGTCGGGAAGCGTGCGAGCACACCGTCCTCGAGCTGCATGCGCAGGCCCTTTTCGACCGACGGCACGTACTCACGCGGAACCGAGCCGCCGACGGTTTCGTCAACGAACACGAAGCCGGCGCCACGCTCCAATGGCTCGAACTTGATCCAAACGTCTGCGAACTGACCCGAGCCGCCCGTCTGCTTTTTGTGGACGTAGTGCTCTTCGATCGACTTCGTGAACGCTTCACGGTAAGCCACCTGCGGCTGACCCATGATGCCTTCGACGTTGAACTCCGTGCGCATACGGTCGAGTGTCACTTCCAAGTGCAACTCACCCATGCCGCGCAGAATCGTTTCGCTGGTCTCACGATCGGTTTCGAGACGGAGTGATGGATCGGCGCGAACCATCTTGCCGAGCGCTGCGCCGAACTTCTCGAGTTCTGCCTTGTTCTTCGGCTTGACCGATACGCTGATCACCGGCTCTGGGAAGCGCATACGCTCCAAGACAACAGGAGCCGAGGTTTCGCACAGCGTGTCACCGGTATCGGTTTCAGCGAGCGAAACGAGCGCCACGATGTCACCGGCGCGAGCTTCTTCAATGGCGTTGGCTTCTTTCGCGAACATTTCGACCATACGGCCGATCTTTTCACGCTTGCCGCGGGTCGTGTTCGTGATCGACATGCCCTTGGTCAGAACGCCCGAGTACACGCGAATGAAGGTCAGCGCGCCGTAGGCGTCGTTGATGACCTTAAACGCGAGTGCCGAGAACGGCTCATCGTCCGAGCAAAGGCGCTCGCCGATGGGGTTACCGTCCGCGTCCACGGTCTTGATCGCGGCCACGTCAGTCGGGGCCGGGAGGTAATCGACGACTGCGTCGAGAACCTGCTGCACGCCCTTGTTCTTGTACGACGAACCGCACAGAACCGGGGTGAACGACGAGGAGATCGTGCCCTTGCGCAGGCAGGCGCGCAGGGTCTCGACCGACGGCTCGTTGCCTTCCAGATACGCTTCCATCGCCGCGTCATCCATCTCCAGACACGTATCGACGAGTTCAGTGCGGTACTTGGCGATGTCGGCCAGGATCGCGCGATCGCTCGGCACGGCAATGCCGAGGTCGTCCGCGATCGTCGGCGAGATGTCGAGGACCTTCCACTCGGCGTCCTTGTCATCCGAATCCCAGACGAGCGCCTTCATTTCGACGAGGTCGATCATGCCCTTGAAGTTGTCTTCCGAACCGATCGGCAGGTGGATCGGCAAGGGACGGGCGCCCAAGCGCTTCTTGATCATGTCCACGCAGCGCAGATAGTTCGCGCCGCTGCGGTCCATCTTGTTGACGTAGCACATACGCGGCACGTCGTAGTTGTCGGCCAAACGCCAGTTCGTTTCCGACTGCGGTTCTACGCCGGCGACGCCGTCGAACACGACGACTGCGCCGTCAAGGACGCGCAGCGAACGGTTCACTTCGATCGTGAAGTCGACGTGCCCCGGGGTGTCGATGACGTTGATCTTCTTCTTGCGCCAGAAGGCTGAGACGGCTGCCGACTGAATCGTGATGCCGCGCTTCTGCTCCTGCTCGAGGTAGTCGGTCGTCGTCGAGGACTTCAAGTCCTTCGTGTCATGGATGTCGACGATCGTGTGCTTGCGTCCCGTGTAATACAGGATGCGCTCGGTCGTCGTCGTTTTGCCGGCGTCGACGTGGGCGATAATTCCGATATTGCGGATATCGGAAAGCGGAGTAGTACGGGGCATGGCTGATTCCGTGCAGTTTGAGTTGGTTCGGTCAATAGAAACCCTGGGCCGGGAGCCTGTGATTTGACCGAACTGCGGCCAAACCGGGCATCCGTCCACGGTTCAATGGGCGCGAATTCTGCCAGAAACGCATGACAAAGTGCTGAATTGGGTCCGGTTTTTAACAACCGGTCAGTTACCCTTTCAGCGTAGCCGGGTGGCCACAATCTCCTGGTACAGCCCCCCGAAGAGCGTGCGTTTTTCGAATGTAAAGCTCCTGCAGAGAGGGCAAATGGACATAAAGTCTTGATCTAAAAGAGAATTGGCGTAGGGTTCGAGGAGCCTAAAGACCGCTGCCATGATCGGTCGCAAGGGGTGCCAGGGCGCCATTCGGTGATAGTCAGTGAACACCACCCGTCCACCCACCCGGACGACCTTCAAGAGCGATTCAACGACGCGCCTACGGTGGTCGGTTGGTACCTCGTGCAGCAGGAAGAAGCAGGCCACGGCGTCCATCGACCCGCCGTCAACACCCGTTTCGCCTCGGGACAGATCTCCCCGATGGAGGCGCACCTGCGGCAAGCCGGCGACCTTCGGCGCCAGATTCTCCAATTGCACCGCCGCGACGTCTGTCACCGTCAGTTGGCCGTGTCGCCCAATCCGTTGGGCTAAGAGGGGTGTGTAGTAGCCATAGACGCAGGCGGCCTGTAGGACGCGCTCGCCCGGCGAGAAATGCCCGACCGATGACTGCATGAGTCGATGGGCATTACCCCACAGGATGGCCGAAACGACCGACGGGCGGTCTAGCCAGCGCAGGGTGCGTCGCGAGAGGTAGGCCCAACTGTAGGTCTTAGAAAGGTACTCGGGGATCCCGTCGAGCGGCATCTGGCGGCTCGGCGCTGTGGCCTGCGCGGCGGCAGTCATGCTGGACTCATCCTTGCGGTAAGAGCGAGCAGCTATTACCGCAGTCTGGAGTGCCTGAATGCGGGTCGATATACGTAGGATCGGCTAGTGGGAGGCCGCAAGCCTCTCAAAGGACGCTCCCTGCATCCTTGGGAAGCAAGATCGCTCGCAGTAAGGGCAAAGGAGGCCCGCCCAATGCCAAGAGATGGTCATGGAAAGCCTTCCAGCACACCTGTCCACCCCGGGCCGAGCAGTAATCCTCGCGCATTTTCCGGATCATGAGCTTTCCGAGCGTGTAATTGAGATAGCCGGGGTCATAAGTGCCCCGCGCGGCTTGTTGGCGCGCTTCGCCGGGGTTCGTAAAGGCTTTCTCGCGGAATAGCTGTTCGGATTCTTCCAATGTCATGCCGCGGGTATGAAGTCCGATCGCCGAGATCGCTCGCACATTTCGTTCCAGCGCATTGAAGAGTTGGCCGATATGAACTTCCGGATCGCCTTGCCCGAGCCCGGCTTCCCACATCATTTCTTCTGCGTAATGACCCCACCCTTCGGCAAAGGCATATCCGACCCACAGCCCGCCGACTACGGACGGCGTGCGATTGGACCACTGAAATTGCAAAAAGTGTCCGGGCCAAACCTCATGAGTGGATACAAACAGCAGGTTGGCGCGTGATTCGATGTACGCGGCTTGTTCTGCGGCGCTCCAGGATGGATCGGGAGGGGATAGGTAATAGACGGCCGGGACCCCACGATCGAAATAACCGGGTGGATCGATATAGGCGCCGTTCTGCTGGTTGTAGGGAGGAGACTCCTCTACGCGAGCTTCTTCGCTTCCCGGAATGGTGAGCAGATCATGCTCAACGATGAAACGCTTGAGTTCAGGCAGTTGTGTGCGGGCCGCTGCCACCGGTCCTTCCGGTGGCTTGTGCGCATTCATCCGCTCCACGCAGTCGGGAATGCTGTCGTGTGGCGCATATTGTTGGCAGGCAGCGTTGAGGGCCTTGAGATTGCGGTCAAGGTCGGCCTGCAAAGCGGCCTCCAATTCATCGAGCGGCACATCAACCCGCTCGGTCATGTGCAGCATCTGCGAGAACTTTTCGGCACCCAAGGCGTCACTGAAGCCCGCCGTCGGCGTTCGGCGCTGCAGATCATTCGCAATCTGCTCAAGTGCGCGGGCGGCAGGTTCAATAGCGGCGCGCATTTCCGTTTGCAGTGCCGGGTCTTTCGCGGCAGCGAAGGCGATCAGCACATCTTTGCGATAGAACGCCGCGAGCCCGCGAAAGCCTGACACGCCGAGCTTGATGTACGTCGCCGGCATGGGTGCCGCGAGATTGCGTCGGATCTCAGGCGCAACGCGCACGACTTCGCGCGCATAGGCAATGAACGCTCGTGCGCGGTGGTCGACTGACGCATAGGGCTTGACCACATAGGTTGCGGGATCCAAAGAATCCCCGCCATCGCTCATCCCGAGATAAAAACCGGGGTTGTGGAAGGGGGCCGCAGCGACTTTGGTCCAAAACAACTCGCGATCGATCCGCGTGAGTAAGTAATCACGCTCGAAGCGCTCCTCTGGACTGAGTTGCGCTAGCGGATAATGTTCGACGCGATCCCGAAACCGACCAATTCGATCTGCTTCGGCCAGAATGCCCACTTCCGACCAATCGGGTAGTCGACCATCGTATTCATGGCGACCTTGCGAGGCAGCAAAAGCGGGATGGTGCTGCAGGTATGACTCGACGTAGTCGTGGACGAGGTCGTGCCAAGCAAGGTTCGGTTCTGCGCGCTGACAACCCGTCAGTAGGCCAATGGCAATAACCATCAGAGTCAGAAGACGTGGTGACATATATTTCAGTGCCCGAGTAATTCGAGTGCGGCTGCGCTCATCGCAATAACGCCGGTGCGCAACGTCGGCGCGGCGACGGGGGCATACAGGCCCGAATGAATATTCGGTAATGGCACATGCGTCCGCGACGCTTCTGCTGCCTTGACGGGATCGCTGACACCGAGCCAGAACAGTGTGACGGGGATCGTGCCGTCGAGTCCCAGGTTGCCGAAGTCCTCACTGCCCATGATGCGCGGAAAGTCCTGCACGTTGGCCTGCCCTAAGGCGTTCTCCAGTGCGGGGCGAAGTCGCGCTACTAGCTTTGGTTCATTGAAGAGGGCGGGGGCCTGCTCCGTTTCGATAACTCTGACGATGGGTAGACGGTCTTCTGGCATATCGGCCCCGAGTGCGGCCGCGCGCGCGATGCGAGCGACCGCCTGAATCATGTGTTGCCGCGTCGCCTCGCTGTAGGTGCGCATCGTCAGTTCGAGTTTGACCTCTTCTGGGATGATGTTGCGCTTGGTGCCGCCATGAATGGAGCCAACCGTGAGAACGGATGGATCAAATGGCGAGATCTCTCGGCTCACCACGGTCTGCAACTGCATCACGATGCTGGCGGCAAGGACGATAGGATCCCGCGCATCTTCCGGTCGAGACCCGTGTCCGCCCACGCCGCGAACCAAGACGTCCATGGAGGTAGAGGTTGCCAAGGCGTAGCCGCTGACAATGCCAATCGTGCCCGTCGGAATGGTGGCCGTACTGTGTAACGCGAGCGCGTAGTCGGGCTTGCCGAAACGCTCATATAGCCCGCTCCGGACGAGTGCACTGGCGCCATCGATCGTTTCTTCGGCGGGTTGCCCAACCAACATCAGCGTCCCGTGCCAGCGGTCACGCAATGCGGCAAGTACCCGGGCGGCGCCGACCATCGAAGTGACGTGCACATCATGTCCGCAGGCGTGCATCACCGGAAAATTTCCGCCCGTGCTCCCGGCCATGCGCTTATGGCTCGCATATGGCAGTCCGGTCTGTTCTTCGACAGGCAAGGCATCCATGTCGGCGCGAATGAGCACCGTCGGACCTGTCCCATTGCGAAGAATACCGACGACACCATAGGCCTGCTGGCCGGGGATACTGTACTGACCCACACGCTCTGTGACTTCAAAGCCCACTGCACGCAGTTCCCTCGCCAGATCGGCCGAGGTGTGTGCTTCAAGGCGCGATAACTCGGGATCTGCGTGGAGCGCCTCGTAGTACTGAACGAGGCTCGGCAGTTGGCTATCTGTCAGCGACGCAGTGGTAGCCTCCCGGGGGGCTGTCGCTCGAGCCGTCAGGGAAAAGCCGAGGCACGCCACGGCGACGGCGATCACACGCGTTACTGAATCCAATGGAACCCCTCCGGTGAAGGCCGGTTATCCCCAGGGAGACTCCGGCAAGTCTTCGAACGCTGACCGCAGCGCCGATCCCCAGCGCGAACGGACCATTTGGAAATACTCATCGTCGGCACCGATGGTACGCCGTTGACCGAGCGAGAGGGTATCCTTCGGGTAGATTGCAAGGTCCAGCGGCAGTCCAACCGATAGATTCGATCGGATCGTCGAATCCATGGAGATCAGCGTACATTTGGTCGCGTCACGCAGCGTGGTTTCCGGTCTGACCATCCGATCGATAATCGGCTTCCCGTACTTGGATTCGCCGATCTGGAAGTAACAGGTATCCGCCGTGGCTTCGATGAAGTTGCCGGCCGAATACAGCTGGAACAGGCGCGGCCGGTCTCCACGGATCTGCCCCCCCAGAATGAAACTCGCGGTGAAGTCGATGCCATGCTCTTGCAGGGCGGCCGCGTCCCGTTTGTGCACTGTGCGAATGGCACGCCCCACGCATTGGGCTGCTTCGTAGAGATTGGCGGCGTCCATGATGAAGGGGCCATCATCGTCACCCGTCGCTCGATCAGCCCAGAGCAAGCTGACGACCGACTGCGAAATAGCGAGATTGCCAGCCGACATTAAGACCAACACCCGATCGCCTTTGCGCTCGAATACGGTCATTTTCCGAAAAGTGCTGATGTTGTCGATTCCCGCGTTGGTGCGGGAGTCGGCGAGAAAGACGATGCCTTCATTCAGCAGCGTCGCCACACAATACGTCACGTGTTATCCCTCAATATTGGCGGGCGCGATGGTAGAGCCTCGGGCGTGTCACGCCAAGTCTTGCTATTGCTGTTGTTGCTGTTGTTCTTGCTGCGAAGTGGCGACGACCACAGATACTTCCATGGATTCGCCTCCGCCACCTTGCCGGACGCCGCGGATGGGTGCGGCATCTAGATAGTCACGACCGACGGACAGGCGGCAATGTCGATCACCGGCAATCTGCCGGTGTGTGATGTCAACTGACAGCCAACCCGTCGACTCACCCAACCACACGTCGGCCCATGCATGGCTCGCCACTTCGGGCGCGTCGGGCGAATAAATGTAGCCGCTGACGTAACGCGCGGGTACGCCGGCGCTACGGCAGCAGGCGACCATCGCGTGCGCATGGTCCTGGCAAACGCCCTCTCCGCGCGCTAACACCGTGGCGGCATCATCCGTCACGGCGGTGACTCCGCGTCGATAGCGGATCGCGCCGTGCAGCGCATCCGCTAACTGTTCGACACGCATGCGCAGTGGTTCATCGCCGCCTAAATGGCTGACTGCAAAGGCGCGCAGCTGCGCATCGGGTCGCGTGAGCGGAGTGGGCGCGAGGTAGGCAAGCGGCGAAAGGGTTCCTTCATCAGGGAAGGGTTCCGCTGTCCCTGTTTCCACAATGCCTTGCACAGTGACCGAAATTTCGCGGTGGGCTTCTTCGTAGGTCAATAGGTGCGTGATATTGCCGTAAGCATCGGTTTGTTCAATTCGTCGGCCCGGCGCGATCACTCGCCATGAGAGCGCGCGTTGTCCCGCATCTCGCCGCGGAGTCAGCCGCAAGGTCTGGATCGAGTATTTAACCGGTAGGTCATACCGGTAGGTGGTTTCGTGTCGGATATATAGTTGCATGCTGCGCTCAATAGGCTGTCGCGGGCAGAAGAAAGTCTCGGGCAATTCGCCAAGACAGGTCTGCGAGCGTTGCGAGAAATTCCTGCAAGTAGGCCTGTAGACCGTCTTTGCACAGGTCCTCTAAGCGCCCGTATCGCAGAGTTGAGTACAGCGCACCCGCTCGGCGCTCGGTCTCTGAGGAACCCTGATTGCCCACCAACTTCAGATTGGCATGCAGCTCCAATAGGCAGCGGTGTAGAGATCGGGGCAAGTCATCACGCAGGATCAGAAGCTCCGCCACGCGACGCGGCGTAACCGCGTCTCTATATACCTTCCGATAAACCTCAAAAGCCGAGAGAGACCGCAGCAACAGCGTCCAGGCATAGCTGTCGGGCACCGAAGCATGATCGGTCAGCTCCGTTCCGGGTTGTGCTCGCGCCAACAGCATGCGGGCGGTACCGTCTGCGCCTTCGAGGAAAGTGCCGAGGCGTGTGAACTGGAACGCATCATCGCGCAGCATCGTGCCAAGCGTGACGCCCCGGGAAAGATGTGCGCGATAGCGAACCCACTCCAAGAAGGGGCCGATTTCTGGCGTAGCGCGCGCCGTCGAGCTGCGGACATCCAGCCAAGTGGTATTCAGGGTTTCCCACATTTCCGAGGTAATGGAACCCCGTATGGCCCGTGCATTCTCACGTGCTGCCCCTAAGCAGGAAACAATGCTTCCGGGGTTTTCGCGATCAAAAGCGAGGTACCGAAAGGCTGTTGCGGCCGTTGGGTCGCCGTGCTGCTTTTGAAATGCGTCGAGCTGTCCCAGCGACAAGAGGGTGGCGGTCCATTGTCTCTCGAACTCCTCGGCGGTATGGGGCAGCAGCGAGTGTCGGTAGTGGATGTCGAGCATACGGGCAAGATTTTCCGCTCGCTCCGTCTGTCGTGACATCCAATACAAGTGATCGGCGGTGCGTGACAGCATCATTGTTCCAATACCCACGTATCTTTGGTGCCGCCACCCTGACTGGAGTTGACGACCAAGGAGCCCTCGCGCAACGCAACCCGGGTGAGCCCGCCGGGGACGATGGTAATGTCACGTCCCGACAGCACATACGGGCGTAAGTCGATGTGGCGCGGCGCGATACCCTGTTCAACGAAAGTCGGGCAGGTCGAGAGGGCGAGGGTTGGCTGCGCGATGTAATTGGAGGGATCGGCCAAAATCCTCAGGCGGAATTCCTCGATTTCCGCGTGACTGGATGTCGGGCCGATCAGCATGCCGTAGCCGCCGGCGCCGTGAACTTCTTTGACCACCAGTTCCGGTAGATGAGCCAACGTATACGCGAGGTCTTCTGGTTTGCGCAGAATGTAGGTGTCGACGTTCTGCAGCGTGGGCTCTTCTCCCAAATAGAACCTCACCATGTCGGGCACGTAAGGGTAGATGGATTTGTCGTCCGCGATGCCGGTGCCGATCGCATTCGCGATGGTGACGCGTCCGGCACGATAGGCCGCAAGCAATCCTGGGACACCGAGCATCGAATCTGGGCGAAAGGCCAATGGATCCAGAAAATCGTCGTCAATACGGCGGTAGATGACATCCACGCGACGCGGCCCCATGGTCGTGCGCATATACACAGAATCATCCCGCACAAAGAGATCTTGTCCTTCGACCAGTTCGACACCCATCTGCTGGGCAAGGAATGCGTGCTCGAAGTAGGCACTGTTGTGGGCTCCGGGCGTCATCAGAGCGACGACCGGTTCTTTGACCCCGATAGGAGCGACGCTGCGGAGATTTTCCAATAAGACGTCGGGGTAATGCTCGACGGGGGCGATACGGTGTGCGGCGAAGAGCTCTGGGAACAGCCGCATCATCACTTTGCGGTTCTCGAGCATGTAGGAGACGCCCGAGGGAACACGGAGATTGTCTTCCAGCACTCTAAATGTACCGGCAGCATCGCGAACGACATCAACACCCGCAATGTGTGCGTAGATGCCGCCCGGGACGTCGATATCCTGCATCTCCGGCCGATATTGCGTGTTGCACAGGATGACGTCAGCCGGAATGACGCCCGCCTTCAAGATGTCCTGGCCGTGGTAAACGTCGTGCAGGAAGGCGTTGAGGGCGCGGACTCGTTGTTTGAGTCCCGCTTCAAGGAAGCGCCATTCCGTGTCGGCCATGACGCGCGGGACCACATCAAACGGAATCAGGCGTTCTGTTCCCTCGTCCTCGCCGTAGACGGCAAATGTGATGCCGACCCGGTGGAAGAGGGAGTCGGCCTCGGCGCGGCGTCGCGAGATCACATCTGCGCTTTGCGCATCGAGCCATTCCCCGTAGCGCTCGTAGTGCTGTCGGCGAACGTTCTCGGCGGTCAACATCTCGTCGTAGGCGGGCACGGTTTCATTCCTGTCAGAGCGTGGAATCGTCGATGCGTGATCTGTGCCAAGGCCCTCAGATCCATAGGATTCAGAGGGTTATGATGCCCTGACGGGCCCGCGAGCGCACCAAAAAGGTGCGTGGGGCCGAGGCTACGGTCGGATCGGGGGCGTTAGAATCATTTGCCCTACAGCGCCCCGATGTGTGTAGAATGCGCGCCCTTACGCGTCGAACAGCAATTGTTCGGCGGGATGCAACTGCATCGGCTACTGAAGCACGCGCCCGTAGCTCAGCTGGATAGAGTACCTGGCTACGAACCAGGTGGTCGGAGGTTCGAATCCTTCCGGGCGCGCCATTTCCCAAAGCGTTTTTAGCGACTTGCCGTATCAATCCGGTCGACGGTGGCGCTCGCACGTCGGCTGCACACTCAAGCGTGCACTGCTTTACCGAGCTTTATGGGTAATGTAAATTGACATTACTTTTTGGAGATCGGCATGGAGGTGGTCATGGCAACCTTGACGGTGACTGCAAAAGGGCAGGTGACCTTTAGACGGGACGTGTTGCAGCACCTCGGGATTCTGCCGGGGCAGCAGATCGAATTGGTCAAGCTTCCTAACGGCCGTATCGCGCTGAGCGCCGCGACGCCTCAGGGAAGAATCGATGACTTTATCGGGATGCTCTCTGGAAAGACCGAGAAAGTGGCGACGCTCGATGAAATCAATGATGCGGCCGCCGCCGGATGGGTTGGTCGTCCGTGAAGATCACGGTCGATACCAACGTACTTGTCAGAGCGGTCGTCCGCGATGATGCAAAGCAGAGTCGGGCTGCGGTTCGGGTGTTGCGGGAGGCCGAGCTGATCGCGGTGCCGCTGCCCGTCTTGTGTGAATTCGTTTGGGTTCTCCGGCGCGTCTATTCCCTCTCCGTGGAGGAGATTTCAGCCGCCATAGAAGCCTTGATTGGTTCGAAGAATGTCACGGTGAACCGTGCGGCGGTCGAGGCCGGACTTGATGTGCTTCAGCAGGGCGGAGATTTTGCCGACGGATTGATCGCGTTTGAGGGGCGGTGGCTTGGGGGCGAGACATTCGTCTCTTTTGACAAACAGGCCGTCACTTTGATTTCGAGCCAAGGCCAACCGGCCAAGCTACTGTCATGACGAGCTGGCTGCGAACCAGGGTGGTCGGAAGTTCGAATCCTTCCGGGCGTGCCATTCCTAAATCGTCAGACGCATGGGCTCCAGGGTTGGGGTTACAAGCCGTTTAGGACGAGCCGCTCCGCTGCGACGTAAGATGGATTGAAACCTTCCGTCAGATCGGGATGCATTTTCTAAATGAATCCTATTGACGTATCCGCTTATGGCGGCGTCGCAACCTAACTCTCCGACTGCGGCAATTGGCGAGACAGCCGCCTATCAAGAACCTAGTTTGCCTTGACCGAAGCCCATGGTGGCCGACAGTCGAGAGAATCCGGAACGGCCTCCGTGGGCACGTGTGGCATGTAGTGGATGTTGAGAGAGTCGCCAACCCCCAGACTTCCCCGTCGAAGAGTCGACGATCGCACCCAAACGGCAGTTCGGATCATTGAGTCGTTTGTTTGAAACTCGAACGTCAATTCGAACCAGCCGGTTGGGATGCCCTTCCGGTCGCGAACCTCGATAATCGAGACCACGGAGCCTTGAGCCGCCAAGCCGTTTTCCCGGATCGACCATTGCCAGCGGCGGCGACTCCGTTCCAAGTACACGTACGGCAGTAACCCTAGCCCAAAGATAAAGATAATCAGCAGGGTGATAGCCACTGAGTGCGCTCCTGGCGTCTGCAGAAAGATCACCACTGTACGTCTGTGGTCGGGAGTATGGAAACCGGCCGAACCCCCTTACTTTTTGACCCGAAGGCACGTCAGTGCCGCTAGACTCTAGGGCGTTAATGCACTTCTGATGCTGACCTTGGAGTGGCGTCGAGAGTGTTGGGGGCAATGCAAATAAGTATCGGGTCAAAGAGATTCGGTCCACCACGAAGAATTCATCATGAGCAACGAAACTTCCGTCAAGAACGATAGTGGCATGGAACATTTTGGCTATCGAGAGTCACTCGATCGCAGTATTGGCGCCTTCGGTAGCTTTGCCGCTGGCGTTAGTTACATCTCTATTCTCACCGGCACTTTTCAGTTGTTCTATTTTGGATTCGGAACGGCGGGGCCTGCCTACCTGTGGTCGTGGCCGATGGTGCTGCTCGGTCAGTTGGCGGTGGCTTTGTGCTTTATGGAGTTGGCGGCCAAGTATCCTATCGCCGGGTCGGTATACAACTGGTCGAAGCTATTAGGTAGCCGGGTAGTGGGTTGGTCCTCGGGCTGGCTCATGCTGACGGCCTCTATCGTGAGTTTGGCCGCTGTGGTGTTGGCGCTGCAGTTGAACCTGCCACGCCTCTGGGCCGGATTCCAGATCATCGGTGACGGCAGCGGTCCTCACGACTTTGCCTCCAATGCGGTCATTCTCGGGACAGGCCTGATCGCGTTGACGACGACCATCAACGCCTTAGGTGTCCGCTTGATGGCGATTATCAATAGTGCCGGCGTCTTCATTGAATTGATCGCGGCCTGTCTGATCGCTGTGATCCTTGGGCTGCACTCCGTACGTGGGCCGGCAATATTTTTCGACACGCAAGGATTCGGTTTAGGCCAAGAGGGCGGCTATTTAGGTGCGTTCCTCGTCGCGTCGCTGGCGTCTGGCTACGTCATGTATGGTTTTGATACCGCGAGCTCCCTCGGCGAGGAAACGTTGGAGCCACGTCGCACGGCCCCACGCGCGATTTTGCGTGCCATTCTGGCTTCGTTCGTGATCGGCGGCGCGATTCTGGTTTTTGCGGTGCTCTCGGTGCCCAATCTCCATGACCCAAAGATTGCGAGCAGCGA
>CANGOP010000002.1 GCA_947455595.1 Gammaproteobacteria bacterium
AGCCGAACGTCCTTGTTCGGCAAGCGTCAGTGCTTAGATCTGCGGGATCGACACGCCGTCGACCACGTAGACCACGCCGTTGTCGACCTTGTAGGACGCCAAGACGTGGGCATTGTTGATCGTCAGGGTGCCCACGGTTGCGCCGGTGGGGCCGGTGCACGCGTGCAGCCCGAAGATGTTGTAGCCGCCGAGCGTCTTGTACGCCTTGATCTTGCCGTCATCGACGCGGAAGTCCACAGCACCCGCGATCACGGAGTAGCCCGCAACCATCTGCTGAACCGTCGTCTGATTGATCACGGTGGTGTACAGCGCAAGGCTGCCACCAAACGATGGCATGTACTGGTCCGGAGCGACAATCACGGTCCACTTGGCCGTGGTCGCGGAACCATCCAGGCCGAGTTCCGTCATCAGCGGCGCGCCAGTGACCGGATCAATCGACGCCGTGCCGGTGGCCAAGCCCGTGTAGAGCTCATTCTGGTAGCCGTAGAAGAAGCCCGCGTACGGGTTCGCAACGGAAGGCGTGCCGTTCAGAATGCTGTTGATCGTGGTGCCCTTGGGCATCGCGGTCAACTTGTAAGGCGTGGTGCAAGCCAAAGCAGCACCGCTCATAGCAACCGTGGCGGCCACGGCAACAAGGCGAGAAGCGAATTTCATGACTTATATCCCCTAAATAGGATGTTTTTGAGGTGACCTAGGTTCGATTGCTGCTTCGATGTCCTTGGCGCACGCACCGTCTGCCGACGTAGAAAGCTTCCCGTCTTCAGACGACGCGCGAAACTTACCGCGGCACTCGCGTCGATTTGATGACCGTCACAAAAAATTCACGATATTGAGTCAAATTGACTCACTCGCTTAACATAATCTCGACGCGCGTTTCGCAAGGGGCGGCCGCCGCTCGCAGCGCATTATTTGCCGATGCAAAAGGTCGAGAACACTCGGCCGAGCAACTCATCACTCGTCACTCGCCCGATGATGTCGCCCAGCGCTTCGTGCGCCAGACGCAACTCTTCGGCGAATAGGTCTGTCTCGCCGTTATGGGCGCACGTTTTGGCAAACGCCATATGGGCGCCGGCGCTATTCAACGCGTCTAGGTGCCGACGCCTCGCGCTCAGGAGACTCTCGGCACCCGCCTGGACCCCCAGCACCCGGGTCAGGTGTTGACGTAACTCCGCGAGTCCCGAGCCATCGAGAATAGAAATTGCGAGCGCTGATGCCGGACGTTGATCGACGAGATCGGCTTTTGTCAGCACTAACGTCGTATCCGTTGCGCGCCCGAGCGCCGCTATTTCCTGACTCGCCTGCGCGCAGGCTTCGTCATTGCTCGCATCCACGAGGTAGACAACATGATCGGCTGTTTCAATCGATGCGCGCGCCCGGCGCACGCCCTCGGCCTCCACCACGTCGTCCGCATCACGCAGCCCCGCGGTGTCCAGTACGGTGACGGGTACGCCGTTCAGTTGGATTCGTTCCCGGAGCACGTCGCGGGTGGTGCCGGGTATATCCGTCACGATGGCAGCGTCATGCCCAACCAGCGCATTCAGCAGACTCGATTTACCCGCGTTCGGTCGCCCGGCAATCACGACCGTGCAGCCTTCGGTGAGGAGTCGGCCTTGGCCGGCGGTGTTCAGCAACGTCGCCAGATCGTCTTGCGCCACGCGCACCCGCTGTGCCACGGCCGCCTCTTCTTGCAGTTGAATATCTTCATCAACGAAGTCGATGCTCGCTTCAACTTCAATCCGTATGCCCTCAATGTCCGCGGCGAGTTGATTGACTCTGCGCGAAAATTCACCCGTCAGCGATCGATGGGCGGCCCGCGCGGCTGCCGTCGAACCGGCCGCGATCAGATCGGCGACCGCCTCTGCTTCAGCAAGATCGAGCCGGTCATTGAGATAAGCCCGCTGGGTAAATTCGCCGGGCCCCGCCATTCTCGCGCCGAGGCTCAGGGCGTGTTGCACCAGTGCATCCAGAACAACGGGGCTGCCGTGTCCCTGCAGTTCCGCCACATGCTCACCGGTGTAGGAATGCGGCGCATCGAAGCGGACAACGAGTCCCTGATCAATCGGGCCTTGCGTATCTTTGAAGACGCGAACTGCGGCTGCGCGGGCGGGCGGCAAGGGGCCCGCGAGGGTCTGCGCAATCCGGTGAGCGTCGGGCCCGGATAGACGGACCACACCGACGCCGCCAGAGCCTGGCGGCGTCGCGACCGCGACGATGGTGTCGTGTCGTTGCGTCAACGAGCCCTCTACCGCTAGGCGCGAACCTTCTGAGATTCCTCAGCGACCACCTTGTTGATGTGCCACTGCTGGGCAATCGACAAACCGGTGTTCGTGATCCAGTAGAGCACGAGGCCTGCCGGGAAGAACGCCATCATCGCGGTCATGAAGAACGGCATGATGGCGAAAACCTTAGCCTGTGTGGGATCCGGCGGCGTTGGGTTCATTTTGAACTGGCCGAACATCGCCGCACACATGATCGCCGGCAGGACGAAAAATGGATCTTTCACGGATAGGTCGTGCAGCCAGCCAACGAAGGGGGCCTGGCGCATCTCAACGCTTTCGAGCAAAACCCAGTAGAAACCCATGAAGACAGGAATCTGCACGAGCATGGGCAAGCAACCGGATAACGGATTCACCTTTTCGCGCTTGTAAAGTTCCATCATCTGCTTGCCGAGTTCTTCGCGATTGTCTTTGTAGCGGTCCTGCAAGGCTTTCACACGGGGCGCTATGTTGCGCATCCGGGCCATTGAGCGGCCGCTGGTCTGCGCGAGCGGGAAGAAGATTGCCTTGATGATGATCGTCACCAGAATAATCGCGAGGCCCCAGTTGCTCACCAACTTATGGACCTGTGACAGTAGCCAGAACAGTGGCTTTGCGATCACGGTCAGAGTGCCGTAGTCGACGGTCAGATCAAGCTTTGGGGCGATCGCATCCAATTGGTCCTGCAGTTTGGGACCGATGTAGATTTGGTTTGCGAAGGTTGCCGTGCCGCCTGCGGCCACTTCCTGCCATGCATTCATCGCGGTCAGGCGATAGTCAGCATTGGCAACGGTCATGGAGTACTCCGTTGGCACTTTGGCATCAGGGACGATCGCCGTGACAAAGTGGTGTTGTAGCGCCGCGATCCAGCCTTCCGTGATCGCGCTCTTGGGCAATTGCTCGGGGTCGGGCTTTTCAACCGACAGTTTCTGGTATTTTTTGCCGTTGTAAACTGCGGGTCCCTGATACGAATAGGTTGCCGGGTTGAACATGGACCGGTCGACTTTGGTCCAGTGATGCACGAGCTGAGCGTAGGGACGGGCGCGGACCGCCGTCTCAGTTGCGTTGTGCACCGTCTGCTCTAAGCCGATCGCGTAATTGCCACGCTTGAAGTGCAGTGTGCGGCTGATGGTGATGCCGTCTGTCCCGGTCCAAGTAAACGGCACATCCAAGGTGTCAGCACCATCGGCAAGCGAGTAGGTGCTTTCAGGTGTCGTGTAGATGGCGTCGGCCGCCGAGGCCGCGCCGGCGCCGGCCAGACCCCATTGGAGTACCGACACACCGTCGGCACCCGACGGCTGCAAGAGCTGGACAAAGGCATCTTTTTGTTCGACTGAAAGCGAATACTGATTGAGTGTCGCGCCACGAATCTCGACACCCGCGGTGTTGACCGTCAGATCCAACACGTCCGTATGGATATGGATATCGGTACCCGTTGCTGCCGACGTCGTTGGGACGGGCGTGGGAGTCGACGCGGGTTGCGTGGGGGCGGGCGCCGTGGCCGCTGCCGCTCCCGCACTCGGTACGCTGCCACGCAGCGCCGTTGCAGCCGGGTCCTGTGATTGGGTCGCAGCCTGTGCGGTGGGGGCGGGCGCTGGGGGCGGGGCGTAGTCGTGCTGCCATGTTTGGTAGTTCACGAACAGCAGTAAGCCAAGACCAGCCAGTGCGAAAAGACGTTGGTTATCCATGGGGACTCTTAGGTTCCATCAACGGGGCGCCGCGCCTTGGGGGCGGCGGCTGGGACGGGATCGTAACCGCCCGCATGCCACGGGTGGCAGCGAGCGATGCGGCGGGCGGCCATCCAGCCACCTCGGCAGGCGCCGTGGCACTCAATAGCCTCCAACGCATAAGCCGAACAGGACGGATAGTACCGGCAGTTGGGGCCGAGTAGGGGACTGATCAAGGTCCGATAGGCCTGGACCAGTGCTCGCAAGGTGATCGCCAGGGGACTCACAAGATCACCTTGGCCCTACCGGCCCGACGCGTTGCGTCATTCAGCAAGCGCTCTAAGCTGTGCACGATATCGGGTTCTGTCGCCTCACGGGCACCCGGTCGGCTCGTGACGACGTAGTCGAGGGGGGGAAGTTCGGTGAGGGCGTGTCGGAAGACTTCGCGAATGAGGCGCCGAATATAGTTCCGACGCACGGCCTTGCCGACCGAGCGATAGCTCACCGACATGCCGAGCCGAGCGTGGCCCTCGGCATTCGCTAATGCATTGATTGCGAAGAGATTATCTCCCGCTCGCTTGCCTTGCCGATAGACGCGGTCAAATTCCGCGCCGGAGTGTAGGCGATGACTGGGGCGGAAGCTGTTTGGACCGGTCACGGCGACGGGCTGCGGAACGCCGCCCGGTAATCGCGGATCCCGATTACGGGATCAGACGCTTACGGCCCTTGGCACGACGACGGGCCAGGACTTGCCGGCCCTTCTTCGTCGCCATGCGGGCACGGAAGCCGTGGGTACGCTTGCGGTGGATGGTGCTCGGCTGGTAAGTGCGCTTCATGGCGGAATCGTCCGGATAAACAAATGTGTGGCGTTTTACGGCCAGAGCCGCACAATTTATCCGCGCCAGTTCTTCTTGTCAATCATCGAGTGGGTCCGAAGTTGCTGTATCAGGGGGGATGGTCGTTATAAACTCGCCGTCCCATCCCTTGACGTAGTCAGACTGGCCACCGTACATGCTCAGCGCGGACGAACTTTGGAATCTGTGTCTGCGCCATCTCGAAGCTGAGGTTGCCGAGCAGCAGTTTAATACGTGGGTGCGGCCGTTACAGGCAGCCGGCGACCCGGGTCATTTAAAGTTGCTGGCGCCAAACAAGTTCGTTGTCGATTGGGTCCGCCAGAACATCCTTCCGCGAATTGGAGAGATCGTTTCCGCGCAAGTTCCCGCAAATGAGCTCCTGCCGCAGGTCACGATTGAGGTGGGTAGCCGGGAGACCAAGCCCATTGAGGCTGAGAGCGCGAGAGTGACCCCGGCCCCGGCACAAGAGTTTGGGGGGCGTCCGTCGGGGCGTCCAGCGCCTACCGTGATCGGCGCGCGCATCAACCCGGAGTTCACGTTTGAGAACTTCGTCGAGGGCAAAAGCAATCAATTGGCGAAGGCTGCCGCGCGGCAAGTGGCCGATAACCCTGGCGTCGCGTACAACCCGCTGTTTGTTTACGGTGGTGTCGGATTGGGCAAGACCCATCTGATGCACGCAGTTGCCAACGAGATCAAGGCACGGCGTCCGGATGCACGGGTGGCTTACGTCCATTCCGAACGTTTTGTCGGCGATATGGTGCGTGCGTTACAGCACAACACGATCGCAGATTTTAAGGTTGCCTATCGCTCACTGGATGCGTTGTTGATCGATGACATCCAGTTTTTCGCGGGTAAAGATCGTTCCCAAGAAGAGTTCTTCCATACATTCAACGCCCTGCTTGAAGGTCAGCAACAAGTCATCCTGACGTGTGACCGGTATCCGAAGGAAGTGAATGGTCTTGAAGAGCGGCTCAAATCGCGCTTCGGTTGGGGACTGACGATTTCGATTGAGCCGCCGGATCTAGAGACCTGCGTCGCGATTTTGATGAGCAAAGCCCAACTGGCCCACGTTGCTCTACCGGACGAAGTGGCGTTCTTTATCGCGAAGCGGATCCGCTCCAACGTGCGTGAGTTGGAAGGCGCGTTGCGGCGAGTAGCCGCAAATGCCCAATTTACAGGTCGGCCGATTACGCTCGAGTTCGCGCGTGAGGCGCTGAAGGATCTGATCGCGTTGCAGGAAAAATTGGTCACGATTGAGAATATTCAGAAGACGGTGGCTGAGTACTACAAGTTGCGCGTAGCGGAATTGCTGTCAAAGCGCCGCAGTCGCTCGGTGGCGCGACCTCGCCAGGTGGCGATGGCGTTGGCCAAGGAGCTGACGACGCATTCGCTGCCGGAAATCGGTGACGCTTTCGGCGGCCGTGATCACACGACGGTCTTGCATGCATGCAAGCGGATTCGGGAATTGCGGGATGAAGAACGGCGGATGGATGAGGATTACGCAAACTTGTTAAGAACATTGACAGGATGATGTGGATAACTTGTGGAGTTTTTGCATTGCCCGATACCATGGCAAGATATCCACAGGTCGCACACAACATCTCCGCGGGTTGCGGGACGGCTATCCCAGTCGTTATGCTTCTCGTAAACAGATAATTTATAAGGTTTTTTTTGGGTTTTACAACGAAACTCGGTCCCTCTGTTGCAACAGCAACAATCTGAGTTCCTAAGAATCCAGAATTAAGATTAAAGAACGCACGGTGAGTCGGATCGGCCAAGCCGAAGGTGAAACGATGAAATTCACGAGTGAACGCGAACGTATTCTGGAGCCCCTGCAGGCAGTGATCGGCGTCGTCGAACGTCGGCAAACGATGCCGATACTCGCAAATGTCTTGTTGTCCGCCAGTAACGGTCGCCTGTCGATCACGGCGACGGATCTGGAAGTCGAGCTGGTCGCGGGTGGTGAGGTCACCATCCAGGCAGCCGGTGACATCACGGTTCCCGGTCGGAAGTTCCTCGATATCGTTCGGGCGTTGCCTGAAAAGTCGACTGTCACGTTTGCGCTGGAAGGCGACAAAGTCATTGTGCGCGCCGGTAAGAGCCGCTTCACCTTGACCACGCTGCCGGCCACCGATTTTCCGGCGGTCGAGGAGATCAATCCTCAACTGACGTTTGATTTAGACCAGGCCGCATTACGCGGGTTGCTCGAAAAAACTCATTTTTCGATGGCACAGCAAGATGTTCGGTACTACCTGAACGGTATGTTGTTGGAATCGGACGGGAAAATGCTGCGAACTGTAGCCACTGACGGCCATCGTCTGGCATTGAGCGAAATTGAGCTGTCTCTGAAGGCCGGCGTCCATCAGGTGATCGTGCCGCGCAAGGGCGTACTCGAGTTGCAGCGCTTGATCGGTAACGAAGGCGTTGCTTCCCTGCAGGTTGGCAGTAATCACATTCGCGTCACGATCGGCGATATTCGGTTCACTTCAAAGCTCATTGATGGTCGTTTCCCAGAATATGGGCGCGTTATCCCGGCAGCGCCAGCGCGCCTCGTGAAAGCCGATCGTGATGCCTTGCGTCGCGCATTGCATCGCACGTCGATCTTGGCGAATGAAAAGTACCGCGGGATTCGTCTCGCGTTGCGCGCGAATCTGCTTGTGCTCACAGCGCACAACCCGGAGCAGGAAGAGGCTGAGGAAGAGGTGGAGGTTGCCTACGAGGGCGAAGAGTTCGAAGTGGGGTTCAACGTTAACTATCTGTTGGATGCACTCGCGGCACTAGAGGGTGTCGAAGTGGAATTGGGTTTGACGGATGCCAACAGCAGCTGCTTGTTGCGTGCACCCGGCGGCGGCGCTAGTCGCTATGTCGTGATGCCAATGCGTCTCTGATCGAGGAATGCCGCTCAATCGCCTAGAGATCGACGATTTCAGATGCATTGAGCGGGCCAGCCTCGCGCTCGATTCGCGCTACAACTTATTTGTTGGCGAGAACGCCTCGGGGAAAACGAGTCTCCTCGAGGCGATTTTCTTTCTGGGCCGGGGTCGGTCCTTCAGGACCCGTCGTTTGGACCGCTTGGTTCGGCAAGGACGGGACGAATTTCGACTGGTGGGTTGGGTCGGTGGAGAGGGTCCAGCGACGGTTTTAGGTATTGCCGGTTCCCGTGAGGGTACCGAGATCCGCGTGGGTGGTGGCTCTGCACCCTCCACGGCGTCTCTGGCAGAACATTTTCCGCCTCAAATCATTGATCCGGACGTCCATAAACTATTAGAGGAAGGCCCTACGAGGCGCCGGCGGTTCCTCGACTGGGGCGTGTTCCACGTGGAACATTCTTTTTTGGACGTTTGGCAGCGCTATCACCGGGCGCTCCGGCAACGAAATGCGGCCTTGAGGCAGCACGCCAGCCGGTTTTCTATCGAGGCATGGGACCAAGAATTGCTTCAGGCAGGTGAGCGGCTGGACGTTCTCAGGCGAGAATACTTGGCGCAACTTGCTGAGCCGCTACATGCCGTGGGCACCGCGCTCTTGGGGCTCGAGGTCACGGTGGCATATTCCAGCGGTTGGGCCCAAGACGACACCTTCATCGCGGCCCTTGAGAAAAGTCGGGAGCGGGACGGGCGTCTCGGCATTACCCATGTCGGCCCCCATCGGGCGGACATCTCCATTCGCGTCGGTGGGCAACTGGCGAAGGAGCGAGTGTCCAGAGGTCAGCAGAAGCTCTTGGCATCCGCACTGATTTTGGCGCAGTTACGAGTTCAAGAGACGCTACATCCAGGACGTGGCGCCCTCTTGTTGGACGATCCTGCGGCGGAACTGGATGGGACGCGACTCACGGCCTTACTGGGGGTCGTGCGCGGACTCGCAAGTCAGCTGTTTGTGACCTCTCTGCGTCCCGAACTGGAGAGTCTCGGTGAACCCGGTGCCATGTTCCACGTGGAACATGGTCGGATCCGTACCCACGATCGATAACCTCTGAGCAAGCTGTGGATAACTGCGCTATCACCGCTCAAATCTACGCGCAGGAAAAGTGAAGAGCGCCGTGGAGGGCGCCTCCGATCAGCGATCTCCCCACGCAGTCGAAGCGTCGCGGCAGACCGGATGTACAGGCAGCGCAAGCCCTTGAATGCTATACTGTTGATCAATCCTGACGGAACAGCGACATGTCAGAAAACGACGTCTACGATTCCAGTAAAATCAAGGTCTTAAAGGGACTTGATGCGGTCAGAAAGCGACCTGGCATGTACATCGGTGACACCGATGACGGTACCGGTTTGCATCACATGGTCTTTGAGGTCGTGGATAACGCGATCGACGAAGCCTTGGCGGGCCATTGCGACCGCGTGATCGTCACCGTGCATGCCGATGAATCGGTCACTGTCTCCGACAACGGCCGCGGCATTCCTGTGGATATCCACCCGGAGGAAGGCATCTCGGCTGCCGAAGTGATCCTGACCGTCTTGCATTCGGGGGGCAAATTCGACGACTCGTCGTATAAGGTCTCCGGCGGCTTACATGGTGTCGGCGTGTCGGTGGTTAATGCTTTGTCGGAGTCGCTGATTCTCACCATCGCCCGCGATGGCCAACTGCATCGTCAGGAATATCGCCACGGTGAACCGCAAACGCGGTTAAAGGCCGTCGGGCCGACGACCGAACGCGGCACCACTTTGCGCTTCAAACCCAGCGCGGAAACCTTCTCCAACATCCAGTTCATGTACGACATTCTTTCGCGCCGCTTGCGCGAGCTGTCGTTTCTCAACTCGGGCGTCCGCATCGAGCTGGTTGATGAGCGTGATGATCGCCGCGACGTATTCGAATACGAGGGCGGTATTGGCGCTTTCGTTAAACATCTCAATCGCGGCAAGACGCCGATTCATGAATCGGTTTTTTACTTCCGCGATACTCAGGGACCGATCACAGTCGAAGTGGCGGCGCAGTGGAATGACTCGTACGCAGAATCGATGTTCTGCTACACGAACAATATTCCGCAAAAAGACGGCGGTACCCATCTGCAAGGATTCCGGGCCGCGCTCACGCGTAAGCTCTCTGACTATATTGAGAGTGAAGCCAAGAAAGAAAAGATCGATATGACTGGAGACGATGTCCGTGAGGGCATGACCGCCATTCTGTCGGTGAAGATGCCGGATCCTAAGTTCTCCTCGCAGACTAAGGACAAGCTGGTTTCGAGCGAGATTCGCGGCATCGTGGAATCCGCAGTTGCGCAAAGACTCGAAACGTTCCTCTTAGAGCATCCGGCGGAAGCGAAAGCCATCGTCGCCAAAATCGTCGATGCGGCTCGCGCTCGAGAGGCCGCCCGCAAGGCGCGTGAAATGACACGACGCAAGGGTGTCCTTGATATCGCCGGTCTACCCGGCAAGCTCGCCGACTGCCAAGAAAAAGATCCGACTCTGTGCGAAATGTTCCTCGTCGAGGGCGACTCTGCCGGTGGCAGCGCCAAGCAGGGTCGCGACCGTCGTACGCAGGCTGTACTGCCACTGAAAGGCAAGATCCTCAACGTCGAGAAGGCGCGATTCGACAAGATGCTCGCCAGCGCCGAAGTCGGGACGCTGATCACGGCTCTAGGCTGCGGCATCGGCCGCAATGATTTCGACGTCGCCAAGCTTCGTTACCACCGCATCATCCTGATGGCCGACGCTGACGTGGACGGTGCCCATATCCGGACACTGTTGCTTACGTTCTTCTACCGGCAGATGCCGGAGTTGATCGAGCGTGGTCACATCTATATTGCGCAACCGCCTCTTTACAAGGTGAAGCGCGGTAAGAGCGAGACCTATGTGAAGGATGACGCTGAGCTCAATGCCCTGTTGCTGCGCAATGCGTTGGACGAATCGGCCATCCACACGACGGATGATGCAGGTGCACCGCGCATCGTCGAGGGCGCCGACTTGGAAGCGCTGGCCCGACAGTACATTGATGTACAGACGATCTTCACGCGCTGGGCCCGTCGCTACGACCCGCGCGTGTTGGAAGCTATGCTGTACGTGCCGATTGTTCGAGCTGAACACCTGAATGATGCTGCGTATCTGGGTGAATGGGCTAAAACATTGCAAGCGCAGTTCGAATCAGACGCCCATGAACCTAAGCGCTACACCGTGGAACTGCAGGTGAATGCGGGCGGCCAGCCGGTTCGTTTCGACGTGTCGAGAACGCAGCATGGGCTGACGACGGAGAAACACATTCAGCGCGAGTTCTTCGAATCCAATGAGTACAAGCGAATCGCTGAACTGAATCTCGCGATGCATGGCCTCATGCGTCCAGGTGCGTATGTCGCCAAGGGCGATGACAAGCGTGAAGTCAGCGCGTTCAAGGACGCTATGGCGTGGCTCATGGATCAGGCGCGACGCGGCCAAACCATTCAGCGCTATAAGGGTCTGGGAGAAATGAATCCAGACCAGCTGTGGGACACAACGATCAATCCGCAAACACGCCGCTTGATCCAAGTCCGGATCGAGGACGCCGTTGCTGCAGATGATCTGTTCACGACGCTGATGGGCGACCAGGTTGAACCACGACGCGAATTCATCGAGAAGAACGCGTTGGCGGTTGCCAATCTCGACGTCTAATGAATCGCCCACCTAACCGGTGGCTGATCCAGCGCGATTAGCCGCCGAGTTCGGTGACCTTCGCGTCAATCCAGGTCCGCGCCTCCTCGGAAACTGCCCGAGGATCTCGTCCTTGCGTGTCGATCGGTGGACCGATCACGACGCGAACCGTACCCGGTAATTTCAATAGCCCGCGGCGAGCCCAAAAGCGCCCGGCGTTATGGGCAACCGGAATGATCTTGGCGCCCGTCTGTGTCGCGAGGAGTGCTCCCGAAAGACCGTAGCGCCGTCGCTCACCGACCCCAACTCGGGTGCCCTCTGGAAAAATAAGCACCCAGATACCTTCTGCGAGCCGAGCCCGACCTTGGGCAACGACTTGATTCACGGCTGCCGCGTGCGCCTTACGATCAATCGCTATCGGCTTAAGCAACAGAGTGGCCCAGCCGACAAAAGGGATCCACAAAATTTCCCGCTTGAGTACCCAAGCCTGAGGCGGAAACAAGATGGCCTGTGCCATCGTTTCCCAAGCAGACGAATGTCGCCAATAAGAAATATGATGACCAGGCGGGATGTTCTCTAGGCCTTCAACGGTGTAATCCAAGCCACAGAGCACTCGAACCGCCCAAAGCTGGGTATGTCCCCAACCCCGCGCTAACCGATAGCGCTGGTGGTACGGAAACAGGCCGGCGCAGACGATCACGAACCCGAAAAATAGGGAACTGGCGAAGAAAAAGAACGTAAAAACGACAGATCTAAGCCACTGCATGATCAGGAGTCTAGAGGAAAATCAGGGCTCGGCAACGCCGGGCTACGCGTGGCGCAACCCAGCACCGCATTAGCCCGGCAGCCGCGACAGATCGGCAACCGCCAAGAACAAGGCTTGCACCGATGCGAGCAGTGCAAGGCGATTACGCCGCACCCCGGCGTCCGGCGCATTGACCATGACACCATCGAAGAAGGCATCCACCGAGGGACGCAGCGTCGCCAAACGACTCAAAGCGCCGCGATAATCTCGCGACGCGATACACGTCCGCGCAGCCGGCGCAACTTCCGCCAGACTGGCAGCGAGTGCTTTTTCTGCGTCTACCTCCAGCAGCGCCGGATCCACGATGCCGTCCGCGGCAGAGTCCGACTTGCGCAAAATATTCGCAATACGCTTGTTCGCTCCCGTCAGCGCGCCGGCGCCCTCCAGAGTGAGGAACTCCGAAAGCGCACTCAGTCGCGCATCGAAATCAAGCGGAGAGACGGGCTTGCGCTCAAGCACAGCGTCAAACATCTCGCTCGTGATGCCTTGCCCGGATTCGAGGTAAACCGACCGTAAACGCTCAAACGCGTAGTCGCACACGTCGCGGACGAGGTCCGGCGATGCCGGTGGCGCCGCAGCCGGCTTCTGCCCTTCGGCTTTGGGCTTGGCATTCAACAGCAGATCCGCCAGCGTAGCTTCATAAGCGTGGGCGATGATGGCGGGCAAATCGACGTCGAGGCTGCTTTCGAGCAAGATGCGCAAGGCACCCAGCGTCGCCCGGCGCACGGCAAAAGGATCCTTCGCACCCGTCGGCTTTTGGCCGATTGCGAAGGCCCCGACGATGGTATCGAGCTTATCTGCCAGCGCAAGTACCGTACCCGTCGGTGTGGTCGGAAGCGCATCGCCGGCAAAGCGCGGCAAGTACTGCTCGCCGATAGCGCGGGCCACTTCAGCTGGCTCACCATCAAGTTGTGCGTAATAGGCGCCCATGGTGCCCTGAAGCTCAGGAAACTCGCCGACCAATCCGGTCAGCAGGTCGCACTTCGCCAAATCCGCTGCCCGACCGGCCAATCCTGGGTCCGCGCCAACCGACGGCGCCAAATGTTGCGCCAGACGGTGAATGCGCCCACTGCGCGCATGGTAGGACCCTAACTGCGCCTGGAAAGTCACAGCCTTCAGGTGATCCATTCGCGCCGCGAGTGACAGGCGTCGATCCTGATCCCAGAAAAACGCGGCATCGGCTAAACGCGGGCGAACAACGCGCTCATTGCCGCGACGAACCTCGTCAGGCGCACGGCTCACGACGTTAGCCACCGTAATGAACAGAGACGTTAAGCGGCCTTGAGCATCCTCGACCGGGAAGTAGCGTTGGTGATCCTGCAGTGTCGCGATCAGCACTTCCTTCGGCAACGCCAAAAAGCGTTCTTCGAAGTGACCTGAGATTGGAACTGGCCACTCCACCAAGGACGTCACTTCATCAAGAAGCGCTGAACCAATAATGGCGTGGCCGCCCTGACTTTCCGCGAGTGCCACGACACCTTCCCGGATCACCGCGCGGCGTTTTTCGAAATCCACCAGCACATGACCGGCCTTTTCTAGGCGCCCAGCATACGTACTGGGACTCGCAATCGCGATGTCCTTCGGCGCCATAAAGCGGTGACCGCGAGAATGCCGGCCGGTCGTGACGCTGAGGATCTCAGCCGGCACGACGTCCTTGCCGAATAAGAAGACGACCCAGTGCACCGGTCGCACGAATTCAGCGGTACCGCTACCCCAGCGCATGCGCTTCGCAATCGGCAATTTATCGAGGGAGGTGCGCGCGATGTCCGCGAGCAATGAAACGGTTTCCGCTCCGGATTTGATTCCGGTATGGAATAGAAATTCACCTTTCGCTTCCGTCACGCGACCTAACGACGCTACCGTCGTGCCACAGGAATCGGCAAAGGCGGTTGCAGCACGCGTCGGCGAACCATCGGCTGCGAAAGCAGCTGAGACGGGCGGGCCTTTACGCTTTATTTCCTGATCGGGTTGTTGCTCAGCGACGCGACGAACCCAGACTGCTAGGCGCCTTGGTGCTGCGAAACGCGTCATCGCGCCGTGCGCGATGCCAGCAGCGTCGAGTCCACTGACCACACCTTCGGCAAACGCGTCCGCCAGCGCGAGCAGCGATTTCGGCGGCAGTTCTTCGGTGCCGATCTCGATCAGAATGTCACGGTACTTCATGCGTGGCTCCCATCGACGGCCGGGTGCATCGGTGGATCGA
The DNA here is from genome assembly GCA_947455595.1 of Gammaproteobacteria bacterium. Lineage (GTDB taxonomy): Bacteria > Pseudomonadota > Gammaproteobacteria > Steroidobacterales > Steroidobacteraceae > CAIKZZ01. The sequence continues at coordinate 14,342 of CANGOP010000002.1, forward strand.
TGTGCGGCACGACCGTCTTGAGCATCGGGAATCCAAGCGCTTCCCGACTCTTGTAGTACGCCTCGGCCACGCCACGCGCCAAGGTCCGGACACGCAGAATATAGCGTTGGCGTTCTGTCACCGAGATCGCACGGCGCGCGTCGAGCAGATTGAAGGTATGCGAACTCTTCAGCATTTTTTCGTAAGCGGGCAGTGCAAGAGGGATCTTCAGCAAGTGTTGGCATTCACGTTCGTGCGCATCAAACTGTCGAAACAGTTCTTCCGTGTCAGCGTGCTCGAAGTTGTACGTCGACTGCTCGACCTCGTTCTGGTGATAGACGTCCCCGTAGGTCACGCGACCGAGCGGACCGTCGGCCCACACCAAGTCGTACACACTCTCGACGCCCTGCAAGTACATCGCTAGGCGCTCAAGCCCATAGGTGATTTCTCCCATCACGGGACGACAGTCGAGACCACCCGCCTGTTGGAAGTAAGTGAATTGCGTGATTTCCATGCCATTCAGCCAGACTTCCCAGCCTAGCCCCCAGGCGCCCAACGTCGGCGACTCCCAATTGTCTTCAACGAAGCGAATGTCGTGCGTCAGCGGGTCAAAGCCCAGAGCTGCGAGGGAGCCCAAGTACAGATCAATAAAGTTCGGCGGTGACGGCTTGATCGCCACCTGAAATTGGTAATACCGCTGAAGGCGAAATGGATTGTCGCCGTAACGACCGTCGGTCGGTCGCCGCGACGGTTGTACATAAGCCGCACTCCACGGTTCAGGACCCACGGCGCGCAGGAACGTGGCGGTGTGAAAAGTACCTGCACCGACTTCCATATCGTAGGGCTGTACCAGTACGCAGCCCTGTTCAGCCCAGTAGGTTTGAAGGGCAAAAATCAGGTCTTGGAATGTACGGGGCTTCTGTCCGGTCCGGGAACGGGGCATGGTCGCCTCTTTGACGCGCCGGGTCGCCCGGCTGAAAAACCGCGATTATAGCGGAGCACATCGCGGTCCCCTTCGGGTATCTTCGGCAACCGGGCCGCACGGCGGCTGGAGGGGGTTTATGTCCGAGCAAGCCAGTTTCGATGCCGACCTGATGCAGCAGTGGGAAATGACCGTCGACCGCCTAGCGGTTCACGCGGAACGATGGCACGGCCGTCGGGAGATCGTCGGTCGTCTTGCCGACGGGCAGATCGCGCGGACGAACTGGGCAGCGCTGGCGCAACGCGCACGCCAAGTGACGGCCGTTTTGGTGGCTCACGGAATACCCATGGGCACCCGTATCGGTACGTTGGCGATGAATTCCATCCGTCACGTCGAAACCTGGTACGGGGTGATGGGGCACGGCGCCGTGTGTCATACCCTCAATCCGCGCCTGTTCGACGATCAACTGATCTACATGATCAATCATGCCGAAGACCGCTGGATCTTCGCCGATCCCGCATTCCGCTCTCAGGTGGAGCGACTGCTGCCCCACTGCCCAACGGTTGAGAAAGTGATCTATTTGGGCGAGCCGGGTGAAGCCGGTGTACTCCCGGCAACGGCGACCGATTACGAGACCTTGATTGCCGACGCGGATCCCGCGATGGCTCGCTGGGGACATTTTTCGGAGCGCACCCCTGCCGCCCTTTGCTATACGTCAGGCACGACGGGTAATCCGAAGGGCGTGCAGTACTCGCACCGCTCGCAGATGCTGCACACCTTGATCAGTGGACAGCGAGATTTTCTGGGTCTGTCGGCTCGTGACACGTTGTTGTCCGTCGTGCCGATGTTCCACGTGAATGCCTGGGGTTTGCCGTACATCGCGGCAGCCGCCGGTTCGAAGCTGGTCTTGCCCGGCGCGCGCCTTGATGGCGCCTCTGTGTATGAACTTCTCGAGACCGAGGGCGTGACGTTTACAGCCGCAGTACCCACCGTTTGGCAGCTATTGTTCGATTTTTTAAGCGAAAACAAGCTCAAGCTCACGACGCTCAAGCGGGTTGCCATCGGCGGTAGCGCGTGTACTGACGCGCTCGTTCGCGGCTTCCGTGACGGCCATGGCGTTGAGGTGCTCCATGCATGGGGTATGACCGAGATGTCACCCATTGGCACGATTTCGGGACCGCTCCCCCCATCGTTGGGCGACCCCGACGAGTCCACTCGGATGGCCTACAACCTCAAGCAGGGTCGTGTGCCGTTCGGTGTCGATTTGAAAATCACCTCGGAGGAGGGAGTCCGCCAGCCACATGACGGCATCACGCCGGGCCACATCAAGGTCTCGGGGCCGGCCATTTTGGAGCGCTACTTCCGCGACGATAAATCAGCCGTCGACGCCGAGGGGTTTTTCGATACAGGGGATATTGGGACGGTCGATCCGCACGGCTATCTGCAGATTACCGATCGGTCAAAGGATCTGATCAAGTCCGGCGGTGAGTGGATCAGCTCCGTCGAGATCGAAAATATCGCGTCCGGCCATCCCAAGGCGCTGATGGCAGCTGTTATCGCGATGCCGCACCCCAAGTGGCGCGAACGCCCCATGCTCGTGGTCAAACTGAGGCCCGGCCAGACCGCTACCGCCGCGGAATTCCACGATTTTCTCAAGGGTAAGATTGCGAACTGGTGGATGCCTGACGAAGTGACTTTCGTAGACGAGATGCCGTTGGGCGCAACAGGTAAACTGGATAAGAAGGTCCTGAGAGCCCGGTTCACGACCACTCACCCATGACGCGCTATTTTGGTGCATTAAATGCCTGTATTGCACTATATTGGTGCAGTCCAGAGGGGTTTGTGGCTGCGCCGAACTCTTAAGCCCCTGATTTTGCTCTATTGCGGTGCGTGGCACGTTTCCTGCATCTAGGTTCCCACTGTTCGTTTCTGACATTGCTGCTTAACTGGAGGTTTGCAATGACGACTGCTGCCGATGTGATCAAAATGATCAAGGACAACGAGGTCCGTTATGCGGATCTGCGTTTCACCGACACGAAGGGTAAGGAGCAGCACGTCACTGTCCCGGCCCGTTACATCAATGACGACTTCTTCGTTGAAGGCAAGATGTTCGACGGCTCGTCGATCGCTGGCTGGAAGGGCATCAACGAATCGGACATGATCCTGTTGCCGGACGCCTCGACGGCGATCCTCGATCCGTTTTTCGAAGAAACGACGGTGAATATCCGTTGCGACGTGATCGAGCCGGCTACGATGCAGGGCTATGAGCGCGATCCGCGTTCGTTGGCCAAGCGCGCCGAGGCTTACCTCAAGAGTACCGGCATTGCTGACACCGCATTGTTTGGTCCAGAGAATGAATTTTTCGTGTTTGACGACGTCAAGTGGTCGACCGAAATGCACTCCGCTTCGCATGCGATCAATTCGGTGCAGGGCGGCTGGAACAGCGGCACGGATTACGTTGATGGCAATCGCGGTCATCGTCCGGGCGTGAAGGGCGGCTATTTCCCCGTGCCTCCCGTTGACGGTTTCCACGAGATCCGTGGCGCGATGTGCGGCGCTCTCGCCGAGATGGGCCTAGTGGTCGAAGTGCATCACCACGAAGTGGCCACTGGCGGCCAGTGCGAGATCGGCGTCGGCGCTAACACGCTCGTCAAGAAGGCTGACGAAGTTCAGATCCTGAAGTACGCGATCCTTAACGTCGCGCACAACTACGGTAAGACGGCAACGTTCATGCCGAAGCCGCTCGTTGGCGACAATGGCAGCGGTATGCACGTGCACCAGTCGTTGGTGAAGGACGGCAAGAACATTTTCGCAGGGGACGCCTACGCGGGCCTGTCGGAAACCTGCCTTTACTACATCGGCGGCATCATCAAGCACGCTCGTGCCTTGAATGCGTTCACCAACGCCTCCACCAACAGCTACAAGCGCTTGGTGCCGGGCTTTGAAGCGCCGGTCATGTTGGCCTACTCGGCACGCAATCGTTCGGCGTCGATCCGCATTCCGTTCGTGTCCAGCCCGAAGGCGCGCCGCATCGAAGTGCGCTTCCCGGACTCCACCGCGAATCCGTACTTTGCGTTCGCTGCCATGATGATGGCCGGCCTCGATGGCATCCAGAACAAGATCCACCCTGGCGATCCTGCCGATAAGGATCTGTACGATCTGGAACCGGAAGAAGCCAAGCAGATTCCGACCGTGTGCCACTCCTTGGACATGGCGCTGGAAGCGCTCGACAAGGATCGCGAGTTCCTGACCCGCGGCGGCGTGTTCACGGATGACGTCATTGACGCGTACATCGCACTCAAGATGCAGGACGTGACCCGTCTGCGCATGACGACCCATCCGGCTGAGTTTGATATGTACTACAGCCTCTAATGGCCGGAGCGGGGTCCGGACTCCGGGCCCCGCGCACCCGCCCCCGCTGGTCGGGGGCAGGTGTCTGCCACGGGGAATTTTGTCACCAGAAAAGCCGAGGGCTATGCTGATGACATGCCGACAGACTCCACGACCCCGTTACATCGAATCATCCTCGCCCTTGCCCTACTGTGCGGGTCTGGGGTGGCACATGCGACAACCTTATACCGATGGGTCGATGCCAACGGCGTCACGCACTGGTCAGATCGACCCGTGGCGGGCAGTACGCCCGTCGACATGGGTGTGGCACAGGGTTACCCAAGTAACGCGTTACCTCCATCACCCGGCAAATCCAGCGACCGCGCATCGCGTGCGGACGCCTTCGTACTCTATTCTGGCATCGACATACTGGCGCCCAAAGACGGCGCAGTCTTGTTCGACACCGGCGGAACTGTCGAATGCCATGCGCAACTGACACCGCCCTTAGCGCCTGGCCACTCGATCTGGTTCGAGATCGATGGGCAACGAATCAACGGTCAAGGCGCCATGAGCCTTCGGTTCCCGGCACCTCGTGGCACGCATGTTCTGCGAGTGCTCGTGACCGACGCCCAAGGACAGGAGCAGTTGATATCCGCGACGGTGACGTTCTACGTCCGGCAGGCGTCAATCGCCGAGCCGCCGGTCGGGCCGGCCATCAAAAAGCCGCGCTGAGCCCAACGCAATTCGGATGGCTGCGCTAATGGCTGCCGTGCCGGGCGTGATGCCGCCGAACCTCGATAGTCTCTCGACGGCGCTCATTGTCGTCGATGCTCATAATGTCGTCGGCTACCTGAACGCTGCTGCACAGACTCTGCTGGCCGTTGGGTTGAACCAAGCGACCGGACAAGCCCTCGCGGCGCTGGTTCGCGACGAGGGCGCCATCACGGACCTGCTCGCCCGATGCCGCGAAGCCAGTGAGCCGATCTCGCTTCGCCAAATCAAACTACAACCGATGATGCGCGACGACAGTCACCACGTTGTGGACTGCAGTGCGAATCTACTCGAATCCGGCAATGTGCTACTTGAGCTCGCCGATACCACCCGACAGCAGCGCATGAATCGGGAGGCTGCACTCCTTACCCAGCTCGACGGCAACCGGCTCATGGTTCGACAACTCGCTCACGAGATCAAAAATCCACTCGGTGGACTCCGTGGCGCCGCGCAGCTGCTGGAGCGAGAACTGCCCGAAGAAACGCTACGCGAATACACCCGTCTCATCATTCGTGAAGCCGACCGCCTTCGAGCCCTTGTCGATAATCTGCTTGGACCGGGCGCACCGCCGCGCAAGGTCGACATCAATCTGCACGAACTCGTCGATCATGTGTATCGACTGCTCAGCAACGATGCGGGCGCCGGCGTTCACATTAAGCGTGACTACGACCCGAGCTTGCCGCCGATCCATGTGGATCGTGACCAAATCATTCAGACCATGCTGAATCTCGGACGCAATGCGATGCAAGCCGTCGGCGGCGCGGGTCACGTGACTCTCCGGACCCGCGCGCTGATCGGCGCGACGATTGGCACGCGACGTCACCGCGTCGTCGCCAAAATTGAGTTCGAAGATGACGGACCTGGCGTACCTGCTGAATACGCCGACAAAATTTTCTATCCGCTCGTGACGAGTCGCCCCGAAGGAACGGGGCTCGGCCTTGCCGTCGCCCAAGACCTCGCGAACCGCCACGGTGGGCTCATTGAATTTGATAGCCGACCCGGCCGCACCGTCTTCACGTTGCTGCTGCCTCTCCACGGAGATTCTCATGGCTGATGCATTAAAAGTCTGGATCGTTGACGACGATTCGTCGATTCGTTGGGTGCTCGAACGAGCACTGAAAGCCAGTGGCATGCAGCCGCGCTCATTCGAAGATGCGCAATCAGCAATCGACGCGCTGCGAGTCAGCAGCCCCGACGTGCTGGTGACCGACATTCGGATGCCAGGCAAAAGTGGGCTCAAGCTGCTCGAGGAAGCGCAGACATCTCACGCCACACTGCCGGTGATTGTGATGACGGCCCACTCAGATCTCGATTCAGCTGTCGCGGTCTACCAGGGCGGAGCGTTTGAATATCTACCGAAGCCCTTTGATATCGACGAAGCGGTCACGCTGGTCCGTCGTGCGGCACATCAGGCCGAGCCACCGGCGAGTCCAGAACTACCGAAGACTGCGATACCGGAACTGTTGGGACACGCGCCGGCGATGCAGGAGGTCTTCCGAGCCATCGGCCGTTTGTCGCGGTCGGCGATGACCGTACTCATCAATGGAGAATCCGGAACAGGTAAGGAGCTCGTCGCCCGCGCCCTGCATCGACACAGCCCACGTAGTGCGAAGCCATTCATCGCGTTGAATACGTCTGCCTTCACCCCAGATTTGCTGGAGTCAGAACTGTTCGGGCATGAGCGGGGTGCCTTTACCGGTGCGGATAGTCTGCGGCGTGGGCGATTTGAACAGGCGGACGGCGGAACCCTGTTCCTCGACGAAATAGGCGACATGTCGAAGGAGTTACAGACGCGACTGCTCCGCGTGTTGGCTGAGGGGGAGTTTTATCGGGTCGGCGGCAATACGCCGATTCGGGTAGACGTCCGGGTGATTGCGGCAACGCACCAAGATCTAGAATCACGAGTGACTGAAGGACGATTCCGCGAGGACCTTTTGCATCGCTTGAACGTCATCCGCATGGTGTTGCCGCCCCTGCGGGCGCGCCGTGAAGACATTCCGGAGTTACTGCGCCACTACCTATCGGTCGCAGCCTCCGAATTGGGCGTTGAGCCGAAGTTGCTGACATCCGATGCGGAGGCTCGTCTGGTGGCCGCAGAATGGCACGGTAATGTTCGCCAATTGGTCAACGTCTGTCGGCGCCTGATGGTGGCTGCGCCCGGTCGGGAAATTCGCGCCGAAGATGTGCCGAGTGAGGTGGGCGGTGGCACTGACGATCCTGCGGGCGATTGGTCCCGAGCGCTTGAGCAATGGGCCCGTGGGCAAGTCATGGTGGGTCGTGCGCCGTTGCTAGACACGGCATTACCCGAATTCGAAAAAACGCTCATTCGGGTGGCCTTGGCGCAATCCGATGGCCGTCGACAGGATGCCGCAAAGGTATTGGGTTGGGGCCGTAACACCCTCACACGCAAGATGCGCGAGCTCGGCATGGATAACAGTGCTGCGCCGGATGATGTCTGATCTTTTCAGGCATCGACTGGCGCCGCGCCAGGCAAGCGCATACGCTGTCGGCCTACGCCTGGGAGCATCGATCCTATGCAAAATTATGTGCGCTCTATCACCGGGCTGTCTGACATGACATGGCTCGGAAACTCGTTGGCAGATTGGATCACGGCGCTCTTTTTCGGCCTCGCGACCTTCGTAGCACTCCTGTTGGTGCGCCGGCAGATCCAGCGGCGCACGCGAAAATTCGTTGGCACACAGCTGCCGCAGGGCGTGCACTTTGCGCTCACCCTCGCCAAGCGCACGCGGATGGCTCCTTTGTTTGCAGCTTCGCTTGCGGTGGGCTCTAAGTATTTGGAACTGCCCGCCCGAGCCGAGCATCTGGCCAGCGCCACGATCATTATTCTGGTCGCATTTCAGGTGGCTATCTGGGCGTCCGTTGCGGTTCGTCTCTATTTGGAAGAAACCGCTGTTCAGCGGGGCGGGCGGAATGCCCAGACGTTGGTCACGATCTTAAGGTTTGTCGCCAACATTCTGATCTGGTCGATCGTATTGTTGCTGGCGCTAGATAACCTCGGCATCCAGGTCAAAGCGCTGCTGACGGGCTTAGGCATCGGCGGCATCGCTGTCGCGTTGGCCGTTCAGAATGTCTTGGGGGATTTGTTGGCCTCCGTCTCGATTGCGCTGGATCGGCCTTTCGAGGTGGGCGACGCGCTCACGCTCGACAACGGATACACCGGTACCGTCGAAGCGATCGGGATTAAAAGCACCCGCTTACGGAGTGTATCGGGCGAACAAATCGTCATTTCCAATTCGGAGCTCGTGAAGGCGCGCATTCGCAACTACGGTCGCATCGATCAGCGACGGTCCGTACATCGCTTCAGTCTTTCTTACACCACGCCACCGACGGCACTGGCGCAGGTTCCCGATATGCTCCGACGCGCAGTTGACGCGTGTGAGGATGCAGGTTTTGAGCGCGCACACGTTGTTGCCAATGGCGCCGTGGGTTTTGAACTGGAATTGGCGTTTGTGGTGGTCGGTTCAGACTATGCGACCTATCTCAATGCCCAGCAGGAAGTGTTGCTTGCTGTGGCAGCGGCACTGGCCGAGGCGGGGATCGCCCTGGCGTCGACCGCCCCGCGGTAAGGGCAGATCTCGTTAGTGTCCGGCGCGCCGCGTCGTGTCCAACGTGCCGGTTAAATCACCAACCGTCACGAATCCATTTGCCGCTAGATAATCGGCGATTTCGGCGTTGATCTTCCGACACAGGTGCGGGTCGTAGAAAAGCCCCGTTCCCAAGCCCACCGCGCTTGCGCCAGCGATGAGAAACTCGAGTGCATCCGTTGCGTTGGCGATGCCACCTTGGCCGATGATGGGAATCCGATGATGCTTCGCGACGTCGTAGACCTGATGCACTTTCAACAGAGCGATCGGCTTAATCGCAGGTCCAGATAGACCGCCCTGAATATTGCCGATCACGGGTCGGCGCGACCGCACATCAATCGCCATACCCATCACGGTGTTGATGACCGACAGCGCGTCAGTACCGGCTTCGATGCAGACCCGTGCGCTCTCCTTGATGTCCGTCTGATTCGGCGAGAGCTTCGTGATCAGGGGTTTGCGGGTGGCGGCGCGACAGGCGGCAACGACGCGCGCACTCATTTCCGGACTATTGCCGAACTGAACCCCGCCTTCCTTCACATTGGGGCAGGAGATATTGATCTCCATCGCATCAATGGGCGAGTTGTCGAAGCGAGAGACAACTTCCACGTACTCTTCAATCGTACTGCCCGACACATTGGCGATGAATCGCGTTTCCGAGAAGTCTAGCGTCGGGAGAATCTGGTCGACGACGTAATCGACACCAGGGTTCTGAAGGCCGATGGCATTGAGCATCCCGCTGGGGGTTTCGTAAACACGATGCGCCGGATTTCCGGGCCGCGCCTTGCCGGTGGTTCCTTTGAGAACGACGGCACCGCAATCGGTGTTCGAAAAACCCTCTACGCGGGTGTACTCCTCGCCAAAGCCAACGCACCCCGAGAGGAGCACAATGGGCGAGGAAAACGACAGACCACAAAAGGTCGTGGCGAGGGAGGCTGCGGGGGCTTCACGGACCATGCTCATCGGTAGATTATAGCCTCGCCTGCCACGACTCGAATCTATGTTCCATATCATCTTGCACGAACCCGAGATTCCGCCCAATACCGGCAACGTCATTCGCCTCACTGCGAACACCGGCTGTCAGCTGCATTTGATTCATCCGCTCGGATTCTCGCTGGACGCGGCACAGGTACGCCGCGCGGGTCTCGACTACCACCAAATGGCGAGAGTGCATGAGCACGAGAATCTTGACGCCTGTTTGCAGCACTTGGGCGGGGTACGCCTTTGGGTGGTCGAGACAGGCGGTCAGACCTGTTACAGCGATGTCAGGTATCGGCCCGGGGATGCGTTCCTATTCGGCCGCGAAACCAAGGGTTTGTCGGAAGCCCTTCTGGCCCGGTTTAGCCCCGAATCAATCCTTCATATTCCGATGCGGCCCGGAAATCGGAGCCTCAATCTGTCCAATTCCGTCGCCTTGGTCGTTTTCGAGGCTTGGCGCCAAAACGACTTTGCCATGAAGGACCTGCATGATCTGGGTTAACGGAAGGGAACTGCCGTCTTGGCGTCGCCAGGTTATGCCTTGGGTGATGGCGGCCTTGAGAATGGCGATGGTGTGGCTGATTTTCCGTGGGCCCGTCGTCTTTGTGGCCGCATCACCCCAGTGGCTACATCTCTCCACGAGCCTGCGGGTGGCTTTTTTTGCCCTGTTGGTCGTCGGCGCCCCGCTCTTTCTTTGGCCGCGCACGTGTTGGATCGGGGGATTGGGGCTTGTCGGCGCCGTTGCCGCCTATGAAACCCTTTGGCGGAGCGCCGCGTTGCCGGCCGCCGGCTTGCCACTCCTAGCCGTGGCCTTAATCGTCGTGCTCGTCTTGGGAAATGAAATATCCCGAGCCGCTCAACGACGGATTTACGACGGGCGCACCGATTGAATCAGTGCTCCGGACGCAGTTCTCGCTCCATCAGCGCGCGCGCGGCTTCGGGGGCAGACAGACCTTCATGAAGGACTTGGTAGACAGCGTCCGCGATCGGCATCTCAATACCTTGGCGCGCAGCGACCGCATGGACTGCGCGGGCCGCATCATAGCCCTCCACGACTTGGCCGATCACTCGCAACGCGTCATTGGCTGATTGGCCACGCGCCAGCGCAAGACCAAATCGCCTATTTCGGGACTGGTCGTCGGTGCAGGTCAGCACGAGGTCGCCAAGGGCCGCCAATCCCATAAACGTTGTTGCGCGCGCGCCGAGCGACAGACCCAATCGGGTCATCTCGGCTAATCCACGGGTGATCAGGGCAGTGCGCGTATTCGCACCAAATCCCAAGCCATCGGCCATGCCGGTCGCGATCGCGATGACGTTCTTGACGGCCCCGCCTACCTCAACACCGACGATGTCGTCAGAGGTATAGCCGCGAAAATTAAGGCCCGATAGGGACCGCACCAACGCTTCAGCAAAGGACGGATCGGGAGACGCAACGGTCATGGCGGTAGGCAGTCCCGCGCCGACTTCCCGCGCAAACGTCGGGCCCGACAGCACGGCTATCGGGACGGATGCGCCGAGAATCTCCCGAGCGACTTGATGAGGTAACAGCAAGGAATGCTGCTCAAAGCCTTTGGTCGCCCACGCGACCCGTTGTCCGGGGCGCAACCGTGGCTGTAGGGCCAGCAGTGCTTCGCGTAATGCGTGGCTCGGGACGGCGACGAGCACATCGAGAGCAGAGGAAAGGGCCCGATCCAGATCTGGCTGGATCTCCAGGGCCTCAGGAAACTTGGCGCCCGGCAGATAACGCTGATTTTCCCGAGCGTCGGCCAGTTGCCGGAGATGCTCGGCATTCCGGCCCCAAAGACGGGTTGGGCGACCGACGCGGGCGAACTGAATCGCCAGCGCTGTGCCCCAAGAACCCGTGCCCAGTACGGCGATGGGCGCCGGCGATGCCGACGACCCATCAACCGCACCGTTCAGGGTACTGCTCAGTTAACGGTGCCCTGCTGCGCCTGACGCGCAGCGGCTTCCATCGACTGTGCAAACAACTGGTCGAAATTCACCGGCGGCAGCAGGAACGGCGGGAAACCACCCTTAGCCACGAGATCCGAAATCGACGCACGCACGTAGGGGAACAACGTGTTCGGGCAGAAAGCGCCCAGAATGCGGCGCAGATCTTCAACCTCAAAGCCGCGAATCATGAAGAGTCCGGCCTGTTTGACCTCAGCCAGATAGGCAACCTTGTCGCCGACCTTCGCCTCGAGCGTGATCGACAGCACGACCTCATGGACGTTTTCCGCGACGAGGCTCGCCGCGGTGTTCATGTTCATGCCGAACTGCGGGTTCCATTCAGAGACCTGCAAATTCGGACCATTGGGCGCTTCGAAGGACGCGTCCTTGATGTAAATGTTCTGCAGGTTCAATTCGCTCTGCGACGCCTCGGGGGCGACCTGCGCGACTTCGTTTGAGGTTTCGTCAGACATGGGAAGTCCTGTTTTGGCTTGGTTAGTTAAGAAAAAATCGTGAGAGGTCGAGCGTCAGCCCGATTCTCCCGTGAGCAGGGGATCCAGACCGCCGGCCGCGTCGAGCGCGTAGAGATCATCACAGCCGCCGATGTGACGGTCACCGATGAAGATTTGCGGCACCGTGCGCCGACCCGACCGTTCCATCATCTCGGCGCGTGCCTGCGCGGCACCATCCACATCGATTTCGAGGTAGGAAGCCCCTTTACGGTCCAACAGCGACTTCGCGCGCGAGCAGTAAGGACACCAACCGGTCGAATAGACGGTAATCGTGGGCGAGCTCATGAGGACACCTCAGGTCTTGTCGACCGGCAGGTTCTCCTGCCGCCAGGCGGCCAGACCGCCGCGCAGATTGTACGCTTGGGTGAAACCCAGCCGGCCCAAATGACGGGCGGCAGCGCCGGCCGTCATGCCGGTATCACAGTAGGCAATCACGGGCTTGTCTTTGAAGCGCTCGATCACTTTCGCGCCTTCCACAATCGCCGCGCCCGGCAAATTGCGCGCATTGCGAATATGACCGGCATCAAAGGCTTCTTTAGAGCGGATATCGATCAGCAAGCCGCCGCTATTGATGAACCGGACGGCTTCCATCGGGCCGATCGACGCAAAATTCGCGGTGCGGGCACGGGTTTCCTGCACGAGGACCACGATCGCGGCCGCGGCGGTGAGCGACACGAGGATCCAGTGATGGCTCGCGTAGAGCAAAATTTGCTGCATATTCAGGGTCTTGCGATTACGTTAGTCAAAACAACACAGCATTATAGCAGTCGAGACAAGGCTCGGTCTCCGCTACATTAGCGGCATGCGTATGACCGTTTTAACCGTCGCCCTCCTGCTCGCCTTGGGCGCTTCTGCTGCGGGCCCTACCAAGTCGGCCAGTGAGGCCGAAGCACAACTCAGTCGCGTGGAGGCTCGTATCCGGGCGATTACCGAGGCGGTGCAATCCGACGTGGCGGCGCGTGATGCTGTGGCCGCTGAATTGCGGCAAGCGGATCAGGCGCTCGCCAGGGCGCGAGCTCGTTTTGACGAGGTGCGTGACCGTCATGCCAGTAGCGCGGCTCGTCTTGCGTCGCTGCGGACCGAGGCGGGGCAGGCGCGCGCTGCGTTGGACATCACGCGGGATGCGTTGGCGCTGCAACTCCGCTCTGCGTATGTCGGTGGCCACGATGAGGCGCTGAAAGCCCTGATGGATAGCGGCGATCCGGCGCGTCTTCCCCGAATGCTGACTTACTACGGGTATGTCGGGCGGGCCCGCACCGCTCAGATGCTGGAGCTCAATGAGCGGGCACGCGCACTTGAGGCATCGGAAAGCGCCGTCGGCGACGAAAACGCGCGTTTGGCCGAATTAGAGGCGGCTCGTCGGCGTGACGCCGCAGCCTTGGACCAGGCACGTCGCGATCGAGCGCAGGCCCTCGCCCGACTGCAATCCCGAATCACGAGTCGCTCGGGGGAACTCAAAGAACTGAAAAGTAACGCGGCAGCGCTGGAGGACTTGCTGAAGCGGCTGCGGGCCGCTCTCGCGCAGCCGGGTGGCGACGACTTCGGCGCGCTCGGCCAAGGACGTCGCCCGTTCACAGAATTAAAAGGCAAATTACCGTGGCCTGCCCGTGGCACTTTGACGGCACGCTACGGCGAATCGCGTGCCGGCGGACTGAATTGGAATGGAATTTTGCTCGACACACGTCGGTCCGGCGAGGTGCGAGCTCCCTACTACGGCCGCGTTGCCTACGCCGACTGGCTACCGGGGCTGGGTCTGCTGCTCGTGCTCGATCATGGCGGTGGCTGGATGACCCTTTACGGCTACAACGGCCGCTTGCTTCGCAAGGTCGGCGATCGGGTCAAACCCGGCGACGTCATCGCCGAAAGCTCTGCCGATGTGGACGCCAGCAAGCCACAGCTGTATTTCGAGGTTCGGGAAGCGGCGCGGGCGATTGACCCGCGCACGTTCCTGAAAGGAAATCCGCCGCCGTAGCTCAGCCGGCGTGCGCCCGCAGCCATTCCTGCGCAGCGCCAAGCAGGGTCCCGCCGATAAATGTGACGATCGGCAGTATGGACAGGCTGAAGCCTAAGCTTCGGGTTTTCGGATCCTGCACGTACGACCGGTAGAACAGTACGCGCCCAATAAAAAATACCGCGCCCAAGATGGCCGCGTATTGCGGCGGATAGTAAGTGGCGAACGCATACATCGACGGAACAAACGCCACCAACAGCTCGAGCGTATTCATGTGGACTCGGAAGTACCGCTCAAAAATTTCATGGCCGGTGGTTGCTGGCGCCGCGACGCCGTATTTGCCGCGAGCCTTACCCACCATCACGCCGAAATAGATGTATTGCGCGAGCACCAAGCCCAAAATCAGATTAATCAGATACATGTCATTACCCTCTCAGTGATGAGGCGTTTGTTCTCCATCACGCCGTGAGGGCAGAATACCGCGCCGCCGCTCACCCAGTCAGTCTCCATGCAACGATCTGTCCCCACCCGAACGCTTTGGATAACAGCCCTGATCGCAATACTTGCCACACCGACGCAAGCCGCGACGACCGCGCTGGTCGGCGGCACTCTGATCGACGGCACGGGTTCACCGCCGCTGAATCGCAGTGTTGTGTTGATCCGCGACGACCGTATCGTCGCCGTTGGTCGCGAGGGGGACGTGCCGATCCCCGCAGACGCCGCCCGGGTGTCGACCGTGGGGTATACCGTGCTGCCTGGATTGATTGATGTCGCGGTTCACCTCAATGAGATCGGGCATGGGAGCCGTGCCCGTTGGCGTGAGGCGTATGAACCCCTCATGGATAAAGTGGTGCTACCACTCGCCTCAAGAGCCCTGTTGGCTGCCGGCGTAACGACTGCCCGGGATGTTGCAACGCCGATTGAAAATAGCCGCACGGTCCGGCGACGGATCGTAGACGGCAAAATGCCTGGTCCGACCCTGCTCTTGGCCGGTACGCATATCGGCCGCGATGCGCATGCCCACTCCCGAGTCCTGATCGCCCGCACGGCAACGGAATTGCGTGCGGCCGTCGACAAACTCGCTGCCGTTGGTGCCGATGCGGTGATACTCGAAGATGCCGCTGAATACAGCGCCGGCGAGTTATCCACCCTGCACTATGCGGTGGAGGATGCTGGGCTGCGGTGGTACGCCTGGGTGCGCTCAGATGCAGATATTGCGCCCGCTGTACGCGCAGGGGCATTCGGCCTCATCAGTCTGGGTGGCGATTTCCATGACACCCTGCCATCCGAGGCAATCAGTGCGCTCACGGCTCGCGCGGCGACGGGTCGGCCGGTATATTGGGCTCTCGGCGCGTCAGTGCTCACCAACCACGAATGGATGCGAGCCAACTCGGCGGTGCTGGATGAGGCTCGCTGGAAGGCGGCTCTCCCGCCTGTCGTCGCGCAAGATATCCAACAATCGCTCGCCGACCTCGATCAACATCCCATCGACCTGGAGACGCCGAACTTACGGCATTCCGTCCTGGGCTCGCGCATTCGTTCAGCGCGCAACGCTGGCGCGCGGTTTCTCGTCGGCTCATTAGCCGGTGAGCCGGGGCATATCACGTCACGTGCGACGTGGCAGGAAGCCGAGGCGCTCGTGACGGAAGCAGGGTATACGCCCACCGAAGCGCTACGGGCGGCGACACTGGATGCGGCTTTTGCGCTCGGTCAGGACGCGGACATCGGTAGTATTGCGCCGGGCAAGTACGCCGATATCGTGGCCGTACGGGGCGATGTCCTGCGTAGCATCGACCATCTGGCGGATGTCCGCCTCGTCTACCGTCATGGTGTCCGGTATACGCCGACGGTTGCGACGGTTGCGGCGGATGAGGAGGAGTGATGAATCATTTACTGATGCGGGGCGCCTTTGCGGCCATCGGATTCTGGCTCGCAACCTATTTTGTCACCGGCCTACACTTCGAGGATGCGACGACTCTGTTCGTGGCGGGTCTGACGTTGGGCCTCATGAATGCGGTGGTGCGACCGCTACTCATTGTTTTGACGTTGCCCCTGACCGTTCTGTCACTCGGATTTTTTCTTCTGGTTATCAATGCGGCGATGGTCGGGCTCGTCGCGTGGCTGATGCATGGCATGACGGTGGACAGCTTCGGCGCGGCATTGGGCACCGCGATCATTGTCAGCATCGTCTCGTGGATAGGGGGCGCGTTCGCCCGCAAGTGACGCTTAGCGCGGGGCACGCTCTGGCAATGTCACAAAGATGACGCCCGTCAAAATAATCGCCATTCCGGCCACCTGTAGGGAAGACAGCGCTTCGCCCAGCAAAACCCAGCCCGTGACCGCGGCGATCGCTGGGTTCACATACCCATAGGTCGACAGTTGCGCAGGCGTCGTTCTTCGCATCAAAAACACATACGAGCTATATGCAAGGCACGAATTCAGCAGTGCGAGATACCCGATCGCAAACATGTTAGTGGGGCCAAGAGAGAGCCTCGGCAACTCTTGCCAAGCAAGTCCAATGCCGCCGAGAAGCACGCCACCCATCAACATCGCCAAGGCGAGCAGAACCGGCATCGGCGTCAACACCCGTGTGCGCCGATAGTAAATCGTGCCGATTGACCAATTGAGGCAGGCGAGAATGACGACGAACTGCCACGGCAGCGTGTCCAGCGCGTAGCCGTCTCGCGGCCATAACAAGAGCAAGACACCCACAAAGCCGACGGCCAAGCCCATCCCTACTCGCCGACTGATTCGCTCACCGCGCGGGCCCAGAGCGCTCAGCAACGGTATCCACAGTGAACCCGACGCGTTCAGCAGTGCGGCCTGATTCGAGAAGATGTGCTGCGCCGCGAGGATGTTGAGTCCGGCGGATCCGGTGACTTGCAGGACGGCCATCACCAAGACATGCCGCCATTCCAGCCAATTCGCTGGCAGCGACATCCGCCGCAACCGAGTGAAGATCAACAGCACCGTGCCGGCTAACAGGAAGCGTAGCGCGCCCGCTAGAAAAGGCGGTGTCGATAACACCATCACCTTGGTGACGGCGAAGCTCGTACCCCAGATCAGATAGACCGCTGCGAACGCTAAATAAATCAGATTCGCGTCAGAGGGGCGCCAAGAAGAGCGGTGCAGTCGGTCTGGCAGATCTCTCATATCGTGGCTCGGTGCCGCGAAACGGATGCGATCCCGTCCGCGGCACCGATCTTGTCAGGCCGGCTTGCTGATGGCGGCTCGATAGAGCCATCGCCCAATGAGTGCGAGGATGCCGAGTCCCACCCACTGCGCAAAAGGCACCGTCATGGCTACGGACAGCACATCGACGCGGCCTGTTGCCACGATGGGAATGGCGACCAAGACGCCCACAATAGCCTCACCGGCGATGAGGCCAGACGCATACAAGAGGCCATCACGACGTTCAGATTCTTCACCGCTGCCGCCATGGGCGCGATGCCACCGTGCGGCTAATGCGGCAACCAACCCACCGAGGAAAATCGGTGTGGTCAGCTCCAACGGAAGATAAACACCGACCGCAACGGCGAGCACGGGCGTGCGGAACGAGCGACCGGTGCGCACCAACCATTGGTCAAGCAAAATGACGGCTACGCCCAATGCGGCACCGAGCTCGATCATCGGCCACGGCAAACCGCCACCGAAGATCCCTTGGGCAACGGCCGCCATGAGCGTGGCTTGCGGCGCGCTCAGTGCTTTGACTCCCGCGTGAGCAGGCGCGCCGATTCCGTACGCCTCCAACAGTAGATTGAGCACGGGCGCCATGATGGCGGCCCCGGCAACAGCGCCAAGCGCCAACATGACCTGCTGCCGCCACGGCGACGCGCCGAGCAGACGGCCAGCCTTGAGATCCTGAAGGTTGTCACCGGCGACGGCCGCCGCACTGCAAGTGACCGCCCCGATCAAAATCGCCGCAACCGGACCGACGGTACTACCCGAACCCATGAATGCCAGCAGCACCAAGGACGCGAAGAGAATCGTCGAGATGGTGATACCCGACACGGGGTTGTTGGAAGATCCGACAAGGCCCGCCATATAGCCGCTGACGGATGAGAAGACAAATCCAGCAACCACCATGATGACAGCCATCCCGGCAGCGATGCCGTAGCTGCCGACCACAACGCTGTACAGGGCGAACAACGGCACTACAAAAAGCACGATACCGGCCAAAATGAAGGACATCGGCAGGTCCCGTTCGCGCTCATCGACGATGTCCCGGTTGCCGCTCACACTGAGCCCGCTGCGCACGCCCGAGAGCAGCGAGTGTCGCAGTGTCCACAGCGCCCATAAGCCGCCTACGAGCATTGCTCCGACACCGATATAACGAACCTTCGCGGTCCAGATGAGGCCCGCAGCGGTTTCTGCATCAACGCCCGCGAGCTTTGCGGCAAGCACGGTGTCCTGCAGGGCGAAGAACGCATGGTAGACCGGAATGAATAACCACCACGCGAGCAAACCACCAGCGACCGTCACCGTTCCGACATTGGGGCCAACGATGTAACCGACACCGAGCAGCGCAGGGGACAAGTTCAATCCGATATATCCAATCAGCCGACTACCACCCAGAAAACCTGAAACAGAAAATGTCTCGGGCACTAATCGCAATCCCGACATCGCCAGTTTGAATAGCGCACCCGCGCCTGCCGCAAGCCCAAGCGCTTTGGCGCTTCCCGCACCTTCGCTTCCGGCTCGCAAGAGTTCAGCGGTCGCGACGCCCTCGGGAAACTGCAAGTCCTCCGCGATGATCAGCGTTCGACGCAGCGGCACTGAAAAAAGCACGCCCAACAAGCCACCGAGCCCGATGATGGCCAATACCCACCAATAATCGAATCGCGTCCAATGCCCCAAGATAATGAGCGCAGGCATCGTGAACACGGTACCTGCCGCGATGGAGGAGCCCGCAGAGGCCCCGGTCGCCACAATGTTGTTCTCCAAAACGCTACTGCGCCCGAGCATTCGCAGAACCACCATAGAGACAACAGCAGCCGGAATGGCCGTTGCGACCGTCAGACCGGCGAATAAGCCGAGATACGCATTGGCAGCCGCCAGTACCACGGTGAGCGCCATCGACAGCAAGACGGCGCGAACCGTCAGTTGCGGAGTGTCCTTCATCGCATCCCCCTCTCGTTGGGGGCGGGTCAAAGCCTCAGCGGATGTCGCCCATCCATCGCCGCAGCAACGGACCGAACAAAAGCATCAGGAGACCACAACCCACCCCGTACATCGTCATATGAAGAAATTCCGTTGGCATGGTGTGCACATCGCTACCGATGTGTCCACCAATCTGGCCAGCCGCGAGATTGCCGATGGCTGTCGCCAAAAACCACATGCCCATCAGCTGCGACACGAACCGCGGTGGCGCCAACTTGGTGAAATTTGACAGTCCTACGGGGCTGAGGCACAGCTCGCCCGTGGTGTGTAACAAGTAGGTGAGCAGTAACCACTGCGGGCCAACCTTGCCCCCGGAGGCCAGGATGAGGTTGGCGGCGAAGAGGAGGACCGCAAAGCCTGCTCCGAGCATGACCAACCCAAACCCAAACTTTACGGGTGCTGAGGGATCAAGATTGCGTCGGCCGAGCGCGAGCCAGAGCCATGCGAAGAAGGGGGACAAGGCGATGATGCAAACCGAATTGAAGGACTGATACCACGTGGCCGGATGTTCTCCACTGGAGAAGTAGCTGCCCAAGAAGGAGCGGTCCGTCAGATCGCGCGCAAACAGATTGAACGTGGTCCCCGCCTGTTCAAAGCCCGCCCAGAAGAGCGCGGAACAGACGAACAAGACAATCATGACGCCGACGCGGCGCTTTTCAGTGCCGTCCAAGCCGCCGAAGAGCAGGATATAGCCGAAGTAGAGCACCGCGATCGCGTACATCAGCCGTCGGAACACATCGGCTACGACAGGCGCGCTGACCGAGTACAGCCCCAGACCCGCTGCTGCGAGCAGGCCGACCATGATGCAGACGCCGACGGCGACCCATCGCAGACCACGAGCGCGCTCAGCAGCGCTCGTGGACTTCGGCGCTAGGCCTGCGTTGCCAAGGTAGTGACCCGTCGTCTTAAATTGCACGAGCCCCAACAGCATGGCCAACCCAGCGGTCAGAAAGCCATAGCGGAAATTAAACATTTCGCCGACCGTCCCGGACACGAGCGGCGCGAGCAAACCACCCAAATTGATGCCCATGTAAAAGATCGAGAAGGCGGCATCGCGAAATGCGCCAGGCTTGCCCTCGTACAATTCCCCGACCAGGGCGCTGATATTCGGCTTGAGCAACCCCGTGCCGAGCGCAATGACGAGCAATCCGCAGACAAAGGTGAACATGCCGGCAGGAATCGCCAACAGGCCGTTGCCAACCGCAATGAGCATGCCGCCGATCCAAATGCTGCGTCGTGTGCCGAGCAACCGATCGGCTATCCAGCCCCCCGGCAGTGCGAACAGGTAGACGGCGCCCGCATAGATGCCATAGATCGAGCCGGCGGTTGCGTCATCGACCCCTAAGCCGCCCTGCGCCACGGTCGCTGTGAGGAACAGCACCAGTAATGCACGCATGCCGTAGTAGCTGAAGCGCTCGAAGAACTCGGTGAAAAAAAGCGTCGAGAGGCCCCGCGGATGGCCGAAGAAAGTCGTCGTTGAGTTCGTCTCAGTCATCGCAGGTTCCCCCGGGCAGATGCCCTGTTGATTCAGTCTGATCGACGACGTGCGGGTGAGGCACTACCAGTGCGAATCAGGTTTCCGCGTCTTCGGTGGCCGCGCGTTTGGCTTGATCGGCGGCGCGACGTTTCGAGAGGATGCGCGCCATGATGATGCCGAATTCATACAGTGCATACATCGGCAACGCCATGATGGTCTGTGAGAGCACATCCGGCGGCGTGATGACAGCCGCTTGAACGAACACGCCGATGAGTACGTAGCCGCGATTGCGCGTCAGTGTTTCGACTTTGACAAGGCCGGTAATCACCAGCAGTACGATGGCAACCGGAATCTCAAACGCGACGCCGAAGGCCAGAAACATCACGAGGACGAAATCGAGGTACTGCGTCATGTCCGTCATCATTTGTACGCCCGGTGGCGTCGTCGCAGTAAAGAACGCGAACATGATGGGAAACACGATGTAGTAGCAGAACGTGATGCCGGCATAAAAAAGACCAATGCTCGACACCAAGAGTGGCAACGCAAAGCGTTTCTCATGACGGTACAGGCCAGGCGCCACGAACGCCCAGATCTGATAGAGCACGTAGGGCATTGCGCTGATCAGCGCAACGTAGAAAGCCAACTTGAATGGTGTCGTCAGCGGCGCCATCACGCTGGTGGAGATCATGGCGGAGCCTTTCGGCAATACCTTGATCAACGGGCGTGCGACAAAGCCAAACAGGTCATTGGCGTACAGCATCGCCGGAACGGTGACGATCAGGACGGCGACCACGGCGCGAAGCAAGCGACTTCTGAGCTCGAGCAAATGCGAGATCAGCGTGCCTTCGGCCAGCGGCTCCGTAGGGTCAGGAGTGGCCATCGGTCCGCGGTACTGGCGTCGCGGCGGCCGGCACGGTGGCCGGGCTCACCAGAGTTGTCTCAAGAGAGGTGGGTGTAGCGTCCGCCACAGGCGCTGCCGTCGCTACTGTTGGTTCCGGGGTGACGGCGGGAGTGACGTCGCCGCTCGCCGTGGCGGGCGCTGCAACCGTCGGGCTCGTGGCAGTCGCCGGCGCGGGCGGCTGCGCCGGGGCGGCGGTCTTGGCTGCTTCAGCCGCCTGTTGGCGTTGGGCGCGCGCGAACTCGTCCATACGGACTTCTTGTTCCAGTTGAGCACTGAGCTGCCGCGCCATCGAGCGCGCACGGCCAACCCAACGGCCGATGTCGGCCGCCAATTTCGGCAGCTTATCCGGACCCAACACAACCAGCGCAATCACGAGAATCAGCAGAATCTCGCCAAGCCCCACGTCAAACATAGACTGCTCTCACCCCGGGCGGTGTCCGTCAGGAGTGCGTCTTCTGCTCAGGCTTCTGTGCTTGGGCGTCCTTGAATTCGGCGTCTTGGCCGCTCAACTGACGCAAGGGGGGCTGCTGCTCAGATTCCTTCTCGCCCTTGTCCATCGCCTTTTTGAAGTCGTGGACGGCGGCGCCGAGGTCAGAGCCGATAGTGCGCAGTTTCTTGCCACCGAAAATAAGGAGCGCGATGACCAGTATCACCAGCAATTCGCGAAATCCGATCGAGCCCATCGACGTTCTCCCGGAAACGATTTCGTAACGGTTCGAGCGTCAGATCATACCCCAAAGGGCCGGCCGTCCGTTTAGCCATTCGGTTCCGGCGTGACCTCAAGCCAAAAAGTGACCGGACCGCTGTTGACGAGGTGAACCGCCATATTCGCCCCGAATTGGCCGGTCTCGACGCGAGGGATCCGCTCGCGGGCGCGGCCGACAAAATAGTCATACCAACGAGCCCCCTCTTCTGGGGGGGCGGCCGTGCTGAACCCCGGGCGCGTGCCCTTGTGGGTGTCGGCGGCCAGGGTGAACTGGGAAACCACCAGCAGTTCGCCACCAACATCGAGCAAGCTGCGATTCATACGCTGCTGTTCATCATCGAAGATGCGGTAGGTGAGGATGCGCTCCAGTAGCCGGTCCGCCTCCCTCGACCCGTCAGAGCGCTGCACGCCCAGCAGTACCAGCAGTCCGGCCGAGATTTGTCCGACCGTTGCGCCTTCTACTTCTACTTTTGCCGAGGTGACTCGTTGTATTAAGCCAATCATTTTTCACCAAATCAGTAAAAATTACTATAACTAGGAATCTAAAACCCACTTAGATGAAAAAATAACTCAAGAAAGCATTTTTTCTCTCGTATTTCACTCAAAGTTATTAAAAGTGGGAATGTCGATTAAAAAATAGCTATTAAAAGGCAACCGCGTGGAAGATTATTCCATTAATCAGTCTGTAACTTGGTAAAAAGGGTGAATTGGAAAATTCCCCGTTTTTCCCCGCGGCTGCTGCCATACGCCCAACTGTCGTCTGCTCGCGGTGAATCGTTACCCATCTGCGCTCATCCTCGTCTAAGTTGCCAACATGCATTACGACCACACCGCGACGCGCTTTTTGGACCGCATGGCCGACCACCGGGAAGCCTCGTTCTGGGGTCTCCAGCTGCTGGGCTGGAGCGCCTATTTTGTTGCCCAGTTTGTCGCCGCGCTGTTCTATCCCGAATGGCTCGGTCCGGACAAACTGCGCGGGTACATCATCGTCCTGATCATTGCTGCGACGTCTGGTCTCGCGCTGTCCTCCGTGCTTCGGTACGTTTTCCGGCGTGTTCGGGATCGGGGCATGGCAGTCCTGTTGCCCGTTTCGTTGACCGCAGTGTATGCGGCGGCGCTGATCTGGCGCTTGTTCATCAATACGGCCATCGCGAGTTTCTTGGACGAGAGCGTGTCGGCTCACGGCCTTGGGCAGTTTTTTGCAGGTGCTTTGATCTCCACCTACCTACTGTTGTCGTGGAGCGGCCTGTATTACGGAATCTACTTCTATGAGTCGGTACATCGGGAGCGACTGGCCACGGCACGCGCCGAAGGCTTGGCCCGTGAAGCGCAACTGAAAATGCTGCGCTACCAACTGAATCCGCACTTTCTCTTCAATACGCTGAACGCCATTTCAACGCTGGTACTCGACCGGGACAATGAAACGGCCAATTTAGCCGTGACCCGACTGTCGAGCTTTCTGAGGCACAGCCTCGACCAAGACCCCATGAAAAAGGTGACGCTGCGGCAGGAACTGGACGTGCTGGGACTCTACCTGGGCATCGAGCAACTCCGATTCGGTTCGCGTCTTACCATTACGCAGACGATCTCCAACACTGCCAGCCAGGCACTTGTGCCTTCCTTGTTGCTCCAGCCGTTGGTTGAAAACTCGCTGAAATATGCGGTCGCCACGCGCGAAATAGGTGGCCACATTCGCATCGACGCTGACGTGCACGCCGATCAATTGCGCATTGATATTTCCGATGATGGTCCGGGACTGCCCGACGGTGGCATTCCTGCCGACGGTCGCGGCGTCGGGTTGTCGAATACCCGTGATCGATTGAGCGTTCTGTACGGTCCACAGGCACGATTGGCTGGCCGCAATCTTGAGCAGGGATGCGTCATTGAACTCACCTTACCGGCGGAGTTGCAATCGTGAAAATCCGCGTCTTGCTCGTCGATGATGAGCGGCTGGCAAGGCGTGGACTCGAACTTCGCTTGGCCGCAGCGACCGACGTCGAAGTGGTGGGTGAGTGTGCCAATGGCCGGGATGCCATTGCCCAGATAGCGTCGCTGGCGCCCGACGCGGTCTTTTTGGATATCCAAATGCCCGGGCTGACGGGTCTGGACGTCGTCGCGCACCTGCCACAAGACGCGATGCCCATCATCATCTTTGTGACCGCCTATGACCGATACGCCATCGACGCCTTCGAGGCCCGCGCCCTCGATTACTTGCTTAAGCCAGTGGACGATGACCGCCTCACTCAAACGTTGGAGCGCGTCCGCCTTGCGGTGAGAGCGCGAGACACCCTTGGGCGACATGAACGAATGCTCGCGCTGCTCGCCGATGTCACTGGCGCCGGAGAACTCGATCCCGAGACCCTGCTTGAGCGCGTCACGGGACCCAATCGGCGTTATCCGGAGATGCTCACGATCCGGACGGGTCGGGACCTGCTGCGGATACCCTGCACCGACATCGATTGGATCGACGCCGCGGGTGACTATATGTGTGTGCACGCCGCCGGCGAAACCCACGTCCTGCGGGCCACGATGAAACAGCTGGAGTCGGAGCTCGATCCGGAGGTTTTTCAGCGGATCCATCGCTCGGCGATGGTCAATCTCAGCCGGGTCCGCAAACTCCGGCCCCATTCCAATGGCGAGTACTTCCTGACCCTCGATAACGGCCAGGAGCTGAAACTATCGCGGGGTCATCGCGACAAAGTGGAGCTGTTGCTGCAGCGCCGCAACCGACCCGTCTCCTGATAAAATCGCCGCTCGCGCTCCTTTCGGCGCAGTGACTTCTCAGGTTTCGCCATGGCCGTCATTCGTGAAGACGATTTCATTCAGAGCGTTGCCGACGCCCTGCAGTACATCAGCTACTACCACTCACCGGACTTCATCACGGCGATGGGTCGGGCGTACGAGATGGAGCAAAGCACCGCGGCGCGGGACGCCATTGCGCAGATCCTTACCAATTCTCGTATGTGCGCCGAGGGTCATCGACCCATCTGCCAAGACACGGGCATCGTGGTCGCCTTCGTGAAAATCGGTATGAACGCACGTTGGGACGCGAATTTGACGGTAGAAGAAATGGTCAATGAGGGCGTCCGTCGAGCGTACGGACTCCCTGAGAATCGCCTGCGTGCGTCCATCGTTGCAGACCCTGCCGGTAAGCGCAGCAACACCCGCGACAACACGCCAGCTGTGGTGCATGTCGAGATGGTGCCAGGCGGTGAGGTGGAGGTGGCCATCGCGGCGAAAGGCGGTGGAAGCGAAAACAAGTCGATGTTCGAAATGCTCAATCCGTCGGACAATATTGCCGATTGGGTGCTCGCCCGCGTCCCAGAGATGGGTGCTGGCTGGTGTCCACCCGGGATGCTGGGCATTGGTATCGGCGGCACTGCAGAGAAAGCGCTGCTGATGGCAAAAGAGTCCTTGATGGACCCGATCGATATCCAGGAACTCAAAGAACGTGGTCCGCGTAACAAGGCAGAGGAGTTACGCTTAGAAATCTACGACCGCGTCAACGCACTCGGGATCGGGGCACAGGGGCTAGGCGGCATGACCACCGTGCTCGATGTCAAAGTGCGCGATTACCCCACGCACGCGGCGTCGCTACCTGTGGCGGTCATCCCCAACTGCGCAGCCACTCGTCATGTGCACTTTCATTTAGACGGATCGGGTCCCGCCGAGCTGACGCCGCCAAACCTCGAGGAATGGCCGCAAGTTGGTTGGGCGCCCGATGCAAATACTCGACGAGTCAATCTCGATACGCTCACCCGAGAAGAAGTTGCGGCGTGGCGACCCGGCGAACGTCTCTTGCTGACAGGAAAATTCCTGACCGGCCGAGATGCGGCGCACAAGCGTATCTGCGCTTTGCTGGACGAGGGTAAGCCGTTGCCCGAAGGGCTGTCGTTTAAGAATCGCGTGATCTATTACGTCGGACCTGTCGATCCGGTCCGTGATGAGGTGGTGGGGCCTGCTGGTCCGACGACCGCGAATCGAATGGATCGGTTCACGGAAACGATGTTGGAAAAAGCAGGCTTGATCGCGATGGTGGGCAAAGCCGATCGTGGCCCAGAGGCGATAGAAGTCATCAAGCGACACAAGAGCGCCTACTTGATCGCTGTCGGTGGCGCCGCATACCTCGTTTCGAAAGCGATTCGCGCGAGCCGGGTGGTGGCCTTCCCAGAACTTGGGATGGAAGCCGTCTACGAATTTGATGTGAAGGATATGCCGGTCACCGTCGCCGTGGACGCAAACGGCGAATCCGTGCACGACACAGGCCCACGCGAGTGGCACGCCCGTCTCGCGGGAATTCCTATCAAAGTGGAAGGGTAATTCGAAAGTTCAGTGCCGCCAGAAGGCGGGCATGAACAGCACCGCGACGGTGAACACCTCGAGTCGCCCGATCAGCATGGCCACCAATGTGACCCATTTGGCGGCGTCCGGTAGATGGGCATAGGTCACAGCGACCGAGCCTAGACCGGGACCTGCGTTATTGATGCAAGCGGCGACGGCCGACCAGGCAGTCAGTTGATCCGTGCCGGCGATCATCATTAACAACATCATCACGCCGAAGAGCACCAGATACATCGCAAAAAAACCGGTGATGGCGGCCAGTACGCGACCCTCAACCGCTTTGTCGCCGAACTTCACTGCCATGGCGGCATTCGGGTGAACCAGCCGCATCAGTTCGCGCTGTGCCTGCTTCAACACGAGCTGCCAACGAATCACTTTCATGCCGCCGGCCGTTGAGCCTGCGCTACCGCCGACGAATGTGACGAGCATCAGTAGTACCGGCAACATCCCTGGCCACGTGAAAAAGGGAGCGCCCGCAAAACCGGTTGTCGACTGCATGGAAATGGCGGCAAACGCACCATTGCGGAGCGCTTCAACCGGACTTGCGTACACACCACTGCGATACAGCTCGAAGCTGACGACGAACACCAACGTTAATGTCAGGTACAGATAGCCTCGGAACTGCGGATCGGACAAATAGGCCGCCGTATCCCGCCGCTTCCAAGCAAGAAAGTGCAACGCAAAGTTCACACCGCCCACGAACATGAACACCATGGCGACGGTATCGACGGCTGCCGACTGAAAGTGCGCAAAGCCACCTTCATGAGTCGAAAACCCGCCCGTCGACACGGTTGAAAACGCATGTGCGATGGCATCGAAAGCCGACATACCGGCTGAGCTATACGCGATGGCGCACGCCACGGTGATCAGCAGGTAGATTCCCGAGAGTGTCCGCGCCGTTTCCGCGATACGAGGGGTCAATTTTTCGTCTTTGACAGATCCTGGCGTATCGCCCTTATACAGCTGCATGCCCCCAATACCCAAGATCGGGAACAGCGCAACGGCCAATACAATGACGCCGATACCACCGAGCCACTGCAGCTGCTGCCGGTACCACAGTAACGCATGTGGCAGACGATCAAGTCCTTGCATGACGCTAGCGTTCGTCGTCGTGACGCCCGCAACAGACTCAAAGACGGCGTCTGTAAAGCTGAGGTGCTGATTCGTTCCAAACAAGAAAGGCAGGGCACCGCCTAATCCGAGCAGCGCCCAAAAAAGGGCAACGATCAAAAAGCCGTCGCGCAGTCGAATGTCTCGATCGATGTGCCTAACGGGATACCAGAGTATGCCGCCGAATGTGCACAGCACAGCCGCTGTCGCAAGAAAGGCCCCGGCATCGCCATCGCCATAAAAAATGCCGACCAGCATGGGTGGCAGCATCGTCAGTCCGAACACTGCGATGATGAGGCCGAGAATGCGTTGTACGAGCCGTAGGTGCACAGCGGTCCTCAGAGAAAGGAAACGCCGACCTGAAACAACTTCTCGACCGCCTCTACGTGGCGTCGATCCGTCAGGAACAGAATCACGTGGTCGCCTTCCTCGATCACCGTATCGTGATGCGCCATGATCACATCGTCGCCCCGCACAATGGCGCCGATGGTCGTGCCCTCGGGCAGCTTGACGCCCTCGACCGGACGGCCGACCACCTGAGACGTATCGCTATCGCCGTGCGCAATCGCCTCGATCGCCTCCGCCGCGCCGCGCCGTAAAGAGTGAACTTTGACGACGTCACCGCGGCGGACATGCGCCAACAGCGAGCCGATCGTGATGGTCTGAGGCGAAATGGCGATATCGACCCGATCGCTCTCCATCAGCTCCGCGTAGGCGGGACGATTGATGAGGGCCATCACTTTGCGGCAGCCAATGCGCTTGGCGAGCATCGCTGACAGGATATTGGCCTCTTCAGCATTCGTGACGGCGACGAAGACGTCCGCACTATCGACGTTTTCCTCGATGAGCAGCTCTTCATCAGCGGCGTCGCCATTCAGTACGATCGCTTCGCGTAGGACCTCAGCTGCGCGGCGAGCGCGATGTTTATCGCGTTCGATGAGTTTGACTTGCAGCCGCCCTTCGAGTGCCTGCGCTAGCCGCACCCCAATATGGCCGGCACCGGCAATCACGATGCGCCGGACGCGCGCCTCAAGCTTGCGCAATTCACTCATGACGGTGCGGATATCTTCTCGGGCAGCGAGAAAGAACACCTCATCGCCTGGCTCGACGACCGTTTCGCCGTCCGGGCGCACACTACGGCCACGCCGATACATGGCGGCAACGCGCGTCTCGACGCCCGGAATGTGTTTGGGCAGATTCGAAAGGGGTTGGCCCACCAAGAGACCACCTTCCACAGCCCGAACGCCGACGAGCCGCACGCGGCCATCAGCGAAATCGACCACTTGGAGTGCGCCAGGATGTTCGATCAAGCGCTCAACATATTCCGTGACCAGTTGTTCCGGGCTGACCCAAGTGTCGACCGCGAAACCCGTGAGTTCGCCAAACAGTTGAGGATGGGCCGCGTATGAAGCGGCTCGAATTCGCGCAATCTTGGTGGGCGTCTTGAACAGCGTCCAAGCAACCTGGCAGGCCACCATGTTGACTTCATCACTGGAGGTCAGCGCGACCAACAGGTCGGCGTCTGCGCAACCGGCTGCAGCGAGTACGGACGGGCTCGCGGCATTGCCGCTGACCGTGCGAACGTCCAGACGATCCTGCAATTGCTGCAACACTGTTTCGTCGGAATCGACGACAGTGACTTCGTTCGCCTCTTCACGAGACAGGTGGTATGCCGCCGTGCGGCCGACCTGTCCTGCTCCCAAAATGATGATTTTCAAGTGATCACGCGGGTAGACGCGGGACCCTGATTCTAGCAGGGTTCCGGCTCATGCCTGTCTCCCTCAGATCGGCTGCAGGTTGGCGTAGGCGGCCATCAGCACCTTTCGGCCGGCCCGCTCAAAGTTCACTTCAACCTGGGCACCTGGCCCGTGACCGTCGATGCGTAGAACGACCCCATCACCGAAGCGGGCGTGTTTGACCCTTTGACCCAATTTCAGACCTGTACCGTTGTCCGGCTCCACCAAATTGGCGGTCTGCCGCGCCGGAGCCGCCGGCGTTCCGCCGCGGACCGAACTTGAGAACGCGGGCGACGCGCCGCTGCGTCGTTCTTGGCCGCTCCAGCGGTCGCCGCCACCATAGGTTTCCCTGGTTCCCCAGCCCTCCCGGCTGCCTTGGCCGGAACCGCCGCTGCCACCGGAGTAGAGCGACCGACTGACCTGCACCCTCGGGCGTACCTCCTCGACCAGTTCCGGGGGGATTTCCGCGATGAACCGTGACGGTGTGCCGAATTGGTCAATGCCGTGGAGTCGGCGCTGCTCGGCATAGGTGAGATACAGGCGTCGCATGGCGCGGGTGACGCCGACGTACGCCAAGCGGCGCTCCTCTTCGAGCCCACCGATGTCGTTAATGGAACGTTGGTGTGGAAACAATCCGTCTTCAAGTCCACACATGAACACCAAGGGGAATTCCAGGCCTTTGGCCGTGTGGAGCGTCATCATCTGCACGCAATCTTCCCATTCACCCGCCTGCCCTTCGCCGCTTTCCAGAACAGCGTGTGCGAGGAAGGAGTCGAGTTCGCTCATGCCTTCTTCAGCATCCTCGTGCTGAAAGCCACGAGCTGCCGACACGAGTTCCTCAAGGTTTTCGATACGTCCCTCGCCGCGCTCCCCCTTCTCTTTGCGGAAGTGTTCGATCAAGCCTGAGGACGTGATGACCTTGTCGACAATCTCGTGCAGTGGCAAGCCAGCTGTCTCTCGCGCCAGTCGTTCGATCAATGCGAGAAAAGCGTGAAGTGAGTCGCCGCCCTTAGGGCCCAAGGTGCCGGCCGTGATCGCCGTTGCGGAACCTTCCCACATCGACAGCGCTTGGGCGCGGGCAGTGTCTCGCACGGTATCTAAACTCTTCGCGCCGATGCCCCTCGTGGGTAGATTCACGACCCGTTCGAAAGATGCGTCGTCGCGGCGATTGGACAGCAGCCGTAGATAAGCCAACGCATCCTTGATTTCGGCCCGCTCGAAGAAGCGCTGTCCGCCGTAGACCTTGTAGGGGATCTTAGGCACGGTCTGGATGAAGGCTTCTTCCAACGCCCGAGATTGCGCATTCGAGCGATACAAGATGGCGCATTCTTGTAACCGGCCGCCCAAGCGGCGCCACTCGTGAATGCGTTCGACGACGAAGGCTGCTTCATCGCGTTCGTTGAAGGCGGCGTACACCCGAATGGGCTCGCCGCGTGCACCGTCCGTCCACAACGTCTTGCCCATGCGCTCGCTGTTGTTAGCGATCAGGGCGTTGGCCGCGTTCAGAATCGTGGCGGTGGAGCGGTAATTCTGCTCAAGGCGAAAGACAGCGGTGCCAGGGTAATCGCGTTGAAAACGCTGAATATTTTCGACACGGGCGCCGCGCCAGCCATAAATCGACTGGTCATCGTCGCCGACAACAAATGGCATGCTGTCGCGTCCAGCGAGCAGTCGGATCCACTGGTACTGAATCGCATTGGTATCCTGAAACTCATCCACCAGCACATGCCGGAAGCGGCGCTGGTAATGCTCCAGTAGCGGCGGAAAATCACGCAAAGTCTCGAAGCTGCGTAGCAGCAACTCAGCGAAATCGATGACGCCGTTCTTCTGACAAGCATCTTCATAGGCTTGATAAACGCGAATCATCGTCCGACGAGTCGGATCTCCATCATCGCCGAGCGCTTTGGGTCGACGACCCTCATCTTTTTGGGCGTTGATGAAGTATTGGATGTCTTTGGGAACCCAACGGGTGTCATCAAGTTCAAGCGCCTTCACGATCTTTTTGATCATGCGAAGCTGGTCGTCAGAATCGAGAATCTGAAAAGTCTGCGGCAGCTGAGCTTCTTGCCAGTGCAGGCGCAGCAGTCGATGGGCAAGCCCGTGGAAGGTGCCGATCCAGAGTGCGTTACCCGGTAGCCTCAGCAGACTTTCGATACGGCCCCGCATCTCAGCTGCCGCTTTATTCGTGAACGTGACCGCGATAATCGAATGCGGAGAGACATTTTCCCGCGCGATGAGCCAGGCAACTCGATGCACGAGTACACGCGTCTTGCCGCTACCGGCGCCGGCAAGTACGAGAATCGGTTTTGCAGGAGCGGATACCGCTGCCTGTTGAGGTTCGTTGAGTTTGGCGAGTAGTTCGTCGTGCTGCACGTGGTGCTCGGGTTCGGAGATTTCGTGGTGGAGGAGACGCGGGTCGCGATGCTAGCATCGCGTATGCCTTCCGTGACCCTCGTTGTGAACTGCGGCAGTTCTTCGGTCAAGCTGGCGATCATTGATGCCGATGGTCGCCGGGTCGATAGCTTGTCGGTGGAAGGCGTCGGTTCTTCGGCCACGCTGACGACTGACGGCGTGACCCAGCCGACGGAAGCACCTGACCTAGCAACCGCGATCGCCACCGCCTTTACGGCGCTGGAGCGGCATGGGCCTGCCCTGGCCGCAGTGACCGCTGTCGGCCATCGAATCGTGCACGGCGGCGAGCGTTACACCGGTCCTACCCTGGTCGGCGACGATACCGTGGACGCGATCGAGGCGCTGTCGCGTTACGCTCCCTTACACAATCCGCCGGCCGTCGCCGCTTTGCGCGCCGCGCGCCGCCTGTTGCCGAACGTGCCACATGTGGCAGTTTTTGATACCGCCTTCCACGCCACGCTCCCGCGCCGCGCTCGGGAATATGCGATACCGGCGGAGGTCCGTGAGCGATTGGGCCTGCGGCGCTTCGGGTTTCATGGCACGAGCCATGATTATGTGACAACGCTCGCCGCCCGCCATATGGGCATCGATCGTGGGCAATTGCGGATCGTGAGCGCCCATTTGGGGGCTGGTGCCAGTATGGCTGCTGTCGAGTATGGCCGCAGCGTCGACACCAGTATGGGTTTGACGCCCTTGGAGGGTCTTGTCGGCGCCACCCGGTGTGGTGATGTCGACCCGGGGCTATTGCTGACGCTGCTGCGGGAAGGCTATACGGCTGAACAAGTCGATCACATGTTGAACCGGGAATCCGGCTTTCTGGGATTGACCGGTAGCGCTGATCTGCGGGTTGTCGAGCAGCGGGCAGGACAGGGCGATGAGGCATGCCGCCTTGCGCTGGATGTCTATGCATACGGGATCCGCAAATATATCGGCGCATTCGCCGCGGCGATGGGCGGTATCGATACCCTCGTCTTTACCGGCGGCGTCGGCCAGAACAGCGTCATGATGCGACGACGCATCTTGGATAACTTGGGCTTTCTCGGGCTGCAGTTAGATGACGATCGCAATATCGACGGGCGCGTATCGACAGACCGGCCGGTGGCCGACGTTGCCGCCGATGTCAGCCGCTGCCGGATTTTGGTCGTCGCGACCGATGAAGAAGCGGCGATTGCGGTGGCCACACAGAAACTGGTTGCCGCACAACGCCCGGTGAGCGTTCGGGCGCCGATTCCCATTGCGATCTCCGCTCGCCACGTGCACTTGACGGTCGCGAGCGTTGAGACGCTGTTCGGCGCCGGGCATCGGCTGACCGTATTCCGCGAGATTTCCCAACCCGGTCAATACGCTGCCAATGAGTGGGTGCGCGTGGTCGGCCCGAAAGGTCAGATCGAGCGAGTGCGCGTGGTCGGACCAGAGCGCGTCCGTGACCAAGTCGAAATCTCGCGGACGGACGGATTTTTGTTGGGTCTTGATGCGCCTGTCCGCGAGTCGGGCGATGTCGCCGACTCCCCTGGACTGCGTCTGGAGGGCCCGGCGGGCAGCATTGTCCTGCGCGAGGGCGTCATTTGTGCCTTGAGACATGTCCATATGACGCCCCACGACGCCAACACGTACGGCGTGTCCGATGGGGATACCGTACAGGTGCAGGCGGGCACACCGGGTGGGCGCTCCCTGACCTTCGGTGATGTGCGGGTAAGAGTCAGCGACCGCTTCTGTCTTGAGATGCATATCGACACGGATGAAGCCAACGCAGCCGGTATCGGGCCCGGTGCGCACGGAGTCCTGATCGCGCCCGAACGAACTGAGCGGTGAGCCTCTATCGGTCAATGAGCGGGACCGGCTCGGATGTCGCCCTTCTGCACGGGTGGGGGCTTCACGGCGGGATCTTTGCCTCCCTCAGCACGGCGTTGGCACCCAACCACCGCGTGCATGTGCTTGATTTGCCTGGGCATGGCCACTCGCCGTGGTCGAAGAGCGCGGCAGACCTTGAGGGCTGGGCGCGCCTCGTGGCCGCGCACTTGCCTGAGCGATGCGCACTCGTTGGGTGGTCATTGGGTGGTATGGTGGCGCATCGGATCGCGAGTATTTTTCCGAATAGAATCAGTAAATTGGTTCTTATTTCAACGGGCGCTGTGGGCGTTAAGCGGCGGGATTTTCCGCACGCTGCAGATCCGGCCTTGTTAAACGGGCTAGCCGAGCGCCTGCGGCGAGACTGGCGTGCAGCCGTTCTGGAGTTCCTCAATATCGAGGTACGTGGCGACGAGAATCCCCTCGAAGCGCTACGCCTTCTGCGCCAGCAGGTAGACAGCCATGGCGCACCCAATGGAGCGGCCTTGTCGGTTGGTATGGATATCGTGCGTTCGGCCGACCTGCGCGCGCAGTCTGCCGCGATTGAGGCGCCGACCTTGTTGATGGCCGGTGAATATGACCGCATCACCCCACCCTTGGGCGTCAGCGCGCTGGCCAGTTGTATCACCGGTGCACAAGTCCGCGTGATTCCAAAGGCCGCTCATGCGCCCTTTCTGTCGCAGCGAATGCAGGTGGAAGCGATGATTGGGGAGTTTCTCCGGTCATGAACCTCGGGAAAGGGACGCAGGCTCGGGCACTCGAGCGTCGCCTGACGCGCGCGGCACCGGATTTCGCCCGCGGAGCCTTCCTCCATGCCCAAGCCCGCGCCGAAGTAATGCGCCGATTGGAGCTGGCGCAATTGGAGCCGGCACGCATCTTGGATCTTGGGGGGGACGCTGGCTTAGGCGCCCGTGCACTCGCGGACCGCTACCGTAAGGCAGCCGTCACGCTCGTCGACTTGTCGCCAGCCATGCTGGAGGCCGC
Organism: Gammaproteobacteria bacterium; assembly: GCA_947455595.1. GTDB lineage: Bacteria > Pseudomonadota > Gammaproteobacteria > Steroidobacterales > Steroidobacteraceae > CAIKZZ01. The sequence continues at coordinate 49,012 of CANGOP010000002.1, forward strand.
GAGTCGTGCGCGCGGTTGGTGGCGACGCTTTGACTGTCTGCAGGGCGACGCATCCGCCCTGCCGATACCGGATGCCAGTACGGATCTGGTCGTGGCGAACATGCTGTTGCCCAATGTCCCGGACCCATCGGCGGTATTCGCCGAGGTACGGCGGGTGCTCAAACCTCGCGGATATTTTGTCTTCACGACCCTTGGCGCGACCACCTTGCAGGAGGTCAGAGCAGCCTTTGGGGCCGCAGATGAAACTCCGCATGTGTCTGAATTCCCTGATTTTCATGACGTCGGCGACGGATTGACCCGGGCCGGGTTTGTCGCGCCCGTGCTAGACGCTGACCGGCTATCGGTCACCTATCGGTCGCTTGCGGATGTCTGCCGTGATCTGCGCGCGGCGGGCGCAGCTCTGCCCGGCGGTGGCCGGCAAGCGCTCACCGGTGGACGCCGCTGGCGCGCCGCCGAAAAGGCGTTCGCCCAGCAGGCGGGACCGGATTCACGGGTCGCCGTCAGCTGCGAAATGATCTACGGCCAGGCCTGGTGCCCTGATGCGGATCAAGCCAATCGGGCTGGGGGTCAGCGGGAAGTGGTCGTGCCATTGGCTCGGTTGCGGCGGCGCGATTGAGCGAAGTCGCAACTATCTGTCATTGAAAGGATTTGCATCGCCCGATAGACTCCCCGCGCCGTCGCACGTTGGTGCGGTAGTCGGGAGTATCGGGTGAACCGATAGGAGTCACTGACGGCGGTTTAGGCGAGTAAGGACGAACTTTCGTCTTTCGTTATTCGCAATACCACCGAATGGGTGTTTTCCCGACACTGGGTGAGGGTTACACTGCGGCGCCCCCGTTGGCCGGGGTCGGCACGGTGTCGTCAGGCACCATGACCCGGCAGCGTGGGCATCGGTCTGAGGCGAGGGCTAGCTCTCGACCAGATCGCTGTATTTTTAAAGATTCAGATGACAGCGTAAGGGGCTTCGATGTTGAACCGAAAAGTGTTGAGCGCGCTCGGGGGAATCCTCGCTGCGTTGCCCGCCCTCGCCTACGAGAGCAGCTATAACATGACGACCGGCGTCACCGACATCTCGCGTCAGGTGCACGGCCTGCACATGATGACTTTCTGGGTGTGCGTGGCCATTGCCGTCGCGGTTTTCGGCGTGATGATTTACTCGATCATGACCTTCCGCAAATCGAAGGGCGCGGTTGCCGACCAGACCCTGCTGCATTCGACCAAGGTCGAGGTCATCTGGACGGTGATCCCGGTGCTGATCCTCATCGGCGTCGCCGTGCCAACCGCCAAGACGATGGTGCGGATGGACGATACGCGCAACGCTGACCTGTCGATCAAGATCACGGGCTACCAGTGGAAGTGGCAGTACGAGTACATGGGCACCGGCGTTTCCTTCTACTCGACGCTGGCGCCGTCCTCGAACGAAGCCCGTCAATTGCATTCGGGCATCGATCCGAAGTCGGTCAAGGACTACCTCCTCGAGGTCGACCATCCCGTAGTGGTCCCCGTGGATGCCAAGGTTCGCTTGCTCCTCACGGGCAACGACGTAATTCACTCGTGGTGGGTGCCTGATTTCGCTGTCAAGAAAGACGCAATCCCCGGCTTCATCAACGAAGCGTGGTTCAAGGCTGAAAAGATTGGCCACTACACCGGTCAATGCACCGAACTCTGCGGCCGAGACCATGGCTTTATGCCCATCGCCGTAGATGTCGTTTCGAAGGAAGACTACGCCAAGTGGCTAGCCGCGCAGCAAGAGGCCGCTAAGGCCGCTGCACCGGCTGCGACGACGGCCGCTAACTCTGCTGCGTCCGCTTCGGCGACGCTCTGATCGGATTGCTGGAGCTTCATGACCATGGCACACGCTGATACTCACGATCACCACGATCACGATCACAAGCCGACCGGCATTGGCCGCTGGCTCTTTGCGACGAACCATAAGGACATCGGCACGATGTACCTGTTGTTCGCGCTCATGATGTTCTTTCTCGGCGGGGCGATGGCCCTCGGGATCCGCCTGGAGCTGTTTAAGCCCGGCATGCAATGGTTCGACCCCGCGTTCTACAACTCGTTGGTCACCAATCACGCGCTGATCATGATCTTCGGCGCCGTGATGCCGGCGTGGGTTGGTCTTGCGAACTGGATGATCCCGCTGCAGGTCGGTGCGCCGGACATGGCGTTGCCGCGCATGAACAACTACAGCTTCTGGATCCTGCCGTTCGCGTTCACGCTGCTGCTCTCGTCGTTCTTTACGGCGGGCGGCGGTCCGGCTGGTGGTTGGACGTTGTACCCGCCGCTGTCGTTGCAGGCCGGCGACAGCTTCCCGCTGACCATCTTCGCGATCCACATGATGGGCATCAGCTCGATCATGGGCGCCATCAACGTGATCGTGACGATCATGAACATGCGCGCTCCGGGCATGACGTTGCTGAAGCTGCCGCTGTTTTGCTGGACGTGGTTGATCACGGCATACCTGCTGATCGCCGTCATGCCTGTTCTGGCAGGCGCCGTGACGATGCTGCTGACGGATCACTACTTCGGCACCAGCTTCTTTAATCCCGCTGGTGGCGGCGACCCAGTGATGTTCCAGCACATCTTCTGGTTCTTCGGTCACCCTGAGGTCTACATTCTGATCCTCCCGGCCTTCGGCATCGTGTCGGAGATCATCCCCGCGTTCTCGCGTAAGCCGCTCTTTGGGTACGATGCGATGGTCTACGCCAGCGCGTCGATTGCCTTCTTGTCGTTCATTGTTTGGGCACACCATATGTTCACGGTCGGCATGCCGCTCGCTGGACAGATGTTCTTCATGATGAGCACGATGCTGATCGCCATTCCCACGGGCGTGAAGGTGTTTAACTGGACCGCGACGATGTGGAAGGGCTCCATTACGTTTGAGCCGCCGATGCTGTTTGCTCTGGCGTTCCTCTTCCTGTTCACGATCGGTGGTTTCTCGGGCTTGATGCTCGCGATCGCTCCGGCGGACTTCCAGTACCAGGACACCTACTTCGTCGTGGCGCACTTCCACTACGTGCTGGTGCCGGGCGCCGTGTTTGCCATCATGGCCGGCGTCTACTACTGGCTGCCGAAGTGGACTGGCCACATGTACAGCATGTCGCTGGCGAAGTGGCATTTCTGGCTGTCGACGGTCTCCGTCAACGTGCTGTTCTTCCCGCAGCACTTCCTCGGCCTCGCCGGCATGCCGCGCCGAATTCCCGACTACAGCACCCAGTTCACGGACTGGAACATGGTGTCGTCCGTGGGTGGTTTCGTTTTCGGCTTCTCGCAATTGCTGTTCGTCGTTGTCGTCTGGCAGTGCGCTCGTGGCGGTGCGAAGGCGACGGACAAGGTGTGGGACGGTCAGATGACGGGTCTGGAGTGGACGGTTGCGTCCCCCGCGCCTTATCACTCGTTCACGGATGCTCCGGATTTGACCGGCGTCGCCGATACACATCACTGAGATTCACGTGAGCGATAACCACGCAAACAGTGATCCTAAAACGAGCCGGCGGCCTGTCCGCCGGCTCGCGATCATGCTCGGCTTGCTAGCGTTCGGGCTTTACGTCGGCTTCATTGCCTGGACCGTACTGCGAGCGCAGCACTGAGATGCCAGCACCGCGGGGTCACCGGGGTTTGGTTGCGAGGCTGCTGCTGTTTACGGCCGGCAGTTTTGCTTTCGGTTTTGCCCTTGTCCCCCTGTACAGCGTGCTATGCAAAGTGTGGGATACGGGCAACCGGTGGTACGGAACGCAGACCGCGCAGGCATCGGTGATCGAGCAGCCGGACGTGGATCGCGTCGTGACGATTGAGTTCGTGGGTAACGTCGCCCATCAGGAAGACTGGGAGTTTGCGCCGACGGCCACCACGATGAAGGTGCATCCGGGCAAGCTGTATGAGGCGACCTTTCACGCCAAGAACCTCACCGGACACGCCGTGGTGGCGCAAGCAGTACCCAGTATTGCTCCGCAAACCATCGCCCGATATTTCAAGAAGACTCAGTGCTTTTGTTTCGAGCCGCAGAAATTCGCGATCGCAGAGTCGCGTGAGATGCCGATCCGATTCATCGTCGATCGCGATCTCCCGCCCGACATAGATCGCATTACGCTCTCTTATTCTTTTTTCGATTTGCCGCAGGCCGCGGCATCGAACCGCTGATTGATTTGAAATTCAACACCTGACCTACCAGGAATGACCATGGCGAACGATCACTCCGACGACAAGTATTACGTACCGCACTCGAGCCCCTGGCCGGTGTTCGGTTCGCTCTCGCTGTTTGTACTGATGCTAGGCGCAGCGATGACGGTTGAGCAGTCTGGTGGTGGCGGCACCATCCTCGCCGTCGGTTTTCTGCTGTTGTTCGTGCTCTTTTACGGATGGTTCGGCAAGGTCGTTGCCGAGCACCAGGCGGGCATGTTCAACATGGCTGTCGACCGCTCCTTCCGCATGGGCATGAGCTGGTTCATTTTTTCAGAAGTTATGTTCTTCGCCGCTTTCTTCGGCGCGTTGTTCTACGCGCGGCAGTTCGCGCTTCCATGGCTCTCCGGACACGGCGCCAAGCACCTCACCAGTTCAATCCTGTGGCATGGCTTCGAAGGCGGTTGGCCATCAAACGGCCCGAATGCGCTCGGACCGAAGGGCGAAGGTTCGACGTTCGAAACCATTCCTGCGATGGCAGTGCCGCTGCTCAACACGCTGATCCTGCTCACGTCGGGCGTGACCATCACGATCGCGCACCACGCTCTTAAAGCCGGTAACCGTCTGACCTTGAAGGTTGCATTGGCGGCGACGTTCTTGTTGGGCTTCCTGTTCGTGTTCCTGCAGGCCCGTGAATACCATGAGGCTTACACAGAACTGGGCTTGACCCTAGGCACCGGCATCTACGGTTCGACGTTCTTCATGCTCACGGGCTTCCACGGCTTCCACGTCACCCTCGGCGCCATCATGCTGCTCGTCATCTGGTTCCGAGTCATGAAGGGCCACTTTACGCCAGAGCGGCACTTCGCTTTTGAGGCGGTGGCCTGGTACTGGCACTTCGTCGACGTCGTATGGCTTGGGCTGTACCTGTTTGTCTACTGGCTCTAAGCGGAATTCACTCCGACAGACCAGGGAACGGCCGCTGACGCGGCCGTTCTCGTCTACGGGGCTAGCGACCAACTCCGTGCGGTGAGATCCAGCCCTGATGAGCGGCAAAGAGCATCAGCAGGAGTAGCCCGATCGATAGGCCGATCCGCCACGTTAATGCTCGGACCATTTTGTCTGGGTTACCCTTGCCGCTGGTGAGGTGGAAGAGCGCCTTGCCGAGACTAAATAGAATGGCCAGTAATGCGATGCCGACGACAGTCTTAAAGATATCCACGGTCAGTTCTCCTATGACAGGGTCAGTATAAGTGCGTTTGCGACAGTTCACCGCCGGCCTGTGGTCGACCGTTTTGACGGTCGTGGGCGTGGTGATCTTGGCCTCGTTGGGGACGTGGCAGAGGCATCGTGGCGTCGAGAAGCAGGCCCTCTTTGCCGCCTTTGCGCGGGGAGATTCGCCGGCCGTCCCTTATGGAGCCGCCGGTGGCCAAGATCGCTATTCCCATGTACGGGTGGAAGGGCGTTACGTGCCCGCGCGACAGCTTCTCCTCGACAACATGACGCACGATGGGCATGTGGGCTACCGGGTCCTCACACCGCTGCGCACGACGCTCGGTACCGTTCTCGTTGATCGCGGGTGGGTACCCGCGCCGCCACGGCGGGACCAATGGCCGGATCTGGCGGTATCCGACGAGTTACGTACGGTGACCGGTCGGATCGACCAGCTGCCACGCGCGGGCATCAATTTGGCGGCATCTGATGGGGCGGGATGGCCGCGGCGGCTGTCGTATCCGGACCTGGTAACCGTGCGCCGCGTGTATGGCGAGGCCGTCGATCCCGCCATTATCTTGCTCGATGCAAGCGCGACCGATGGCTATGTGCGTGACTGGAAACCCGGCGGCCTGCCGCCCGAGCGCCACTTTGGCTATGCCGTTCAATGGTATGGGCTCGCGCTCGCGTTGGCCGTGATCTATGTTGTCGTCAACTTAAAAAGACCCGGAAAAACATCATGACTGCTGTGACGGATAAGGCGGCGCAACGCCGCGGCCGTATTCAATTGCTGGCCTTGGCGGCGATCTTCTTCGGCCCGGTTGGAATCGCGTTTTGGATGTATTACGGCGGACACTGGGTGCCCGGTCATCAGGTGAATCATGGCGACTTGATCCAGCCGACCCGCGCGCTACCCGCGGTGTCCGGCCTGCCAACCTTGGCGGGTCAGCCGGTCGGGGACGGCTTCCTGCACCGACAGTGGAATCTGATCTATGTGGTTGCCGATCATTGCGATGAGCGCTGCCGCGCGGATTTGGCGGAAATTAAGAAGGTTCGCTTGGCGATGGATCATGAGCGGGACCGTGTCCACCGAGTCCTCTTGGGACTGACCGGCTGTTGTACATCCGCTGAGATCGGCCCCGCCGATCCGGACCTTACCGTGGCCTACGTTGATTCAGAGGCGGGCCAACAACTACTGGCCGCACTGCAGACGGCTGACGGGATGACCCCCGCCCAGAGCCGAGCGGTCTATGTGGTCGATCCGTTGGGCAATCTGGTCATGCGTTTTCCCGCGGATCGGGATAGGAAGGGCTTGATCAAGGACCTCGACAAGTTGTTGAGGCTTTCCCACATTGGATAATCGGTAAATCCCCGGCCCCGTTACTAAAAAGGCACGGCAACCTGCGTTTTTGCGCATGGTCGATGTCGCCTTCTGTCATGGTCTCATGGCGGATTTGGATATGCTTGTCGGCCCGAGCAGGATCATGGCCGATGCCTATGATCTCCATTGCCACGCCCAACAAGGGGTCGCAGAGTGACCAGCGCCGACACCGCGGAACTGCAGGCTGTTGAAGCCGCCATCGCCCGCCACGCACATGAACCAGGACCGCTCATTGTCGTCCTGCACGCCGTACAGGATGCCCTGGGCTACATCCCTGAGCACTCCATCCGGCGGATTGCTGAGGCGCTCAACCTGTCGCGTGCCGAAGTACACGGCGTGGTGACCTTTTATCACTACTTCCGTACCCACAAGCCGGGCCAGCGAACCATCCAGATCTGCCGCGCGGAGGCCTGTCAGGCGCGCGGTTGCCAGTCGCTCGAGCGACATGCCCGCGAAAAGCTGGGTATCGATTTCCACGAGACGACGGCCGATGGCGCCACAAGCCTCGAAATGGTCTTCTGTATGGGTAACTGCGCCACCGGCCCAGCGATCCGCATCGACGGGCGTCTTTACAGTCACGTCACGCCCGAGCGCTTTGATGCGCTGTTGGCGCATCAGGAGGACGCTCAGTGAACCGCGTTTACATCCCTAAGGACTCCACCGCTCTGTCACTCGGTGCAGACGAAGTCGCCGCGGCCTTTACGGCCCATGGCTTTGAGGTTGTGCGGACCGGTTCGCGTGGCATGTTCTGGCTCGAACCGCTCGTCGAGGTCGACACCCCATCTGGACGCTTTGGCTACGGCCCCGTCGGCGCTGCCGATGTCGGCGGCCTCGTGGCGGCGGGTATCTCGGCCGCAGGCTCCCATCCGTTGGCCATCGGACTGGTTGACGAGCACTCGTATATGAAGGGGCAGCAGCGCCTGACCTTCCGGCGCATCGGCCTCGTCGATCCAGCGTCGCTGAACGACTACTTGGCTCACGGCGGCTATGCCGGCTTACGCAACGCGCTGTCGATGACTGGTGCGGAGGTGGTTCAGGCCATCACCGATTCCGGGCTGCGAGGCCGAGGCGGCGCAGCCTTCCCCACGGGCATCAAGTGGAAAACGGTGCTCGATCAGTCGGTTGGGCAAAAGTACGTCACCTGCAATGCCGACGAAGGCGACTCGGGCACGTTCGCAGACCGCCTGATCATGGAAGGCGATCCGTTCACCCTGATTGAAGGCATGACCATTGCGGGCATTGCGGTGGGAGCGACGCAGGGCTTCATTTATTGCCGAGTCGAATATCCCGAATCCATTGCGGCTTTGAGAACTGCGATTGAGGTCGCGAAGTCCGCCGGTTACCTCGGTAGCGACGTGTGTGGCAGCGGCAAGCAATTTGAGCTCGACGTGCGCGTGGCGGCTGGTGCTTATGTGTGCGGCGAAGAAACGTCCATGCTGCAAAGCATCGAAGGTAAGCGTGGTGAAGTGCGCGTGCGCCCACCGTTGCCTGCAATTGAAGGTTTGTTCGGCAAACCCACCATCGTGAATAACGTGATGTCACTGGCTGCCGTGCCGGTGATCTTGGAAAAGGGTGCGGCCTATTATCGCGACTTCGGCATGGGACGCTCGCGTGGCACCATCGCTCTGCAGTTGGCAGGTAATCTCAAGCGCGGCGGCCTCGTTGAGCGAGCCTTTGGCGTGACCTTGCGTGAAATTCTGTACGACTACGGCGGTGGATCGGCCAGTGGCCGCCCGATCAAAGCCGTACAAGTCGGTGGCCCACTTGGCGCCTATTTGCCGGAATCGCAGTTCGATACGCCGCTCGACTATGAAGCCTTCGCGGCTGTCGGTGCATTAGTCGGTCATGGTGGCATCGTGGCCTTCGACGATACCGCCGATATGGCCGCACTGGCTCGATATGCCTTCGAATTCTGCGCGTATGAATCTTGCGGAAAATGCACACCGTGCCGAATCGGTTCGACGCGTGGCGCCAACGTGATCGACCGGCTGCTCGCCGGTGATCAACCTGAACGCCAGAAGGAACTGCTCGGTGAATTGTGCGAAACCATGCTGCATGGGTCGCTCTGCGGGCTCGGCGGAATGACGCCATTCCCGGTACAGAGCGCCATGAAGCACTTCCCAGCCGAATTCGCGCCGCGTAGCCGGCACTAAACTGCGACAACGAGGAACACCCCGATGTACGCCATAGACCATACCGATTTGGGCACCCCGCCTTCCGATATCGCGAAGCAGGTGACCGTAGAGATCGACGGATTGTCGATTGCCGTTCCCGAGGGGACATCTGTGATGCGCGCAGCCGCCCTGGCTGGCACGAGCATCCCGAAGTTGTGCGCAACCGATAGCCTGAAGGCCTTCGGCTCTTGCCGCTTGTGTCTCGTTGAGATTGAGGGACGCCGCGGTTATCCGGCGTCCTGCACGACCTTGGTTGCGGATGGCATGAAGATCCGAACCGAGAGCGACAAGCTCTCGCAACTTCGTCGCGGTGTCGTGGAATTGTACGTCTCCGAGCATCCGCTGGACTGCGATGGGTGTCCGGCCGACGGGCACTGCGAGCTGCAGAGTATGGCGAAGTTGCACGGTGTCACTGGCAACGTGTTTGCCAAAGACGGCCGCTGCTCGGAGCGCATCACGCATGAGTCGAAAGCTCGCGTGCAAGCGCTCATGACCGACGATTCCAATCCTTACTTCAGCTTCGACCCGTCGCTATGTATTGCGTGCTCGCGTTGCGTGCGTGCGTGTGACGAGACACAAGGAACCTTGGCACTCACGATTTCAGGTCGCGGTCTTGCGTCCCAAGTCAGTGCGTCCGCGGGTGAGTCGTTCATCAACTCCGAATGCGTCTCGTGTGGCGCGTGCGTCGAGGCGTGCCCGACTGCGGCGTTATCCGAGAAGTCGATCGCAGCGCTCGCACGACCAGCGGAAAAGTCGGTGACGACGACGTGCGCCTACTGTGGCGTCGGTTGTTCGTTGAAGGCGGAAGTCGTCGATGGGCAGGTTTCGCGCATGGTGCCGAACCGCGCCGGTCACGCGAATCAGGGCCACGCGTGTGTGAAGGGCCGGTTCGCTTACGGATATGCCACGCATCCGGACCGCATCAAGTCGCCCATGATTCGCGCGAAGATTACCGATCCATGGCGCGAAGTCAGCTGGGATGAAGCGATCAATCACGCGGCGAGCGAATTTCGCCGCATCCAGTCGCAATACGGCCGTGGTGCCGTGGGCGGCATCACCTCATCGCGCTGCACGAATGAAGAGGTTTACCTCGTTCAGAAGCTCATTCGTGCCGCTTTTGGCAATAACAACGTCGACACCTGCGCACGCGTTTGCCATTCGCCAACTGGGTTTGGCCTGAAGCAGACCCTCGGTGAATCGGCTGGGACACAGACGTTCATGTCTGTCATGAAGTCGGACGTGATCATTGTCATGGGCGCCAACCCCACGGACGGACACCCGGTATTCGCCTCGCACTTGAAGCGGGCGCTGCGCGCCGGCGCGAAATTGATCGTGATCGATCCGCGCGAAATCGCCTTGACCCGCACGCCGCACATTGAGTCGGCGTATCACCTGCAATTGCGGCCTGGCACCAACGTCTCGGTGATCACGGCGCTGGCGCACGTGATTGTCACTGAGGGTCTCGTCAAAGAAGACTATGTGACTGAGCGCTGTGAGAAAGAGGCGTTCGAGAAGTGGCGCACGTGGGTCGCGGATCCCCGTCACTCGCCGGAGGCGACTGAAGCTACGACGGGGGTGCCGGCCGCGACCGTTCGTGGCGCCGCACGATTGTATGCGTCAGCCGTGAATGGCTCGATCTATTACGGTTTGGGCGTCACTGAGCATAGCCAAGGCAGCACCACCGTCATGGGTATCGCCAATCTGGCGATGGCCACAGGCAACATTGGGCGTGAAGGCGTGGGCGTGAATCCGCTGCGCGGCCAGAACAACGTTCAGGGTTCGTGCGATATGGGCTCGTTCCCGCACGAATTTCCGGGCTATCGCCACGTGTCGGATGACTCGACGCGGCATCTGTTCGAAGGCGCGTGGGGCGTTGAACTCTCCGACGAGCCTGGCTTGCGCATTCCGAACATGTTTGAGGCTGCTCTCGATGGCAGTTTCAAGGGCATGTACATCCAAGGCGAGGATCTCGCTCAGTCCGATCCCAACACGCACCACGTCGTGGCCGCGTTGTCGTCGCTGGAGTGCCTCGTCGTGCAGGACATCTTCATGTGCGAGACGGCCAAGTTTGCGCATGTTCTCCTGCCGGGCTCATCCTTCCTCGAGAAGGACGGTACGTTCACCAACGCGGAGCGTCGCATTTCGCGCGTTCGTAAAGTGATGGAGCCGCTGGCTGGTTTGGCGGACTGGGAAGTCACCCAACAACTCGCCAATGCGCTTGGCTATCCGATGAATTATTCGCACCCGTCGCAAATCATGGACGAGATCGCGAAGCTGACGCCCACTTTCCACGGCGTCACCTACGACAAGCTCGACCAGCAGGGCAGTATCCAGTGGCCTTGCAATGCCGACGCGCCGGCGGGTACGCCGACGATGCATATCGGCTCGTTTGTTCGAGGTAAGGGCAAGTTCTTCGTCACCGAGTACGTGCCGACGCCGGAACGGGTCAACGCCCGCTTCCCGCTGTTGCTCACGACCGGTCGCGTGCTCACCCAGTACAACGTCGGTGCGCAGACCCGACGCACCCAGAACAACGTCTGGCATTCGCAGGATATGGTTGAAATCCATCCTCACGACGCTGAGGTGCGCGGCATCGTCGACGGTGATTGGATTGGCATTGCCAGCCGCGCCGGTGAGACGGTCTTGCGGGCCGAGGTGACGGAACGGGTCCAGCCGGGTGTGATCTACACGACGTTCCACTTCCCGGAGTCCGGCGCTAACGTCGTGACGACGGATAACTCCGACTGGGCAACCAACTGTCCGGAGTACAAGGTGACCGCTGTTCAGGTGGTCAAGGTGGAGCGCCCACTCGACTGGCAGGTCCGGTTCCGTCAAAACCGAGAGTCGCGGTTGCCATCGCGTCGCGACGTCGCGCACGAAACGGCCTGAGCTGAGGAGGACTCGACATGCATGCAGAAATCCTCGTTCGGATGATCAATCAAATCGCTGAGTTCTATGGCTCGGGTGCTGAGCCGGAGACCGCTGCGAAAGAGACGCTGTCGCATGTACAGCGCATGTGGGCCCACCGCATGTGTCGGCAGATGGTTGAGATTGGGGCCGCTGACCCCGGCCTCAGTCCGGTTGCTCGCCGTGCGGTGGAATTGCTGGTGGCATCTGACGCCGCCAAGCGCGCCGCGGGATAGCGCGCCGCCGCGAAATCCGCGACACTCGCCGCGGCCCGCCATCGGGCCGTTCGAGGTTGACTTGCCGTGATGACTGCTGATTCCCTCGTCGCTTTTCGTCGTTGGGCCCGGTTTGGGGCCTTGCTCGCCGCTGTTGTCGTGATCGTCGGCGCTTGGGTGCGGCTAACGAATGCTGGCCTTGGTTGTCCGGACTGGCCGGGTTGCTACGGGCACGTGCATCCGGCTCAGGTCGTCGCCGAGGTGGATGCGTCCAGCGCAGCCTATGCCGCTCGACCGTTTGACTATCAAAAAGCGCTGCACGAGATGGTGCACCGCTATATCGCGTCCACCTTGGGGCTGGTGGTGCTGGGCTTGGCTTTCTATGCCTGGCGTCATCGGCGTAATCCGCGTCAACCGCTTAAACTGCCATTGGTTCTGCCTTTCGTGATTGGTGCGCAGGGGGCGTTGGGCGCATTTACGGTGACGCTGTTGCTCACGCCCGTAATCGTGACCTCTCACCTCTTGGGGGGGCTCACGACGCTATCGATCCTCTGGTGGCTGTCCCTCACGCCTGAAGCCCGCAGTTCGACGGCGGCCGAACGTCGCTTGAGGCCGCTGGCGATGTTGGCCTTGGCTGCTTTGATCATGCAGTTATTTCTCGGTGGCTGGACCAGCACGAATTATGCGGCCGTGGCCTGTCCTGACTTCCCCACCTGTCAGGGCTCCTATCATCCTGCGACGGATTACGGTGACGCATTCCGCTTCACCCATGAAGCGGGCAAGGACTACGAAGGGGGTGTCTTGCCGCCGGCCGCCCGTACGGCGATTCACTTTACCCATCGGATCGGCGCCCTCGTGGCCGGTGCGCTGCTCCTACTGACCGGCCTGCTCGTGGCGATTCGAGCGCGTTCACCCCGTGTACGCACCGCCGGCCTTGCCTTGCTCGGGGCGGTCATCCTGCAATGGCTCATTGGGATGAACCTCATCTGGCGCGGCTTCCCGCTGTGGTTGGGGACGTCGCACAACGCCGGGGCGGTGATCCTGCTACTAGCGACTTTGACGGTTCTGCGACGCCTCTGGCCGGCTCGCGACGCGGGTCCGTGATACCCTTCGCGACCCTGCCGGCCTGCAGATGGGCGGGCCAAAGGCCGAGCGGACGATGAGCAGCGATACCCACCTTCAACCCAATTCCCGGCCGGTGTGGCGTGATTACCTGGAGTTGACCAAACCCAGAGTCGTGCTGCTGATTGTCTTCACAGCCCTCGTCGGGATGTTCCTGGCGGTGCCCGGACTGCCGCCGTTGCGGGCGCTCGTATTCGGTTCCCTCGGTATTTGGCTCGCCGCCTCGTCGGCCGCCGCAGTCAACCACGTCATTGATCAACGAATTGACAGCGAGATGGCCCGCACTCGCCATCGGCCTCTACCTGAAGGCAAGTTGGACGATGTCCGCGCGGTTATTTTTTCATTGGTGCTGGGCGTCCTTTCCATGGCGTTGTTGATCTTTTGGGTCAACCCGCTCACGGCTGTACTCACGTTTGCGTCCCTCATCGGCTACGCCATTGTGTATACGCTGTGGCTCAAGCGCGCGACGCCGCAGAATATTGTGATTGGCGGCGCCGCCGGCGCGGCGCCACCCGTGCTCGGCTGGACGGCCGTGACCAACGAAGTGCACGCGGATGCCTTGCTCTTGTTCTTAATAATCTTTGCGTGGACGCCGCCACATTTCTGGGCGCTCGCCATCGCGCGCCGCGATGAATACGCGAAGATCGGGATGCCGATGTTGCCGGTGGCGTATGGGGTTGCGCTGACGCGACTCCATATCTTGCTCTACACCATTATTCTGACGCTGATCACGATCATGCCGCTACTGACGGGTATGTCCGGCATCGTGTATGGCATTGCAGCGCTGGTGCTGGATGCCCGATTCATGTGGCATGCATGGCGTCTGTATCGCGATGCGGAATCCGACGCGGCTCGGCCGATGCGAACGTTCTGGTGGTCAATCGCCTATTTGGGATACCTGTTTGGGGCGCTGCTGATCGACCACTACACGTCGCTGTTTCTCAAGCTGGTCTGAGACATTGAGCCCTAGCGACGTTTGACAGCAGCGTCCGATACATAAGGATTGGCGCGACGCTCGGCTCCGAAGGTCGATGTCGGCCCATGTCCTGGTAGGAATGTCACATCGTCCCCGTACGGGAAGAGCTTATTCCGAATGGAATGGATCAGATCCGGGTGGTTGCCACCGGGAAAATCCGTGCGCCCGATGGAGCCTTGGAAGATCACATCACCCACAATCGCAAAACGAGAGGGCTTGTGGATGAACACCACATGGCCGGGTGTGTGGCCTGGGCAGTGGATCACGTCCAGAGTCTGGTCGCCGATCGATACCGTATCGCCATCACCGAGCCAGCGATCCGGCTTAAAAGGTCCTTCGCAGCCAAAGCCGTACTGTTCGGCCGATTGCTTGAGCAGGTCGATCCAGAACTGATCGCCCTCGTGCGGTCCTTCGATCGGGACTCCGAGCCGTCGTTGGAGTTCGGCGGTCGCCGCGGCGTGATCGACGTGCGCATGCGTGATCAGGATGCGCTCGATCCGCACGCCTTCTCGCTCGGCCGTTGCAAGGATGCGGTCGACTTCGCCACCGGGGTCCACGACGGCACCACGCCCGGTGGCCGTTTCCCAAACGAGGGAGCAGTTCTGTTGAAAGGGTGTCACCGGAATCACGGCAACGCGCAGAGGAGCGATGGGAGCGTTCATATCGCCACCATGCCAGAACGTGGGATGACACAGAAGCCTGTCCTGCCGGCTCCGGGATTCCTCAGAATCCCGGAGCGCCATGTGATGGCTACTCGACGTCGAATTTAACGCCTTGCGCGAGGGGCAGGGCGCCCGAGTAGTTGACTGTCTGCGTTTGCCGGCGCATGTACGCCTTCCACGCGTCCGAGCCGGACTCGCGACCGCCGCCGGTTTCTTTTTCTCCACCGAATGCGCCGCCAATTTCTGCACCGCTCGGGCCGATGTTGATATTGGCGATGCCGCAATCGCTGCCTTCCGCAGACAGGAAAAGTTCTGCTTCCATCAGGTCGCGGGTGATCAAGCTAGACGACAGGCCCTGCATAACGGCGTTGTTGCCCGCGATGGCGTCCTCGATGCTCTCGTAACGGAACACGTACAGAATCGGCGCGAAGGTTTCACGATCCGATACCGCACACGGTGCGGCGAGTTCGACGATCGCCGGCCGAACGTAGTGACCTTTCAAGCCGGGCACGTCGATGCGTTCGCCACCATGCACGTGGCCACCCGCTTCGCGAGCGGCTTGTAACGCGGACTGCATGGCCTCAAAAGCCGGCTCGTCGATCAGGGGTCCGACCAGCGTTCCGGCAGCTCGCGGATCGCCCACCGAAAGGCTCGCGTAGGCACGCTTGAGGCGGCCGACGACACCGTCATAGCGAGACGTGTGTACAAACAGTCGACGTGCGGTGGTGCAGCGCTGACCGGCGGTACCGGCGGCCGCAAACGTGATCGCGCGAACCGCGAGATCTTCATTGGCCGTTGGCGCTACGATCATGGCGTTATTCCCGCCGAGTTCCAGCAAGCTGCGTCCGAAACGGCCAGCAACCTTGACCGCCACATCTCGGCCCATGCGCGTGCTGCCTGTCGCCGAGACGAGCGGCAGACGCGCGTCACCCGCCAGCCACTCGCCGACCTCACGTCGCCCCTGCAAGACGGTGGAAAGGTGCGCGGGGGCGTCGGGGAAGTTGCGGGTGACGTCCTCTAACAACGCCGCGAGTGCGAGCGCGGTCAGTGGGGTTTTTTCCGAAGGCTTCCAGACAATGCTGTTGCCGCAGATCAGCGCGAGCGCAGCATTCCAAGACCACACGGCCATGGGGAAGTTAAAGGCGGTGATGATCCCGACTGTGCCGAGTGGATGCCAGCGCTCCTGCATGTGATGGCCGGGCCGTTCAGACGCGATCGTCAAACCGTACAGCTGCCGCGACAGTCCGACGGCAAAATCACAGATATCGATGACTTCTTGAACTTCTCCGGCTGCTTCGCTCGTGATCTTGCCCACTTCTAGAGTAATGAGTTCAGCGAGCGCGGGCTTATGGCGGCGAACGGCTTCACCAAAAAGACGGACGAGTTCACCGCGGCGAGGTGCGGGTACGCGGCGCCAACGGTGAAACGCCGCTACGGCACGGTCGATGGCCTGATCGTAATCGACGCGGCCGCAGGCCGGCACCTGTCCCAGTGTCTGACCGTTGATAGGCGATTGGCTGACAATATCGCCCTGCGTCAGGGCACCCAGATCAAACCCAACGGCTTTCAGACTATCCAGCGATTTCATGATGCGTCCTTCAGAGCGACCGCTTCAGCGGCAGTGGTCCCAAGATCGGCTGCAAAGGCGCGGCCGAAGCGGTTGGCAAGGAATTCGTCCAGTCGGATATCTTCCTGGCGGACGAAGCCCGTTTGCGGCAGTCGACCGGCAACCAGCAGATCCAATATCGCGCAGACCGAACAGGCGGTCGTGGTCTGGATCGCCGTCCACTCACGGCCTGCCAAGACCTGAGGATAAACGCTGTGCGCGTAGGATTCCTGCCAAACGCGGCCATTGCGCCGTCCGGTGGCGGTAGCGAAGATGACCACGACATCCTGGCTCGTGCCAGGGATCGCATTTTCGAGCACATCCGCAAGGACGGCTGGACGCTCGGCTAAGCGCAGATCCTGCAATAGCAACTTCATCGCGTCGCGGTGCCCCGGATAGCGGATCGTCCGATAGTTCAGGCTGCGAACCGTGCCCGCAAGCGTGGTGCATAACGTCCCGAGTCCGCCGGACGTATTGAAGGCCTCGTACTGAATGCCATCCAAGGCGAAGTGCTCCAATTCCTCCAAAGGCGGAACCGCGGTCAGACGACCTTGCACGATCGCTTCGCAGGGCTGGCAGTACTCGTTGATGACCCCCGCAGTGCTCCAGGTCAGGTTGTAACCCAGCGCGTTGGAGGGAAATTGGGGCAGTGCCCCGACTCGCAGACGCAAGGTGTCGAGCGTCTCAAATCGCCGCGCGAGGTCCATTCCAACGATGGAGATGAAGCCGGGCGCGAGCCCGCACTGCGGGATCAGGGCGTGAGTCGCCGTGGGAGCCAATGCTTTGACGATTTGCGTCGTGCGGACGTCTTCCGTCAGGTCCAGATAGTGGATCCCTGCCCGATGCGCGGCCTCGGCAATCACCGCGGTCACCGAGTAGGGCGCCGCACTGATCACGGCAAAGCGGCCCTTCATGGCGGCTTGTAGACGATCCGCATCGGTCACGGACAATTCCAGTGTATCGAGGCCGTCACGGCGCGGAATCGCCGCCAAGGCGGCTGGTGACTGGTCTGCGACCGTAACTTGATAGTCGCCGGTGCTGACCAGCAGTTCAGCAATCATGGAGCCGATATGGCCGGCACCTGCCACGAGGATCTTGTGCATGGTCGGATGTCCCTGAGTCGGCATTAAAAGCCCAGTCTCACGGATTTAATCGTTGAAATGAATGATCAGTTCGACGAAACTGATCATTCAATCGACTATTTAGACGGAAAAATCGTTTTTATGACGATTTCGGTATCGGATGACGCCCTGTTAGCGCTGTTGCGGGATGACGCGCGGTTGTCGACGGCCGAACTCGGTCGACGCCTCGGCCTTGCGCGCTCGACCGTGCAGAGTCGGATCGAGCGCTTGGAACGATCCGGGGTGATCCGCGGCTACCGAGTAGAACTCGGTCCTGGGGCTGGCGTTCGGCAGGTGCAGGCGCACGCGATGATCGCAGTTGAACCCGCGCAACAGCAGGGTGTAGAGCGTAAACTGCGCGCCATGCCGGCAGTGACGGCGTTGTACACGGTCAGCGGCCCCTACGACCTGATCGCCGTCTTGGGGGCTGTATCGACGGAGGCTCTGGATGCCGCGCTCGATGAGGTCCGAGCCTCACCGGGCGTGAAATCGACCACGACCTCGATCGTCCTCTCGCGGCGGTTTGAGCGCTGAATTACGCGTAGGGAAGGAACAGTTCGGCCAGCATGCAGCGGATACCGCCACCGCCGAGATGTTCGATGGTCTCAACGGCGCAGACCACGGGTCGCGCATGCTGCTCAAGCAACAACCGTTGGGCGCGTGACAGGCTCGCCAATGCCCGCCGCGAGATCGCCACGACGGGGCCCGCCGCGCCTTCCAGAAATAGGATATTGCCGGCGAAGTCGCTGACCTGTTCCGCCGACAGATCCAGCAGGACCTTACCGCTGGACTCGAGTGCGTCAAAGACGCGACGTAAGCCGGCGCCCGGCGCGACCAGACTGCTGGCCAGAACCGCCAGCTCCGCGCCGACGGCCATCATGACGTTGGTGTGGTAGATCGCCCGACCAGTCTCGTCGTGTGCATCAAATAGCACCGAACGATAGCCAAACGCCTCACAGAAGGCTTCGACCGCGGCGTCGTGCGTGCGCGCAGACCGACACGCATACGCCAATCGATGCGGGCGATCCAAAATCAGGCTACCCGTCCCTTCGACGAAGGATCCCTGCTCCTCGAGCCCGGATAAGTCGACCACCGAGCGTATATGCAGACCCCGCTGTGCCGCGATGCCGCGCAGGAGGTCGAGCCGTCGCTCGCGGCGTCGGTTGGGAACCGCCATGGGGTAGAGCGCGACGCGTCCATCGGAGTGGGTCGAGAACCAGTTATTGGGAAATAAGGCGTCGGGCGTATCGGCGGTGGGGTCGGCCTCGGCCACCACCACTTCGATACCGGCATCCGAAAGCGCGGTCGCCGCGGCATCGAATTCCGCCTGAGCGGCGGCAAGGGTGTTCGCCCGCGGGGCGCTCACCGCATGTTGGAAAGGGTTGGTCCCGATCGTCTCAGGATTGGAATAAAAGGTGGCCGGCCGGATCATCAGCACCGCGGAAGTGCATTGCCTTTCTGGCCCCGAGCCACGCCCGTTTTCGCCCCTAGTCACGTATCCTGTCCTCGCCTTTTCCCATCCGTTCCAGTCCGGTACCCATCAAGTCCGGACAGATGACAATAGTTTGACAGGTTGCACGGTGGTACCGGAATGACCCTTTTCAACCGTTTATCGTTTTTAGGCACTTTTCTGATCCTAGGCACGCTGGCCGGATGCGGCGGCGGGGGTGGTGGCTCGAGCGCTACGGTTCCCAGCGGGGGATCGGTGGCTTCGTCAGAGCCCACTTGGACCGCCGGCAATTATCTCACCCCGGATCACTTTGCCGCCCGCTGTGCGGTACCGAGGACCGGGCTCGACCCGCAAACCGGCAAGCCGTATCCGGACCTGAAAGGGTCGGTGACGTGGGAGAACCATTGGATCCGCGCATGGGTGCACGCCTATTACCTTTGGTACAACGAGCTGCCGGACCTCAATCCGGCGAGCTATGCGACGACGGCCGCCTACTTCAAGGCGGATAAGACATCCGCCATCACAGCTTCCGGAACAGCCAAGGACAAATTCCACTTCACGTATCCGACGGATCAGTGGGCGTCCTTTGTGACCTCCGGTGCGACGGTCGACTACGGCGCACATTGGGTATTCGTGGCCACCAGACCACCTCGCCAGTTGATTGTCGGCTACACCGACCCCAACTCGCCGGCGAGCGGTGTCGGCCTCTACCGCGGCGCCTCGGTGCTGATGATCGATGGCGTGGACCTCGTCAATGCGAACGACCAAGCCAGCGTCGATAAGCTAAACGCAGCATTGAGCCCCACCAAAGTGGGTGAGAGCCATACGTTTACTGTCGTGGATGTCGGCGCATCCTCCAGTCGAACGGTCACGATGGCGGCTGCCAACGTCACCTCGGTGCCGGTCCAGAACGCGCAGGTGATCTCGACGGCCAATGGGCCCGTCGGCTACTTAACATTTAACGATCACATCGCGAGCGCCGAGTCGCAATTGGCGACGGCCATACAAAATTTCGCGGACGCTCATGTCACCGATCTTGTCTTGGATCTGCGCTACAACGGCGGCGGCCTTCTGGACATCGCCAGTGAGTTGGCTTACATGATCGCCGGCCCCACACAGACGAACGCGGGCTACTTCGAGAAGCTCTCCTTTAACGACAAATACCCGACACGTGATCCGATCACTGGCCAGACGATCACGCCGACACCGTTCTATTCCACGGCATTGGGTTATTCACTCACCACTGGAAATCCGCTGCCGACACTCGGCTTGTCACGGATTGTTGTCATTGTTGGCGGGACAACGTGTTCAGCCAGTGAATCCGTGATCAACGGCCTTCGCGGTATCGGTGTAAATGTGGTGCTCGTCGGCGCGCAGACTTGCGGTAAGCCGTATGGCTTTTATCCGGAAGACAACTGCGGTACCACGTACTTCTCTATCGAATTCAAAGGCGTCAACGCGCAGGGATTTGGCGATTACACCGACGGCTTTGTGCCGTCCAACACGCTCAATACCAATGGAGGCGTACCTGTGAACGGTTGCGCTGTCGCTGACGACTACACCCATGCGCTGGGCGACGTGAATGAAGCCGAGCTGGCGGTCGCGCTGGGCTGGCTGTCGACAGGCGCTGCCGCCTGCCCGACGCCGTCTGCGGTGACCCTGAGCGCGACGCTGCACGAGGCACCGCGCATGCGCAAACCGCTCTGGTTAATGAACCGCATCTTGTCTAATCGGCGATGAGTGCCAAAACGCATACGGAGTCTTGGAATGGCCTACGATCCGAACAATATTTTCGCCCGCATTGTCCGCGGGGAGCTGCCCTGCCACCGCGTATACGAGGATGCGGACACGCTCGTATTCATGGACCTGATGCCCCAGTCCCCTGGGCATACGCTCGTCATTCCGAAAATTGCCGGCGAAAATTTGCTCGACACACCGCCTGACTCAATTGCCGCGGCAATGTGCGTGACCCAGCGGGTCGCCCGTGCCGTCAAAAAGGCCTTTGATGCCAAAGGCATCGTCATCACGCAGTTCAACGGTGCCGCCGCCGGGCAAACGGTTTTCCATCTGCATTTTCACGTTATACCGGTCTACACATTGGGCGGACTGGGCCTGCATGCTCGTTCCATGGCGGACGCCGCTGTGTTGGCTGAGCAGGCTGAAAAAGTGCGGCAGGCGCTCACGGCAGAGTAACGTTCACAGGACCGTCATTTTGTTGTCGCGGACGCGTCATCCGTAGGCACCATGCTTTTGCCATGGGATACGAGCTGGAAACGCCAACACGTGATTTCTATGCTGCCACCGTCGACGTCCGTCGACTGGAAAGCGCGGCTGTCGATGCGGATCGACGCTTGCGGGCTGCGTTGGCGCGGAGCCGGCAATTGCGCGGACATGTCGGGGCGGACGATCCGGTCTGGCTGGCCGTGCAGATTCGGATTGCTGAAGCCCGCCACCGCTGGCGGGAAGCGACCGACGCATTGAGCGACATCGCGATTGATGCGGATTAGGGGTTGATCAGACCGTTTTGAAAAAGTAGTCGAGCGCGATGCCGACGAAAACGCACAGTCCGAACCACTGATTGTTGAGAAAGGCCGCAAAGCAGCCGGACCGACTGCGATCGCGAATGAGCCACTGTTGGTAGCCGAAGGTGAGTGCGCCGGCCGTCAGTCCGAGCGCATACCAACCGCCGAGGTGTAATTCTTTCCCGACGAGCCCAAGACCGAGCACGGTCAGAACTTGTAGCAAACCGATGATGACGCGGTCGGCTTCGCCGAAGGCGATGGCCGAGGACTTAATGCCGAGGCGAAGGTCATCCTCGCGGTCGACCATCGCATACTGCGTGTCGTACACGACGATCCATAAGACGGCACACACGAACACCAGCCAGCCGACTCGGGAAATAGAGCCGGTCTGCGCGACCCAAGCCATCGGCACGGCCCAACCGAACGCCAGCCCCAGCCAAGCTTGTGGTATCGGAAAAAATCGCTTCATGAACGGGTAGCCCGCCATGAGCAAAGCGCCGACCAGCGAGCACAAAATCGTCAGTCGATCGAGCGTGAGTACGACGGCGAAAGCCAGCAGCGACAGAATCGCATACACAATCAAGGCTTCGACCGGCTGAATACGACCCGCTGCCAACGGACGATCTTGGGTCCGTTGAACGGCAGGGTCGACTTTGCGGTCTGCCCAGTCATTGATGGCACATCCGGCCGAGCGAGTCAGAAACACGCCTAAGACAAAAACAATGAACACATGCTCCTGCGGTCGGCCGGACGACGCTAGCCATAAAGCCCACAGCGCCGGCCAGAGCAATAACCAAGTACCGACCGGACGGTGTAACCGGATGAGCCGAGCATAGTCAGCGAGCGTCGAAAGAGCCTGTCGCCAGCCGCTCATCGTTTGCGCGGCTCTGGTAGGAACAGTTCCTGCACGAGGATCCGCGCACCGCTAATCGCGACCCAGGCGCGTCGCGCCCAGATCGCATCGGGTTTCCCGCTCATGCGCTCCAGCGCGCGCGCGGCGAGCGGATGGCTCGTCGGCAAGGTTGCCACTTCGAATGGCCCGCGCTCGATATCTTGCCGCCAACTCAACGTCTCTCCGAGACCTCGCTCACCCAACTCGGCCAACCACGGATGGGCTTCGAGCGTGTGGTCCGGTATGAGGCTCTCAGCGTAGACCCACGCCCGTCCTGCGGCGCACAGTTCGACTCTACGATGGAAACAGCTGTCAGTGGGTGACTGGAGTAGCTCTTGCTGCTCAGCACTCAGAAATCCAACCCGTTCCTCTAACAGACGGACCGAAGCCGGCTCACCCGCCTCTTGCGAGATCCGGTCTTGCAGTAAGCCGGTTGCCGCCAGCCATGGGGCCCAACGCGCGGGCAACAGCGGAGCGGCCCGGTCAAGCCGGGCCCAGAGATCCAGAGGAAACAGTGATGCAACGGGAGCGCCTGCCAATTTGCTCAAAATTGTCTTATCCCTTCAGACCCGACCATAACGATCCCGCGTGCCAATCCAGCGGCGCAACAGTGGCCCTATGTTATCGGGATGGCGAGCGATCATCACCTCGGCCGCTGCTTGCACGCGCGGCAGTAGGTCGGAATCGCGACTGAGATCGGCCACTTTTAATTGTAGGAGACCAGTCTGACGCGTACCCAGCACCTCGCCAGGGCCACGCAATTCCAGATCGCGGCGGGAGACCTCGAAGCCGTCGTTAGTGGACCGCATGACATCCAATCGGGAACGGGCCAATTGTGACAACGGTGCACGATACAGCAGGACGCACGTCGACTCCGCGGCGCCACGGCCCACGCGGCCACGCAGCTGGTGCAATTGAGCCAGACCCATGCGTTCCGCATTCTCGATCACCATCAGACTCGCATTGGGGACGTCGACGCCAACCTCAATGACGGTCGTGGCGACCAGCAAGTCGAATTCGTGGCGCTTAAAAGCCGCCATGACCCCTTGTTTTTTGGCGCCAGGGAGTCGACCGTGGACCAGCCCAACGCGCGCATTCGGTAATGCGCTCACCAGTGCCGCATGAGTCGCTTCGGCGGCTTGGTAGTCGAGTTCATCGGATTCTTCAATCAGGGGACATACCCAATAGGCCTGACGACCCTCACGGCAGGCGGCCTCAATGCGTGCAACCACCTCATCTCGCCGAGTTTCCGCCAAGACGACGGTTTTGACCGGGGTCCGACCCGGCGGCAACTCGTCAATCACCGAGACATCCAGATCGGCGTAAGCCGTCATCGCCAGGGTGCGCGGGATCGGGGTCGCGGTCATGATAAGTTGGTGCGGCACACGGCCATCGCCAAGACCCTTGTCACGAAGGGCGCGCCGCTGTTCCACCCCAAATCGATGCTGTTCATCAATGATGACCAAGGCCAGTCGACCGAAACGCACCCCTTCTTGGAAGAGCGCATGCGTCCCGATCACGATGGGCACCTCGGCCCCAGCGGCGATCGCATCGAGCGTCGTCTGCCGGGCGCGACCGGTGAGTCGACCCGAGAGCAACGCGACCGGTAAACCCAAGGGCTTTAACCAGCGCTCGAAATTTTGGTGATGTTGCTCCGCCAGCAGTTCGGTCGGTGCCATCAGGGCTACTTGGAATCCGGCTTCGACGGCCGACAGGGCCGCTAGCGCCGCGACCAGGGTCTTACCGGAGCCAACGTCTCCCTGCACCAGCCGTAGCATCGGTGATGGCTTGCCCAGATCCAACAGCACTTCCTGAAGCGCCCGCTCCTGTGCGCCGGTCGGCGAGAAGGGCAGAGACGCTCGCAATTGCGCCGCCAGCGTTTGGGATGCGTCCAACGGCCACGCCGGATCCGAGCGGATTTCATCGCGCAGCAGCCGTAGGCTCAACTGGTGCGCCAACAACTCTTCATAAGCCAATCGCCGCTGAGCAGGATGCAGTCCGCCGATGAGAGTTTCCAGATCGGCCCCAGGCGGCGGCCGATGCACGTAGACGAGCGCATCGGACAGGCTAGGTAATCCCTCGCCTTCCAGCAGTTCCGTTGGCAACCAGTCACGGACGGCGTGAGATTCCGCTTGCGCCAGTGCGAGTGCCGTCAGGATACGCAGGCGGCCCTGCTGAATCCCTTCCGTCATCGGATAAACCGGCGTGAGCGAGTCTTCCGTACGCTGTGCGTCAGCGCTGTCCGCCCGTCGGTATTCCGGATGGACAATCTCAAGACCCAGCGTGCCGCGACGGGCTTCACCATAGCAGTGCAATCTCACGCCGCGTTGCAATTGCTGTTGCTGCTGTGCCGTGAAATAGAAAAAACGGAGTGTGAGAAAACCGGACCCATCGGCCAGTCGCACCAGCAGTTGCCGCCGTCTGCGGAAGACGACCTCTGCCAGTTGCACATCACCTTCAACAACCGCCCGTTCACCTGACCGTAGCGAGCCGATGGGGACAACGCACGTGCGGTCCTCGTAGCGCAACGGCAAAAGAAAGAGCAGATCTTGGACGGTTTCGACGCCCAGTTTGCTCAGTCGCTGCGCAAGCGAATCGCCGACCCCCTTGAGGGTAGTCACCGGCCTCAGCTCCGGTTGCCCCGGATTGAGACGGCTTGCCGACGTCGGCGTTGCCTTCACACGTAGAGAATGCAATCCGCTTCGACAGCCGCTCCGCGCGGCAGTGAAGCGACGCCGACCGCTGCGCGGGCTGGGTAGGGTTCGGAGAAATATTCGGCCATCACTTGGTTAACCAACGCGAAGTGCGCCAAATCGGTGAGGTAGATCGTCACGCGCACGGCGTCGGCCAGTGAGCCACCAGACGCGTTGGCCACCGCTTTGAGATTTTCAAACACGCGACGGACTTGAGCTTCCATGTCTCCTTCCACGAGGATCTTCGTCACGGGATCGAGCGGTATCTGGCCTGAGATGTAGACCGTACGATCAATCTTGACGGCCTGCGAATAGGTACCGATGGCGGCGGGGGCCTTGTCGGTCGAAATAATGGTGCGGGACATAGACGGCTCCAGAACAATGCTCCCTAAGAGCGTTTATTGTCGCACGCCCACCGTCGTGGAGAGTACCCAGCTCAGTGCGACGATCTTTCGATGGACTCAACTTCGGGCATCTTGCGGATCGCCCGAATGACCCCGGCCAAATGGGCGCGATCGATCACTTGCAGCTCGAATGTGATCGCCGAGGTGTCCTCGTCCAGCTCGACGACTGACACGTGACCAATATTCGTCTGGGTGGCGGCAACGGACGCCGCCACGGCAGCCAGAGAGCCGGGACGGTTTTGAACGAGCACCTTCAGCTCGGTCGTGTACGTGTGCTTGTCGACGTTTTCCTGCCATTGGACGGGCAGCCACTTCTCTGGCTGCTTGTGCCAACCATCCAGATTGGCGCAATTCGCGCGATGCACGACCACTCCGCGACCCGTCGATAGGAAGGCAATGATGGGCTCGTACGGAATCGGGAAGCAGCATCGCGCATACGAAACCACCAGACCTTCCGTGCCCGAGATCGCCAGCGGTGCAGTCGGCGTGGTGGGTCGTGAGGAGTCAACGAAGTCAGGAGGCAGCAGGTGTCGTGCAACCAGCGGAGCAAGGCGTTCGCCGAGACCCACTTGCTCAAACAGTTCATCGGCGCTGACACAACCCAACTCCTGAACGGTCGCCACCAACTGCTCGACTTCCAGTGACTTGAGCGACAGACGGAAGTCAGCCAATGCCTGGTCGACCAAGCGGCGGCCAAGATCAATGGCCTCGGATTGCTTCATCGTCTTCAGATAAGCGCGGATGGACGCACGCGCCTTGGCCGTGACCACGAAGTTGGTCCAAGCCGGGTTCGGCGTGGCGCCTTTCGCAGTAATGATTTCGACGGTTTGCCCATTGCGCAACTCCGTCCGTAGTGGGACCAGGCGACGGTCAATCTTGGCAGCTACGCAGCGCCGGCCCACTTCGCTGTGCACCGCATACGCGAAGTCCACGCAGGTCGAGCCCGTTGGCAGACGGAGGATGTCGGCCTTCGGGGTAAAGACATAGACCTTGTCCGGGAAAAGGTCGACTTTGACGCTCTCGTAGAACTCTTCGGGACTGCCGCCCTCTTGGATCTGCATGAGACTGGTGAGCCATTCACGCGCTCGATCATGATGGCTGGAGCCCACATCTTCGCCGGTTTTGTACTGCCAGTGCGCTGCGATGCCACTTTCCGCCACGACGTTCATGTCTTCGGTGCGAATCTGGACTTCAAGCGGAACACCGTTCGGTCCGAACAGAGTCGTGTGCAGAGACTGATAGCCGTTCACACGCGGAATCGCGATGTAGTCCTTGAATCGCCCTGGCATCGGCTTAAACACGCTATGTACGAGCCCAAGCGCGCGGTAACAGTCGTCTACCGACTGGACGACAACTCGAATCCCGTACACAT
Source organism: Gammaproteobacteria bacterium (assembly GCA_947455595.1). Classification (GTDB taxonomy): domain Bacteria; phylum Pseudomonadota; class Gammaproteobacteria; order Steroidobacterales; family Steroidobacteraceae; genus CAIKZZ01. The sequence goes on from CANGOP010000002.1 coordinate 75,846, forward strand.
CAATGATGGCTGCCAGCGGGGCACGCTTGCGACGCATTTTCTGGTAGATGCTATAGAGATGCTTTTCTCGCGACTCCACGCGGCCAGAAACGCTACCGCGCGTGAGCGATGCTTGAAGACTGCTGACAATTTTCGGGAGGAACTCTTTCTGATTGCCTCGCGACTTGCGAAGTTCTTTCTCGATGACCCGATAGCGCATCGGATGCAAGGCGTGGAATCCGAGATCTTCAAGTTCGAGTTTGATTGAGTGAATGCCCAAGCGATTCGCAATCGGCGCGTAGATCTCCAAGGTCTCTCGAGCGATTCTGCGTTTCTTCTCTGCAGGCATTGCGCCTAGCGTTCGCATGTTATGCGTGCGGTCCGCCAGCTTGACCATGATCACGCGAATATCTCGCGTCATGGCCAAGATCATCTTGCGAAAGGATTCGACCTGCGCTTCTTTACGGCTCTTGAACTGAACCTTGTCGAGCTTCGAAACGCCATCAACCAGTTCGCCCACTTCGCGACCGAATCGGGCGACGATTTCGTCCTTGGCGGTCGGTGTGTCTTCGATGACGTCGTGCAGTAGCGCAGCACAGATGGTCTGACCGTCGAGATGCAAATCCGCGAGGATGCCGGCCACCGCGACGGGATGCGTGATGTACGGTTCGCCCGTCATCCGCTTTTGTCCCTGATGGGACTCATGAGCAAGATCGTAGGCGTCCTGAGCGCGTGCGACCTGCTCTGGCGGAAGGTACGTTTCGAGTTTCGAGAGCAGTTGGGAGATCCCGATGGACCCCCGCCCGCCCGGCAGAAAATTCAGAAGCGACGAGGCGCTAGGCATCTGCTGGGCGGGGTTGTGTCGGAGTTAGTCCCCGAGGCCGAACTGCGGGGCACGGAAGTCGGCCGGCAGATCCAAGGGGCTCTCGACGGGCATCATGGCTGGTGCCGGCTCCGGGTCGGCTTCCAACAGGAGGTCGGAATTGACCTTGCCGTCGGCGATCTCGCGCAGCGCGACCACCGTTGGCTTGTCATTTTCCCAGTCCACCAGCGGTTCTGCGCCGTTTGCAAGCCGACGGGCGCGCTTGGCAGCGACCAAGACGAGTTCAAACTGGTTCTCGACGCCCTGCTTCAGGCAATCTTCAATCGTAATTCTAGCCATGCGGGCGGATTCCAAAAATCGTTGGAGGGTCGGGAAGTATACGCAATTCGAGCCGTGACGGCCACTTGCGGGATACCCGCCTTAGACGAGGAGGCTGCTGGCAAAAGCGCCGAGTTCGGAACGGTCGCTCCGGTACCCCGCGGCGTCACCCGCCACAATGTGCTGCAAATCTGCCAACGCGCGGTCGAAATGATCGTTGACGACGACGTACCGGAACTCGTGCCAACGCGACAATTCGGTCACGGAGTCTTTCAGGCGCCGCTGAATGACCTCTTCCGAGTCAGTTCCTCGACCTCTTAAGCGCTGCTCAAGCGCTTCGCGCGACGGAGGAAGGATAAACACATCAATGGCTTCCGGAAGACGAGACCGCACCTGAGCGGCGCCCTGCCAGTCGATTTCCAGTAAGAGATCCCGGCCGGCCTCCAGCGCCGACTCGACGTTCCGCCGACCGGTACCGTAAAGGTTATCGAACACTTCGGCATGCTCGAGGAATTCACCCTGCGCAATCATGTTCTCAAAGCGGCTACGGTCGGTGAAATGGTAGTCGCGGCCATCAATCTCGTTGGGGCGCGGCTGACGCGTCGTGTGGGAAATCGAGAAAGCCAGCGATGGCGAGCGCTCCATTAACGCGCGCACGAGACTGGTCTTGCCGGTGCCCGAGGGGGCGGCAATGACAAAAAGGCGGCCGCGGCGATGGAGGTCAGAGCTCATGGGATCCCGTGGTGGATAGCCGGCAGACTGCGAATGTTACCCCCAGACCAGCGGGAGCGTACCCCCACATTTTGGGTCTGTTTGTGTAGAAATTCGACGAGTCAGGCCGGCCACAGGCGCGTTGTCCGGTCACGATTACTCGATGTTCTGCACCTGCTCTCGCATCTGCTCGATCAAGACCTTCATTTCTACCGCTGACCGCGTCGTTTCAGCGTCCTGCGACTTCGATGAAAGGGTGTTGGCCTCGCGGTTGAACTCCTGCATCAGAAAATCAAGTCGCCGACCGGACGGTTCGTTGGCCTTCAGGGCTTTCTCAACTTCAATGATATGACTGCCCAGACGGTCTAACTCTTCATCCACGTCCATTTTCGAGAGCGCGAGCGACAGTTCCTGCTCGAGCCGCTCTCGGTTCGGCTCGGTCGATAGCGTCAAGGCCGCGAGCCGATCCTCAAGTCGTGCGCGGATACGTTGCCGGATTTCCGGCAGCCTCTCGCGCAGGGTGGCCACGATGGCGCCAATCTGTGCCACGCGACTCTCAATCATCGTGCTGATGCGCCCGCCCTCGCTCAATCGCGCCTCGTCCAATCCGGCGAGCGCTTGAACCAGAGACTGTTGCGCGGCTAACTGCAACAGCGCGACGTCCGTGAGTGCACTCTCCTGAATCACTCCAGGCCAACGCAATAAATCCAGCGGGCTAGGGGGGGTCAGCGAGCCTCCGTGAGCGGTTGCACGAGTCGCAATGGCGTGCGTGCGGGCAATGAGCGCATCTAAAAACCCTTCATTGACCTCTAGCGTCGTACGCCGCTCAGACGCAGGGCGCCATTGCAGGACGGCATCGACTTTTCCGCGTTTGACGACGGACTGGATGACGCCGCGAAACTCGCTTTCGGCAGAGCGCAGCTCCTCTGGGACCCGCAGGGCCACTTCCATATAGCGGTGGTTAACGCTGCGCACTTCCCAGATCAAAGACCCAAAATCGCTTGTGTGCTCGCGTCGGGCAAAGCCGGTCATGCTGCGTATCATCGGGTGGCCTGTACGGTAGACTGTCTGCCGATACTCTAACAGCCCGGCTAAACGCCCGGATCACGGAAGCACGATTGCGCAGCGAATACGCCCATCTGAGCCTGATCGGTGACCGTGATGAAAATCAGGATCGTGCAGCGATTCTCGTCGCCGACGGCGTCTCGTGCCTGATCGTGTCGGACGGTATGGGTGGCCATGAAGGCGGCGCGCTGGCGGCCCAAGCAGCGGTTGATTCCCTTTCAAGCGCCTTCCTTCACGAGAGATGGCCGTTACTCGACCCATTGGGGTTTCTGCATATCGCCATTGGCCGCGCGCATGCGGCGGTGGTTGAAATCGGACTGTCCTTGCCGATCGCTGAACGGCCCCGCGCCACATGCGCCATTTGCCTCGTCCAAAACGGGGCCGCCTATTGGGCACATGTTGGCGATAGCCGCGTCTACCACCTGCGGGGTGGGGCGGTCGTCACCCGCACTCGAGACCATAGTCACGTCGAAGATCTGGTCCGAAAAGGACGCATTAGTTCTGTCGAAGCGAGACGACATCCCCTGCGCAATTTCGTGGAGTGCTGCCTCGGGGGCACTGAAGAGTTAACCGAAATGACCATCGGGCGTCGGCAACCCCTAGAGTCCGGGGATGTTCTGCTCCTATGCACGGACGGCGTGTGGGGGAACTTTGATGACCAGGACATTGGCCACCCATTTCGGTCAGGGGCACCGATGGAAGATGCGGTCAAATGGCTTTGCCACACCGCGGTTACAGCGGCTGCCCCCTACAGCGACAATACAACCGCTGCTGTCATGCAGTGGCTCGACTGAGTTTTGTTTTTTGAGGAGATGATGTGAGTAATAGACCCAGCGGCCGTGCGCCCGCACAGTTGCGACCCATTCGTTTCACCCGCCACTACACCCGACACGCAGAGGGGTCCGTGCTCGTCGAGTTTGGGGACACGAAAGTCCTGTGCACTGCGACGGTTGAATCTGGTGTGCCTGGCTTTCTGCGGGGTAGTGGCCAGGGTTGGATCACCGCTGAATATGGCATGTTGCCGCGTTCCACGCACACGCGCAGCGCTCGAGAGGCTGCAAAGGGCAAGCAAACTGGGCGTACGCAGGAAATACAGCGCCTCATTGGGAGAAGTTTGCGGGCCATTGTCGACCTGCGAGCACTAGGCGAGAGAACCATCACTTTCGACTGCGATGTGCTCCAGGCAGATGGTGGGACCCGTACGGCATCCATCACGGGCGCGTATGTTGCGCTCGCTGACGCCATCAAGGCGCTACGCAAGCGTGGCGAATTAAAGGTCGATCCTCTTCACGGCCAAGTTGCCGCAGTGTCCGTTGGAATATGCGGTGGCACCCCGGTCATTGATCTCGACTATCGAGAAGATTCTGACGCCGAAACGGACATGAATGTCGTGATGAACGACGGCGGCGCATTTATTGAGGTGCAAGGAACAGCAGAGGGCCATGCATTTCGACGGAATGAGCTGGATGCACTTCTCGACCTGGCGTCTGCTGGCATTTCAGAAATTCTCGAGTTACAGCGATTGGCATTGAGCGACACGGTGTGACGATGCTGCATTTCCCACGTCTCGTGATTGCGACGGCAAATCGCGGAAAAATCGCTGAGTTTTCCACGCTGTTGCAGGGCATTGTTGATGAAGTGATTCCGCAAGGTGAATTAGGCGTGATGTCAGCTCCGGAAACTGAGTCGACGTTTGTGGGTAATGCGATTCTAAAAGCGCGCCATGCCTCCCGAGTGACTGGCCTGCCAGCACTCGCTGACGACTCGGGTCTCGAAGTGGATGCACTGGGTGGCGCGCCTGGAGTTTGGTCCGCGCGTTATGCTGGTGAAGGGGCGACAGATGAGGAGAACAACGCCAAGCTCTTGGCCGCGTTAGAAGGAGTTCATGCGCCAAGACGCGCGCGATACCGCGCTGTATTGGCGCTCGTGACGTCGCCTGATGATCCGCGACCGTTAATTGCGCAGGGGGCATGGGAGGGCGAAATTGCACGATGCCCAGCGGGAGAGGGTGGTTTTGGCTACGACCCACTTTTTCTGGTCGACGGGGGCTCTCGAACGGCCGCGCAATTGGCCGCAACTGAAAAAAATTTGCGGTCCCATCGAGCATTGGCATTGTCTCAGCTTGTTGATTTGATGCGGGGGCGATGACGGATGCTGACCGAACCATCCCTCGGTCTGTACGTGCATGTGCCGTGGTGTGTTCGCAAGTGCCCGTACTGTGATTTCAATTCACATGTCCATAAGGGCGAGCTTCCAGAAGACCGATACGTCGACGCGCTTCTGATTGATCTTGAGCGCCAAGCTGCGCATGTACCGGGTCGAGTTATCGAGACGGTCTTCTTAGGTGGCGGCACGCCGAGTTTGCTGGCGGCTCAATCGATAGCGCGACTTTTCACCGGCATCCGCGAGCGGGTAGATCTGGCGCCAGACGCTGAGATTTCTCTTGAGGCCAATCCCGGCACGGTCGAGCGCGGACGATTTGCGGGCTATCGTGAGGCGGGTGTGAATAGGCTGTCATTGGGGGCGCAGAGCTTCGGTGCGCGACAACTCAGCCTGCTGGGTCGTATACATTCGGCAGACGATGTGCCCGCTGCCGTCACCGAGATTCACGAGGCGGGCTTGTCCAATTTCAACCTAGATCTCATGTACGCGTTGCCAGAGCAATCTCTGGATGACGCAATGCGAGATGTCACGGCAGCAATGGCGCTGCGACCTCCGCACTTATCTCATTACCAACTCACCCTTGAGCCCGGCACGGTATTTCACACGCGTCCACCAGTTCTGCCGGATGAAGACTTGGCCGACGCCATTGAAGCGACGACCCACTCGGCTTTGATCGCTGCGGGCTATCGCCGCTACGAGGTCTCGGCTTGGGCACAGCCTTCGGCCGAATGTCGGCACAACCTCAACTATTGGCGGTACGGGGATTACTTGGGGATAGGCGCTGGCGCTCATGGAAAACGCACGAGCGGCGGCCAGATCGTGCGGACTGAGCGCCCGAAGGGTCCGAAGGAGTATTTCGCCGCTATTGAGGCGGATCGACCCCCGTCAGAGCGGGAGATTCCAGTCGCCGAACGTCCATTTGAATTCTTCCTCAATGCGTTACGCCTCGTTGATGGGATCGAAATCGACACATTCGAGTCGACGACCGGCCTGCCCGTTCAAGTGGTTGAAGACGCGTTGGGCGTCGCCGCGGAGCGCGGGCTGTTGGAGCCGTCAGCATCGGGTTGGCGCCCGACCCCGATGGGGCTGAGGTTTCTCAATGACTTGCAAAGCCTTTTCTTACCCCGGGCCTGACGACGTCAAGAATTGTCACGCATAGCCGCAAAAGAGCTTGACAGAGCGGCGATTATGTTGACTGCGGGAAGTGTGGTCGCGAGAGTTGTGCACATCGGGCGCCCTGCCCGCGACAGATGTGGACTAACGCGCATTTCCTGACGCTGAACCTGAGGTGTGTAGTATTAACACATTGATATATAAGACAATTATGGTCTGTTCACTTTTTAACCAAACTGAAATCTAGGCCATTTTCTCCGTGAATCTGCGGCCGTCGATCGGATTCATCCACACACTTATCCACAGGAAATGTGGATAACAATGGCCGTGTCAGGACATGCGGGTTTACGTCGCAAACCTCATATCCGAATGGCGTTATGTCGCTAACTAGTCGGCCTGTATCAGACTTTTCGGTGTCACTGGGGAGAGATGTCACGCTGGCGGCGAGATTCGACCTTGCGTCTGGATCCGTGCCGCCCTATACTTCGCGCCCTTTTTGCGACCCTTTAATTGAGTGAGCCTGCGATGAAAGCCGCGATCCACCCGGACTACAAGAGCATCACCGTAACCTGCAGCTGCGGCAACACGTTTGAGACGGGCTCGACCCTCGGCTCCGATCTACAGATCGAAGTTTGCTCATCGTGCCACCCGTTCTACACGGGCAAGCAGAAAATCGTCGACACGGGTGGCCGCGTCGATCGTTTCCGCAAGAAGTACGCCGCTCGCTAAATTTGGTCGGCCGCTACGGCCACCCGATCTGGAAACGCCCGGCCAGGCCGGGCGTTTTTCTTTTCGGATCAAAGAATTGCGTCGTCTGCTCGGCGTAAGACGAGCCCCTATCTCAGGCGCGCTTCCCAGCCCCTTCGCCTTGATTATTGCGCTGCAGCGTGAGACGCTTCCGCGGTTACAAGGGGCTGCGATATGGCGACCAGACAGTTTACGCTGACCGACAATTCTTCAGGCAAAACGAGCACCCTGGAGGCGCTGTCTCCGAGTGTCGGCCCGGACGTGATCAACATCGCGCCGCTTGCCAAAGACCACGGCGTCTACACCTTTGACCCCGGATTCATGTCGACTGCTTCATGTGAGTCGAAAATCACCTACATCGATGGTGATAAGGGCGTTTTGCTCTACCGTGGCTATCCCGTCGAGCAACTGGCTGCCAAGAGCTCCTTTCTGGAGGTCTCTTACCTGTTGATTTACGGCGAGTTGCCCACCCAGACCCAACTTGAGGAGTTTACGCGCAGCATCGGTCGTCACACGATGATCAATGAGTCCCTGTTGCGCTTTTATAACGGCTTCCATTACGACGCGCACCCGATGGCACAGCTGTCGGCGGTGGTTGCCTCGATGGCCGGCTTCTATCACGACTCTCTGGATATCTATAACCCGCGTCACCGCGAAATTTTTGCGCACAGAATTATTGCCAAGATGCCCACCATCTCGGCCGCCGCGTACAAGCACATGCTCGGGCAGCCCTTCGTCTACCCGCGCAATGATCTTGATTACTGTTCGAACCTGATGAGTATGTTCTTCGGCGTCCCCGCAGAACCTTTTGAGATTGATCCGATTGCTGCGCGCGCTTTGGACCTGCTGTTGATTCTGCATGCTGACCATGAGCAGAACGCATCCACGTCCACCGTTCGGCTTGCGGGTAGCACGGGAACAAATCCTTACTCCGCAATTTCCTCTGGCGTAGCGGCTCTGTGGGGCCCATCTCATGGCGGCGCTAATGAAGCCGTGTTGCAGATGCTGGAAGAAATTGGCACCGCAGACGCGATTCCGAAGTTCCTCGCGCGCGTGAAAGATAAGCAAGACCATACGAAGTTGATGGGCTTTGGTCACCGCGTGTACAAACATTTTGATCCGCGCGCCCAAATTATTCGCGAGACGTGCCACCAGGTTCTCGCCAATTTGGGCCGATCTGACAACCCGCTCTTTGAGCTCGCTCTTCGTCTCGAGGAGATCGCGCTTAAGGATGAGTATTTCGTATCACGTCGCCTCTATCCGAACGTCGACTTCTACTCTGGAATCATCTACCGAGCGATCGGCATTCCCCAGTCCATGTTTACGGTCATGTTTGCGATCGCGCGAACTGCCGGATGGGTTGCCCATTGGCAGGAGATGATTGCGGATCCTGGTATGAAGATCGGCCGGCCTCGGCAGCTCTATACCGGTGCGACGACGCGAAATTACGTCGACATCGCCGCTCGTTGAGTGCGCCATGCGCCTGATGGTGGGCGCATGTCAGCGGAAAGCCAATGATGCATAGCGGCAATCTAAGAGCGATTGCCATCATGATGTCCGCGGTCGGTGTGTTCGCCGGCATGGACTGGGGCTTAAAGACTCTCTCGACTCAATATCCGGCGATTGAGGTCACCACCATTCGTGCCGGTGCCTCACTGCCGTTCATGTTGGCCTCCGTCGCTTGGTCAGGCGCTTGGCGCAATCTATCGATCGCGAATCCCTGGATCTATGTCGCTCGATCGGCGCTTGGCTTGCTGATGCTCGCTAGCTTTATCTATTCAGTTTCCCTGCAGCCGCTGACGGAATCGTATGCGGAGTTTATGAGCGCGCCTTTAATGGTCGCGATGCTATCGAGTTTGGTGTTGCACGAAAAAATCCCGGCCTCCCGCTGGGCTGCAATTTTGGTTGGTTTTGGGGGCGTCTTGATTGCGCTGCGCCCAACTCTGCATGGCTTTGCCTCTCTGGGGGGGCTCGGTGCACTGACGAGTGCGGCTTGTTATGCCGGTGGTGTACTCATGATTCGGGTCATGAGCCGCACGGATTCGGCGCATGCCTTGGTGCTCTGGTACATGGTGCTGATCTTTCTGGCCTCGTCCGTACTCGCTATACCTGGGTGGAAGCCAATTTCCTGGGCGCATTGGCCCGTGATTGCAGTGATTGGCGCAACCGGAGCGCTGGCGCAACACCTGATTACGGCGGCGTTCCGGCGCGCCCCAGCTTCGGTCGTGGCGCCGTTCGAATACACGGCACTGCCCTGGGGCTTGGCGATTGACTGGGCGTTTTTCGGGAAACTACCGGCTGCCCATGTCTTCATCGGCGGGTTAATCGTTGTGCTCGGTGGTCTGTATCTGATCTACGACGAGCATCGCGCGTCCCTATAACCCTACCCCGTTTCGGCGTGGCATCATCGGGTGGAAGGGTGGGGGGAAACATGAATACAGCTAATCGCTTCGTCGAGTTACGGGATGCGTTGCTCGGTGCAGGGCAGGACCTTGACGCCGCGCGGCACGCGTTCCGTTGGGAACAGCCACAGCACTTCAACTGGGTTCGAGACTACTTCGACGCCCTTGCGCACAACAACCATCGAGCGGCGCTGCGCGTGGTTGACGACACAGGACTCGATCAGTCCTACAGCTTTACGCACCTCGCTCGGCGCTCACACCAGGTCGCGAATTTTTTGGCTCATCAGGGCGTTGGACCGGGTGATCGCGTCCTCATTATGTTGGGCAATGTGGTGCCGCTCTGGGAAACCATGTTGGGCGTCATTCGCCTTGGTGCCGTGATGATCCCGGCGACGACGCTTCTTCAACGAGATGACCTCGTTGATCGGTTAGACCGCGGACAGGTGAAAGCGGTGGTCGCGGATGTCACGCTGGCGAGTCGGTTTGAAGGCTTGGCGGGTGCGCCAGTCCGCATTGCGGTGAACGGAATAGCGGATGGCTGGGTCTCCTATTCCGAGAGCGAACAAGCGGATACGCAGTTTCACCCAACCGTGCCCACCCGCGCCAACGACCTTTTGCTGCTCTATTTCACCTCCGGTACGACGGCGCGTCCGAAGTTGGTGGCCCACACCCAGACCAGTTACCCGGTTGGGCACCTGTCCACCATGCACTGGATCGGCCTTCGGCCAGGAGACATCCACCTCAACTTGAGTTCGCCGGGTTGGGCAAAGCACGCATGGTCGTGTTTTTTCGCACCTTGGAACGCCGGCGCAACCGTGGTGGCCTACCAATACGATCGTTTTACCGCGCGCGGCCTGCTGGATGTCCTCGTACGCACGGGCGTGACGACATTCTGCGCCCCACCCACGGTGTGGCGCATGCTGATTCAGGAACCCCTTGGCAACTGGAAAACCGCGATCCGAGAACTGGTGGGGGCAGGCGAGCCCCTGAATCCGGAAGTGATTGAGCAAGTCCGACAAACCTGGGGCATCACGATTCGGGACGGGTTTGGTCAGACGGAAACGACAGCCCAGATTGGAAATCCGCCCGGACTACTGGTGAAACCCGGATCTATGGGCCGACCACTGCCCGGTTACGACGTGATGCTGATCGGGCCGGATGGCGCCCCCGCTGAGGAAGGCGAAATCTGCCTGCCGCTGACGCCCAGGCCGATCGGCTTGATGCTGGGCTATCTCGACGACACCGCAAAGAACGCTGACGCAATGCGGGGAGGCTACTACCACACCGGTGATGTTGCCCGTCGTGACGCGGACGGCTACATCACCTACGTCGGCCGATCGGATGACGTATTCAAATCATCCGACTACCGAATCAGTCCCTTCGAATTGGAGAGCCTGCTCATTGAGCATGCGGCCGTAGCCGAGGCAGCCGTCGTTCCGAGTCCCGATAACTTGCGCCTGTCGGTACCCAAAGCCTTCGTGGTCCTGGCAGAAGGCATCTCACCGACTAGGGACGTGGCGAGATCGATCTTTCAACACGTCCGATCGCGCGTGTCGCCGTTTAAGCGCGTCCGTCGCCTCGAATTTGCTCCGCTGCCGAAGACCATCTCAGGAAAAATCCGACGGGTCGAGCTTCGCCAGGATGAAATGAACCGCGAACCGATTACGTTGCGGCGCAGCAATGAGTATTGGGAAGACGATTTTCCGGAATTGAAAACCGACGGCTGAGTATGCGGAATCGTCCAACAGGCTTTGCTAGGCGTCATGCCAAAATTACGCTAAAAAGAAGAGAGGACGGGCTGCCGGGGGAGGCAGCCTTGCTCAGATAACAAGTTAAGACAGCACAGGGGATCAGCATGTCTAACCATTCAGCGCCGTTTCGCGCGACGCAGCGACTTTTGGCCGGCTCTGTCGGCCTCATTCTAGCCGGCACGTCGATGGCTCAAAGTGTGGCGCCAACGACGAACGCCGGCATCGAGGAGATCGTCGTCACCGCGCAAAAACGCTCTGAGTCCCTGCAGACCGTGCCGGTCTCCGTCACCGCGCTGACAACCGCGGCGCTCGCTGAGCTGAAGCTGGATTCACCCTCAGACCTCGTAACTCAGATCCCGAATCTACAAGTGAACGGGATCGTTGGCGCGGGATCGCCGCTGTTCTCGCTGCGCGGCGTGTCGATGTTTGATTACAGCTTGAATCAATCGAGTCCCGTCGCTGCGTACATCGACGAAGTGTACAAAGGGAACTTCGTTCTCTTCGGCGTCGAGATGTACGACCTCGCTCGTGTAGAAGTGCTTCGCGGTCCGCAAGGCACGCTTTACGGGAAAAATACGACCGGCGGCGCCATCAACTTCATCACAAACCGCCCTGAATTCAAAACAGAAGCCTCGCTGAAAGTCGGCGCGGGTAACTACGGTCGTCAGGAAACCGAAGGAACCTACAACACGGTTCTGATTCCTGAAAAACTCGCGATGCGCGTAGCGGCCACCTATACGAAGGTCAACGGATTCATCCACAACGTGCTTCCCGGCCATCCCGACATGGAAGGCGTTGACCAATGGGGCGGGCGCCTCTCGCTTCTCTATAACGTCAACGACAACGTCACAGCCACTTTGCGTGCCTCAGTCAGCCACCAGAATCCCTATAACTACGCAATCGTCGACGGCAGAGTCGGCGCTGATGGTGTCGGATTTGCAGGCTATTACCGTACCAGCGACGGTACCGCGACGGGAACACCGCTCCGCGAAGACGAAGTCGCTCAGAATTACACGCCGCGCCGTAAGCAAGACAACCAAGCGATTGAGTTGACGGTCGACGCCCAATTGGCCTCCGGTAACAAGCTGACGTCCATCACGTCCTGGGATGATGGTTATCTGTTCAACCCCGAAGGAACAGACGGATCACCCTATACGATTTGGAAAATTCCCTATACCGGAAAGACGAAGCAATTCACGCAGGATCTACGACTGACATCAGGTGGGGACGCCAATCTCAGTTACATTGTCGGCGCGTACTATCAGCACGAAACCATCTACAACGAGACGGTGAACTACATTTTCACCGACCCAGCTTTCGGGTTCGACTGCGCGGCGAGTAGCTTTACCGCGCCAGACCCGACCAACGGTAACCCAGGAGGTGGCTATTACTCTGGGGTCGCTATCAACCTCGGCTGCGGATACAAAAACTCCTTCGATCAACTCCGCAACAGTTGGGCGCTCTACACGGACGAATCGTGGAAATTGTCTGACTCCGTCAAGCTTCGAGTTGGCTTGCGTTATAACCACGACAATGGATCGCAGTTGAATGCCCTCGATCAGTTGTTAGATCAAAGTGGGACGCCCATTGCGAATCTCGGTTTCTTTAATACCCCCTACGGCGATTTCATGGGTCCCGATCCAACCGGCGCGAACCTGAACGAAACCCGCAGCCAATACGTCCGTAATACCGCCGTGACAGGTCGAGCCGGTATTGATTTCACCGTGGCAAAAGACGCGTTGCTGTATTTGAACTATAGCCGCGGGTACCGATCGGCAGCGTTCAACTCACAGTTCCTCTTTACACCCGACGACCTGACGACCGTAAAGCCGGAAACGTTGGATTCATACGAAGCGGGATTCAAGACGTCATGGATGGACCGACGCCTGCAAGTTGACGGCGCAATATTCCACTATCAGTACTCCAATCAGCAGATCATCAACGTTTATCCGACAGGTCAACAGCCACTGATCAATCTCGGCAAGTCTAAAATCGACGGCGGCGAACTTGAAGTCGTGATGAAGCCAGCTCGTGACTTTACGATGCACTTCAATATGGGCTTCCTGAATACTCGTGTTCAGCAGGGAATGCTCGCCAGTGGTGATATTTCTGGTCAAGAACTCCCGTATGCCCCCCGCTTTTCGGGCACGGCTGGATTTGATTGGGCTGCTGCGCACCTAGCGTCGGCGACGATCAATTTACACATTGACGCTAATTTCAATGCCAAACAGTACCTCGCTCTGCCGAACGAAGAAGCCATTGCGCAAAAATCCTATTCGCTCGTCAATGCGCGGCTATCGCTCAAATCCGAAGACGATCACTGGGATGCCGGCATTTGGGGCCGGAATCTCGGCGACACCTTTTATCTAACAAACGCCGTCGACGTTCAGGGCTTTGGGTTCGACTATCGCCATCGCGGATCCCCTCGAATGATGGGCGTTGATGTGACCTATCGGTTCTAACTAATGTGCCGTGTACAGCACTTGATGTCCGTGAAGGCCCAGAGACAGGTGTCGCGCCCGTCTCTGGGCGTGTGCGACATCAGTCGGCGGGCCCCGTGAGACCTGCGTCGTGAGTATCGGAGAAATTATCATCGTCGGCCTGGGGCCTTCTGGAGTCACCTTGGCGGCGGCGCTTGCGAAAGAAGGAATAGAGGTTTCGCTGATCGACGGGGGCACCCCAACGCCCACCGTCGAGGGGTATTCGAGACGGACCCTCTCTCTGATGGGAGAGTTTGGATTGCAGCACTGCATCGCATCGCTCACCGGTCCGCTCGCACGCAACGGGGCTTGGGGTGACCGCCCCGCGCACGGATTCGAATGGCTAGGTGATCGAGCGTCGCTTCACGGTGCGTTGCGGCGGGACGCCCTTGATGCGGGCGTCACCATTCTGCGCAAACGATGGACTGCCGAGCTGACGAGGCAAGCCAAAAAAGACGGCGCGAAAATCGTCATTCATGCTCATGGACGGCGTGGGCAAGCCATCCGCGGTCCGCTATTGCTGGCCATGGCGGCAAAAGCGCCCTCAATTTCGAGACTGCCCGCGACGACCATCGGAGTGTGGGAGCGTGGTTGGTATTGGATAGCCGATGACGGCACCCAAGCCCAGATTCAGGTGGTGGGCCATCCCCGCGATGGCAATCCGGGACAGTGGTTTCGTCTGCTGTCTGAGACGTGCCCGGAATTTCAACCGCTGATCGACGGTCTGCGACCCAACGTGTTGGCGCGCGCCGCAACGGCGCGCTATGCGCTTGCCGAGGATCCGCTAACGCTAGTCGGGGATGCCGCTCTCGCGATAGATCCACTGTCCGGCCACGGTGTCTATGAAGCGCTGCTGTCCGCCCGGATGCACGTCGCCGCCGTCAGGACGGTACTTCGGCACGGACGAATAGAGCTAGTGCGTCGTTATCTGAGCGATCGGCGAGCGGAGACGTGGGCCAGAACGACGGGTATTGCAGCGCAGTTTTATAAGGAGCAAGAGGGCCGCGGGCTCTTTTGGGCTCAAAGCGCTTTAGCTTACCGGAGCCTTGTCCAGGCATCTCAACCGATGCCGGTACGTGAGGCGCGCATTGAGCAGAAAGCGGTACTTGAAAATGGCTATCTTTGTGAAGCCTCCGTTGTCGTAACGCCAGAACTACCTCGTGGTGCGTGGAAGCTCGCCGGGGTTCCGCTCGTCGAGCTGCATCAATTGCTCTCACGGGAACAGAAGATCGAGCGGGTTATTGCGATGGCGTCGCAGCAATTCGGATGCAGTGTGAACGCGGCCGAATCCGCAACCAGTTGGTTACGAGCCTCTGGGTTGGGCGCATCCCAATCCGGGCTCGCGTCTTGAGAGGAGCCTGAATCGTGATTAAGAGCAGAATTGGATTAATCGCCGCTGCGAGTTTGGCTTTCATGATGCCAGCAATCAGCCTGGCGGAAGTCGAGCTTGTAAGAGCCTATTGTAGCGGATGCCATCACGAATCATCCCCTGGGCAGTTCGACCGCATTAGTGCGGTACGCAAGACGCCGGAAGGTTGGACCATGACGCTGTTTCGAATGCATCAGGTGCACGGCCTCAATTTACCGGAAGATGTCAGAGATCAGATTGTCCACCATTTATCTGATGCACAAGGTCTCGCTCCGTCTGAAGCAGCCACCGGACGATTCGCACTTGAGCGCCGTCCGAATGTCAAAGACATCGACCTCGGTGCAGAAACCAATGCGATGTGTGGTCGCTGCCACAGCATCGCGCGCAGCGCGTTGCAAAGACGTGATGCCGATGAATGGCTCAAACTCGCGCACATGCATCTCGGTCAGTGGCCGTCGTTGGAATACCAAGCTTCCAGCCGAGACCGTCCGTGGTGGACAATCGCGAGCACTCAGATGCCGAGCCAACTGGCAGCGCAATGGGGACTTTCGAGTGTCGCCTGGACGCAGTGGAAAAACACCCCGCACCGCTCATTAGAAGGCCGTTGGGTGTTGACGAGTCATGCTGCGGGCGGACTGGACTACTACGGAACTATGACCGTCAAAAAAGAGCCGGATGGCAGCTACCGCGCGCAGTACGAGTTGCACGACAGTGCAGGCTCGGTCGTTCATGGCACATCCCACGCGCTGGTCTACACTGGCTACGAGTGGCGTGGAACCGCCGACTTTGATGGTTTCCCCGTCCGAGAAGTGTATGCGACGAACGAAGACGGAAGCCGTCTGTCGGGCCGTTGGTTCGATGCCAATCATCCCGAGGCGGGTGGCGATACCGTTGCGATTCGAGAGGAAACGTCAACGACGATCCTTGCGGTCAGTCCGCGGGCGCTCAAAGTTGGCTATGTCGGGCCTGTGACCCTCGTCGGTACCGGGCTGGATCGATCAAACGTTGCAACGTTTGGACCCGGAATCTCCGTCGGTCGCGTGGTCCACGGCAGCGGCACAATGACGGTCGACGTGCGAGTAGAAGACACTGCTGACGTCGGAGCGCATACCGTGACTGCGGGCGCCGCCACCTCGACGGTTTCGGTCTATCGCAGGATTGATTCGCTGAGCATCAGCCCCGAATTTGCGATTGCAAGACTCGGCGGCGGGAAGACACCATCCGTCAGCGCACAATTCGAAGCGCTCGGATCGATACGGTTACCCGATGGGACGCTGTTCCCCATTGGTCCCGTCGCTGCAACCTGGTCCACGGCGCCGTTCGACGAAGAAGCAAAGAAGCAGGACGACGTTCGCTTCGCCGGATCGGTCGACGAACATGGACAGTTTCATCCCGCAGGCGCTGGACCAAATAAGGAGCGCGAGTTTTCCGGCAATAACGTTGGCAACTTAAAAGTCATCGCATCGGCAACAGAGTCGGAGGGCGCAAAGGCAGATGCTCATCTGATCGTCACCGTACAGCGTTGGAACAATACCCCAATCTATTGAGTGCAACGACGTGAACGCTACCGAGACACTGCAGTTCAATCCCTCCAATGGGCACCTCGTCCGTGAGTCGGGTGAGGCCTTTATGCTTCATGTGCCCACGACCGCACTTTTCGGTATGGATCCGATCGGCCTACAGTTATTAGACCTCTGCCGCAATACACCCATGTCCGAAGATGAGCTCGTCGCAAGCCTTGCTTCTTCATATGAGCCGGCGCGTATCCGTTCTTTGATTGGTGAGCTCAGAAAGCTTGAGGTTTTACAGCCTTCAAATGCGCTTCATGCAATCAATCCAACAGCTCAGAAGGTTCAAAATACGCCGCTGTCGACCGTAGTGCTTAACGTGAACACGGGCTGCAACCTGCATTGCACCTATTGCTACAAAGAAGATCTAGCGGTCCCGCGAGAGGGCCGAAAAATGGACTTTGTGACAGCGGCACGTAGTATTGATTTGCTATTCGACGCTGGTGCAAATCGCGAGCAGCTCAACGTGGTTTTTTTCGGCGGAGAGCCGCTGACAAATCTACCGCTCATCAAGGATGTGGTTGCTTACGCGGAAGCATTGGCCGCTAAGCGCGAGAAACGAGTCGACTTTTCCCTCACGACGAACGCAACTCTGTTAGACGAACGTCTCGTGGACTGGATGGACTCGCATCGCTTCGGGATCTCCGTTTCGATGGATGGTCCTGAGGCGCTCCACGATCGACACCGTCGCACCGTCGGCGGCCGAGGTACATATTCCACGGTTGCGCGAAAAGTGCGCATGTTGCTTGACAGATACCGTTCGCGACCGGTTGGAGCGAGGGTGACGCTGGGTCATGGAAACACGGATGTTGAAGCAATCCATGCCCATTTGCGCGGTGAACTCGGTTTTCATGAGGTTGGCTATGCGCCGGTCACCTCGGCTGAGGATCAAACGCACGCCCTTACGGAGACCGAGCTTGCCGAAGTTCATACCGCGTTCGAACGATTGGGCGAAGATTACCGCCGTGCCGCACTCGCCGACCGAAACAACGGATTTTCAAACATGCATCAGCTGATGACCGATTTGCATGAAGGCAGACGCAAATCCGTTCCGTGCGGCGCGGGAATCGGGATGCTGGCGGTGGATGGTGCCGGTGACCTTAACTTGTGTCACCGATTCACAGGATCCGATCTGCCCACCTTTGGGAATGTCGGTACCGGCATCGACCAGGCTCAGATCAGTTCATTTGTAGAGCGCGCCATCGATCGCGAGGGGACCCATTGCGCCACCTGCCGTATCCGTAATCTTTGCGCGGGGGGTTGCTATCACGAGTCGTATGCACGATTCGGAGATCCCCACCACCGTACCTATCATTACTGTGGGATGCTTCGCCGCTGGGTTGACTTTGGTGTTCGCGTCTATGCCGATATACAACGCAACAATCCCACATTTTTTTCCCGACACCTCGAGCCTCGGAGTGCCACATGAGTGAACTAAAACCGACCAACCGTAAAGCCGAGCTTGTCCTCGCCGCGGCTAAAAGCGATGACCTCGCCGAGGTGTACGCTATGGACACAGTTGCCGGATGCGCGGCGACCTTTGATCCGGGTTGGGAGGTCGATCAATTCGGCGGTGTTGCGTCGCTATGCCAGCCTATGGAAGCTGACCTCTATGGGTGCTCGGACCCCTGCTGGTGGCCAGCACAAGTACCGGACACGATGCAGACATATCCGACTTGGGACGCTGGAAAGCCGTCCGCCCAAAATGACTGGCGCGAGCTGGACACCGTCTTTCCGAAGAAGTGAGGCCTTTTGTGATGCGAACAATCCTTCGACTGGCCGGGATCGGTTTCGGTGTGTTGCTAGGCATGATGAGCCAATCCGCAATCGCGCGCGACCTGCTTGTCACCGCAGCGAAACCTGACAAGCTGTATGTCATTGATGCCAAAGCCCGGAAAATCGTCGGGGACTTCCACATCGCAGGCGCCAATAACCATATAACAACGGTGGTGCCTTCGCCGGATGGAAAAGTGGCCTACGTACTCGTCAATCGGATGGAAACCATTGTGGGCATCCAGTTGAAAACCGGTCGCGAGGTGTTTCGAGCGAACCTATCGAGTCCCGGCGAGCGAGTAAAAGACTTCTTCGCATTCACCGTTACACCCAACGGAAAAGAGTTAATTGCCTACGAATTGCCAACTCGGTTGGGGTCGAGCGAATACCAGGTTGAAGAGCCGCGTTTCGTGGTCTTCAACACCAAAGGTGGGACACATGCGAAACCGATCCGTACATTCCCGGCGCCCCGACGAATCGGGGTCATGCTCGCCAGACCGAATGGACGCTCGTTCTACGCCATTGGTTTTGATTTGTATGAGTACAATTTGAAGACAGGTGCGTTGATGGGAAGTCGTGGCGTCATGAACTGGCAGCAACCAGCCCATGGACAACCCGATCTGTTGGCTTTTTGGCCCGTCACCGAACCGAGCGGCGCATTCTCGAGCCCTATCTATTCTGAGATTCAGAAAGATGGCGCTGGAGACGCGGTCACAGCCTTGATGACCTTGGATTTGAAAACGGGGGATCTGACCTACCGAGACTTTGAGCAGACAACAGCGCTGATATTCTCGACTGTGCTGGCGCCGGATCGGAAATTTGCCTACGGCACCTACACCACCCTGACAAAAGTCGACGTCGCCGCAGGAAAACTGGCGAAGCGTGTGAACAACGACCATACCTACTATTCGATCAATATCGCTTCGGATGGTTCTGAGGTCTACGCGGGCGGCGCCATGTGCGACATCGCGATCTATGATGCCGGCACGTTAGATAAGAAGGGAGACATTGAATTGCCAGGGTGTGCGGATCAGGCGCTCGCAACCTTACGTGTCGTCCACTCCCGATAGTCCACACTCCTTATATGGGTTGCTCGGGCCGCATTTGAAGTCGCGGCTCGGGCGATTCGGACTTGCGCTGGCGATTGGTCTTGCGATCGCTGGACTCGGCGCGGCACAGCCACTCTTGACTCGTGCCGTTATCGACCAAGGGCTGCTTGCTCGAAACTACACGCGTCTCGCGGAGGCGTGTTTCGCGATTCTGGCGCTCGCCCTCGTCTCCTTTTTCTTGGGCGCATGGCATCGCCGACTGTACGTGAAAGTCTCGGGCGAAGTGCTGTTCGAACTGCGGGAGCGTGTCTACGCGCACTTGCTCGCAGTGTCTCCGCGCCAACTACAACAGCGGACGACCGGTGATCTCGTATCCCGACTCGACGGCGATATCGCTGAAGTTCAGCGATTCGGAACGGATGCCGCCGCGGCTGCGATCAGCGGGGCTCTAGGATTGGTCGGGGCCTATGCCGTAATGGCACTGTTGTCATGGCGGTTGACCCTGCTAGTCACGGTGTTCTTACCGTTGCAGTGGCTGATTCGACACTTGGCGCGACCGCGAATTGAGCAGAATGCACGGGACGTCCGGGCTCAAGCTGCGAACGTCGGCAGCTTTCTCGTTGAAACCCTCGGCAACGCGCGAGGTGTGATGGGCGCTGCCGCTGAAGCCTTCGAGCAGCGCCGCCTCGGAAATTTGCACGCGAATTATCTGCAGCGCGTGATTCATCAGCAGATGCTTGGCTACTTCGTGGGTAGTGCTGCGGCGATTACCGGACACTTATTGACGATTGCTGTCTTTCTCGTCGGAGGCTGGTTGACGGTGCACCAGCGTATGTCGCTCGGCACTCTTATCGCCTTCGTTACGTTCTTAAGTAGAGGGGCGGGATCAGCAGGATCGATTCTTGGGCTGTACACCGGGTTGCAACGCGCCAGAGTGAGTTTGGGTCGAATCGAAGACCTCTTGAAGATGCGAGCGGTCGCGACCAATGCTAACGCAATGTCATTACCCGCAACGGGTGGCGCGATTTCCTTTAAACATGTTTGGTTAAAGGGTAGAGATAGCCAACCTTTGCTCTGCGACATTAATGTAGAGATCAACTCGGGCGCGAAGATTCGTCTGAGTGGTGTATCCGGCGCTGGCAAGTCAACGATGGCCGATCTTCTGCGACGTTTTCTGGATCCAGACTCCGGCGAAATCCGCATCGACGGTCTCCGGCTTGATCACATTCGGCTAGGCGATCTACGCCGACGTGTGGTTGTCGTCGAACAGACGCCTATGCTGATTTCGGGCACGCTGTGGGAAAACCTGACCTATGGGCTCGATGACGTCAGCACCGATGAAGTCATGATCGCAGCCCAACAAAGCGGCGCCGACCAGATTGCGAAGGCTTCCCCGCTTGGATACCAGGTTGAGGTCGGCGAACGCGGGGTGGGTCTGTCTAGTGGGCAAAGGCAACGTATCGCGATCGCAAGGCTGTTAGTGGGCGACCCCTTAATCGTCATCCTGGACGAGGCAACCAATGCGCTCGATCAGCCATCCCGATCGGAAATTGAAGCAGTTATTGATCAGTGCTTCGCCGGCCGTACCCGAATTGTCATTTCGCATCATGACGAGGCATCTACCTTTGATGCCCGTTATCGCTTAGACGACGGCGTGCTCTTGAGCGTCGGACCGTCCTGAGTATGTGGAAAGTGGCGCTCATCGACTCAGGTGCGGGTACGCATGCCGTCGCACAAGGCCATTTTGACCACGAAGGAGGCGGTCCTCTTGATGTGCGGGTTGACCCCACCGGGCACGGGTCACGATTGGCACAAGTGCTGCATGAATTTGCTCGACCTCATCAACTGATTCTCGGGCAAGTTTTCGGCGGAGCGACCCCAACGACGGTTGCGGCCATTGCTGCCGCGGTCTCATGGGCCGTCGAGCAGAAGGCCCACATTATTCATCTGAGTCTCGGGCTGCTCGCGGACAGGCCCTCTCTCGCGGAGGCGATCGAGCGTGCCACCGAGGCAGGTTCTTTGGTGGTTGCTGCGGCTCCTGCTCAGGGGCGGCGCGTGTATCCGGCAGCCTATCCGGCGGTCATTGCGGCGACGGGGGATGCGCGGTGTGAGCCGGGTGAAATCTCGCGTTTGGCGTTTACCCGCTTCGGCGGATGTCCGGTCTTTCACTCGCAACATTTGGGCGTTGGCCGAGGCGCGAGCGTCGGCGCAGCCTTCGTTACCGCGGCGATTCTGAACCACTGCCCAACGGGTGCCACATTTGACGCGGTTGTTGACGCACTCGGACAGCAAGCGCGCTACGATGGACCGGAAAAAAGATCTCATCAAGCTATTGCGGAGTAACGCCCATGGATGCCTCGCCCGACGCTCAGCCCCAGCTGGTCGAGAAGATTTCTGAAGGTGTCTTGCACCTGACGCTGAATCGACCGGAACGTTATAACGTCTTGTCTGAAGCGATGATGACCGCGCTGCGTGGCCGGCTCAATCAAGCGGCAACGGATGCCAATGTGCGGGTGATTGTACTGTCTGCGACAGGGAAAGCTTTCTGCGCCGGCCATGATCTCAATGAGATGGGGGCGGAGAAATCTGTTGATGACTTACGAGCACTGTTCGCTCGATGCACGGAATTGATGATGACGATCCAGCGCCAGCCGCAGCCGGTGATCGCGCGTGTACAGGGTGTCGCCACTGCTGCGGGATGTCAGCTCGTGGCCATGTGTGATTTGGCGGTTGCCGCTGAAAGCGCGCGTTTTGCTGTTTCAGGCATCAACCTCGGGTTGTTCTGCTCTACCCCTGCAGTTGCGTTGTCGCGAAATTTGTCGCGAAAAGACGCGCTCGAAATGCTACTGACCGGCGACTTTATTGATGCGGCGTCTGCAAAAGCGAAAGGGCTGATTAATCGTGTCGTGCCGAATGAGTCCTTGGATGAGGAAATCGAGAAGCTATCGGCCTCTATTGTCGCGAAATCGCCCGATGCCATCGCGGCTGGCAAAGCCCTCTTTTATCGACAATTAGAAGTGGGAATTGAACAGGGCTATGCGATGGCGGGTGAAGTGATGGCCTGCAATGCCACTTTTGATGGTGCGCGAGCAGGCATCGCGCGATTTACTCGTAAGAGCTGACGTTTTCGCTTCTCGCCACGAGGGTGCGAACTTCGGCAATACCGGCACGGCGAGTCGGTTTTCCATCCGACGGTGACAGTGGCGCTTGGCGAATACCGTCACGAGAAAAGACGATGGCCTCAAAAGGAATATCATCGAAATCAAATTCGATGGTCGGCAGAAGTAAATAACGTTCCGAGTTCATGCGTACCCGTTGCTCGCCCACATTGTGCGGAACATGCTGATCGAGCAGATGCATGCTGATCGATTCGGGATAGTCGCAGAATAAATGCAGCGCGACCGTCTGATGGGGCGTTGCGTTTCCGATCAGCACGGGCCCGACGAGCCGCGGCTCGAATTCCGCCAACATTTCCATCGCGCCCAGAGCCGCAGCCCGTTGGGAGGCGAGGGTGTCTTCGTGGGTTTCAGCTGCGAAAAGTCGCTGATACTCTGCCAGTGCCGCATCAATTTCGGCGTTCTTGGGCAGGACTGCGTACTCTCCAGCGCCTAGTCGCTCGGCCGCTTTGCGCTTAGCAAAGCCATAGTCCTCCACGCCATGCTCGAACATGATGCGGGCAGCCTCTTGAGCCAGCGCGACCCGGATATCGTCGCCTCGGACACTGCGGGGACGGGTCATGTACTCACCCTTCAGCCAGATACTTCACTCTATCACCCACGCAAGATCGGGGGCGACTGTTCAAAAGATCTGCTCTTCTGCGCCTGCGGCGCCATTCCGATTAACGGCGGCACCGGCCCCGTCACCGGCGAGTCCGCCAGCTCCTGGCAGACGTCCGGTCAGAAAATACTCAAATATCGCATCTGGATCGTTGGGCTTAGCGATGGCGCCGGTATTCGGCGAGATGCGCGCACTGACAATTCCCTCTGGCTGTGGCAATCGGTGCTCAGGTCTGCCGGCAAGCGCTTCGCCCATGAAATAGACCCAAATGGGCAGTGCGGTATGCCCGCCTTCCTCGTTGGCGCCTAACGAGCGTTCTTGGTCGAATCCCACCCATGCGGTGGCCACGATGTCCGCATTGAACCCGGAGAACCACGTATCTCGTCGGTCATTCGTCGTACCGGTCTTTCCGGCGATGTCATCACGTTTGAGTGCAAGCGCTCGGCGCGCCGTCCCCTTTCGGATGACATCCCGCATCAGATCCGTCATCAAGAAAGCGTTGGCGGGACTGATGACGCGCGGCGCCAGATTCTGCCCCGGTGTCTTCTGTGCGGGGCTCGCTGGCACTGTCCCGTCATCGCCGGTCGAGACATCTGCGGGTGGGGCTCCGGGGGGAGCGGGAAGCGGTGGCTCAACGGGCGATTCACAGTCGCGGCAAGCGATCGCCGGATGTGCTGCCATGAGGACTTTGCCATAGGCATCCTCAACCCGGTCGATGAGATAGGGCGTTACGCGAAAGCCGCCATTGGCAAAGACCGCGTAGCCACGCGCCATTTCGAGGGGCGTCAACTGCGCGGTACCCAGTGCAACCGTCAGATTGTGCGGTAACTCTGCGGGTTCGAAGCCGAAGCGCTGGGCGTAGTTGATTGCATACTCGACCCCGAGACTCCGCAAGATGCGGATGGAGACGAGATTACGAGATCGTGCCAATGCGTCCCGCAGGCGGGTCGGTCCGTAGAAGTGTCGCGAGTCGTTTTCCGGGCGCCAGAGTCCTTCTAGGCCCGACCCTTCAATCACGATCGGTGCATCCAGGACCATGGTGGCCGGCGTGAATCCCTGTTCTAGCGCACCCGAATAGATAAATGGTTTGAAGCTCGAGCCAGGCTGCCGGCGCGCCTGAACCACGCGGTTGAATTTGCTGGCGTAGTAGTCAAAGCCGCCCACCAACGCGCTGATGGCACCGTCCTGCGGATCCAGTGCAACGAACGCGCCTTGCGCTTGGGGGACCTGCGCGAGTAGCGCGGATCCATCCCGAGTCGGGAGCACGTACACCACGTCACCCACCGCCAAAATGTCCGTTACCTGATGGGGAGCCGCGCCATTTCTGCGCGCCCACGCCAACCCCGTATCCCAAGGGAGCCCATACTCGCGCCCATCGCGCCCGTAGACTTTCGCTGAGCGGCCTTCCGCCGCGGTGACAACGCTCGGGATCAGGCCGCCAACCACCGGGAAGGCGTCGAGCATTTGCATCGCCTCACTGGCCGATGTGGGCGGATGGTCTGTATGGCCCGTGGCGCCTCGCCAGCCGTGCCGTCGATCGTATTCCAGTAGGGCCGCTCGCACCGACCAGTCAGCGGTCCGCTGTAGGCGGCTATCAATCGACGTGTAGATTCGATATCCGCTGGTATAAAGATCTTCTCCATACTGATCAGTGAGTTGCGAGCGAACCATTTCCGCTACGTAGGGGGCGTCGACTTCAACCCGCAAGCCGTGTTCATAGGTCTCGATGGGCTCGACATTAGCGGCATCGTGCTGCGCGCGGGTGATGAATCCCTTGTCCAGCATCCGCCGCAACACATAGCCACGACGCTGTTGAGCACGTTCGGGATTCGTCACGGGGTTCAGTGTCGACGGTGCTTTGGGAAGGGCCGCGATGGTCGCAATCTGCCCAAGGGAGAGCTCTGAGAGCGGCTTACCGTAGTAAACCTCCGCCGCTGCACCCACGCCGTACGCCCGCTGACCGAGGAAAATCTTATTCAGGTACAGCGTGAGGATTTCTTGTTTGGAGAATTCTCGTTCCATGCGCAAGGCGAGGAAGATCTCGCGGAGCTTGCGGCGCAAATTCTTCTCTGGCGTCAGGAACATATTCCGCGCCAGCTGCATCGTAATCGTGCTGCCGCCTTGCCGGGCTTCACCCGTGAGCGCTGACGCTACGGCCGCCCTCAACAGGCCAAAACTATCGATTCCGCCATGCGAGAAAAAACGGTCATCTTCAGCAGCGATAAACGCGTTAACGACGGGCAGAGGGATGTCTTCAAAGCGAACCGGCGTACGGCGCTGTTCACCAATCTGCGCGAGCAGTCTCCCGTCCCGCGAATAGATTCGTAAAGGCACCTGTAGGCGTACGTCCCGCAAGGTCGCCACGTCGGGCAGACCCGGCGCCAAATAGTAGTAAGTGCCTGCTCCCGCGAGGAAAATGGACGCTATAGCGCCCAATAGACCACCGCCGACAAGGACAGCGAGCCGCCGGCGCGACGGATTTTGCAAAAAAGATGCCAAGAGGTGGACCCCGCCCATTCGGACTGCGCATAGTAGCGGTGCTGGCTGCCAAACGCAGCGTCGACTAGGGGCCCTAGACGGCGCAATTCGGCTTGGCTCGACCAAGCGTGATGTCCGTCACGTTCCATTTAACAGTTTGTTGCTATAAAGTTCCTCCGGATTCCTCCTCTAAGGCGGCGACAAGACCCGATAAAGTCTTGTTATTTAAGGAATTATGAAATTCTCGCTGCCGAAACTGCGTCTACCGTTTGCAACTGCCTCGAGGCCCCTCATCGGACTCGACATCACGACGTCGTCCATCAAGTTGATCGAACTGTCCTTTTCGGGTGGGCAATACCGCGTTGAGGCGTACGCGGCCGAACCGACCCCGCCGAGTGCGATCAACGAAAAAGCCATCGTGAATGCCGATGCGGTCGGCGATGCGATTCGGCGTGCGGCGAAGCGAGCCGGGGCGCGGGCTAAAGAAGCGGCCGTCGCGATTTCTGGTGATGCCGTCATTACCAAGTCGATTCAGATGCCACGCAGCCTCTCGGCTCGAGACCTTGAGTTGCAGATCGACCTTCAAGCAGACCAGTACATCCCGTTCCCGATGGATGAGGTCAGTTACGACTTTGAAGTCACCGGGACCTCGGAGAAAGATCCCGAATTGCTGGACGTCCTGCTCGTTGCGACCCGGACGGAAAACGTGGAGCAACGCCAAGCAGCCGTCGTGGCGGCCGGGTTGGTGCCGCGCATTGTCGATGTCGAGGCATACGCGCTACAGAATGCTTGTCGCCTGATGACTCATCAGATGCCGGCCGGTGGCGAAGGCACCATTGCCGTGGTTGATTTCGGCGCCAGCACGACGACTTTCAGCGTCTTGAAGAACCTCAGCGTCATTTATACGCGCGACTTCTCGTTCGGCGGCACACAGTTGACCGAAGAAATCATGCGTACCTACGGCCTCACGCTCGAAGAAGCTGGCCGGGCGAAAAAAGAGGGCGGTCTACCGTCTAACTACCAACCTGAAGTGCTTGATCCATTTATCGATGACATGACGCAGCAGGTGACACGTAGCCTGCAGTTTTATCTAGCGTCGGGCACGGGACGAGAGAATCCCGAGTTGATCCTCGTGTGCGGTGGCTGCGCCAATATTCCCGGCGTTGCCGATGTGATCGCGAGTCGCGTCGGTATCGCTGCCGACCGCGGAGACCCACTTGGCCAGATGAAGATCTCCTCCAAAGCCAAGGCCCAAGGTGTGCGTAAAGACGCCACTGCCCTGCTCACGGCTTGTGGCCTCGCCTTGAGGAGTTTTGACTGATGCCACGCATCAATCTACTTCCCTGGCGTCAACAGGAACGCGCGCGTCGGCAGCGTGAATTTGGACTGGCCGTCGTCGGTGCCGTTTTGGCTGCAGGCGCGGTTACGCTCCTGACGAGTTGGACCATTACAGCGGCGATAGATCGCCAGAACGATCGCAACGCGTTACTGAAGCGCGAGATTGCAGCGCTCGACAAGCAGATCACGGAAATACTGGATCTCGAAAATCAGAAGCAGCGGCTTGTTGCGCGTATGGAGATCATCTCGAAATTGCAGCGTAGTCGACCCGAGATCGTGCACGTCTTCGATCAACTGGTACGGACGCTGCCAGAAGGCGTCTATTTAACGTCGGTGAAGCAAACCGATAAGCGGCTCGAAATCCGTGGGATTGCGCAGTCATCGACGCGAGTCTCGACCTTCATGCGAAATATCGAAGCCTCGGAGTGGCTGACCAATCCTGAACTTCAGGTGATCGAAACCGCGAAGTCTGGCAATGGCTCCGAGTTCACCCTATTTGCGACACAAAAGAGTTCCGAACCGGATGTACCGTCTGGCCCAAGCCGCAAAGGGCCCCATGTAGGCGGTAAGTCATGACCTTCATTAACGAACTTCGGCAATTAGATCCGAAAGATATCGGTCGCTGGCCCGCCATCTTCCGTGGTCTCGCCATTGGTGTCATCTTTCTGCTGTTGACGGCTATTTTCGTCTATCTATTGCCCATCAGTAACCAAATGCCGGACTTGGACCGTGCGCGCGCGGAAGAAGCACAGCTGCTGAACACGTTCGACCAGCGCCAGATGAAGGCAGCTAACTTTGATGCCTATAAAGCACAACTCGCGGATATGCAGCGCTCCTTTGGAGCCATGTTGCGACAATTGCCGGGTCGCACGGAGGTTCCGAGTCTTCTCGTTGACATCTCGCAGACGGGTCTCGCGGCGGGACTGCAAGAAAAGCTGTTTCAACCCGCCCCAGAAATCCGCAAGGACTTCTATGCCGAGCTGCCGATTAAAATCCGCCTAACCGGTTCGTACCATCAGTTCGGTAGTTTCGTGAGCGGAATCGCCTCGCTGCCGCGCATCGTCACTTTGCATGACATCGCCATCGCGACCGATGGCAAAGACACGACGGGCGACCGATTGACGCTCGATGTCACGGCTAAAACGTACCGATATCTCGATGACGCCGAGATGGCTCCGGGTGAGCATAAGCCCGGTAATGCCGCTGCTAAGGCGGGGATCCCGTGAAGCTATCCCGTCTCAGTCGTTTGACGATCATTCTCGTTCTGACCTCCATGGTCGCCGCGTGTGGCGGGGGCACGGCTGAGTTGAAAAAAGAACTCGACGAGCGACGCAAGCGACAGGGAACTCAGCCTGAAGCGCTGCCGCAAGTCAAAACGTACGAAAGCTTCCAGTACGATCCCGCCGGACTGCGTTCGCCCTTCCAGCCGACCATTCCGATCGCGAGCGCAGGAAACAACGGACCCCGTCCTGACGCACACCGCAGTCGCGAATTTCTGGAAAGTTATCCGCTCGATACCCTCAAATTGGTGGGTACGTTGCGCCAAGCGGGGCGTCTCTACGGTCTGATTCAGACGAAAGACGGTCTTGTGCAGAAGGTCCTGCCGGGCAATCACGTCGGACAAAATGACGGTCGTATCACCGTCATCACTGACTCAAGAATCAGTGTGGTTGAATTGGTCCCGAATGGCAGTGGCGGCTATGTCGAGCGCCCGGCTTCCATACAGCTGACCAGCAATTGAACGCATTATTTGGGGAGATGAAGGCTATGACTGCCAATACCAGGCCCTATCCGATGCGCCTTCGATGGCCCGGGCTCGCGTTGGTCGCCGGGATCGGCGTGCTTCTGTGCGGCCTGGCATACGCGGATGAGTTGGCTAATCGACTGGAATCCATTGACGTCATCACGCTGCCCGGTAAGCAAGTCGAACTCCGCCTACACACGAGCGGTCAAGCGCCGGCACCCCTCGCCTTTACCATCGATCGCCCCGCCCGCATCTCCTTAGATCTGCCCGGCGTCACGCTCGGCCTCGACAAGCGCAAAATCGACGTGCACTCCGGCGGAATTGATAGCGTGATGGCCGCTGAAGCCAGCGGGAAGACCCGCGTTGTCCTCAATATGGATCACGTCGTGCCGTACGATACGCGCGTGGAGGCCCATGCGATCGTACTCACCGTCGGCGCCTCGGCAGTGACCAGCCCTCGAGCGGCCTCTGCGGTGACGACGCCCACAGCGTCTGGCATCAGCGGACGTCGAGTATCTTCGCTGGACTTTCGTCGTGGTCAGGACGGCACCGGCAGGTTGATCGTTGGCCTGTCGGACCCTCACACCGCCGTGAACCTGATCCAAGAAGGCTCCAAAATCATCGTCGATCTGACGGCGACTGATATCGGGGCTGATCTGGCTAAACGATACGATGTCGCCGACTTTGCAACGCCGGCGAGCTACTTTGATGCGCGCAAGACGGATGCGGGCACCCGCCTCGCCCTGATGACCAAGGGCGAATTTGAGACGTTGGCGTACCAGAGCGACGATCAGTACGTCGTCGAGATCCGTGAGGCACACTCGAAAGGTCGAGCGAGCGACGAAAAGAAAGAATACTCCGGCGAGCGGTTGACCCTGAATTTCCAGGACATCGATGTCCGCGCTGTCCTCCAATTGCTAGCAGATACCAGTGGCCAGAATATCGTCGTCAGTGACAGTGTCCAGGGTAGTGTGACGCTGCGTCTACAAAACGTTCCGTGGGATCAGGCACTGGAAATCGTGATGCGCAGCAAGGGACTGGCGATGCGCAAGCGCGACAACGTCATTATGGTCGGCCCGGCAGACGAACTCGCTAGCCGCGAAAAAGCCGAACTGCAGGCAAGAAAAGATGTCGACGACTTAGCGCCCTTGCGTTCGGAATACATTCAGATCAATTACGCCAAGGCCTCGGATCTCGCCGGCTTGATTAAGGGCAAGGCCGGGAATTCCCTACTCTCGGGGCGCGGCAGCGTGGCGATTGACGAGCGCACCAATACCTTGTTGTTGCAGGACTCCGCAGAACGCATTGCGGATATTCGCCGCTTAATCGGTACGTTGGATGTGCCTGTTCGACAAGTTTTGATTGAATCGCGCGTTGTGATCGTGAACGATGACTTTAGTCGCCAACTTGGCGTTCGTTTAGGGACGACCGACGTCCGTGCCCATGGAACCAATGGATTGGTTTCGGTCTCGGGCAGTGCTGCGGCCAACAATACAATCGTCAGCTCAGCACTCACGAATCTTCAGAACGGAAATTCTCAATTTCCGGTTACGATCCCGTCCGGCGCGTCGAACTATTTAGACCGTTATAACGTCAATTTGCCCGTCGCTAATCCTGCGGGGCGTCTCGCAGCATCAGTGTTGTCAGGTAATTACCTGGTGGATCTGGAGTTGTCAGCGGCTCAAGCTGAAGACCGTGCGGACATTGTCTCCACGCCGCATGTCATCACGTCGAATCAGAAAGAGGCTGCGATTGAGCAGGGTGTCGAAATTCCTTATCAGGAATCGGCATCGTCAGGTGCAACAACGACGCAATTCAAGAAAGCCACTTTGTCATTGAAGGTGCGTCCGCAGATTACACCCGATAATCGAGTCATTCTTAATCTCACCGTTACGAAAGACAGTATTGGACAGTT
Organism: Gammaproteobacteria bacterium; assembly: GCA_947455595.1. Taxonomy (GTDB): domain Bacteria; phylum Pseudomonadota; class Gammaproteobacteria; order Steroidobacterales; family Steroidobacteraceae; genus CAIKZZ01. Next base: position 106,409 of record CANGOP010000002.1, read on the forward strand.
GGTACAGAGCGCGACCGGCGGCCAAGTTCCTTCGATTGATACCCGCACAATCACGACCGAGGTGCTCGTCAACGACGGTCAGACAGTTGTTCTTGGCGGGATCATGGAAACGGAGCATCGACGATCGTCGAGCAAGGTTCCGATGTTGGGCGACTTGCCAGTCCTTGGGAATCTGTTCAAGACCCAAACGAAAACAAACAACAAAGACGAGTTGTTGATTTTCGTGACGCCCAAGATTCTTCACGATGGTGCAAATCTGAATTGAAGCCGCGACGACAATCGCGCGTTCTGGAGAACGTCTCATGAAGGCTTACAGATCTTTCATCATCGCCCTGATGGCGATCGGCTTGGTCGGATGCGGTGGCGGCGGTGGTAACTCGCTGACCGGTGGTGGCGCCGGATCCGGTGCGGCCACAGTGGCCACGATTACCGTCACGGCCAGCGCTTCTTCGGTCGCCAGCGACGGCAGTACAGCCTCAACAGTCACCGCCACGGCGGTGAACGCGTCCAACGTAGCGGTCTCCGGGGTTAGCGTCTCGTTTTCTGCGAGCGCAGGCGGAACGCTGACCGTCACTCAGGGCACAACGGATACCAATGGCGTTGCGACAGCGTCGCTGAAGTCGTCCACCGCGACGGCTGGATCTGCCATCACGGTGACCGCAACGGCAGGCTCGGTGAGCGGGAAGGTGGCGGTCAATGTCGTGGACGCGCAGCATGTCCTGTCGCTGAAGGTCGATGGCCCGCAAATTCCGTCGGATGGTTCGCGCGTGGCGACCGTGACGGCTTTTTTGAAGGATGCGAACAATAACGCGCTCCCCAATGTGGCTATTACGTTTCGCTCGTCGAGTGGTGTGGTCGTTGTCACCAAAGGCACGACGGATAGCAACGGGTTAGCGACCGCAACGGTCTCAGCAGGTAGCGATCCTCAAAATCGACGCATCACGGTGACCGGTTCTGCGCCGTCCTCTGCTGACGCGACCGTAGGCGTCGATGTCATCGGATCATCTTTGTCGATAACGGGTCCAGAAACGCTTGTTCTGGGGAATGACGGCAGCTTAACGGTCGCACTGAAAGACTCGTCTGGCCACGGCATCCCGGGTCAGTCTGTCACCGTATCGTCGGGAAATGGCAATGCCGTGTTCCCGGCTACCGTGACGACCGACCTGAATGGGTTGGGGTCCATCGTATTGCATGCCAATAACGTCGGTATCGACTCGATTACGGCAAGCGCTCTGGGCCTGACGGCAAATCGGGCGGTGACCGTCAGCAGCCAATCGTTCAATATGACCGATCCGTCCAACGGGTCTTTCGTTGCCCTCAACACCTCACAAGCGGTCACGGCGAACTGGTTGAGCGCCGGTGCGCCGGTGGTGGGCCAGACGGTCACCTTTACGACGACACGTGGTACGTTCGATCGTACGTCGACGGTCACCGATTCGTCGGGGGCGGCGACCGTTCATCTCAGTTCAACCAATGCAGGGCCGGCGATCATTTCGGCCAGCGGTTCAGGCGTTGCCGCGCAAACGGTCGTGGATTTTGTCGCCACCACGCCGTCGCAGATCTCGGTACAAGCGGCCCCTTCGGCCGTCGTGACCGGCGGGTCAAGCGTCGTGACGGCCATCGTTCGGGATGCGCAAAACAACCTCGTGGAGTCGCAAGTCGTTGATTTCGTACTTACCGACTCCACTGGTGGAACGATCTCGGTGGCCTCATCGATGACGGACGCCCAGGGCCAAGCGCAGACGACGTATACCGCGGGTCAGAGCACCAGTGGCGCCAATGGGGTACAAGTTCGTGCCACCGTTCGTGGTACGGCCGTAACGGGCCAGGTTTTATTAACGGTGGGCGGTCAAACGGTTTACTTGTCCTTGGGTACCGGCAATACCATCGATGCTCCGAATGCCGCCACCTACTCGATCACTTACGTCGTATTCGCGGTGGATTCGCGCGGTGCGCCGGTGGCTGGCGCGCCGATTGATCTCAAAGTTCTGCCGGTTTCCTATGCAAAGGGCTCTCGTGTCTGGAGCGTCGGATCAAGCGCCTACCTGACGGCTGTCAGTACGCTTCCGGGTGCGGCCTCCTGCGCTAATGAGGACGTGGACTTCACCGGTACTTATTCGCTGACGAAAGACTACAACGGAAACAATGTTTTGGATCCGGGCAGCGTTGCGGTTGTGTCACCCAGTTCCGGTGCCACGGGTGCGGACGGTTCGCTATTGGTCACCGTTGCCTATCCGAAAGATCACGCCTACTACGTGACGGTCCGGCTGGTGGCGACGACAGCGGTGACGGGAACCCAGAGCAGTTCATCCTCGACGTTCCTCTTGCCGTACGCCGCCGCAGACTTCAGCCAGCAGAGTGTGCAGCCACCAGGACCCGTCAGTCCGTACGGTACGGCAACGGTCTGTTCGAACCCGAATTGATGACCGATGGGGGCGGCCGCGATGGCGGTCGTTCCCATGGACCGGGCGGCTCTCTAGAATGCGAGCATGTCCCAGACAACCTGTCCCGACACTTCTGCCACCGAGCCGGTGCCCTTTCCGGGCGTTAATTTATTTCTCGTTGGCCCAATGGGTTCTGGGAAAACGGCCGTCGGTCGTGCCCTGGCGCGGCTCCGACGACAGCGATTCATCGACGCCGATGCTGAAATCGAGCGGCGCACCGGCGTCGACATTCCGTTCATTTTTGAACGGGAGGGAGAGATTGGGTTTCGCGAGCGCGAAGAGGCGGTTGTGGATGACCTGACCCAGTGGTCAGGTATCGTGTTGGCAACGGGTGGTGGCGCCGTGACCCGACCGGTCAACTGCGAACGGTTGCGCCAGCGAGGAATCGTGATCTACCTCCAAGCCTCGGTCGCACAGCAAGTCGAGCGTACGCAACATAGTCGTAATCGCCCGCTGCTTCAAAATACGGATCCGGCTGTCCGATTGGCGGAGCTCATGGCCGAGCGGGAGCCGCTTTATCATGCGATCGCGCATCTGGTGGTTTCGACCGATCGGCGCAAGGTGGCGACTGTTGCTGAGGCGATCATGGATGGCCTTGCGGGTCTGCAGACTGTGAACACCCCATCGCGAAAAAATCCGTAATTTTGCTATCTTCTACGTTGTGAACACCGAAACCCATCGTTTGCGAATCGATCTTGGTGATCGCTCCTACCCGATTCATATCGGCGCTGGGTTGCTGGATCGCGGCGAACTATTGACCGGTTGCTTGCCCGGTGGCCCCTGGCTGGTCGTGACCAACGAAACGGTTGCGCCGCTTTACTTGCCGCAATTGCGCAAGACGCTTGGGGATCGATCACTTGCTGAGTGCATCTTGCCCGATGGCGAAGCACATAAAACCCAACAAACGCTTGCGCGAGTCTATGACGCGTTAGCCGCCGCAAGAATCACACGGGATGGTGCGGTGCTCGCGCTCGGTGGCGGTGTCGTCGGCGATATGGCGGGCTATGCCGCTGCAACGTGGAATCGAGGCATTGCCGTTGCGCAGCTACCAACAACGTTGTTGTCGCAAGTGGATTCATCGGTCGGCGGGAAAACAGCCGTTAATCATCCAGCGGGTAAGAATCTGATCGGCGCATTTCATCAGCCGTCGATCGTCATTGCAGACCTCAATACGCTTCACACCTTGCCGGACCGTGAGCTGCGGGCCGGGCTGGCGGAAGTCATCAAGTATGGTTTGATTGCCGATGCTGGCTTCCTAGCTTGGTTGGAGACTCACATGCCCCAACTATTGGCCCGCGACCCCGTCGCTCTGGCTGAGGCTATTCAAGTCTCATGTGCCACCAAGGCCCGCCTCGTTGCATTAGATGAACGCGAGTCGGGGCCGCGAGCGCTACTCAATCTGGGCCATACCTTTGGTCACGCGATTGAGGCCGCCATGGGATATGGCACATGGCTGCACGGTGAAGCAGTTGCGGCCGGCATGGTTTTGGCAGCGGAAATGTCTCGGGCATTAGGCTGGCTGGACGCGACAGAGGCTCAGCGGGTTCGCGCCGTCGTGCAACAAGCAGGATTGCCGGTCACCGCGCCCCAACTCGGGGTTGAGCGCGCACTGCACCTCATGTCGTTAGACAAGAAAGTAAAAGATGGTCGTATCCGTCTGGTTCTGATGCGCTCGCTTGGCGATGCCGTGGTCACTGCCGACTATGACGCCGATGCGCTTTCTGCCGTCTTGCGACAAGAGATGGGCGCATGACGATCCTGGCGATTTACGCGGCGCATGAGCATGCATCTAAGGGACGCGCGCATCCTGAACCGCCGCCTACTGGACATCGCGGTGAGTATCAACGGGATCGCGATCGGATCGTGCACTCTGGTGCGTTCCGGCGTTTGGAATATAAAACTCAAGTCTTCGTGAATCACGAGGGCGATCTCTACCGAACACGCCTGACTCATTCTCTCGAAGTTGCCCAAATCGGCCGCTCCGTTTGTGGCGCCCTGAACCTCAATGAATCCCTCTGCGAGGCCATCTGCCTGGCGCATGATCTGGGCCACACGCCGTTTGGACATGCCGGTCAAGATGCTCTCAACGACTGCATGAAGGAATTCGGCGGCTTCGAGCACAACCTGCAATCTCTTCGAGTGGTTGATGAGTTGGAAGAGCGTTACGCAGAATTCTCGGGATTGAATCTGACGTTCGAATGTCGCGAGGGCATTCTCAAACATTGCTCCGTCCGTAATGCGCGCGGACTCGGAGAGCTTGGCCGTCGTTTTCTTGAGCGACAGCAGCCGTCGCTTGAGGCCCAGTCGGCCAATATTGCCGATGAGATTGCCTATAACAACCATGATGTGGATGACGGTTTGAGATCTGGGCTTCTGGATATATCAGAACTCAAAGAAGTCACGCTGTTTGCACGGCATCACGCTGAAGTTGAACGCCGGTACCCTGGATTGGGATCGCGGCGGCAGATCCATGAGGTCATTCGAAGAATGATCAATGAAGTGGTGAACGATCTCATCGCAACGAGCTCAGAGCGCATTGCGTCGGCCAATCCGCGGTCGATTGAAGAGGTCAGGGCGGCCAGCATGCCGATGGTCTCGTTCTCCGAGCGGATCGCCGCGGAGCATTTGGAGCTGAAGCGGTTCTTGCGTGAACGCCTCTATCGTCACTACCGAGTCGTCCGGATGACATCCAAGGCTCGTCGGGTCGTTCGAGATTTATTCGGCTCGTTCCACGATGACCTGCGTCTGCTACCCGATGAGCATCGCGAGGCCGCGGAACGGTTGGAGGCCCAAGAGGGTCCCAGCGGACGGGCCCGGGCGGTGGCTGATTATGTAGCCGGGATGACCGACCGATACGCCATTCTGGAACATGCCCGGGTGCACGATCCTGCGTCCGTATCCTGAGAATGGGGCGCCGGCGGCGGCGGTCCGCAGCCGCAAGTGAGTATTTCGCATGGCATAATGCGGCCATGAAAGCTATTCCCGCGCGCGAACGCCTGATATTCGCCACCGATGTACCGAATGCCGAGGCTGCCCGCCAGATGGTTGAGACCCTGGGTGACTCGGTTGTGTTTTACAAATTGGGCCTCGAGCTCATGATGGCCGGCGGTTACTTTGAGCTGCTCGACTGGATGGTCGCACGTGGCAAAAAGGTGTTTGTCGACCTCAAGTTTTTCGATATTCCGGCAACTGTCGCGAACGCCGTTCGGCAGTTGAATGGCCGTGGCGTTACCTTTGCCACCGTGCATGGCAACCAGAGCATTATGGAAGCGGCCGCGGAAGCGGCTACTGACGTCAAGATCTTGGCAGTGACGGTCCTCACCAGTCTTGATCGCGGCGATCTGGACGATCTCGGCTTTCAGTGCGATGTGCAACAGTTGGTCATCTCTCGCGCACGACGCGCGTTGGCGACTGGTTGCGCGGGCGTTGTCTCGTCAGGAATCGAGGCGGAAGCGATCCGCCGCGAGCTGGGTGACAAGTTGATGGTGGTGACTCCGGGGATCCGTCCGGTCGACAACCGGGCCGAGGATGACCAGAAGCGTGTGCTGACCGTTGAGCGCGCCTTTGCGGCAGGGGCCGATTACATCGTTGTCGGGCGCCCTATTCGTGACGCTGCCGATCCGCGCGCGGCCGCAGAGGCTATTCAGGCCTCAATCTTGGCCACCTGCGGTCCGGGAGTCTGAGCGTGTCAGCACCGCTTCAGAACGACCTTTTTCTGCGCGCCCTGTTGCGCCAGCCAACGCCTCGAACTCCGCTCTGGATGATGCGTCAGGCCGGTCGCTATTTGCCGGAATATCGGGCGACGCGAGCGCAGGCCGGTAATTTTCTGAAGCTGTGCATGAATCCGGATTTAGCCTGCGAAGTGACGCTGCAGCCGTTGCGTCGTTATGCGCTCGATGCGGCCATTTTATTCTCTGACATTTTGACCATACCCCACGCGCTCGGCTTGGGACTTGAATTTGAGGCGGGCGAAGGTCCCCGGATTGACCGGCCCGTTCGGTCGGCGCGTGACATTGACGCGCTGCCGACGCTGGATCCTGAGCGCGAGCTTCGCTACGTGATGGATGCTGTTCGACTGATTCGCCGAGAACTCAATGGTCAGGTACCCCTGATTGGTTTTGCGGGTAGTCCATGGACCGTCGGTACCTATGTCGTCGAAGGCGGTAGCAGTAAGAATTTCCAGCACATTAAGAGCATGCTGTATGGCGCACCGGATCAGTTGCATCGACTGTTGGCGCACCTGACCCGATCAACGACGGATTATCTGAACGCCCAGATTGCGGCTGGTGCTCAGGCCGTCATGGTCTTTGACACCTGGGGTGGCGCACTGTCGCCGTCAGCCTACCGTGAGTTCTCGTTGCGCTACATGGCCGACATTGTCGCGGGTTTGCAGCGAGAGGCGGATGGCCGCAAGGTGCCGATTATTCTCTTCACCAAGGGTGGCGGTGCCTGGCTTGCGGATATGGCAGCAACAGGCGCGGATGCCTTAGGGGTCGATTGGACAACGGATTTGAGCGTTGCGCGCGCAACTGTTGCCGACCGAGTAGCCCTGCAGGGCAATCTCGACCCTTCCGTACTTTATGCCCCGCCGTCCGCCATTCGCGCCCAAGTGGATCGGGTACTGGCTTCGTACGGACACGGCCATGGGCATGTTTTTAATCTTGGCCACGGCATTCATCCGGATGTGCCCCCAGAACACGCAGCCGCGATGGTAGAGGCCGTCCACGAGCTCTCGCCGCAATACCATCTCTGAGCGAGCATTCGGGAGAAGCAGGTGCACCTGATCTACATTGCGCTTGGCGGCGCATTCGGCAGCCTGCTCCGGCATTTTGCCGCGATGGCGATCACGTCCCTGACCGGTACGTGGTTGCCTTGGGGCATCATGTTGGTGAACATTACCGGGAGCTTTGTCATTGGTTGCGCCGCAGGTAGTCTCGCTCAGACGACCGCTGACGGTGATGCGACGTTCGTCCGCTACTTCGTGATCGTTGGTTTGTGCGGCGGCTACACGACATTTTCGTCGTTCAGCTTATACACCCTGCAACTGCTACATATCGGGGCAGTCGGTCGTGCCATTCTGCATGTCGGCCTCTCTGTATTTGCCTGCGTGGCGGCGACCGCAGTTGGCTACGCCATCACTGCCGGCGCAACGCGTTAATTTTTTGCGATAAGGAATCTCAAAATGGACTTGACGCAAATTCCGGTCGGCGTGGAGCCGCCATGGGATATCCACGCGGTCATCGAAATTCCGCAAGGCGGGATCCCCGTGAAGTACGAACTCGAGAAAAAATCGGGTGCTTTGTACGTGGATCGTTTTCTGCATACGTCCATGTACTACCCTGGGAATTACGGCTTCATACCGCAAACGTTGGCAGAAGATGGGGACCCCTGCGACATCATCGTGGTCGGCCAAGTACCTGTTGTGCCAGGCGCAGTGATTCGGTGTCGTCCAATCGGCGCGCTCATCATGCGTGACGAAGCCGGTGGTGACGAGAAAATCGTGGCGGTGCCGGTCGATAAACTGCACCCCTTCTACAGTGGCGTACGCTCTTACAAGGATTTGCCGCCCATCCTGATTGATCAGATCGCGCACTTTTTCCAGCACTACAAAGACTTGGAAAAAGGCAAATGGGTCACGATCGTGAAGTGGGAAGGTCCAGACGGTGCGGCACGGTTAATTCGGGAAGGGATCTCTCGCGTACAGGGCGTCAAAGTGCCTTCCCGCGGAGGACCGATATCGGCAACCTCGAAGTCCAAGGCCGCGACTCAAGCAAAAGTCAAAAAAGCCCAGAAGCCGGTACGTAAAGCAAAGCGCTGACCCCTTCAATGACTGGCTTGATCCAAGTCGGATGGGCCCGCCTCGAGGATGCGCCTGTTGTCACGGAAATAGTGAATCACGCCTACCAGGGTGAGGATGATTCAACGTGCGGATGGACGGGCGTCGCTCATTTACTCGGTGGGCCGCGCGTCACGGTCGAGCAGGTCTCGGTCTGGATCCACGAGGATCCTCGGTCCGTTCTGGTTGCGCGCGAACAGAATCAGTTGGTCGGCTGCGTACGCCTGACGGCGCTACGCGCCACCGTCGGAGAAATCAGCCTGCTGGCCATCCGTCCATCGCAACAGCGTGGAGGTCTTGGTAGCGCGCTGTTGGCCGAGGCGGAACGTCACCTGGCAACCGATTGGAAATGTCAGATCGCCGAATTGACTGTGCTAGCGCCTCGGCCGGAACTTGAAGCCTGGTATGAGCGGCGCGGGTATCGTACGACTGGCAAGCGCCGACCGTTGAAGCCTGATGGCGAAGGCTATGGTGAGCCGATGCAGCCCACCCTTGAATTAGTTGAGTATTCGCGTGCCCTTGTCTGATGGACGACTACAGCGCAGGCGGTAGGGCATCCCGTAAGGAACGTCGCAGGATCTTTCCGACGTTGGTCTTGGGTAATTCGTCTCGGAAATAGACGTGACGCGGAACTTTATAGTTCGTCAAATCACGTCTTGAGAATTCAATGACGTCCTCCGCCGTCAGCGCCGGATCCTTGCGGACTACGAAAACCGCAACACACTCACCCGAACGCTCGTCAGGCTGTGCAATTGCCGCGACCTCCAAAACGCCGGGATGCCGTGCAATCACACCCTCAACTTCATTCGGATACACATTGAAGCCGGACACCAGAATCATGTCCTTCTTCCGATCCTCAATGTAGACAAATCCCTGCGCGTCCATCCGCCCAATATCACCCGTACGCAGCCAACCGTCCGACAACATGACGGCAGCCGTCTCATCCGGGCGATTCCAATAACCCGCCATGACCTGCGGGCCGCGAACGCAAATTTCCCCAACCTGACCCACGGGAAGCTCCGCGCCGACGTCATCGCGGATTGAAATGTCCGTCGACGGCATGGGCAAGCCAATTGAGTGATTGAAATCAACGCCTCGAGGGTTCGTGGTTGCAACGGGAGAGGTTTCCGTCAAGCCCCAGCCCTGCGACAAAATGCAGCCCGTCACTGCTTTCCATCGCTCAGCCACAGCACCTTGTAATGCCATACCTCCCGCAACGGTCGAGACCAGTCCAGAAAAATCGATCGTTTCGAAGCCATCGGTATGTAACAGGCCATTAAACAGCGTGTTGACGCCGTAAAAAATCGTCACGCGATGTTTCTTGAGCTCAGCCACGAACTTCGGCATATCTCGCGGGTTGGTGATCAATAAGACCTTTCCGCCCTCGTGTAACCAGACGAGCGAAATCGCCGTGAGCGCAAAGATGTGATAGAGCGGCAGTGCACCGACAACGACCTGCTGCCCGGAATGATCCTTTAGAAAGTCCTTCAGCCAGACGTGCGTCTGTATGGTGTTGGCGACCATATTTCGGTGCGTCAACATGGCGCCCTTAGAGACGCCCGTCGTGCCGCCCGTATACTGCAGGAAGGCGAGGTCCGAGGGCCTGAGATCGACGGACTCAAAGTTCACCCACTTACCTTGTTCAAGTGCATCGGTGAAGCGTGTCGATCCGGGCAAGGCAAACGGTGCCACATGTTTGTGCACATGCCGGATCACGAAGTTGATCAATGGACCTTGTGGAAAGCCCACCAAATCACCCACTCCGGTGACCAGAACGTGCTCAATGTCGGTATGCCGAATGCAGTGCTCCAATACGTGGGCAGCCTGCTCATAGACGACGATCGCTTTCGCCCCAGAGTCCTTAAGCTGATGCTCGAGTTCGCGAGCGGTATACAAAGGATTCGTATTAACAACCACGAGACCGGCTCGAAGAGCGCCGTACATCGCGATGGGGTATTGCAGGATATTGGGCATCATCAACGCGATGCGGTCGCCCTTGCATAGGCCCGCTTCACGTTGCAACCAAGCTGCAAACGCACGGCTCTTGGCATCCAACTGCCCAAAGGTGAGGTCTCGCCCAAAGTTGGTATAGGCAACCCGATCGGGGAAGCGGCTCACTGCGTGTTCAAAAACGGCCGCTAAGGATGAGAAGCCTTCCGGGTCAATTTCCGCGGGAATACCCACCGGATAGGACTTCAGCCAGATTTTTTCCATGGTGCCCCCCCCCGACAGACAATGGACTCAACAGCTCAACGCAAGGTTACGCTATCTGGCGCTTCGCGGGGTGCGGTTCAACGGCGACTGCCCCGTAGCGCCAACACCGTGTGCCGCAAGCCGTCGGGTGTTACACCCGTTGGTGTCACGGCCGCTCCGATGCGCATCTCTACTCTCGACTTGAAGCGAACGGGGAGAAAGCGCGCAAGGCCTCTTGCCCCGTATGAAAACAAAGATCCCCAAAGACCGGATAGCCCAATCGGAACGATGGGCACCGGATTTTCAGCGAGTATCCTGAGGATGCCGGGCCGGAATTCATCGATATCGCCATCTCGGGTCAGCTTTCCCTCTGGAAATATGCAGACGACATGGCCGTCGCGGAGTGCCTCAGCCACCGCTTCAAAAGCGGCTTCCCGCACGGCTCTATTTTCGCGAGCGGAAGATACGGGAATGGCCTTCATACCGGTGAAGATCCAGTTCAGAAGAGGGAATCGAAAAATCGCTGCTTCCATGACAAAGCGCATGGGCCGCACAACGGCTGAAGAAAGAACCAGCGCATCGACGTAACTCACATGATTGCAGATCACCAGTGCCGGACCCTTGCGCGGAATATGATCGGTGCCGGTGACGCGCACCCGATAGATGAGGCGCGTGAGTACCCAAGCCAGGAAGCGCAGCAGGAACTCGGGAACCTGAGCGTAGATGACGGCAGTCACCACGATATTCAGTAGCGCACAGCACAAGAGCAACCCGGGAACTGAGACGCCGTTATGGACCATGAGAGCACCGAATAGCGATGCGACGACCATAAAGATCGCGTTCCAGATACTGGTCGCTGCTATCACTCGAGACATAACATTCATCGGTGTTCGGCGCTGCACCAGTGCATATAAGGGCACAATATAGAGGCCGCCCGCGAGACCAATTAAGACTAAATCAACGACGATTCGCCAGATCGCGGTGCTTTCCAGCAGGGCCGATAGTGTGCTGGCCGCCACAGGCAGTGTCGTTGGCGTCGCGAAATATAGATCGACGCCAAAAATAGTCATAAGCAACGATCCAAACGGAACAAGCCCGATTTCGAGGCGCCCTCCCGATAATTTCTCGCACAGCAATGAGCCGGTACCAATTCCCAGCGTGAAACCGAACATCAGAATCGTAACCGTCACTTCCGGGCCGTGGAGAATGCGGTTGGCGTAGATGGGCATCTGCGCGAGTATCAAAATGCCCCAAAACCAGAACCAAGAAATGCCCAGAATGGCGAGAAATACATTTCGATCGCGATGAGCGACAGCCATGTTTTCCTTGGCCGATCTCCACAAGTTCCAGTCGATGGCAAGGTCAGGCGCGGCGGGCGCCATTTTAGGAATATAGAAGCTAGCCGTCAGGCCCAACAAAGAGACGGCCAGGAGCGTGGGCCCAATTACTGCGTTGGATCCACTCGCCGCGATGGGGCCTGCAAGGCTCTGCCCGAGTAGGATCGCAACGAAGGTGCCCATTTCGAGCATCGCGTTGCCGCCGACCAATTCGCGCGATTCCAAAATAGACGGAAGAAGGCCGTATTTGGCGGGAGCGAAGAAAGTCGAGTGCAGGCCCATTAAAAACAGTGCCGCGAGCAAGACCCAAATGTGATGGGTCATAAAACCAGCGGTCGCTAGGCACATGATGCCGACTTCAAGAACTTTCACCGCTCGCATTACCGTAATTTTGTCGAAGCGGTCGGCCAATTGACCTGCGAGTCCTGAAAAAAGAACGAACGGAAGGATGAAGAGACCGCCCGACAGTTGGGTGAGCTGTACAGGGTCTATGCCCGAATAGCTGGCTGCATCGTAGGTCACGAGGATGACGAGTAAATTCTTGTAGAAGTTATCGTTAAACGCGCCCAACGCCTGTGTGCAGAAAAAAGGTCCAAAACGACGCTGTCTGAGTAACGAAAATTGACTGTCGGCCACAAGGTTCCTCTGTCTAATGAGTATTCTTTGTGAGCAATGGCCGCAAAGACGACCATACGTTCTCCAACATCCGGCCTTGAACGCCGGCGACGGGGTGCAACCGGTCGGCTTGGAAGTTCTCCTCTTTCGCCTCAATCCCGTGGAAGAGGGAAGGGACAAGTGGTGCGCCTGTGCGCTGCGCGGCATGGACATAGGCGCGCGCAACGGCTTGTCCGTACTCGACGCCATAATTGGCCGGTAGAGGTGTTCCCACGATCAGGACTCGAGCGCCGGTTTTTTGAGCTGACCGGGTGAGTGTCACCAGATTGTCTTCGATTCCTTGGGGCGGTAACCCGCGCAGGGCGTCGTTGGCGCCGAGTTCGAGAACGACGACAGCGGGTCGGTGGGTGCTGAGTAGGTGCGCAAGTCGGTTTAAGCCGCCAGTGGTCGTTTCGCCACTAACGCTGGCATTCACTACCGGCTGACCGTACCCTGCAGACGAGAGCCGCTGGGACAGGAGAGCGACCCAACCCTCACCCGATCGCAGACCGTATCCCGCGCTCAATGAGTCACCGAAGATCATGATCGGCCCAGCGGGCTCCGCGGGTGATCCCCATGCAGCGTGTCCCCAAGCGTAGCTCAGGACACTCAGGCAGATCAGTAAGCGGAGCAGGAGTTTCAAATTGCCGGTACTCGAGTCACGCAATGTTACAAAGCAGGTTAACAGCCCGGACGGTCCACTGACCATCCTCGAGAATATTGACCTGACGATTGAGCCGGGAGAGGCCGTCGCGATCACCGGACCCTCGGGATCTGGGAAGTCGACCCTTCTTGCGTTGCTGGCGGGTCTCGATGTGCCCTCGCAAGGCGAGGTCCGATTGGAAGGTCAGCCCTTTTCGCAATTGGACGAAGATGGGCGCGCCCGCGCACGCGCTGGTCGAGTAGGATTCGTGTTCCAGTCTTTCCACCTCATTCCGTCGATGACGGCGCTTGAGAATGTGCGGCTGCCCCTCGAAATTGCCAATGAGCCACAAGCGCAAGAGCGAGCCAAGGCGGCCCTGGCCGACGTCGGCCTGAGCGCGCGAAGTCGGTATCTGGCGAAGCAATTGTCTGGCGGGGAACAACAGCGAGTAGCGCTTGCGCGCGCCTTCGTCACACGGCCGAGCGTTCTATTCGCAGATGAACCGACCGGAAACTTGGATACGGCAAATGGTGGCCGAATTGCGGATTTGCTCTTTGAACTCAATCGAACCTATGGCACGACGCTGATTCTGGTGACGCATGAGCTGGCCCTGGCCAAGCGCTGTGACCGGACGATTGAGTTAGTCGGGGGGGGAATCCGTTCGGGTGCCTCCACAACATGATGCGACGGATGGGTATCTGTTTCCGTCTGCCAGCGAAAGCGGGTCTACGCTCGGACGCTGGTGTATTGATCGCCGCAATCGCGGTTGCGATTGCCGCATCAACTACGGTCGGTCTGTTCACAAGCCGTTTACAAGCCGCCATTCGAATTGAATCGGCGACTGTACTGGCAGCAGACTTGCGGCTCGAGTCTGGCCGCTCTTCAAGCTCGCTTGACACCCCCGACGGTCGCGCGCGTGCCGCAGGCTTGAGCACCGCACGTGTCACCAGCTTGACGTCAGTGCTCCACGCAGGTGATCAGGGCCAATTGGCGACCGTCATTGCGTCCGATGCGGCTTATCCACTGCACGGTCAATTGCAATTGGCGCGTGTTCCATACGGCGCAACAGAAAGTTCCACTCGCTTACCGCAGCTTGGGACCGCTTATCTGGATGCGCGCTTGGCGAGCCGGCTATCAATTGGGGTCGGAGACTCCTTTCGCCTCGGTAATGCCAAGATTCGCGTTGCCGCGATTTTGGCCGACCGACCGGATCGCGGGAGTGGGATGTCCGAAGTTGCGCCGACCGCGCTGGTACGCGAGACGGACTTAAAGGGCAGCGGGCTTTTAGGGTCCGGCAGTCGGGCGACGTATACGCTTCTGGTGGCAGGGGAGCCCAGCGCGCTCGACGAGTACGTCCGTTGGATTAAAATTCACAAGTCGTCCGCGGAGCGCCTCGTCAGTGTGGCTGATTCCAGCGCGCAGCTCGGCACTGCAGCGGAACGATCGGGCAACTTTCTCCATCTCGCTGCGATCACCACGGTCTTGCTCGCCGCGATTGCGTTAGCCATGGCTTCCCGACGCTACGCCACTCGTCGGCGGGATGAAGTCGCGCTTCTAAAGTGCTTAGGCGCGACGAAGCGTGCGGTATTGATTCGTTTCACCGGTGAATTACTGACGTCGGCTACGCTGGGTGGCCTGATTGGAATGGCTCTCGGCTACGTGGCCCAGATGGGTCTTGCCGACATCGTTCGTGTCTTTACGGGAATGGCCATGTTGCCACCCCCCGGTATGGCGCCGTATGTCATGGGCTTGGTATCCGCGCTCATCATGATGATGGGATTCGGACTGCCACCGATTGTCGAATTGGCCAACGTGCCTCCAACGCGTGTTTTGCGGGAAGGAGCGCTCCCACGGCCGTTACCGGTCATCGTGCCCGCCGTCGCGGCGGTCACGTCTCTGCTGCTGATTTTGTACGTCGACGTCCACGACATTCGTTTGGTGTTGGGGGCCGGCTTAGCACTGGCGGTTGCAGCGGCTCTCTACGCTGCGGTGGGGTTTGGCTTGACCCGACTGTTGGCGCGTGTCGATTCCAATGCCGCTGTCGCCTGGCGCTTCGGCGTATCGTCGCTCGCGCGCCGCGCTCGGGAAACGGTGGCGCAGTTAGTGGCCTTCGGATTGGGATTCACCATCCTCTTGGTGCTCGGAGTGGTGCGCGTGGATCTGGTCAATGAGTGGCAGCATGCTCTTCCCGAGAATGCTCCCAATCACTTCTTCATCAATATCGCACCTGCTGAGCGTGAGCCGGTGCGCGACTTTTTTGCGACCAAAGGCATTCCGATTGAGTTTGCCCCGTGGGTTCGTGCTCGGCTGTTATCGGTTAATGGCATTTCCATGCAATCGCGGATGCCAACCACGGATCGAGGTCGAGCTTTTGCCGAGCGCGAGCAAAACCTCAGCATGAGTGCCACGTTGCCTGCCGATAACCAAATTGTCGAAGGTCGTTGGGGGCCGATCGCGGGCGAACGTGAGCCGACGGTTTCCGTGGCCACCGAATTTCGCGATGAATTGAAACTTAAAATCGGAGATCGTCTCGCTTTTGATGTCGCTGGTGAGTCAGTCGAGGCGACCATTGGAAGCATCCGACGCGTTCGGTGGGATGGCTTTCGACCCAATTTCTTTTTGCTGTTTTCGCCGGGCGTACTCGAGAACAAGGTCGGTAGTTATTTGGCGGCTGCACATATTGATCCAGCAGCCCGGCGTATGTTGCCAGAGTTTGATCGACGGTTCCCGACCGTCACGGTTCTGGACGTCGGCGGGCTGTTGAGTGCAGTACGGCAACTGCTCGACCGTGCCACGATGGCGGTCAGTTATGTATTTTCGTTCACGCTGCTCGCAGGATTCGTCGTCTTGGTCGCGGGTGTACAAGCCACGGCAGATGAGCGACGTTTCGAAGGCGCGTTGCTACGAACGTTCGGGGCGACTCGTCGGCGGATCATTCTTGGGGTCGCTGCAGAATTCGCTGTCTTGGGCGCGCTGTGCGGAATTTTGGCCGCGACGATGGCGGCAGGCATCGGTTATTTTGTGGCAACCCATTGGCTCCATTTGCCCTGGCGGCCGCATGTCTCGCTATGGGGCTGGGGAGTGTGCAGTGGTGCAGTAGGCGTGGGTTGTGCCGGTGTCGTCAGTACCTGGCGGATTTCGACGACGCCCCCGATCCGAATTTTGCGCGGCGCCTAAGGTCAGTGGGCAGCTACGCTGGTTAGAAACCGACCGGCGTTATGGCGCTCGCCGTGCAAATCGAGTTCGTCCAGTTTCCATTCGTAACGCCCGGCCGGCAGCGTGCCGACATTGATGGCCACTGAAAGATCGCCGTTTGAATCGCGATGTAACCGGTCGATACGGCCCCAATACGTGCGATCCTCGCGCTGGATCGTCAATATGAAGTCGGCGGCCTGTAATCGAGAGACATCAATCCGTATTTCGGCCAACGCCGGGATCGCTCGGTCGCCCAGATGAATCATGGGCGCTGGCTTGTCTGCCGGTGAGGGCACAACCCGCAGATGGGCGATGTGATCGGGTGCCGTCAGGTTTCCTATCGCGAGGCTCGTGCGGGCTGCGTTCAACTCAGCAACCAGCTCGCGTCTGGACGACGACGTTCCTAGGGCGATTCCGATGGTGGCGATGAACGCGATCGCCACCGCGGTAATGGTCGCGGCATGACACCACCTCGGCCCACGAGAGGCTGGGGTAGACTCATGTCCGGTCAATGCGAGAAGGCGGCTGAGGCGTTCGGCTGCTGTTGGCAGGTCGAGTTGATCAAGCAGCGCGGGATGCTGTTGCAACATCTGTTCTAGATATCGGGCCTCCGCATCGGACAGATCGCCGAGCAGATAACGTTCGATAAAATGGCTGTCGGTAATGACCTGCGGATCCATTCGCATGAGTACCTGGTGAGTACGCCGTATGCCACAGTGACAGAGAATAGCGTCCAAGACACGGAACCGTGTCACAGGGCCGGAAGAGGGGGTATCGCATGCAGGACGACGCATTCTTAGAGGCGCTCGAATCGGGCTCATTGGCGCCACAAGATTTTGACCATCGTGCCCACCTCCGTGCGGGCTTCCTCTACCTCGGCCGTTACGACTTTCCTGCTGCGTGCGTGGCCATGAAAAACGCCATCATCGGATTTGCCACCCGGCATGGAAAGGCCAGTCTGTACCACGAGACCCTGACCGTGGCGTATCTGGCGCTCCTGGCGGAGCGGCGCGGCGAGGAGTCCTCGGATATCGGATTTGACGATTTTTTGGTCCGATATCCGGAGCTTGAAGACGTGGCCTACTTCCGCCGCTACTACCCGGCCGGATCCTTGGATAGCGTCGAAAGCCGACGAACCTTCGTTCTGCCCCGGCCCCGAATTGACTGATTCTTGTCCCGGACATGGCGCAAACGCTTGTGGTGGGTGTCGCGAACCGCCCGGGTCAGGCCATTGGGCGCGAGTAAGATGCCGCCACCATGGCACTTTCTCCTGAATTGGCCGCCTGGAGGAAAGACCAGCGCGCACGGCTTATCGCACACCGCCTCGGCCTCAGTGTCGATGAGCGGGCCGCTTATGGCCGTGCGATTGATGGCTACCTGCAGCGCGGTTTCCCAGTGCTTCGGGAGGCCACGATTGGGCTGTGCTGGCCGTATCAGGGCGAATATGACGCCCGGCCGGTCGCCGAAGGATGGCGCGCTGAGGGTGCTCGGCTCGCGTTGCCGTCGGTCGTGGCCAAGGCCACTCCGCTGGAATTCCTGCAGTGGTGGCCCGAGGTGGAGATGCGCGCCGGGGTGTATGACATTCCGGTCCCGGTGGGGACGTCACGGTTGGTGCCGGACGCCCTCTTGATTCCGGTCGTCGGGATCGGGGCTCAAGGCGATCGGTTGGGCTATGGCGGCGGCTTCTACGATCGGACGTTGGTGGCATTGGCCCGGCGGCCGATCACCATTGCGATCGCCTACGAATCGGCACGCGTGCCGACAACCCACCCGCAGGACCATGACGTCCTGATGGACTTTGTCGTCACCGAAAATGGGATCGAGGCGACCGTACCCGGTGGTCTTGAACGAATTGATGAAGCCGAGGCCCGGCAGCGCTCGGCGCAGTTGTGGCTGCAGCGGGGTCTCGGTCAAGGCGCCTCGCAGCACACGGATTCGACAGTGGAATCGCACCGCCAGACAAGGGGTGCGGACGTTTATCAATCAATGCCCGAATGACGGGCCGCAAGGGAGACTTACGTGCGTTCAGACATCGAAATTGCGCAGGCAGCGACCATGAAGCCAGTGACGGAGGTCGCCTCACGACTGGGTATCCCTGACGATGCGCTGGATCAGTACGGCAAGTACAAAGCCAAGATTTCGCTGGAATACATCGACAGCCTGGCCTCGAAGCCGGACGGTAAGTTGATTCTGGTCACCGCGATCAGCCCGACGCCGGCGGGCGAGGGTAAGACCACGACGACCGTTGGTTTGGGCGATGCACTGAATAAGATCGGCAAGAAGGCGGTCATTTGCCTGCGTGAGCCGAGCCTCGGGCCCGTGTTTGGTATGAAGGGCGGTGCCGCTGGTGGCGGTATGGCGCAGGTTGTCCCAATGGAGGACATCAACCTGCACTTCACCGGTGACTTCAATGCCATCGCTTTGGCTAACAACCTCCTGGCGGCGTTGTTGGATAACCATATTCATCACGGCAATGCTCTGGGAATTGACGTGCGTCGCATCACGTGGAAGCGCGTGATGGACATGAACGACCGCGCACTGCGTGACATCACGGCTTCGCTGGGCGGCCCGGGCAATGGCTACCCACGTCAGGATGGCTTTGACATCGTTGTGGCCTCCGAAGTGATGGCGATCTTCTGTCTTGCGACGAGCCTCAAGGACCTCAAGGAGCGCCTGGGCAACATCGTCGTTGGCTATACGCGTGATCAGAAGCCGGTGCGCGCGCGTGAATTGAATGCTGCCGGCGCGATGACCGTCCTGCTGCGTGAAGCGCTGAAGCCAAACTTGGTTCAGACGCTTGAGAACAATGCTGCCTTCATCCATGGCGGTCCGTTTGCGAACATTGCGCACGGCTGTAACTCGGTACTCGCCACGAAGACCGCGCTCAAGCTTGCTGACTATGTTGTGACGGAAGCAGGCTTCGGTGCCGATCTCGGAGCTGAGAAGTTCATTGATATCAAGTGCCGCAAGTCGGGACTGAATCCGTCGGTCGTCGTGCTCGTGGCCACGGTCCGCGCGCTGAAGTTCCATGGCGGCTGCGATCTCAAGGAAATGAGCTCCGAGAACCTGCCGGCGCTAGAGAAGGGCATCGTTAATCTCGAGCGTCACGTCAATAACGTGCGCACCCACTATGGGCTGCCGTGCGTCATCGCGATCAACCATCGCACGACCGACACGGATGCCGAAGTCGCACTTCTCAAGGAGAAGATGGCTGCCCACGGCGCACCAGTAGTGCTCGCGCGCCACTGGGCCGAAGGCGGCGCCGGTGCAACTGAATTGGCACAGACCGTGGTGGAGACGATCGACAAGAACCCAGGCAAGGCAACCTTCGTCTATGACGAATCGCTGCCGCTATGGGACAAGATGAAGGCGATCGCCACCAAGATCTATGGCGCCGCTGACATCAGCGCCGACTCGAAGGTGCGCGCTCAGATCAAGCAGCTCCAGGAGAGCGGTTACGGTCACTATCCGGTTTGTGTTGCTAAGACGCAGTACTCGTTCTCGACCGATCCGTCCTTGAAGGGCGCGCCATCGGGGCACATGGTGAACGTTCGCGAAGTTCGCCTCGCAGCGGGCGCGGAGTTCGTGGTCATGGTGTGCGGCGACATTATGACGATGCCGGGATTGCCGAAGGTTCCCTCGGCTGACCACATCGATATTGACGAAAATGGTAAGGTCGTAGGCCTCTTCTGAGGGGGACCGACATGACCGGGACTGAGCGGTGCGTCGATGAGGGCGGCCGCCCATCCCGGGCCGAGCTGATTCGTGGGCTCGGTCTTTCCGCAGCGGTGTCGATCAATGTTGCCAACATGATCGGCACCGGTGTCTTTCTGAAGACACGGGTGATGACCTGCAATGTTGGGAGCCCATGGCTTGTGATGGCCGCATGGGTCGCGGCAGGTCTGTTGGCATTAGCGGGTAGTTTTTCCTACGGTGAAGTGGCCGCGCTGCTGCCGGAAGCTGGCGGTGAGTACGCTTTTTTGCGGCGTGCCTACGGCCGGATCGTCGGCTTTCTGTACGGCTGGACCTTCTTTGGAATCGCCCGCTCAGCTTCGCAGGCTGCTTTAGCCATCGGATTTGCGACCTTTCTCAATCAGGCTGCTGGCCACGCGCTGGAGCCGACCCTGTTGACGGTCGGTCCGATCGCCTTGACGGGCATCACGTTGGTATCGATCGCGGCGATCTGGATCGTTGCCTTGGTGAATTTTCGACCCGTCACAACCGGTGGCGCCCTTGCCATCGGTCTGACGTTGATCAAGATCGTGTTGGTGGCGGCAGTCGCCGCTACGTTGTTGCTCTTTGCCCACGGGCAATGGGGCCATCTTGATATGGCGCTCAGCTCAGCAGCAACCTGTGAACAGGTGTCGGGTTCGGCTCGAGGTGGCGTCATCGGATTCGGTGCTGCCATGGTGGGAGCCTTGTGGGCCTATGACGGATGGCAGAACGTCGCGCCGCTGGCGGGCGAAGTGAAGAATCCGGAGCGCAATCTGCCGCGCGCCTTTGTGGGCGGAATGCTGGTGGTCGGCGCTCTCTATATCGTCGCGAATCTTGCGTACTTTTACGCGATGACGCCGGATCAAATCGGCAGCACATCGCTCCATTCGTCTGTCGCTTCCGATGCACTGGGCGCCACCATCGGCCCGGCGGCCGTGATCGTGATCTTGTGCATTCTGATGGTTTCTAGTGTCGGATCTTTGCATGCGTCCGTACTGGCGAATTCACGTATTCCCTATGCGATGGCGCGTGAAGGATTATTTTTCCGATCGCTCTCCGTGGTTTCGCAGCGCACCAATGTGCCGGTACGCGCGATCGTGGCACAGGCGAGCTGGGCATCCATACTGGCTGTCATGGGCAACTATGATGCATTGACCGATTCAGTCGTGTTCGCGTCTTGGTTGTTTTACGGTTTGTCGGCGGGCTCGGTATTTGTGTTCCGCAGAACCATGCCGGACGTACCGCGCCCTTACCGCGCGTTCGGATATCCGGTACTGCCGATCCTGTTTTTGTTGGTCACCACCTGGCTGTTGGTGAACAGTTTTGTGGCTGACGCGCCCCGAGCATTGTTGGGCGCAGGGTATATTGCGTTGGGACTGCCCTTTTATGCGTGGTGGACACGCAAGTTGCCGGGAGTTACACGCGGGTAATGAGATGGGGTTCCCGCAAATGAGGGACCGTATTGAAATTAACCAGCCCGACCTCACCCGGTCGATGACGCAACTCTGTCAGCGCTGTGTTGTGAATTTCGGCAGACAGGTGAATGACTCGGTGATCATCCAAACCTAACACGGCGCCGACAACAGCAGAGACTAAGCCACCTGAGGTAAATGCGACACTCCGCCCAGCGTCTGCGCACAGGTGATCTACGACGGCGATGGCGCGAGCACGGAATGCGTGCCAAGGCTCGATATCCGGGGCGGCAAAGCCACCGCTTGCCCACTCATGCATGATTTCGCGAAAGCGACCAAAGAGACGCTTGATTGCCGCATCGCGGCTTTCATCTCCGGACAGCAAGGCATCGCCAGTTTCTTGTATTCCTGCCGCACGCTTCAGAACCGTCAATCCGTGGTGCTCATCAAGATCAGCGACGAGTTGTGCGTGGGGCCAGTAGAGGCCGCGCTCCCGGTAGACCGCTTCCACATGCGCGAGCGTCTGTGCGTGTCGCTGCCGTGGGCCCACCAAAACGGTGTCAAAGGTGACGCCGCGGTCTGCCCAGTACAGCCCCAGCTGCCGGGCCTGTTCATGGCCGAGCGGTGAGAGCGCGTCATAGGTTGCTCCCTGCACGGAAGCTTGGCCATGCCGAATGAGTGTCACATGTCCCATGAGGTCCTCATTGTCGATGAGCAAACCAGCGATCAAAGCGTGTGTGTGCGCCAGTGTCGATGCGCACTGTGGCGCTCATGCCATCACGCAGGGGTGGATCATCCGCCCGAACCGCCAAAGCTATGCGTACAGGGATACGCTGGACGACCTTGACCCAATTACCGGAGGCATTTTGCGCAGGCAGTAGCGCAAACTCAGCGCCAGTGGCACCGGCGATGCTGTCTACGGTTCCCTGCCACGAGTGGGCTGTGTAGGTGTCTATTTCAACCTGAACGGGCTGCCCTGGACGAACCCACTCCAGGTCGGTTTCCTTGAAGTTAGCGTCGAGCCAAATCCGATCACTGCCGACAACCGCAAACGCAGGACGACCCGCTTCAACCCGAGCGCCCACTTTGGGTAAGTGACTCACAATGCCTTGCCGAGGCGCATAGACGCGTGTCCGCGCCAAATCGACACGGGTTCGGTCGAGCTCCGCCTTGGCAACGCGCACGGGCGGAAAGTCATCCACGGCGCGATGAGCGCGTCCACCGAGCCGTGCCAGCAATTGGTCGCGCTGTAATTCCAGTACGCCGATGGCGCCCACCGACAATTCTGTATTGCGATGCGAGGTGTCGACCGTCGCGGCCGGAATGAGTTTGCGGCTCGCCAGTTCGTCCTGACGTTGGGTGTCCCGCAGTGCATATTCGGCAGAGCGACGAGCCATCGCGACCTCGCCCTCCTTCTCTCGATACGCGGCAAGTGCCCCGGCGATTTCCGCCCGTGCAGCCTCTAATCTCGACGCGGCTGCCTGTATCCCGATCGACTGCAACGTGTCATCGAGTACGAGCACCAGTGCTCCGGGCTGGACCGACTCGTTTTCGCGGAACAGGACGTCCTTGACGTCACCGGACACCTGAGGAGACACATCGATGCGGTCGCGCTGGATGTAGGCATTGTCAGTTTCGACATACCGCCCTGCGGAGCCATAGGCCCAGAAGGCGATTCCCGCAATGACCGTCGGCAACACCCACAACATCAGCGTTCTCACCGGATTGCGCCGGGAAGCTGTGATGACATTTTCTTCGCTCATGGGTGCTGCCGGGAGGGGAGGAAATTAATAACGTCAGGTTATCAAATTGACGTGGAGAGAAGAGGTGAACAAGTTCACCAATTAGGTCACGGCAAGGTCTGCGGAGTGGCGAACGGGAGCGTACTCAGCAGCTGATACAGGCCTGTCCAACCGATCTGAATGCCGATACAAAAAAGCAGAAAGGCTGACAGTCGGACAACAATCGCCGTACCGGTCTTGCCGATCGCAGCGGCTAGGCGGTCTGAGTGTCGATAGGCGAGATAAATACACACCGATAGGGTGGCAACCGCCATGATTGTGGCGATAAAGAAAGTGATGGCGTCTGCACTCACGCCGGTGGGCCGATTGGCGCCGATAGAAATCGCCACCGAGATGGTGCCTGGCCCGACCGTTAAGGGCATCGTCAACGGGTAGAACGACAAGCGCTCGGTAACCTGGTGATCGCTCAGTGCCGATGTGGCTTCACTACGGCGTTGCTCGGCGATGTCTGGGCTTGTCAGCATGCCCCAGCCCGATAGCGCGATGACGATGCCGCCGGCCACCTGTAGCGCCGGCAATTGAATGCCTAAAAAGCTCAGAATATAGGCGCCGACGTATAACGACGCTGTGACGAGACAAAACGAGTAAAACGCCACGCGTCGGGACACATGCGCCCGAGCACGTGGCGAAAATTCCTGCGTGGCGCCGAAGAACGTAAAGGCGCCCGTCAACGGATTGACGATGGAGAAGAGCGCCGTAAACGCCAGCAGGAAAGTGGAAGCGCCCAATGGATCCTCTTAGAGCAGATCTTTGACGCCATCTCGCTCTTCGAGGAGCTCTTGATGGGTCGCAGTCATCCGCGCACGGCTGAATTCGTTGATATCGAGGCCCTGAACGATCTCATAGGATCCGTTCGCCGTCGTCACTGGGTAGGAGTAGACCACGCCTTCAGGAATGCCGTAGCTGCCATCCGAGGCAACCGCCATGCTGACGAAATCGCCAGGCGCCGTGCCCAACATCCAGGTACGGATGTGATCAATCGCCGCTGAGGCGGCCGAGGCTGCCGACGAGGCACCACGCGCTTTGATGATCGCCGCGCCGCGCTGCTGCACCGTCGGTATGAAGGTATCCGCATACCAAGACTGGTCGACCAGTGACAGCGCGCTCTGACCGTCGACCGTCGCGTGGTTCAGATCAGGGTATTGCGTGGCCGAGTGGTTGCCCCAGATGATGACTTTCTTGACGTCATTGACGTGCTTGCCCGTCTTTTCAGCGAGCTGTGCCATGGCGCGATTGTGATCAAGGCGCGTCATGGCTGTGAAATTGCGAGGGTCGATGTCGCGTGCATTGCTGCGCGCGATCAGAGCGTTCGTGTTGGCGGGGTTGCCGACGACCAAGACCTTGACGTCGCGGCGGGCCACTTCATTGATGGCTTTACCCTGTGCCGAAAAAATCTGTGCGTTCGCGAGCAACAGATCTTTACGCTCCATGCCAGGGCCGCGCGGGCGCGCGCCAACTAAGAGCGCCGCGCCGCAGTCGCGAAACGCCACTCTAGCATCATCAGTCGCGGTTACCCGGTTCAGCGTAGGAAATGCGCAGTCGCTCAGTTCCATGACCACGCCGTTCAGCTGCGGTAGCGCCGGCGTGATTTCCAGAAGATTCAAATTCACCGGTTGATCCGGGCCGAGCATCGCACCCGAGGCGACTCGGAAAGCCAGCGCGTAGCCAATCTGGCCGGCGGCGCCCGTGATGGTGACATTAATTGGCTGTTTCATCTTGGCTCCGAAACTTCTGCGATTAAAGCCCGCTAGTTTAGCCGAAGGGCCAACGCCGAGATCCTCAAAGTTCACCCGACGGCCCCTGAGCCCCCCTCGCGCAAGCCCGTCGCCAGTTGGGCGCTTGCAAACCGCTTAGTGTTGTAGTTAACTACATCACTATAGAGGTCAAACAATGGCCTTATTAGGAGTACTGATCATGAGCCCCAAGATGCGTCGATCATTGTTTCTCGCGGGTCTGGTCGCGTTGGTGGGTGGCCCCCTGCTAGGCACCGTCGCTCATTCCCGGCCTTGCCACCCCAAGGTCTCGCCGTCTGGGGCCGTGGGGGTGGATGCCGGCTCGGGCCCGACCACCCTTCGGGGGCTGTCGTTCGACGCCCCAACCCGTTTGTGAGCCCGACAATGGACACCGCATTTTCCGATACCCAGCCGATCTACCGCCAACTGCGAGATCGGGTTATTCGCCTGATCCTGGATGAGGCTTTAAAAACGGGTGACGCACTGCCGTCTGTTCGTCAGGTCGCCGCCGAATTCCGCGTCAATCCACTGACGGTGCTCAAGGCCTACCAAGAGCTTGCCGACGGGGGTCTCGTTGAAAAGCGACGTGGTCTTGGCATGTTTGTGGCCGAGGGTGCACGGGCGGAGCTGATGAAGAATGAACGAGAGCGTTTTCTGACCCAAGAATGGCCCAAAGTGCGCGCCACGATTGCTCGCTTGGGTCTTACGCCAATAGAACTAATGGAACAGCCGACGCTCAGCGCCGGTGGGGAGTAATCACCATGACCGCGATGCTGAAAGCCTCGAATCTCAAAAAAACGTACGGTAAGAAATCTGCGCTCGATGGCGTCTCGCTTGAGGTGGCGCCCGGCAGAATTGTGGGCCTGATCGGTCCGAACGGTGCCGGTAAGACGACGTTGCTCAAAGCACTGCTCGGATTAATTCGGGTCGAAGGTGACCTGTCAGTGCTCGGGCTCGACCCCGTCAAGGATCGCGAAATGCTGCTGCGGGATGTTGCGTTTATCGCAGACGTCGCGTTACTTCCCCGCTGGCTACGGGTCGGCGACGCGATCGACTTCACCGCCGGTGTACACCCGCGGTTTCGGCGGGAACGATGCGAGGCATTTTTAGCGAAGGCTGGCATCGACCACAGCGCTCGCATCAAGACGCTTTCGAAGGGCATGGTGGCCAAGGTCCATCTTGCGCTCGTCACTGCGATTGATGCCCGTCTGCTGGTCCTCGATGAACCAACGCTGGGGCTTGATATTCTGGCGCGACGTTCCTTCTACGACGGACTGGTTGCTGACTACATGGAAGGCGATCGCTCAATCCTCATCACGACACATCAGGTTGAGGAGATTGAGCATCTTTTGACCGACCTGGTGTTCATCAATCGCGGCAAAGTTGTGCTGGATGCGTCAATGGAGTCCGTCGCACAACGCTTCCACGAACTGGTCACGACGCCCGATCAAATGAACGCTGCGATCGCGCTCCATCCTGTTGCGAGCCGCGATGTCTTGGGTCGCAAAGTCTTTCTTTACGACGGAATCGACCCTGCTGCACTCATGCCGCTCGGCGAAGTGCGGACGCCTTCGGTTGCTGATCTCTTTGTCGCAAAACTCTCAGGAGAGGTGGCATGAACACCTTTAAGTGGCTAATTAAACGAGAACTCTGGGAAACACGCTCGGCATGGTTTGGCCCAGCGATC
Source organism: Gammaproteobacteria bacterium (assembly GCA_947455595.1). GTDB lineage: Bacteria > Pseudomonadota > Gammaproteobacteria > Steroidobacterales > Steroidobacteraceae > CAIKZZ01. Next base: position 133,059 of record CANGOP010000002.1, read on the forward strand.
ACGGCCGCGGTACTGATGCTGATCGCGTTGGCCGGACTTTTTTACAGTGTCAACGGATCTCTCTCGGCCGAAATCGTCGCCCCGATAGGACAGTCTTCTGCTGAGGGCCTGAATGCAGCTGCCCTTGCTGGACTCGGCTTGATCGCCGGCATCTTCTTTATCGTGCTGCAGATCACCCAGTACTCCTATCTCGTCGATTGCTTGTACAGCGAACGGAAGGACCGCAGCATTCTGTTCTGGAAGTCCTTGCCGATCAGCGATGCCGCGACTGTCCTCGCGAAATTCGGCTTCGCCTTGTTGGTCATGCCGGCCATCGCGGCTGTGGCGATGACCGCAACTCAGGTCGTGGTCTTCCTTGCTGCGACCACCAAACTGGGAACCGCATCTGGGGTGTTGGGCCTGCTCTGGTCGCCGGCCATTTGGCTGCAGGCATTCGCGTACGTGATCTATTTATATTTCAAGGTCGTGCTGTGGGCGTTGCCGCTGATGGCGTGGATCCTGCTGGTGTCTGCGTTCGCGCCGCGCTCGCCGATGGGCATCGCCGTTTTGATTCCCGCGGCTCTCGCGTTGATCGAGAACCTGTTGATCGGTAGTCACTTCATCGGCACGGCTGTGATGAGTCGGCTATCGCCGCCGTCGATGTGGAAGGCAGGTCCCGACAATAATATCGGCGTCACGACCGACGGTATGGAATTCCAGACTCAGGATGCCCTGCAGTGGTTGTCTCATCCCATGCATGCGTTGCGTGCAGATGCGAGCCTACTGGTGACGAGTCCCGGTTTCTGGCTGGGTCTGCTCGTGGCGGCAGGCTTTGTGATGTCGGCCATTGAAGTGCGTCGCCGTCGCGATCCGTCGGCCTGAGGCGATAGACGGTCCCGATCGACAGGATCGGGACCGTTCATTGGACGATGAAATTGAAGCGGCGCGAGAATGCTCTCGCGCCCACAACGGAGTCCATCGCCATGCACACGACTCGTATTGCCCTCTCGGAGAAAATTCGCAAGAAAGTCACGCCCATTCTTGCGGACCGACTGACGGATGCCATTGACCTGTCGCTACAGCTGAAACAAGCGCACTGGAATGTAAAGGGACCCCACTTCGTAGCGTTACACGAGTTGTTCGACTCGATACACGGCGTGATCTCTTCCAAGGTTGATGATCTAGCGGAGCGACTGACGGCCCTGGGTGGTACCGCTGACGGAACCGTAAAGGCCGTCGTCAACCGGTCTCGGCTCCCCGCTTACTCGCCGAAAATTACCCGCGGAGAGGATCACCTAGAGGCGGTTGCCGCCGCGTTGGCGACTTTTGGCGGCCTGACGAGAACAGCGATCGATACCTGTGACGAGGCCGGCGACAAGGTGACCGCAGATCTCTTGACCGAGATCACTGCCGAGGTGGACCAGCAGTTGTGGTTCGTCGAAGCCCACTTACAGCGCTAACCCACCGATCGATGGCTGACTCGGGTCGCTAATCGGCGCGGCCCGAGTCGTGCAAATCTGCTCGTCGGAACCCCGGGGTGACCGCCTTCCCGGCGGACTGATAGCATGGCCGCTCGCCCCGACCGTTTCGGGGTCTTAAGGCAGCGGAGATACCCCATGAGCGATGCTGTTGTGGCCGCGAAAGCGCCGATCGGTGTAGATGTCGAGGTTGGCAAGAACTACTGGTGGTGCACCTGCGGTCGGTCATCCAAACAACCATTCTGCGATGGTTCGCATAAGGGCACTGAATTCACGCCCCAGCAGTACACCGCTTCCGATACTAAGACGGTGCACTTTTGCGCGTGCAAAGCCACCAAAAATGCGCCTCTGTGCGACGGTTCGCACAAGGCGCTCTGATCGATCGGCGGAGCCGTCATGTCCATCTCTGTGGAGACGCTGGATGACGGCTCGCGACTGACGATTCAAGGTCGGTGGACAGCCATCGACGCAGCGGCCCGGTTACAGGCCGTTGACGAATGTCAGCTTGCGGCCACCCGGCTGGAGTTCGTGAATCACCTCGAGGCGCTGGATCTGACCGGCGCCTTCCTCTTGCGTCGCCTTGAAATCCGCGCGGAGCTTCAGGGTGGCGCCGTTTGCTGGGTTCCGTCACGCCCTGAGTTGCTTGGATTTACCGATTCCTTGAACGCGGCAGGAGCGGACGCTGTTCCCGAACTGGCTCGTGAGCCCTCGATCGGCGTCACCTTGCCACTGGATCGACTCGGGCGATGGGCCGTACAAGGCGGCGAGGCCGTCCGAAACGTCGTGGATTTCTTGGGGCGCATCTACGCGGTGCTGGGTCGGGCGCTGCGCTATCCGTCGGGTCTGAGACCAAGATCCATCGTTCGACAGGTCCATGAAACCGGCCTACAGGCCTTCCCCATTGTCGCGCTGATCGCCTTCCTGATCAGTGTCATCGTGGCCTATATCGGCGCGCAGGAACTGAAGCAGTTTGGCGCTCAGCCCTTCGTTGTCGACTTGGTGACGACTTCGGTTCTGCGTGAACTCGGCGTGTTGCTCACGGCGATTATTGTGGCGGGCCGTTCGGGTAGCGCTTTTGCCGCAGAAATTGGTGCTATGAAATTGAACGAGGAGGTCGACGCGTTGCAGGCCATCGGCCTCAATCCGATCGAGATCCTCGTGCTGCCGCGTGTCTTGGGTCTGGTGATTGCCATGCCCCTGTTGACCATCATTGCCGACGCGATGGGCCTTGCGGGTGGAGCAGTCTTGTCGTGGCTGATTGTCGATATTCCGTTTAACCAGTTCCTCATTCGTATGCAGGAGGCAATGGCGCCTACGACCTTCTGGGCTGGTCTCATCAAGGCGCCAGTCTTTGCTTTCCTCATCGCACTTGTCGGTACCTATCGAGGACTACAGGTGCGCAATACCTCTCGTGAGCTCGGGCGCCTGACCACCGTTGCCGTGGTCGAATCGATCTTTTTGGTGTTGCTCGCTGACGCGATTTTCGCGGTTATTTTCTGGGAGCTCGACTTCTGATGTCCAGCACAGCGCTCGCCGTTGAGGTTCGCGATCTGGTCAATCGATTTGGCCAACAGGTCGTACATGACGAATTGAATATGAGCGTCCGACATGGTGAAATTTTCGGCATCGTCGGTGGTTCGGGTAGCGGCAAGTCGGTATTACTGCGCACGATCCTCGGATTGCATGCCCCGCGTGCGGGTGAAGTGCTGATCAATGGCGATGTCATCACAGGGCTCAACAGCGCTGAGCTATTGCACGTGAAGCGGCGTTACGGGGTTACCTTTCAACATGGCGCGTTATTCTCATCGCTGACTGTGCTCGAAAATATTGAGTTGCCGATGCTTGAGGCCTTGGGATTACCCGAGTCAGTGATTCGTGGGCTGTCCTTACAAAAGCTGCGACTCGTCGGGTTGCCAGACGATGCAGGAATGAAATTTCCGGCACAACTGTCCGGCGGCATGGTGAAGCGCGCCGCCCTGGCACGTGCACTGGCATTGGATCCCACGTTGCTCTTCTTGGATGAACCAACCGCAGGCCTGGATCCCATCTCGGCCGGCCATTTCGACGAGTTATTGGTCTACTTGAAGCGTACGCTTGATTTGACTGTCGTGATGGTGACGCACGATCTCGACACGATCTACCGGACGTGTGATCGCATCGGGGTGATCGTCGATGGACGTATGATCAGCGATACATTGGATGGAATTTCACAGCACGCTCATCCGTGGATTCGCGAGTATTTTCATGGCGCCCGTAGTCGGGCCGCCCAGGGGGCATGATGGATCGCGAAACGAACTACGTGGCCGTGGGAACGTTCGTTCTGGTTGTGCTTGCTATGGCCACCGTCTTTGTACTCTGGTACACGAACTCCAGTGATCGGCGTGAATATCAGCGCTACGAAATCTACTTCGCAGGCAGTGTCAGTGGCTTGCAGGAGGGGAGTACGGTCCGATATCTCGGCGTCAATGTTGGTCGCGTTGCCCGCATTCGACTGGACGCCCGCACCGCCAACCGCGTCCTCGTTCTGGTCGACGTCGACAAGGCCACTCCTGTACGGCCTGAGACGGTTGCCCGTTTGTCGATGCAAGGCATCACCGGACTGTTGTTTATAGACCTCTCGCAGGTGGCAGAGGTGGCCCATACGAATGCGGATGTGCCCAGTCAGGAATATCCAGTCATTCACTCGGCAACGTCTGATTTTGATCGACTGATCGCGGGCATGCCCTCTCTCGTGGCCGACGCAACGCGGGTAACGCAGCAGTTGAACAAATTATTGGCAGACGACAACCTCGCTGCATTGGCTGCCGTCATGCGTAATGCCCAGGCGATGTCGGAGCCTCTGCCGCAGGCGGCACGGGAGGCCTCGCAACTCATCCATGAGACGCGCGCGCTAGTGGCCGATTTGCGTGAGACGGCGCGGGGTGCTGGGCACCTGGTGAATACTGCTGGTCCCGAGCTAGAGTCGACGCTGGCCAACCTCAAGGTGACCTCCGAGGGGCTCGCGGCGGTGAGCAAGCGGGTTGATGCGCTGATTGCTCGCCATGAGGTGGATCTGGACGACTTTGCTGGTCAGGGTTTGGGTGAGGTGACGGCCCTGGCGGCCGAGAGCCGCGCGGCGGCGGCGGAAGTTCGCGAATTGGCAAAGTCACTGCGCGAAGACCCTTCACGGCTGATTTACCAACACCCGGCGCACGGGGTGGAGATTCCGCGATGAACGCGAGATGGACGTTGCCGGCTGCCAGCGCGCTGCTGTTGTCGGCCTGCTCGGGGATGCTGCAGAACCGGGTGCCTGAGCCTGATGTCTACCGGCTAATGCCGACATCATTGCACGTCAGCTCAGTGACACATGACGCGGTGTTAGTCGTGGCGCGGCCGGGCGCGCGGCCAGGCCTAGATTCTGACCATCTGGCAGTCACACTGGCCGATCGTCGTAGCGACGTTTATGCCGGCGCTCGTTGGGAAGCATCCGTACCACGGATGGTCGAGGGGTTGCTCGTGGATGCGTTGCGATCGACGGCCACCGCCCGGGCTGTGGTCTCCGAGCACAGTGCTTTTCGCGGTCGGTATCTACTGCAGACCGAAGTCACCGAATTCGAGGCAGACTACAGTGTGGGTTCCGCGGCTCCGACGGTCCGCATTTCCGTGCGTGGCGAGCTCGGTATCCCCAGCGAGCACCGCCTGCTGACCACGGTGACGGGCAGCGGTGCGGTGGTGGCGACCGCGGATCGCCGTCATGACGTGGTCGCGGCGTACCAAGCGGCTTGGGACTTGGCGGCTGCCGAGTTGGTTCGGGCTGTCGACGGCGCGCTTGAGCGCGCCGAACACCCCTAGTTCAATGGTCGGCGGAGAGTAGCGCGTCGATTTCGTTGTGGAAGGTGGCGTAGTCGGAGACGAACGTCACCCGACCATCCGGCACTGCCGACACCAGATCGGTGGTTGCTCGTCCGCCAATCCAGATCTGAATATCTTTGGGCGTGCGCATCACGAGGTCTGACAGCGCAGGACCTGCCGGGCTGCGCGGGTCCTGAAGCACGAATGACAACACGATGGCCGACGCGCCGACACGGGTCGCGTAGGTGGCAATGTCTGCGGCTGGAATGTCAGGCCCGAGGTAGTGGCAACGCACACCCTTGGACGCGGCAATCAGCGCGGTCATGAGGAGCCCGAGTTCGTGACGTTCGTCTGGCAGGGTGGCAAAGACGATCGGTTCGCTGGTGGAGATCTTGCTGTACGTGTCTAGCACAGCGGTGACTTGACGGCGAACCGCACCGGTCACGATTCGTTCTTGGGCCACGTTGAACTGCCCGGCGTGCCATCGTTCGCCGACCTCAATCAAGGCCGGTGCGAGGACGGCGGTCACCACCTCGTCGATGGGCAGCAGCGCGAGCGCCATCGACAGCGCCTGCTCACAATCCTCTGGGCGATAATCCTCAGCTGCGTCAATAATTTGTGTCGCAAACGACTTGGCTGCCAACTGGACGGGGCCGTCGTTCGCGGGCGTCGCCAGAACGGAGGCTAATTCCTCGTCCGTGAACCGTGCCAGCTTGGAGATCGCATGGCCGCGCTCTGTTGCTTCGCGCAGTTTGCGAAGACGGATGACGTCAGGTGGAGAGTATGAGCGGCGCCCGTTCGGATCCCGCTGTGGTTCTACGACGCGGTAGCGGCGCTCCCACGCGCGCAATGTTTCGATGCTGACCCCAGTGGCCTGTGAGACGGCTTTAATCGTGAACATGCTGGTCCCCTGCCGGTGACACGTAGACAAGATATGTACATATACTATACACACATCTCAAAAAAGCCATGCAAATCCTTGCGGGTTGTACTGTACAGCCTTCGTTGATGCCCAGCGTGGGGGTCAGCTTGCCGCTTCTAGGGCCTCCGACGCCGACAGCCAGGCCGCTTCGGCTGCGTCCAGTTGCGCCCGCAGGCTCGCCTGTTCGCCCAGCAATGCCGCCAGCTGGGCGCGCGATTCCGGTACGTAAAGGGTGGAATCTGCCAACTGCGATTCGAGTTCAGCCAGTCGCAGGGTCAGCTTGTTCATGTCCCGCTCCGCTTTAGCAATCGCCGACCGCAGGGGCGATAGCGCCGCACGACGGGCCGCTTCGGTCCGCTTGCGTTCCTTTTCAGCCGCAGCGCCACGCAATCCGTCATCCGTCTTGCCGGACCCCCGGGCAGCGGTTGCGGCACTGCGTAGCCACGCTGCGTAGTCATCGAGGTCACCGTCAAAGGGCTCCGCTTGACCGTCATGGACCAGCCACAGTTCATCGGCAACGAGCTTGAGCAAGTAGCGATCGTGCGATACCAGCACAATCGCCCCAGAGTAATCTTGCAGCGCCATCCCGAGTGCGTGGCGCATCTCCAAATCAAGATGATTGGTCGGCTCGTCGAGGAGCAGTACGTTCGGCTTTTGGGAGACGACGAGCGCGAGTACGAGGCGCGCTTTCTCACCGCCCGAGAAGGGACCGACCGGCTCGAACACGCGATCACCTGCAAACCCGAATCCGCCGAGGAAGGTTCGTTGCTCTTCTTCGGTGCCGGTCGCTAACGCATCGCCACCCAGTCGCTTCAGGTGTTGCAACGGTGTCGCGGCCTCATCTAACAACTCAATTTGATGTTGTGCGAAATAGCCCACCAGCAAATCCTGCGCACCTGTCCGGCGTCCACGGATAATGGGCTGCGTGCCCGTCAGAGCCTTCGTCAATGTCGACTTGCCGGCGCCATTACGTCCGAGCAGACCGATGCGGTCACCCGGTGAAATGCTCATCGACACGCCGTCGATCACGATGCGCTCGCCGTATCCCAACTGCGCCGATTCCAGGACGAGCAGGGGACGAGGCAACCGCGCTGGTTCCAGGAAGCTGAACTGGAAAGGCGAATCCACGTGGGCCGGCGCAATGCGTTCCATACGCTCGAGCATCTTAAGGCGGCTCTGGGCCTGTCGCGCCTTGGTTGCTTTGGCCTTGAAGCGCGCCACGAAATCTAAGATATGCTTCACTTCGCGCTGTTGGCGCTCGAAAGCCACCTGCTGCTGTGCCAGCCTGTCCGCACGTTGCGCTTCGAAATCCGAGTAGTTCCCGGTATACGTTTCGACGGAACTGCCTTCAATGCTGACAATACGCGTGACCACGCGATCCAGAAACTCACGGTCGTGAGCAATCACGATCAGAAGTCCCGGATAGCTGCGCAGCCACTCCTCCAGCCAGATCACCGCGTCCAGATCGAGATGATTGGTTGGCTCGTCCAAGAGCAAGACATCTGACCGCCCCATCAACGCTTGGGCCAACGCGAGACGGCGTCTCCAACCGCCTGAAAATTCAGCGACCGCTCGTTCAATTGCCGCAGCGTCGAAGCCCAGACCGGCCAACAGCCGCGACGCGCGCGCACGCGCAGAATAGCCGCCCATCGCCTCAAGTCTGGCGTGCAACGTGCCGACTTTGACGCCGTCATGGGCGGCTTCCGCGGCCTTGAGTTCTGCTTCGACTGCGCGAAGTTCACGGTCACCGTCTAGGACGAAATCGACTGCCGAGCAACTTTGGGCGTCAATTTCTTGTGCGACGGACGCCAAGATATGACCGGACTGCACGGATACATCGCCGGTATCGACGCTCAACTCACCGGTGATGAGTGCGAACAGACTGGACTTCCCCGTTCCGTTCGGACCGACCACCGCCACCCGATCGCCGTCATACAGGCTAAAACTCGCTCCGGTAAACAGTGCGCGAGGTCCGCGACGCAGCGTGACATTGCGAAAAGTAATCATGGCTGAACCGAAGCTAACAGGACGCGCATGGTAGCGCGGCACTCGCGCTGCGTCAGGCGGTGAACCGAAAATCCGCCGGTCCGGCTTGTATCGATGCCGACAAGCAAGTGGCGAACGCTGCGGCGGGCATCGGTGCGCCGAAAAGCTGCCCCTGTCCGAAGTGACAGCCTTGCAGGGCGAGCAGTCGGCGCTGCTCCATGGTCTCAATGCCTTCAGCAATGACTTCAAGTCCAAGATTTCGGCCCATCTCCACAATGGTGCGAACCAGAGTGGCGTCGTCCTCGCGTTCCGTCAGGCGATGCACGAAAGACTGATCAATTTTGATGGTTTGGACTGGCATCTGCCGAAGGGCTGACAAGGAAGAGTATCCGGTACCAAAATCGTCGATCGAGATACGCACGCCGAGCGCCGAGAGTGCTTCCAGGATCGGTCCAGAACGTTCGTATTCCATCAGAGTGGATTCCGTGATTTCCAGTTCGATGGTGTTGGGGGAGACGTCATATTCCTTGAGTAATGCCGCGATAAGATCCACCGTACCCGGGCGACCAAACTGCCGAAGGGACAAATTGATGGCGACTCGCCGCGGCGCCGTTCCGGCTGTGCGCCAAGTGGCATAGTCCGCACAAACTCGTCGGAATACCCATTCACCGATGGCATGGATGAGATTCGACTGTTCAGCGAGAGGGATGAATTCCGACGGGGGAATATCGCCGTGACCCGGAAGGCGCCAGCGCAGTAGGGCTTCCGCGCCGACGATAACACCCGATTCGAGATCGACGAGCGGCTGATAAAGCGTCACCAACTCGTCGAGTTCTAGCGAGCGGCGCAATTTGCTCTTTAGAATCAGTCTCTCAACGGCCGCAACGCTCATCTCCGGGTCAAAGAACGCGTAGGTGCCCCCGCCGTTCTGTTTGGCGTGGTACATCGCCACATCGGCACTGCGGATGAGTTCAATCGTATTGTCGGTCGGCGGCTCGCAGAGCGCGATGCCAATCGAGATTGTCAGGTAGATTTCGGTGTCGTTAAGGAAGAAAGCGCGACTGACATCACTCAGTAATTCTCGCGCCAGAGCAGCGACGACCGGCCGATCTTCGACACCCCGCAACGGAACAAAAGCCGCAAATTCATTGCCCGCCAAGCGGCCAATGACGGCCTCCGGCGGTAGCCGCCGTAGTAAGCGTTCGCTCAAGACTTCGATCGCACGGTCGCCTGCAGCATGACCGAAGGTGTCATTGACTTCCTTGAAGCGATCGACATCGAAGTACAAGAGCGCCAGTGTCCGACCATCACGGTGCGCTCGCGCGATGGCTTGCTGCAGCAAGTGCTGGAACTGCATCCGATTGGGTAGGCGCGTCAGGCTGTCATGTTTGGCGAGGTAATTGACGCGCCGCTCGGCGCGCCGCCGGTCGGTGATGTCGTGAAAGACGAAAATCAAATCGGTCGACCCGGCAACGCGTGAGCCCGCGATAGAGGCGGGCATGACGGCACCCGCCGCTGTCTCGATGATGTAGTCCCGACTCTCAGAGGCAGCACGCGCGAGTTCGAAGTCGGGACGCTGCTCAACACTGATCAGGTCCACCAGCGGTCTGCCACAGAATTCGGATGGCTCCCAGCCAAGGAGACGCGTCGCGGCGGCGTTGCTTTCCCTGATGAACCCCGCAGGGTTCACCACGAACACGGCATCCGCCATACCGTTGAGGACCGATTCCAAATGACGCCCCGTCCGCGTGGCCGAATCGAGGCGATCCCCAATGACTTTGAGCGTTGATTCGAGGGAGGGCGCCAGCGTCTTCGGTGTCTCCCCGGCATTCCCTGCCAACGCGGCCAGTGCCTGCTCGATGGAGCGAGCGCGCCGTTGGATCAAGAGGCCCGATGCTGCCGCGAATACGATGCTCAGACCGAACAAAACTCGAAGGAGCCCCGGCGGGGCGGCGACGGTGGCCGCGAGCAAACAGCCCGCAGTGGCCGCAGTGGTCAAAAAAATGATGTGGGCAGTCCGAATCATCCCGCCACTATAGCGACGGATGTCGAAAATGGTCGCGAAATGGGGTATCGCCCTCGCGATCGGAGTCCCCCCAGACCGCGTGGCCTCAGGTAGCCTTAGCAGTCATGAAGCGCTCACGCACCCGCCATCCTCCCCTTGGGCCGCTGGAGTTAACCGGACAGAGTCGCGCCCACGTCATGGAGCGCGATGGCGTCACCCTACAACCCGAGGCCTGGCGCGACTTCCAGCGCATGCGCCAAGCCGCGAAGCGGTCTGGCATCGATCTGTGCGTCGCCTCCTCGTTCCGGGACTTCGCGACGCAAGTGCGCATCTGGAACCAGAAATGGCATGGCGAGCGGCCCTTGCTGGATCGGCGCGGACGCCCCATGAACGCTGCCCGGCTCAAACCGACGGCGCGTGTTCGGGCCATCCTGTTGTGGTCTGCCCCGCCGGGAGCCAGCCGCCACCACTGGGGTAGTGATCTGGACGTCTACGACCGCGCGGCGCTGCGGAAAGATCAGCGACTACAGCTGGTACCTGCGGAATACGCCGAGACCGGGCCCTTTGCCGCGTTGACGACGTGGTTGAACGCCAACATGTATCGCTTTGGATTTTATCGGCCGTATACAACCGATCGGGGTGGCGTGCAGCCGGAGCCTTGGCACCTGAGCCATATTGCGTCAGCACGCGAGGTCTCCAAACGACTACGGCTGCCGACCTTGCGCCGTGCGCTCGCAAGTAGTGAGTTGGGCGGGCGGGCGGCCCTGCTGGCCAATCTGCCCGTCGTGTATTCGCGTTTCATCCGGTCCGTTGACCGACCGCCGCGCTGAGCGAGCGGGTCGCGCACGACTCAAGACTCCGACCACACATCCTTAATGTGTGAGAGCACCAACTTGCGCATGTTCGGCAATGGATCAGGATCGCGCGTAAAGACCGGCGGGCTGCGGCGCAACAAGCTGAAATTTCCGGAACGCAGGATCTTTTGCAAAAATGCCATGTGCTGATCGATCGTTTCCATGTACGGATTGCGACCTTCAAAGAGCACGTTCAGGTAGCGATAGGCACCGTTGAAGGAGCCATCCAGCCGGTCCTTGCGCATCGCCGTCACGAAGCTCGGCGTTTTCCGCAGCAGATCCAAGCCCGAACCGTAGCGGGTGCTGACATAGCCTTCATGACTACGTCCGATCGCCACGCCGGCCAGCACAAATTCGGGGTACAGACGATCGCGGCACTTTTCGAGATAGCAACGATCCGCCATCTGCGCGATGAGATCCGCGGTACCGATCAGATGGCCCACGAGATGGTCGCGGGCATCCGGTGCCTGAATGTCTTTGAAGGGAACTTCGTAACCGGTGTAGTGCACGATGCGACTGGCGATGGGCGCCCATTCGACCATGCCGACGGCCGTCAGGAATCGTGAGAGCAGTCGCGCTGAACGGCTAACGTGGGAACTCGTATAGCGGGCGCCGTTGGGTTCCGTGTCGCCGACCTCCCGAATATAGCCGGCGTCGTGGAAGGCGGCCGTCACCAGTCCCATGAGGGCCCGATCCGTGCCGAGGCGTGCCTCGGACGCACCGGAGCGCTCGTAACCCACCAGTAGGCGGGCTGCTGCTAATGTCACGTCCAGCGTGTGCTGGCGATCGTGATAGACGGTGTCGACCCCGTGGAATCCAGGTAAGCGCCCACCGAAGAGCGCATCTAGGGTTTCGAATGCTTGGGTGATCCGCTCGGTGGAAATGTCCGGCCACTGCTCTTTGAACAGGTCGGTCACGGCTGTTTGGACGGCCTCGGTGGAGCTCACTTGGACCGTATTGGTGACATCAAAATCATTGCGACGGAATCGCGAAGTGACTGACGGCAGTGATACGGCAGCGCTCATTTTCGCAAGTCTATGCAGACTCCCTGTGACCGGATGAGATGCAGTTCACGTTTTGTGACTTAATTGTGACGGTCCCAGAATCAACTCGGGTCTCCCGGCAGGGTGAACGTGGCGACGACGGGGGCGTGGTCGGACGGTCGTTCCCAGCGGCGCGGTTCAACGTCCACCGTGCACGCGACGCAGTCCTGCGCCAACGCCTCGCTCGTGAGAATGAGATCAATACGCAGGCCGGCCTTGCGGCGAAAGGCCATCATTCGATAGTCCCACCAGCTATAAGCCTTCTCGGGCTGGTCAAAACGTCGGAAGACATCCACCAGCCCTAAGTCGCAAATCCCAGACAGAGCCGCCCGTTCGGGCGCCGACACGAGAACCTGACCCTCCCACGCCTTCGGGTCATGCACATCCCGATCATCAGGGGCGATATTGAAATCCCCGATGACGGCCAATTTCGGATGCCGTTCTAGTTCGGCGGCGAGATACCCCTGGAGCGCGGCGAGCCAGCGGAGCTTATAGGCGTACTTATCGGAGTCGACCGACTGGCCGTTCGGCACATAGCAATCAATGACTCGAACACCCCGTACCGTTCCGGCGATGACACGAGCCTGCTCGTCTGCAAAGCCTGGGATGCCGTGCACCACATCACTGACCGTGGTCCGCCCGAGCAAGGCCACCCCGTTGTATGTCTTCTGGCCGTGCCACGCTCCTTGCAGGCCAAGCGACTGCAGATCGGCCGCTGGAAACTCAGCGTCCACCGTCTTGGTTTCCTGCAAGCCGATCGCGTCAATCGACGCCGACTGCAGCCACTGACTCAAGTGAGGTAAACGGACCTTGAGCGAATTGACGTTCCAAGTGGCGAGTCGAAACGGCGACGTACTCATGCGGCAAGGCCATCCTGTCGAAGAAGAGGTTGGACATCTGGCTTGTGGCCGCGGAATTCGATAAATGCCTGCATATGATCACAGGCGCCTCCCCGCGCAAGGATCGTGCGCTTGAAGCGCGACGCGGTGCCTTCATCGAAAACCCCCGCTTCTTCAAAGGCCGCGAACGCATCCGCCGCCAGCACTTCCGCCCACTTGTAGCTGTAGTAGCCCGCCGAATAGCCCCCGGAAAAAATATGGGTAAAGCCATGCTGGAAGCGATTAAATGCGGGCGTGGTTACGACACCCACCGTCGCGCGCACCTCATCGAGCAACGCCTGAACGCCATCGGCTGTGGTGATTCGACGATCTGCGTGGAGGCGGAAGTCGAATAACGCAAACTCCAGCTGACGAACGGCGGCGAGGCCGGCATGGAAGGTGCGCGATCCGAGCAATCGCTGTAGTCGATCCGTTGGCAATGGCGTATGGTCAGCGACATGCGCTGACACGAGCGGCAGGACCTCTTCCCGCCATGCCCACTGCTCCATCATTTGACTCGGCAGCTCAACCACATCCCACGGAACGCCATTGATGCCCGCGACGCTGGGGTAATCGACTTCGGTGAGCAGATGGTGCAGTGCATGCCCGAATTCATGGAACAGGGTGACCACATCGCTATGGCGCAGTAAGGCCGGTTGATCGTGGGATGGCGGTGAGAAATTGCAGACGACGTTCGCGATTGGAACGCGGTGCTTGCCCGATAGCATTTGCCGGTTCGTGATTTCCCCCATCCACGCGCCGGCGCGCTTGCCGTCACGCGCGTAGTAGTCGGTATAAAGACCGCCCACCAGACGATCGGAGGCATCGCGCAACTCAAGGTAACGCGCGTCTGGATGCCACAGCGCGACATCGTCCCGTACGGTGATCTGAATCCCGTACAGGCGCGACACCAGCCCATACAGGCCGTCCAGTACCCGTGGGAGTGGGAACCATGGCCGCAGCTCTTCTTCCGACACGGTGTGTCGTTCGCGGCGCAAGCGTTCGGCGTAATAGGCGAGATCCCATGCATTCAGATCACGCCCAGCGTACGCGGTGAGCGCTGTCAATTCGCTGAGCGCAGCCGGCCGATAGCGTCCGGCAAGATCTTCTAGAAAGCCAATGACCTCGGCAACGGAACCCGCCATCTTGGTGGCCAGAGACAGTTCGGCATAATTGTCAAAACCCAATAACCGGGCCAGTTCCTGACGCAGCTCGAGGATGCGGCCCATGACTGAGCTGTTGTCGTGCTGACCCGCGTCAGGTCCGCGATCGGATGCGCGCGTGGTCCATGCCTCGTAGAATTCGCGCCGCAATGCTTCGGATTCCGCATGTGTGATGATGGCCACATAGGTCGGCTGATCTAGCTTCAACAACCAACCATCGCGACCTTCCGCAGCCGCCAGCTCGCGTGCGCGTGCCGTGACGTACCCGGGGACTCCTGATAAGAGCGCAATGTCGTCGATCCAGCGGCTGAATGCGAGCGTGGAGTCGAGTACCTGCTCCTCAAATCGAGCTTGCAGCTGTGCCAATTCCTGCATGACGGCCCGATAACGGGCCTGTGGTTCGGCTGCAAGCCGTACACCGGCCAGTTCGAAGTCTCGTAGCGCGTGCTGCAAGGCACGCCGGCCGGCCTCGCTGAGTTGCGGGCCTTCAGTCGCCAGTATGTGTGCGTAAGCCTCGGCCAGAGCCGCGTTTTGCCCGACTTCCGACTGATACTCCGTCAGGGCTTCGAGGCACGTGTTGTACGCAGCCCGTAGTTCAGGGGTGCTTTGTACGGAATTGAGGTGGGCGATCGGTGCGAACACGCGCCCGAGACGCGCCTGCAAAGCTTCAAAGGGTTCAACGAGGGTGACAAAAGTGGGATGACCTGCCGCGAGTAGTTGGGCCAGTTCGGCGCGGTTGCGCGCGATCTGCTCCCGAACGGCTGGCTCCGCCTCTTCGGGTCGGATAGTGGCGTAATTGGGCAGAAGGTCATCACGCAAGAGAGAATTCATCGGCGCTCGAGGGTAGGTGGAACCAGTGTGGATCCTAGCAGGCATCCTCGGGCGACCGTATATGATTGGCGCTACGGCGTTGAATGGAACCGGATATGACCGAACAGTACGATTACATTGCCATCGGCGGCGGCAGTGGCGGGCTTGCTACCGCGCAGCGGGCCGCGGAATACGGCGCTCGCGCACTCATTATCGAGAAGGCGCGTCTCGGTGGTACGTGCGTGAACGTCGGTTGTGTGCCGAAGAAATTGATGTGGACGGCGGCCTCGATGGCCCACTCCGCCGAGGATGCTCCCGGCTATGGCTTTGATTTGACGGTGCATGGCCACGATTGGGCACGGCTTAAGGCCGCCCGCGACGCCTATGTGGCAAGACTGAATGGCATCTACGCCGCCAATTTGGAGCGCCGCAAGGTTGACTGGGTGCACGGGTCCGCTCGCTTCGTCGATGCTCATACGGTAGAGGTGAACGGCCAGCGGTACTCCGCCCCCCATATCACCCTAGCGGTCGGCGGCAATCCGGCGCTGCCGAATCTGCCCGGGATTGAACGCGCGATCACCTCCGATGGTTTCTTCGACTTGCCGGCTCGCCCGGCCCGCGTCGCGGTGGTGGGCAGCGGCTACATCGCAGTTGAACTCGCCGGAGTTTTCGCTTCTCTCGGTTCGCAAGTGCACCAATTTGTTCGCGCAGAGGGCGTTCTGCGCCAATTCGACGCCATGTTGGGGTCTGCCCTGGCGCGTGAAATGGCAGCTGAAGGTATCGTGATCCATACCCACGCAAACCCACGCGGGATTCTGGCCGACGGCATGGCGCATCGGCTTGAATTGTCGGACGGTTCGACCCACGGCCCATACGATGCCATCGTCTACGCCGTTGGTCGTGAGCCGGCGACCCGCGATCTGGGTCTTGAACAGACGGGTGTGGTGATTAAAAGCGGCTATGTACCGACGGACGCTTTTCAAAACACCTCGGTGGCAGGTCTATACGCCATCGGCGATGTCACCGGCCGCGCGCAGTTGACGCCCGTGGCGATTGCAGCGGGACGGCGCCTGGCCGATCGGTTGTTTGGCGGAATGCCAGACCGGCGACTCGACTATGACGGTATACCCACGGTGGTCTTTTCGCATCCGCCCGTCGGAACGGTCGGGTTATCGGAGGAGGAGGCGCGGGCCCAGCATGGCGACGCGGTTAGGATCTACCACGCTGGCTTCGTGCCGATGTATCACGCCCTGACACATCGCAAAGTCCGTACCGAGATGAAACTGGTGTGCGTGGGCCCAGAGGAGCGCGTGATCGGCTTACATGTCATTGGCCACGGCGCTGACGAGATGCTGCAAGGCTTTGCGGTAGCGCTCAAGATGGGCGCGACTAAACGCGACTTTGACGAGACGGTCGCGATTCATCCGACGGCGTCTGAAGAATTCGTGACCATGCGCTAGGGGTAACTGTAAATGCTGTCTATACGCCGCTATCTCGGTTATACGCCCGCGTTGGGGTCACGCGTCTATATTGATCCGCAAGCGTGCGTGATCGGTCGAGTCAGTTTGGGTGACGACACGTCCATATGGCCGATGGCGGTACTGCGTGGTGATGTCCAGAACATCACGATCGGCGCACGGACGAGCGTGCAGGATGGATCTGTTTTGCATGTCACTCACGACGGCCCTTTTCATCCGGGTGGCAGTGCGCTGGTCGTTGGGGATGACGTGACGATCGGTCACAACGTGACGTTGCACGCTTGCACGATCGGTAGTCGTTGTCTCATCGGGATGGGCGCGATCGTGCTCGATGGCGCTGTGATTGAAGACGATGTGATGATTGGGGCCGGCAGCCTGGTGCCTCCCCGAAAACGGCTCCGTACGGGTACGTTGTGGGTGGGCAACCCAGCGAAAGAAGTGCGGACTTTGACCGCGCGGGAACTCGAGCAGTTGGCTTACTCAGCAGCCCACTACGTCAAAATCAAAGATCAGTTTCTGGCTGAGATGAACGCCTGACAGTTAGCGTAGGGGTAGCTCAACGTCGGCGAACAGTTCATCAAGCGCCGGCCCTTCACCGGCACGAATCGCCTGATCGACTAGGCGCTTCGTCAGGTGAGGCGCAAAGATCTTGAGGAATTCGTACATATAGCCTCGAAGCAGCCGCCCACGACGAAAGCCAATCCAAGTGATGTGCGGCGCGAACAGATGAGACGCGTCAATTTGCACGAGATCTTCGTCGCCGTTCGGATCGATGGACATGCTCGCCACAATTCCGACCCCAAGCCCGAGTCGGACATAGGTCTTGATCACGTCCGCGTCACTGGCTGTTAATGCGACGTTGAGCTTGAGTCCATTGCTCTCGAAAAGAGCCGGCAGCGACGAGCGTCCGCCAAAGCTGAACGTGTACGTCACGATCGGATATTTCGACAGCGTGCTCAGCGAGATGGTGCGCTCGCGCGTCAGCGGATGCCCGACAGGGACCACGATCTTGCGCGTCCATCGGTAGCAAGGCAGCAGCACCAGACCAGGAAAGAGTTCGGCACCGCCAGTCGCGATCGCAAAGTCAACGCGGTCTTGTTTGGCGAGCTCCGCAATCTGCTCAGTCGTTCCCTGATGAAGGTGTAAATCTACTTCCGCATAGCCCTTGCGGAACTTTTGCACGATGGGCGGTAAGACGTAACGCGCTTGCGTATGCGTCGTGCCGATGGCGAGCGAGCCCGAACGATCGTCTTTGAGGTCGGCAGACAGCCGACGGATATTGTGGACTTCTTCCAAGATACGAAGGCCGCGGTCGACGACCTGCTGTCCAGCGGCGGTCACACCGATGAGATTGCGCCCATCACGCTCGAACAGCGGGAAGCCCAGTTCGTCTTCCAACAACTTCAGTTGCTTGCTCACACCTGGCTGTGAGGTATGCAGTTTGCGAGCGGCAGTCGTGATATTCAGGCCGTTCTGCACGACGGCGGTGAGATAGCGCAGCTGATGGAGTTTCATATCGGTTCCCCGAGCGGTCCGGACAAGAATACGGGGCTAGGTCGGTTTGAGCCAATGTGGCGCCATACAAACGGGGAATGGCCCCATGCCCGGCGCCTTGGCCACTGCCCAACGGTCTTCTTAACGGTACCCCTGAGCCTGCAAGGTGAAGAGATGGGCATAGCGGCCCCCGAGCGCCATCAATTCATCGTGGGAGCCAAATTCCACAATACGGCCCCCATCCAGAACAGCGATCCGGTCGGCCATGCGCACAGTCGAAAAACGGTGCGAGATCAGAATGGCAATTCGCTCCCGTGTCAGTGAGCGGAAATGGGCGAAAATCTCCGCCTCTGCTGCCGCATCCATCGCTGCGGTGGGTTCATCGAGCACCAGAACCTTGGCCTCAGTGCGCATGAAGGCGCGCGCAAGGGCGATTTTCTGCCATTGACCGCCTGAAAGTTCGCGACCATCTTGAAACCACTTACCAAGCTGCGTGTCGTAGCCGGCGGGGAGCTCTTGAATAAAGGGATCTGCTAATCCCATCGAGGCTGCCTCACGCCACTTGTTGCGATCGGCGAAGGCGCTAACGTCTCCGGCGCCGATATTCTCGCCCACCTTGAGTTGATAGCGCGTGAAGTCTTGGAAAATCACCCCAATGCGTTCATGCAAAGTCGCTTCATCCCACTCGGTGAGGTCTAGCCCTTCATAGAGGATGCGGCCTTGCGTGGGCGGGTAGAGGCGGGTCAACAGTTTGATCAGCGTGGTTTTGCCGGAACCATTTTCCCCGACCAATGCGAGGCTCTCGCCGGGACGAATATGCAGGCTGACGTCCGCCAGTGCGGGTGTGGGGGCATCGGGGTAGGAAAAGGAGACCCTCTCGAAGCGAATGCCATCGGTCGGATCTGGACCGGCCTGCGCGCGTCCCGGGCGTTCGGGAACGGGCTGATCGAGGTACTCGTATAGATTGGAGAGGTACAGATTGTCCTCGTAAAGACCGCCAATCGATCCGAGCGCCGTGGATAACGCTGTTTGCCCTTGGCGGAACAGAGCCAAGTACATGGTCATCGCGCCTAAGGTAATCGAGCCGGCGATGGCTCTTGCGGCGATCCAGCCGTAGGCGCCATACAGCGTGAGCGTGGCTAACAAGCCCAGCGCAAATCCCCACGTGTCACGTCGCAGCGTCAGCGCGCGGTCTTCTCGATAGAGCGAGGTGAAAATCTGCCGGTAGCGCTCGAGAAAGAGGGGTCCTAATGCAAAAAGCTTCACCTCTTTGGCCGCGCTGTCACTCGAGAGTGCGGACTCGAGGTACAACTGACGGCGCGTTTCGGGTGAGCGCCAGCGAAATAGTCGAAACGCGTCTCCGGAAAATTTGGCTTCGGCGAAGAATACGGGCAAGCCGGCGACCAGCAGGAGTAGCACGGCAATCGGCGAGAAGCGCAGCAGGATCGCAGCAAAGCTAAATAATGTGACGGCATTCTGGGTGAGCGAGAAGGTTCGCATCACCATCGATAAGGGACGTGTCGATGCTTCGCGCCGCGCGCGCGTCAGCTTGTCGTAAAATTCAGAGTCCTCGAATTGAGCTAACTCAAGCGTCAGCGCCTTCTCCAAGATCATAGCGTTAACGCGTTGCCCGAGCTCCGCACGCAGTAGCGACTGGCAAGTCGATTGACCACGTTGGGCGGCGGCGAGCACCGTGACCACAAGGCCTTCGAGCCCAACGAGCAACAGGGTGTGACGATAGGTATCGAAACCGCCGGCACCGTGGAGTTGGCTGGCAGTGACGACAGCGTCGACGATGGCCGCACCAATCCAGGCGATCGCAGCGGGTAAGGCGCCCATCAGCAGGGTGAGGACTGCGAGCCCCACGGTGAGGAGTCTATTCGTGGTCCACGCTAAGCGTATTGCGCGAACCAGATAGCGAAAGACGCCCGTGAAACTCTTGGAAGGTTCCGTGGATGGGATCGGTCCTTGCCAGCGTTGACGGGAAGACACGGAGATTCCTTGCGGGGGTGGGGGTGAAGTGCTTCGGGCATTATAGGTGGGTCATCCCCCTTGTCCGGATGGATCAATGAATCACGTCAAACCCGATGGACTCGATTCGGCTCGGTTGGGCCAGTACCTCCGGCACTATGCCGAGGGCTTTGCACAGACGCCCGTTGTGCATCGACTGTCCGGCGGGCAGTCCAATCCGACGTATCGGATCGAGGCGGGCGGACGCTGTTACGCGCTGCGGACCAAGCCGGCTCCAGCGGCCCTCCTGCTGCCCTCAGCGCACCAGATTGAGCGGGAATACCGAGTGCTCGAGGCCTTGTCGGAGACCGACGTTCCGGTTCCCAAAGTGCACCATCTGTGTGTGGATGAGGCGGTGATCGGCCGTGCGTTTTATCTGATGGATTTTGTGCCCGGACGGGTTTTTGTCGACCCGTGTTTGCCTGCAGTGGAGGCCTCCGTACGGGCCGCCCTGTTCGACGACATGAACCGGGTGATCGCGGCGCTTCATCGGGTCGACTGGGTGGCCCTCGGACTCTCCGATTACGGCAAGCCAGGCGCCTATCTGGCGCGGCAGATCGCGCGTTGGTCGCGGCAATATCGCGCGAGTGAGACGGAGCGCATTGAGGCGATGGATCAGTTGATCGATTGGCTGCCTCGCGCATTGCCCCCCGAGGACCTGACAACGCTCGTTCACGGCGATTTTCGACTTGATAACCTAGTTTTCGACGCTGATAGGCCCATTATCACGGCGGTTCTAGACTGGGAGCTGTCCACGTTAGGGTCGCCGCTGGCTGACTTTGCGTATCATTGCTGTGTCTGGCACTTTCCCGCTGGGCTCTACCGCGGCCTATCCGGCGTTCCGCATCCCACGGGAATCCCGCAGGAAGCCGAGTACCGTCGTCTCTACACGGCACGCTCGGGCCACAATGCCGACGAGCATTGGGACTATTACATCGCCTATAACTTCTTTCGCATGGCGGCGATCGTTCAGGGGATCCTCAAGCGCTCTTTGGAGGGAACGGCGGCGGCAGCGAACGCTGAAGCGTTTGGCCGAGGGGCGCGGCGGCTGGCTGAAATGGGGTGGGCGCGCGTCGAGCAAATATGTGCCGCGCGGGGCTAGGCTAACCGCCGTAATAGTTTGGGTAGTCTTCCGATAACCCTTTGAAGCGCTTGTGAATCCACCAGTATTGTTCGGGCATTCGCCGCACTTGTGATTCGATTGAGGCGTGATATCGGCAGGTATCCGCAATCGGATCGGCGCTCGGGAAATCCGTGTAGGGCGGATGAATCGTGCCGCGCCACCCGCGGGATCCGGGTAGTCGTTGGGTTTCGTAGTAGAGGACGGCCGCCCCCGTCATGGCAGCCAATCGTGCTGTGAACACATTGGTCGCCGCTGGATGGCCGAAGAACGGCACCATTTCGGCGCCCTTGTTCCGATAGCTTTGGTCGGCCGCGTACCAAACAACTTCGTTGCGTTTTAGGGCCGAAATCATGGCTCGGACGTCGTCCCGGCGGATCGCGCGACGCGCGGATCGCGCGAAGCTCGCGCCCGACACGGCGGCAATCAGTTCATTTTTGGTCGGCCGATAGAGCGCATTAATGGGATACCGGGCATTGAGGATGCGCGCGCCAATCTGCAAGGTTGTGAAGTGGGCCGTGAGCAGGATGACCCCTTTGCCGGCTTGAGTCGCTGCCTGCAGGTGTTCCATCCCGACAATTTGCGAGTGTTCGATGAGCGTTTCATCCGAACCCCACCACGTCAATGCCGATTCCAATACGCCGATCCCCAGTGAGGCGAAATGACGCTTCAGAAGGTCGGCACGCTGGCGATCCGTCCAATCTGGCAGACACAGGGCGATGTTGCGTTCCGCCACGCGTCGGTAGGGCAGTGGCAGGCAACGGGCGACATGCCCAAGCCAACGTCCTGCCACGAGCATGGCTGGGTAGGGCAGGCTAGCGGCAAGTCGGACGAGGCCGAGTCCTAGCCAAGTCGGCCAGTATCGGGGGCCAAACAGTCGGGCAGGCAAGCGTGGCATCAGCGGTCAGGGTCGCAAAAACACGGGCCTATCGTAACCCGAGGGCATTCCGGCTTGACCATATTTCGCGCCTCGGGCGATACTCGGGCTATGACCCGAGCAACTGACATGCTTAACCCACTCAGCCAGCGTCCGGCCCGTTGGTGGTGGCGTCACTCCATGGAGTGGGTGCGCGGCGCAGAGGCCTGACCGAACTAAACCGGTAAGTACACGCGAAACCCATCTCCGACACAGCCGGGGGTGGGTTTTTTAATGCCCGCTCCCCGGCGCCCCAGACGAGGAGCCCATGCATCCCCCGTTCGACATTGCAGCTGATCTGGATACCCCGGTCTCGGCTTTTCTGAAGCTCCGGCCGTTTAAGCCCCGTTTCCTGTTGGAGAGTGTGGAGGGCGGCGAGCGCGTGGCTCGTTACTCGTTCATTGGCTTCGGCGATGCGCTCGAAATTCGCCTTGATGAGCAGGGACTTAAAGTTCGCCCTGCCGGCGGGCGAGTGGAAGTGTCACCGCGGCCGGAAAACGGCGCGGCCCTTCTTGAAGCGTTGCGGTCTGCCTTGGCTCGCGCCCCAAGACCGCAACCAGCAATCCCGGGTCTGCCCCTCGCGGGCGGTCTGGTGGGCGTATCGGCGTACGACTTGGTCCGTTGGTTCGAGCGGGTGCCGACCCGATTGCCCGTCGAGCCGGGTATGCCGGAGGCGTGCTATCTCGCGCCGTGCTCGTTTCTCATCTTCGACCACGTGACGCGCGGCATTGCGCTGCTCCACGCGGGACCCGAAGAGGAGCGTCAGGCACTCCGCCGGGAGATCATCCGAGCGCTGCGCGGGGGCTTGGCGATTGGCCGACCACCGGCTCGCCTAGAGGCGCCGCGCGCGAGCCTGTCTCGTGATCAATACATCGCGGGTGTTAAACGGGTGCAGGAATACATCGCCGCAGGTGATGTCTACCAACTCGTGCTCTCGTCGCAGTTCCGCGGTGCCTGCGAACTCGATCCGTTCGAGGCCTATCGCGCGCTACGGCTCGTGAACCCCTCGCCCTATATGATTTATTGCGAGCTCGGCGATCGCACGCTGGTCGGTTCTTCACCGGAAGCGCTGGTGCGGCTGCACGCCGGTAATGCTGAACTGCGGCCGATTGCGGGGACCCGTCGGCGCGGGGTGGACGTTCCTGAGGACCTGGCGCTCGAGCAGGAACTGCTGGCCGATATCAAAGAAAATGCCGAGCATGTGATGTTGGTGGATCTGGCGCGCAACGATCTGGGTCGCGTCGCGACGGCCGGTAGTGTTCACGTCGACCCTTATCGGGTGATCGAGCGTTATAGCCACGTCATGCACATCGTCTCGGGAGTACGGGGTCGTCTGGCGGCTGGGCGAGATGCCTTTGATTTATATGCCGCGACTTTCCCCGCCGGCACGTTGGTCGGCGCGCCGAAAGTGCGCGCCATGGACATCATTGAAGAGTTGGAACCCGTCAGACGCGGTCTTTACGGCGGCACTTACGGTTATTTTGGACACGGCGGAGACATGGACCACGCGATTACGATCAGAAGTCTGACCTTCCACGAGGGTGAGTACCGCTATCAGGCGGGTGCCGGCGTAGTGGCCGACAGCGTCCCAGAAGCCGAGTACGACGAGGTCCTCGCCAAGAGCGCGGTCTTGCGTCGCGCCCTCGACATGGCGAAGGAGGGCCTGTGATGACGACGCCGCGCTTATTGCTGGTCGATAATTACGACTCGTTTACCTACAACTTGGTGCAGGCGTTCCTGGTGATCGGTGCAGAGGTATTGGTGCACCGAAACGATCAAATCACGCTCGCTGAGGCCGATGCGCTTCAGCCAACCCATCTGTGTATTTCGCCGGGTCCGGGAACACCGTATGACGCGGGCATTTCAATGGCCATGATCCGTCATTTTGCTGGCCGCTTGCCGATCCTCGGTGTTTGCCTTGGGCATCAGTCCATCACCGAAGCGTTCGGCGGAAAAGTAGTGCGCAATACCCGTCTGATGCATGGCAAGACCTCGCCGATTGAGCATGATCAGGCCGGTGTCTTTGCAGGCTTGCCCTCGCCGCTGGAAGTGGGTCGTTACCACTCGCTCGTCGCGCAACCGGCTTCAATGCCGCCGGAGTTGATCGTGACGGCGCATACGGCGGAGGGTGAAATCATGGGTCTTCGGCACCGGGATCTCATGATTGAAGGCGTGCAATTTCATCCGGAAAGCGTGCTGACGCCGCAAGGTCCCGCGATGTTGGCGAACTTCATGCGCCAGCAAGGTGGGCGACGCGCATGAGCGTTGAGTTAAAGGGTCTGCTCGAGCGTCTGCTGCTCGGCCAGTCACTGACTGAGTCTGAGGCGTATGCGCTCTTGCAGACCCTCACGGATCCTGCAGTGCCGCCCGCGATGGCCGGTGCGTTGCTGGCTGCATTGCGGGCGAAAGGCGAGACTGCCGATGAAGTGCGAGGATTTGCCCGCGCGATGCGCGCACTGGCGCGATCTGCGCAACTGCCCGCGGTGGGCGACACGATCGACATCGTTGGCACGGGTGGCGATTCCTCCCACACCTACAACCTTTCCACCGGCGCCGCACTGCTCACCGTTGCGGCGGGTGCGAAGGTCGTCAAACACGGTAATCGTTCCATTTCCAGTCGTTCGGGTAGCGCGGATCTCTTAGAAGCGCTTGGATTGCCTATTCCGCTCGACGAGCACAGTGCTGCTCAATGTCTGGCGCGCACCGGGTTCACCTTCTTGTTCGCTCCGCACTATCACCCCGCGATGAAGGCGATCGCGCCGGTAAGAGCGGCGCTAGGTGTACGAACGGTCTTCAATTTACTCGGACCACTGGCCAACCCCGCCGAACCACCGTTCCAGCTGACGGGTGCATTCAGTGCGAAGGCGGCTGCACTGATGGCTGAGACCTTGGCCGGGATGCCGATTCGCCGTGCTTTCGTCGTGCATGGCGAGCCGGGATGGGATGAACCGACACCCGTAGGCTCGTTTCTGCTCTATGACGTGCAACCTGGTCAGGTCACCAGCAGCACCCGCTCGGCTGCCGATTTCGGTTTGCCAACGTGCACAGCTGAAGACCTGCGCGGGGGTGATGCCGCCCATAATGCGGCGGCCTTGCGTGCTGTATTCGAAGGCCGCGATCGGGGCCCGCATCGTGATGCGCTCGTCATGAGTGCCGCCCTTGCATTGGAGTTGATGGGGATCGCGGCTGACCCCGTGGCGGCTGCCGCCGTGGCCATTGCGACCATCGACAGCGGCGCTGCCGCGAACACGCTTCGCAGCCTGTCGGCATTCGGAGCCTCATGTCATGATCCTGCCCAGTGATTTCCTCTCGGGGATGGCGCAGTCGTCACGGGCGCGTCTGGCCGCGGCGCAGCAGCACCTGTCTGCCGACGTGCTCAGAGGTCGGATTGCCACTCTGCCCCCGGCGCCGCAGCTGACGCTGGATGGTCGATTCGATCTGATCGCCGAGCTCAAGCTGCGCTCACCCGCGATGGGGGTCCTCTCCGGAACGGATGCGGATCTGGAAAAACGGGTTCGATCGTATGCGACTGCCGGTGCCGCGATCGTCTCGGTGCTGACGGAGCCTGACCGATTTGACGGGTCGCTGGAGCACTTGCGGCGTGCTGCGGTAGCCCTCGCACCGACCGGCGTGCCGGCGATGCGCAAGGATTTTCTCGTCGATCCATACCAAGTGCTCGAGGCTCGCGTGGCCGGGGCCGGTGGTGTCCTGTTGATCGTGCGCATGTTGGATCGGCTGACGCTGCAACAGATGATGTTGCAGGCCGCGCAACTGGGCTTATTCGTGCTCCTCGAGACCTTTGACGCATCGGAGGTCGAGACCGCGCATGCACTTGCCAGAGCGTGGGCCGGTCGTCCGCAGGATTGCCTGATCGGCGTCAATAGCCGAGACCTTTCGACCTTACAGGTGGACCCTGAACGGTTGGATCAGCTCGCCGATCGGCTGCCACGCGCATTCCCGCGTGTTGCGGAAAGCGGCTTACAAACGCCCGACGACGCTGCGCACCTCGCGGCGGCAGGCTACAACCTCGCACTGGTCGGGACGGCCCTGATGGCGAGTCACGAACCTGTGGAACTCGCCCGTCAGATGATCGACCGGGGCCGTGAGGCAGGAGCCGTATCGTGACTCTCTGGGTCAAAATCTGCGGTTTGACGAGTGACGACGCGGTTGATGCGGCCGTTGCTGCCGGCGTGAATGCGGTGGGCTTCGTGTTTCATGCGGCGTCCCCCCGCAACGTCACCCCCCGCTTAGCGGCGCGTCTGGCGCAGCGAGTGCCTGCGGGGGTCGAACGGATTGCGGTGACCCGTCACCCTTCCCAGGCCTTGCTCAACGACCTTTGCGCGGTATTTCAGCCCGATATTTTGCAGACCGATGCGGACGATCTAAGGGCGCTCGTACTACCACCGGGCCTGGCCGTTCTGCCGGTATTGCGGACTGGCAACAGCCTGCCTACGGTGCTGCCGCCGCGGTGTCTCTATGAAAGCGCCCACAGTGGGCAGGGGCATCGGGCGGACTGGGATGAGGCGTCGCGCCTGTCGCGCCGTACGCAATTGATTCTGGCGGGAGGATTGGACCCGACGACCGTGGCCGAGGCGGTGCAGCAGGTGCGACCGTATGGCGTAGATGTATCCAGCGGTGTCGAATCAGCCCCTGGCTGCAAGGATCTTGAGAAAATTCACGCGTTTGTGAAGGCTGCGCGAGCAGCCGCGACGCATTGAGGACTGACGGACGGGAGTGAACTGATGCAAAGATTATTCGAAATGGGTGAAGCGAGCGCGCTGCTCAAGCGCGAGGTGGCCGGGGAGTTCCCCGACGCACGCGGCCGCTTCGGCCCGTACGGCGGTCGCTATGTACCTGAAACACTGGTGCCGGCGCTTGATCGGCTCGAGGCGGGCGTCCATCGCTGGCTCGACGATCCGGAATTCATTGCCGAGTTGGATGCCCAGCTGTCCGAATGGGTGGGTCGACCCACTGCGTTGTCCTATGCACCGACCCTTTCCGCTCGATGGGGCGCAAAGGTGTACTTGAAGCGCGAAGATCTCGCTCACACCGGTGCGCACAAGATCAATAATGCGATCGGGCAAGCGCTCTTGGCGCAACGCTTGGGCGCCAAGCGCATCGTGGCGGAAACAGGCGCCGGCCAGCATGGCGTGGCGAGCGCCGCCGCGTGTGCCCGTCTGGGACTGCCTTGTACCGTCTACATGGGCGCGATTGATTGCGAGCGCCAAGCCCCGAATGTCGGTCGCATGAAGCTGTTGGGCGCAACGGTAGTGCCGGTAACGGGTGGTGATCAGACGCTCCGTGCCGCGATCGACGAGGCACTGCGAGACTGGGTCGCTGATCCTAATGGCACCTACTACCTGCTGGGATCGGCTGTCGGACCACACCCTTATCCTTTGTTGGTGCGGCGTCTGCAGTCGGTCATTGGTCGTGAAGCGCGCGCGCAGATGATTCGACAGACGGGCGGTCTGCCGGATGCGGTCTTCGCCTGTGTCGGTGGTGGCTCCAATTCCATCGGTATGTTCCATCCATTCATCGGCGATGAATCGGTGCGATTGATCGGCCTTGAGGCCGGCGGTCGTGGCCCCGCGCTAGGCGACAATTCTGCGACGCTCACCATGGGCCGACCCGGTGTGTTGCAAGGCTGCTACTCCATGCTGCTGCAAGATGCGGACGGACAAATTCAGGAGACGCACTCGATCTCCGCTGGACTTGATTATCCCGGCGTTGGTCCGGAGCACTCCTTGCTGATGAGCACGGGACGCGTCCAATACGAGTATGTGACCGACGACGAAGCGCTGGAATCGCTTTCCGAGTGTTGTGCTGCCGAGGGCATCATTCCGGCGATTGAGACCGCCCATGCTTTCACCGGTGCTCGCAAGTGGGCGGCGCAACATCCAGGCGCTACGCTCGTGATTTGTTTATCCGGCCGCGGCGACAAGGACATGCCAACGCTACAGCGCACGTTGCTCAAGGGGAAACTGTAATGTCGACATCTCCAGACGCTACTCGCACTGGGCATGAATCCATCGGAGCTGCTATTCGGGCCGCAAACGAACGCGGAGAACCCGCGATTGTTGGCTTCATGACGGCCGGATTCCCCAGCAAAGAAAAATTCCTGAGCGAACTGGTTCGAGTCGCTGCCTCAGCTGACGTCGTCGAGATTGGGGTGCCGTTCACGGACCCGATGGCCGACGGAATGACCATTCAGCGTGCAAGCCACGCGGCTCTTGTTGGCGGTGTCTCGCTGGCTTGGATTTTGAGCGCATTGCAGGGCCTGCCGACGCGTCCCGAAGCACCGCTGATCTTGATGAGCTACCTCAATCCGCTACTTGCCTTCGGAATTGATCGATTGCCGGCCGCTGCGCGTGCGGCAGGCGTCTCAGGCTTCATCGTGCCCGACTTGCCCTATGAGGAATGTGCGGATCTGCGTGAGGCGCTCGAGGCGCAGGGCGTCGGACTCGTTCAGATGGTCACCCCCGTCACGCCGCCCGATCGGCTCGCAATGCTCTGCCGTGAAGCGCGAGGCTTTATCTATGCCGTCACCATGACCGGCACGACGGGTAAGTCGGTTGCGGTGCCCACGGAAGTGACGGCCTACCTGCAGAGTGTGCGCGACCTGGCGCCCATTCCTGTCTGCGCGGGTTTTGGTATTCGTTCGGCGGAGCAGGTGCGCCTACTCAAGCCAGTCGTTGAGGGCGTTGTCGTTGGCTCGGCGCTCGTCGAAGTGCTCGAGCGTGGGGATGATCCGGTTGCCTTCATCGAGTCTCTGCGCGCCTAAGCGCGCAGAGCGACGGCAATCACAAGGACGCTTTGCTGTTGAGCAGCGATTCTTCAGTGAGAAGACCGCTGTTCAGCGCGAAGCGAGTGACATCAGCCACATTGTGTAGATTAAGTTTGCGCATCAGGTTCGCACGATGTTTTTCGACGGTCTTGATGCTGCGATTGATCGTGAGAGCGATACGCTTGTTCGATTGCCCGTTGGCAATCATGATCAGGATCTCGCGCTCCCGACCGGTCACGACAGGCGTCGCACTGTTTTGAGCGGGCTCGCTGCCGTGGCCGAGGTAGCTACGTACCACGCGGGCAGAAGAGCGTGCGCACAAGTGAATCTGGTTAGCGAGCACAGAGCGCAGGCCGTGCACGAGTTCTGAGCGCGATGCATCTTTGACGATATAACCATCTGCGCCAGCCGCTAACGCGGCGCGAATGTGTTCTTCCGTGTTGTGAACCGTCAACACTGCGATGCGGGCACTGGGAATTGCACGGCGTAATTCCATGATTCCTTGAACGCCAGCAGAGCCGGGCATGGAGAGGTCGGTGATGACCAGATCCGGATGTAACTCTGGCGCCTTGCTGATGGCTTCTGCGACGGAGCCGGCATGTCCGACCACTTCAAAGTCGGATTCCAAAGCCAATAGCGCCATGACGCCTTCGCGAAGAATGGCGTGGTCGTCGACGAGAAATACCCGGCGAGCCAGCGCCTCTCTTGGAGCGGGTTCTGCCAATGATTGGGTAAAGCGTGCTTGAGCGGCCATAACGGGGTCCTTGCGAGTTCTGTGCGGCTTGGTACCCATCCCAAATGGGGTGTTACCCGACCAACAACTACAGTTTATTAGTGATTAACCCACTGTCAGGACGATTGAACATAAGCCCAATCTACGCGTTCAAAATTGCGACGCATGTAACGAATTTGGTGTAACCGACACCCACGGACGGATTCACGAGAGCACAATTCAGCCTCAGATGGAGTGTGCTCCGTCCAGTACGGCATGAAGATGCCAATTGAGAGATAGGCATGAGAAACTACCGTCACATCGCTGCTGTTTTGTTCGCTTTTGCAACTTCAGCGCTCATTGCGCCCGTTGCGCGTGCGGACATCTACAGCTTTGTTGATGAAGACGGTGTTGCTCACTACACGAACGTTCCAGACGATGCGCGTTTCGTGTTGTTTCAAAAAACAGGCGAAGACCGGGTCGAAATGTCACCGCAGTACGCGGGAGCCTGGCGCGAACGCGCCAATAGTTTTGCCGGCTTAATCGATCGAACAGCACGACGTACTGAGGTACATCCCGCACTCCTGAAAGCGGTTATCGCGGCAGAGTCAGCCTTCGATCCGAACGCGGTGTCACGCGCCGGTGCGCAGGGTTTGATGCAACTGCATCCCAAGACAGCATCGCGATTCGGAGTCACAAACCCTTTTGATCCCGCCGCGAATGTCGATGGTGGCGCACGCTACCTGCACTACCTATTGAAGCGTTTCGATAACAATTTGGAGCTTGCTCTCGCCGCGTACAACGCTGGGGAGGAGGCTGTTGAACGGCACGGACGCCATATTCCACCGTATGCTGAGACGCAGGCCTATGTGCCGACCGTGCTGCGCCTCTATCGTCGATTCCTGACCCAGAGCAGTTAAATGAGGGTAGGGCGCCGAGCGTGAGGAGTAATTACCCTACCTTCGACTGCGCAGTCACGCGCTGCGTTTTGCGGGTAGGGCCGAATGGCTCCGGCGATGCTCCGCAGCGACACTATTCATCCGTTCAATACTCCAGTCGCCAAGGTGACCTGCCGTGGAACCGATTGTCTCTCTAATCAGCGGCTTTGCCGATGCCTGCGCCGCGGCCGTGACACCGCGCGCGATCGCGGATGCGCTTTGCGAACGACTGGTGCAGCAATTTCCCTCATCGGCAGCTTTGGTTTTCGAACGCGAGTCCTCGAAAGGCGCGGTTCGCGTGGTGGCGGGCGCCAACATTCCAACGGCGTGGTCACAGCGCGCGGTTGCACTGCGCGATGTGCCGCTGTTAGCCGAAGCCGTGGAGTCGCCGGAGCGCGTACATGTTCGTAACGCCTATACGCGCGGTCCCGTGGAGTCTGGCCAGAGCCTGCCCATTACTTCTCTGGAAGCCATTTGTGGTGCCGTCCCGGACACCGGTTCTAGTAACTACGTTTTCCTCTTTTTAGTGCCACCGTCCGTATCGGAACCTGCGGTCCGGCGCGCGGCCGTTGAAACGGTGCGCCGTCTTATCGGCGCGGGCATCTCGATCTCGGCAGGCGACAGTGAGCGTGCGGTGACCATCTCGCGCGTCTATAACGCGAAAGTTGAATGGGAGAATACGGCTGACGCTGTCGATGCGATCGTTGCCGTTCTGGACCATCGCAACCGTGTTGTGCGCGCCAATCGTGCCGTCGAGCGTTGGGTGGGTGTACCCGTTCGCGAGGCCGTGGGTCGCGATCTGCATGCACTCTTGCATCTCGCGTGTACGCGTCCGCATTGTGCGCTGCGGCAGTCCATCGACGCCGCAGTCGCTAAACTCGCCAATGAGCCACAGAGCTCGTTCGAGATGTTTGACGATACCTTGGGTCGTGATCTGCAAATTGATGTTCGTCACGCTTCGCAAGGCAACGACGGTTGGACGGGCGTATCGGAACCCCCCCGTATCGCCTGCATCGTTTATGACATGTCGGCGTTGCGCGCGGCTGAACGCGAACTGATGTTCATGAACCAGTCGCTGGAAGAGCGCGTGCGGGCACGGACATTGGAACTTTCAGAGGCGAACCGCTCGCTACGCGATGAAATCGCGAAGCGTCGCGAATCGGAAACGTCGTTGCTGCGTTCGCAGCGAGACCTCGCCGAATTGTCGAATCAGTTGGTGGACGCTCAGGAACTCGAGCGGAAGCGTATCGCCCAAGACTTGCATGACTCCGTGGGTCAATCCCTCACGGCGATCAAGTATTCGCTTGAGAACGCCCAGGTCCTCATGGAGCGCGAGCGCACCGTCGAGGCAGCCAAATTGCTCGAGACTGGCGCCCGTCGGGTTCGAGAGGTTCTGGTGGACGTCCGGAATATCTCGATGAACCTGCGGCCAGCTGTACTGGACGATCTCGGCGCTGCCTCCGCCGTGCGCTATCTGTGCCGGGAATGGAACGAAATCTACGCTGGCGTGGCACTTACAACGAATATCTCGGTCGACGACACCCAAATCCCGGATACCTTGGGCACCGACGTCTTCCGATCGGTGCAGGAACTCTTGAACAATGTCGCCCGACACGCGCACGCCGCGCAGGTTCGGGTGGACTTGGCCGTGACGGGCGACCACCTATCGGTGGTGGTGTCGGACGACGGTGACGGCTTTGACTCGACTCGTTCGCCTGGCCTAGCGGGTGGGCAGCGAGAATCGCGGGGCTTGCGAGGCTTGCGGGAGCGTACCGAAAGACTCGGTGGCTTCTATCGGATCGACTCGTCTCCCGGTAAGGGCACCGCCGTCCGGCTGGAGTGGCCGCTGGTTACCCACCAGTCCCCCATACCCGGTTCAATGATCAATTGAGCCGGACCGTGACTCCGGTCACGGTTGCATTATGTCAGTTTGCTACAGTGTCACCAGTCACGGTTGGGCGGCTTCGTCCAGTCTGACTCGGTGCCCGTTAGGCTTGTTCAACCAGGCAGCGTTGGGCCCCGAAAGATCTTGAATCGGTTCCGGGTTGATGTGGTTGTCTCCAGATAACCCTTTGATCTCAATAGGACAGGAGAGAGTCTTCGTGGTTACTCAGAATGCGCGTCAAGCCGTATCCAAGGGCTTTACCCTGCTCGAGTTGTTGGTCGTCATGGTCATTATTGGACTGCTGGCAGGCCTCGTGGCGCCACGTTACTTCGCTCAGGTGGGAAAGTCTCAGACGAAAGTGGCAAAAGCCCAGATCGATTCGCTCGAAAAGGCGCTCGACACCTATCGCCTCGACGTCGGCCACTACCCGTCTACGGAAGAAGGCTTGCAGGCGCTTGTCGCCGGTCCGAGCGGCGAGACCAATTGGGCAGGCCCCTATCTGCGTAAAGGCATTCCGGCTGACCCGTGGGGCCGTCCTTACGTCTATACCCAGCCGGGTACCCATAGCGACTACGACTTGATGTCCTACGGCAAAGACGGCCGTGAGGGCGGTACGGGCGAAGATGCGGATATCGTGAACTGGTAACCGATGCGTTTCAAAGTCACATCACTGGATGCGTCGAGCGCGGTCACGATCAACGAGATCGACGCCCTTGATGAAGCCGACGTGCGCCGCCAAGCGGTGGCACGCGGACTGCGCATCTTATCGATCGAGGCGTCACGCCTCGGACGGGTCGGTCGAGCCAAGCTCGCGTTGGTGCCGTTCTCGAACGAATTGGTGTCACTGCTGGAAGCGGGCCTCACGCTGGTTGAAGCCATCGATGCCCTGACCGAAAAAGAACGGGACGACTCGATTCGCTCAGTTCTTGAGGGCTTGCGACGACGCCTGTTCGAAGGTCAAAGCTTGTCCGTGGCCTTGGGCGAGTTTCCCAGCACTTTCCCGGCGCTTTACGTGGCCACTATTCGGGCCAGTGAGCGCAGCGGTGCGATCTCAGAAGCACTGCGTCGCTTCGTCGCTTATCAAGAGCAAATCAATGTGCTGAAGAAGCGCGTGATCAATGCGTCTATCTATCCGGCGGTCCTGCTCAGCGCGGGCCTTCTTGTCGTCTTGTTCTTGGTCGCCTACGTGGTGCCCCGCTTTAGCAGCGTTTATGAAGAAATTGGCGGCGAATTGCCGCTTGCCTCCCGCATGCTCATGGGATGGGGGAAGTTGCTTGAAGCCCACGGGATGGCGGTGCTCACCGGATTCCTGGCGATTGTTGTTGCGCTGGGATACCTCGTCGCACAAGCATCGTTCCGTGCGGCAGTGGGGCGGTCAATTCTCAAAATCCCGGCGATTGGTCGTCAGATGCAGACCTACCAGCTTGCGCGCCTCTACCGAACGGTCGGTATGTTGCTGCGCGGTGGTATCCCTGTGGTGACCGCATTTGAAATGACCCGCGGGTTGCTCGCCGCCAACGCTCAGCCGCGACTTGTCGCTGCTACCAAAGCAGTGCGCGAAGGCCGTTCGCTGACCGAAGCACTTGCAGCAGAAGGCCTGACCACGGCGGTCGCCGAGCGCATGCTGCGCGTCGGTGAACGTAGCGGCAACATGGGTGAAATGATGGAACGCATCGCCGCGTTCTATGACGACGAACTTTCTCGCTTTGTTGACGTCGCCACTCGTCTGATTGAACCCGCCATGATGGCGGTCATTGGACTCGTAATTGGCGGCATCGTGGTCCTTATGTATTTCCCGATTTTCGAGCTCGCTGGGAGCATCCGATGAATGCCGCCCTAATCGACCTGCGTGTCGTCCCCGATACGCCCAAAATAAATGACATCCCGGATGAGGTCATTCGCTCCGCACTTGCAGCTGCGCAAGATGGTCGTACCGTCATTGCGCGTCTGATGGAATTGACGGGTCTGGACGGCGAAGCGCTCGCGCTCTCGCTCGGCAGCAAATTGGACTACCCCGTCCTGTCGGACGTCGCGCTCCTCGAACTCCCGCCGGCCTTTGATGTCTTAGGCCCGACAGACGCCTCCCGCCGTGGGTGTGTGATTGTGCGTCGTGGCAGCGAATTGCTCGCCGTGACCTCGGATCCCTTTGATCCCGGCATTCGCGGCTGGGTTGAGGTGCGTGTGCACGTCCCTCTGCAATGGACGATTGCATCGGCCGAGTCGATTTCCGCGTTCATATCGCGTCACGAGCAAGATATGCGCGCGATGGATGTCGCCGGCATGTCCGACGACGATGGCGACGCTGACCATGATGATGTTGAAAATCTTTCCCTGGCCACGATCTCGAGTGACTCCAGTCCAGTCGTCAAGTTGGTGCACTCCACGGTGTATGACGCGCTCAAGGCGGGCGCGAGCGACATCCACTTGGAAACTCGCCCATCGGGGCTTGCCGTTCGCTATCGCGTCGATGGCGTGCTGATTCATGTTGCATCACTGGGTGGCGCAGATCTGTGCGAACAGGTCATCTCGCGTATCAAAGTGATGAGCGAGCTCGACATTGCTGAACGGCGCGTGCCACAAGATGGCCGCTTCAAATTAGCCCTCAAAGGCCGACCGATCGACTTCCGCGTGTCGATTATTCCGAGCGTGCATGGCGAAGACGCCGTGCTGCGTATTCTCGACAAGCAGACACTGACGGATGAGCTGCAGGGCTTGCGTCTTGACGGCTTGGGTTTTGACCCCGAAGTCGTCAATCGTCTGCGGCGCCTGTCGAACTTGCCCTATGGCATGTTGTTGGTCACGGGCCCAACGGGCTCAGGTAAAACGACCACGTTGTATGCGGCGATTTCTGAGACCAACACGGGGCAAGACAAGATCATCACGATTGAAGACCCGGTCGAGTATCAGCTCGCAGGTGTTCTGCAGATCCCCGTAAATGAGAAGAAAGGCCTCACCTTTGCGCGAGGCCTGCGCTCCGTGCTCCGTCATGACCCTGACAAGATCATGGTGGGCGAAATTCGTGACCCTGAAACGGCCCAGATTGCGATTCAATCCGCGCTGACCGGTCACTTGGTCTTCACTACCGTGCACGCGAACAACGTGTTTGACGTGTTGGGTCGTTTCGCCCACATGGAAGTTGATCCATACGCCTTTGTGTCCGCTTTGAACGGCATTATGGCGCAGCGCCTCATTCGCGTCGTCTGCGAGCAATGCGCTGAGCCACATCATCCATCTCCTGAAATGATCGCTCAGGCGGGGCTACAACTACCCGCGGTTGCCGCGTGGCAGTTTCGAGTAGGTCGCGGATGTGCTCACTGTCGCGGCACCGGTTATAAGGGTCGAAAGGCGATTGGCGAGCTGCTCGTGCTGACCGATGAGTTACGTGAGGCGATCGTCGCGCGAGCGCCTGCACGGAAATTAAAGGAGCTCGCCGAGGCGGGCGGCTCGAAACTCATGCGTACCGTTGCGCTGGAACTGGTGCGTGATGGCAAAACCACTTT
Organism: Gammaproteobacteria bacterium; assembly: GCA_947455595.1. Classification (GTDB taxonomy): domain Bacteria; phylum Pseudomonadota; class Gammaproteobacteria; order Steroidobacterales; family Steroidobacteraceae; genus CAIKZZ01. The sequence goes on from CANGOP010000002.1 coordinate 168,845, forward strand.
GTTGGAGGCCAATCGTGTTACCGCTATGGCGTGACGAAGTTGTGGTGTATTTGGCGCCGCAGCGCGTGGCGCTCACTCGTCTCAAGCGAGGTTTTGGCCGTCGTGTGCTCGCCTCTCGGCAGTGCGACGTGGCCAACGGACAGGCCGGCGATCCTGCGGGCGCTTTTGCGTGCCTGACGGATTTATTGACGGACAGCCAGTGGCAGGATGCGTCGGCCCGTGTCGTTCTGGCTGATTCGTGGGTGCGCTACGGCCTTGTCCCGGCTCCGGCCGTCTCTTTGGATGCCGACGGTCGTCTGAGTCACGCTCGTTATGTATTGACCGACATTTTTGGCGATAGCTTGTCGGACTGGACTGTGACGCTCACCGATGTGCCGCCGGGTAAGCCCTATCTTGCCTGCGCAACTCCGGCACCACTGCGAACGGAATTAGAAGACGTCCTGTCGGCAGCCCAGCTACGACTCACCTCGCTGCAGCCCCAATTGGTGGTGTCATTTAACGCCTGGCGCCGACACTTGCCGACGGGAGAATGCTGGTTCGTCAGCATTGATGATGGTTCGTTGGCCGCCGTGCAGGTGGTCGATGGCAGCTGGAATCGAGTGCACACGGCGCGGCTCTCTGCGCAATGGACGGTCGAGCTTCAGCGACTTCGCGCCTTTGGGCGGTTTACAGAAGCGTCAATCGGCGGTAGCCGACTGTTCGTTGACGCGCCCTTGACGATGCGGACGCAAGGACGTGAAGCGCTCCCGGAATTAGACTGGTTAGAGCCTGACGAGCGTCTGTCTCAAGTGGTGGAATTCGACCTGCTACAGCGGGTGGCAGTATGAAGAATCCGAATAGGGTTCAGCTCGACTTCGTCGCGCCGGTGCATGAGGCACGGGCCACCGGCCTTGCGCTCATCGTGATGGGTGGCGTCGCCGTCTTGGGATTGGCTGCTGCATTCAACGCCGAGTTATCGGAGCGCGACCGGGTCGAAGCGAAGCTCGATGCCGTGCCGCGCGTGAAGCGATCCGCGCCGATTACCGATCCAAAATTGACGGCCGAGCTAGGATCGATCCAGCATGAGCTCAATGTCCCGTGGACGCCGGTGCTGAATGAATTGGAAGCGGCCAATCACGATTTGGCTGAGACCGTCTCGGTGCTCAGCGTCGTGCCGGATGCCGAAAAGCATACGGTCCGCATCGTCGCCGAAGTCCGTCAGCTACCGGACGCGCTCAAATATCTTGAGCGGCTGCAAAAGAGCGAATTGTTGCGTTACCCGATGTTGGAAAGCCACGAGCGTCGCAAAGACGATCCGGAGCATCCGATTCGCATCAAGCTGTCAGCGGAGTGGCGGTCATGAGCGACAATTTAGTGCAGATGTCCCGTTCGACGCCTGCGAACGCCAAGCCAGCCGTCGCGCTGCGCTCAGCGCCGATCGAAGGTCGCGCGGTGGTGATCGCACGGCGGGTGTCACGCGAGTGGATTCCGGCGATGGCCTGGCAGATCCGTCGCACAGGCCGGCGTGGCTTGATTGGGCTCGGATTGTTGGCAACTGCGGCCGTCTTTTTCGCATCGACGCACTGGCCGTTGGTGACCCAGGTGCAGTCGATGCGAGATGACCTGCAGGCGGCGTTGACGACGGCTGCGAAGCGCTCCGCCGATGTCGCACCCACAGCGGCCAACGATCCCCGCCGTCTACTGGAGTCGTTACCCAGTCGGACCGAGGTGCCAAAATTGCTCGGCGTCATTCTGACGCAGGCGGATACCGCTGGACTATCGATCGATACGGGGAAGTATGACGTTGCTGCCTCTCACAACGGTGCAGTCACGCGTTATCACATCGGGTTTCCGGTCACGGGCTCGTATCCCGCGGTCCGTTCGTTCATCGACCAGGTGCTGAAGGCCATTCCGACGGCCTCAATCAGTGAATTGTCGATTGAGCGAAAGAGCATTGCCGATGGGGTCGTCGAAGCGAACATTCGGCTAACGTTGTTTACGCGGGGGGCGCCATGAGGCATCTACCGGTACTCAGCGGCCTACTCGGGGCGACCGGTCGCGTCAGCAACCGGCGTCGTTGGATCATGGTCATCGTGGTTGGGCTGCTTGCTGCCGCCACGGGTCTCTACAGTATTGAGTCTGCGCGGCAAACCCGTCAGCAGCAAGCCGCGGCGGGTCTCGTTGAGGCACGCGCCCGTGCCATCGCCAAGGCGAAGGCGATCGCGCTCGCCCGCGCGAAGTCCGCTGCAGCCGCACAGCCTAAAACGTTGGTGACGAGTGGACGTGTGGTGCCCTCCACGCAGGCGGCTGATCTATTCGCGCCGCATTCATGGTACGTTGCGCCGCCGCCACCACCACCGGCAGCTGAAGAACCGCCGCCTGCACCGACGGCGCCGCCATTGCCGTATACCTATGTTGGCAGCTACGCCCCGTCCGGCGAACGCGCGACGTATTTTCTTGCTCGTGGTGATCGTGTTGTCGACGCTCATGTCGGCGACAAACTTGATGGTTCGCTCCTGTTCGAGAAAGTCGAAGGGGGTCAACTCGTGTTCAACTACTTGCCGCTCAACATCCGGCAGACCTTGCCGGCCGGAGTCGTCCAGTGAAATCTTTCGTATCGTGTTTTCTCCCAGTTCTGTTGGTTTTGGTGTTGGCCGGCTGTGCCGCGGACTCACTCCACCGGGAGGGTGTATCGGCTGTTGATCATGGCGACTACGAAGTCGGAATCGCCAAGTTGAGCGACGCCGCCCGCCGGGATCCCAATAATCTGGTCTTCCGCATGGATCTGCTGTCGCGGACTGAGCGTGCGGTACAGACGCTCGTATCTCAGGCAGATACTGCACGCGCCGCGGGCGATCCGGCTGCTGCGGAACGCGCATTCCGTCGGGTCCTCGCAATCGAGCCGTCAAACTCACGTGCGAAAAATGGACTGGCGCAGGTTCAGGCAGACGTCGCCCATACAGACCGGGTCGCGAAAGCGCAGAAACTACTCGACAAGAAAGATCTCGATGCAGCCGAGATCGAGTTACGAGCGGTTCTCGAGGAGGACGCCAGTTTCGTCCCTGCGCAGACGCTCTTGGTGAAGTTGCAGAGCGCGCGCGGCCCCGTGAGTGCCGTCCCTTCTCTCAAGACCAAAGATAGCCGTGCGGTAACACTCCAGTTCCGGGACGCACAGACTAAGATGGTTTTCGAGGTGCTCGCTCGGCAGACAGGCCTCAATTTTATTTTCGATAAAGATGTAAAGAGCGATGGCAAGACGACGATTTTCGTCAGCCAAGTGCCGGTTGAGTCGGCTATTGACCTGATTCTGGCGCAGAATCAGCTCGCCAAGCAGGTACTTGCGGACAACATGGTGCTGATCTATCCGGCCACACCGACCAAGCAGAAGGAATATCAGGAAGAGATCGTCCATTCCTTCTATCTGGCGAATGCAGCGGTCAAGGATGTGGAGAACCTGCTGAAGACCGTGTTGGGTGCGAAGACGTTATTCGTCGACGAGCGCGCCAATCTCGTCGTCATGCGTGATACGCCGGAACATATCCGCATGGCGGAAAAGCTGGTGTCGTCCATTGACGTCGCGGAGCCGGAAGTCATCTTGGAAGTTGAGGTGTTGGAGGCTGCGCATACCCTGCTCGACCAGCTCGGCATCCGATATCCATCGTCGGCGACCTTTACACCGACGCCGCTCTCAGGCGCGGCTGCGGCCGCTAGCGGTGGCACGACGCCTGTGACCACGGCGGCGAACTCGGCGATGCACATCAATGACTATCTGCACCAGAATCGCAACACGATCACGGTGTCTCAGATGACGGCTGGCGTGGACTTTCTGAAGACCACCGGTCAGACGAACGTCTTGTCGAGCCCACGCATCCGCGCCAAGAACAAAGAAAAAGCGAAGATCATGATTGGTGACCGCGTCCCAGTGGTGACCTCGGGCGCCTCGGCAGGCGTCGGCAATTCATCTTTCGCAACCAGCAGCGTTCAGTATCTCGAAGTGGGTTTGAACTTGGATGTGACGCCGACGATCCACCTCGATGGCAATGTGCAGATCAAGGTGGGTCTGGAAGTTTCGTCCATCGTGAAGGAGTTCGACGTCGCGACCGGCAGCGGTGGCCAGACCCACGTTTACCAGATCGGTACCCGCAATGCGACGACGACGCTGGAGCTGAAGGACGGTGAAACCCAAGTGCTGGCCGGTCTCGTGACGGACAGCGACCAGAAGAGTTCCTCCCATATTCCAGGTTTGGGCGATATGCCCATCCTCGGACGTCTGTTCGGCTCGAATGGTACGAATCGCAACAAGAGCGAGATTATTTTGTCGATCACGCCGCGAATCATCCGCGCGCAGACACGCCCGACGGTTGATTCGACCGAGTTCTGGTACGGAACGGAGACGCAGACTCGCTCTGCGCCATTTGGCAGCTCACATACGGCCGATGGTAATGCGGCCTCTTCCGCGCCGGTAGCCGGAGCGGGTGGGGTGTCGACGATGTCTGGGCCTTCCGTATCGCAAGCGCCGAGTGTTCCGCGCACGTTGCCGCAGCGCATGGATGCAGGAACGTCCGTTGCACCACCGCCGAGTGACGCCACGCCGAGCGACGACTCAAACGCAGCGAAAAATCTGCCTGCTGCGGCCAAAGATGCGGCATCGTCGGAAGCGCCGGCGTCGTCGGACGGCAAGGCAAGGATCACCCTCGATGGGCCGACGACGGCTAAGGTCGGTGACGAAGTCTCTGTGGCCGTCCGAATGGATGGCGCGTCAGGCGTGGGTAAGGTCAGGACTCAGCTGCGCTTTGACCCGACTGCCTTGCAGGTGGTCTCTGCGGATGCGGGCGACGTCGCACCGGGTGGAAAGGTCGATGTTCGGGCCGGCGGCATTCAATTGGACTCGAACGGTACGCAGGTAGGCGCGAGCGGAAGCCTGCTCAACGTGCGCTTCAAGGTACTGATTGCGCGCCCGACCATCACGGTGTCGACTCAGGTGGTCTTGATGAGCGAGGAGGGGACGGCACTTGCCGCGACCCAAGCGACCCCCATCGCGATTGCAGCCACTCCGTAAGCCTTGGGATGTTGACATATTAATATGAGTGGTGTGAGTCGATCATTGAGCGGGAATCGCCGAGAGGGTGGTTTTACCATCATTGAGCTCGTGATCACGCTTGCGATCGTGGCGCTCCTCGCGACGGCGGTTTTGCCGTCGGCGCAACTGATGTACCAACGGGAGCGGGAGTCGCAGTTGCGCGATGCCCTGCGAACCATCCGCGGGGGTATCGATGCCTACAAGAAGGCCTCGGATACCGGGCGCATTAAGAAAGACGTGGATAAATCGGGCTATCCCCCCGATTTGCAGACGCTGGTGGATGGGGTTGAGGACGCTCGCAATCCCAAAGAAGGCACAAAAATTTACTTTTTACGTGCCATTCCTCGTGACCCTCTGTGGCCGGATGCCACGACGCCGGCCGTTGAGACCTGGGCGCTGCGATCCTACGCAAGCCCACCGGATGCCCCCGAGGCCGGTGACGACGTCTATGACGTGCATACGATGTCGCCCAAAGTGGGCCTCAATGGAGTTCCTTACAGTGAATGGTAGGCATACCCGCGGCTTTACGCTGCTTGAGCTACTGGTGGTCATGGCCATCATCGCGACGCTGCTGACAATTGCCGTACCGCGGTATTTCAAATCGTTAGACCGCTCCAAGGAAACGGTTTTGCGGCAGGATCTGGCGACGATGCGTGAGCAGATCGATCGATATTCCGGAGATAAAGGGCACTATCCGGAGTCGTTGGCGACACTCGTCACCGACCACTATCTGCGGGCGCTACCCGTCGACCCGTTTACGGGTGACAGTGAGCATTGGCAGCCGATCGTCTCGGATGAGCCTGAAAACCCGGGGATCAAGGACGTGAAGAGCGGGGCAGAAGGCAACGGCCAGAATGGCGTTCCCTATGCGGAATGGTAGGCCGAGGCGGGCGCAGACGGGTCTCACGTATTTCGGGGTTCTCATTCTCGTTACCCTGATCGGGCTGTCGTTGTCGCTCGCAGCCAAAGTCGTTTCCCAGGCCATGCAGCGGGATAACGAGCAGCAATTACTGTGGGTGGGCCATGCGTATCGGGATGGCATCGAGGCCTACTTGCGTAAGCACGGCCGTTATCCAGCCGATTTGCAGTCCCTTCTGGCCGACCCGACGGGCACGGTGCCGGAACACTTTCTTCGGACCCTTTACCCGGATCCCATGACGGGTTCTGCTGAATGGACGGTCCTGAAAGGCCCCGACGGCGGCGTGATGGGTATTGCCAGCAAATCTTCTAAGGCGCCGATCAAGATCGCTAATTTCGATGATGACGATGTCGACTTCGACAAGGCAGCGACGTACGCTGACTGGAAGTTCGTCTACGACCCGGCGATCAAGGCGAAGAAGTACGGCCAGTCCGTTTTCGGTGCGCCGGCTCGCTAACTCTTGAGATCCCTCGGCTCCGAGGGCGGGTGGGCCCACAACGAGTGGGTTAAACGACCGGTCACAGCCCCGTTTTTGCGCAAGCCACCGGCAGCGGGGTTCCTGATGCGGGTATTCCCGCCCCCGTCCGGCCATTTCCGTGCGCACCGTCACAGTTTTGGAGCCCCATTTCGGGGGCTCGCGCCGGGCACCTCGTGACCTTCATCACAGAACTCAAATTCTCGCCTCGTCAGGCAGTTGCAAGCCCAACTTCACTTACATAATGGCCACACACGGTTCGTAGCGGCCCGCTTAGGTAGGGTAACTGCTTAGTTCCGCGGGGTGAAAAGGGGAAGTCGACCTGATGTCCGAAAGGACACGGCTGGCGCAACCTTCAGAGCGTGCAGCGCTGTCTCCGTCTAGAGACAGCGTTACACAGGGTATGAAAGACAGGGACGGGACAATGCGATCGAGGATGACGCTTCTGACGGGATTGATGCTTGGGACTGCGCTTTACGGCGTAAGTTCCCGTGCGGATGAGCCCGTGGAGTCTGATCCGCACGCCCATCATCGTCAGATGATGGCGGCGCCAGCCCCAGTTCGTCGCTCTGAAATGGCTTATCAAGTGCCGGCAGTCCGCCTCGTGCGGGATGACGGTCAGTCGGTGGCCCTTCAGGACGAGCTAGCCGGTGATCGACCCGTCGTTCTGGCTTTTATCTACACCAGCTGTACGACCGTCTGCCCGCTCACGAGTCAAACCTTGGCGCAACTCCAGTCGCGCCTTGGCCCTTCCCGTGACCAGGTCAGAATCGTATCGATCTCGATAGACCCAGAGCAGGACACGCCGGCACGTCTCGCGGATTACGCGAAAACGTTCCACGCAGGTCCCGAGTGGCGCCATTACACCGGCACCCTTACCGCGAGCCAGTCGGCTCAGCGGGCTTTTGACGTTTATCGGGGCAACAAGATGAACCACTCCCCAGCGATCCTCGTGCGGAATTCCGCCGATGCCAACTGGGTGCGGTTCGATGGCTTTGCGACGGTGGATCAACTCATGGCCGAGTTGCCCGTAGCGAAGACGTCGGCAGCGGTGCGGTAAGCCCAATGACCAACCCTTGTATGGCCTCGGTCCTTGTTATGACGGTCACCCCATCGGGTGCTGCAGCGAGTGACCCCTTCCGCGCGTTCTCGGAGGATGCGACATGTTGAGCGTTTCACGCTTGGTTCGACTGCTGCCCGCGCTCGGGCTTCTCATGGCCAGCTTCGCTGTCGAAGCTCAGAACTACCGAGTGCAGTGCCCCACGGCGACCAACACTCACCCAGACGGCAATAACATCAAATGCCAACAAGTCTCGGGTGGTGACGGTTACGTCACGATGGGTGATGGCACGCAGATCTACCTGTTCGGCTTCGGGCCACTCTCGGGTCTTAAAGACATTTACAACGGTCAGCCGGGCACCCAGGTGCAGTCGGTCTTCAACACCGCCTACGGGCCGGTGACAGGGACTCCGAGCACGCTCGTCGGCCAGCCGCAGTCTGATTTCACCTTCAACGGTGCCATCGGTCTGACGCAGGATTACAACTTGGATCCATGGTCCGAGGGCAACACCTATTTGGCCGGCGCTTACGTGCGTAACGGCAACAAGATTTACCGCGCGACGGTATCGGGCACGTCGGCAACGTCACGCCGTAACAACACGGCCACGGGCCCAACGGGTAAGGGCGCCGACATCGTTGACGGTACGGTCCATTGGGCCTGGGATAGCTCGCTCCTCGACGGCCATGTCGAAGCGCGCCCCATCATGGACGTCGGTGTGATGAACGCCAGCCAGCCGGCGCCGTTGATGGCGATCGATGAAGACGACGAGCTGTTCATCACGCTGACCAACGTCGGCATGATCATGCGTCCCGACTTGTTCGAGCAGCACACGATTCACTTCCACGGCTACGGCAACGCGTCGTCGTTCTACGACGGTGTTCCCGACGCATCGTTTGCCGTCAATATCGGCGGCAGCTTCAGCTACTACTACCTCGCGCCGGATGCCGGCACCTACTTCTGGCATTGCCACGTCGCACCGGCGGAGCACTTGCAGATGGGTATGGTCGGACAGCTGTACGTCCGCCCCCGTCAGAACAAGTTGACCAGTGGCGCGTCCTTGCGCGCCGCCTTGGCACTGTGGGAAGCGGCGCCTGCGCCGACGGCGAACCCGAACAATTCGGCTGCTTGGGCCAGCTACGAGCCCTATCGCAAGCGCTGCGGTAACGACATTTTGTGTTCGGCGCCCATCCCGCCTGCGAACGGTGCGATCCGTGCCGCCACCGGCGGTTATGCCTATAACGATGGCGATGGATCGACCTACTATGATGTTGAATACCCCATCCAGATGATGGGCTTCGATCCGAACTTCCACTTCGTCGGCATGACGTTTAACCCGGAAGACTTCATCGGCATGAAAGATAAGTACTTCATGCTGAACGGCCGCAGCTATCCCGATACGGTCGGCGGCTACGAGTGCGGCAAGATCACGCCGGAAACCTACCCCGGTTGCACCGGCAAGTCGGTTGGCACAGTTGTGCCAGGCCCGATGCAGACGCAGTCGTCTGACGGCACGATGCACACCTCGCAGCCGCTGCCGACTGTGATCAACATCCCGCTCAATGGCAAAGCGCTGCTGCGCTTGTCGAACCTCAGCACCACCCAATTCCACACGCTCGCTTCGCTGGGCGTGCCGATGACGGTCGTTGGCATGCACGCGCGCATCCTGCGCGACATGGCTGGCAACAACATGATGTACCGCACGAACTCCATCACGATCGGTGGTGGTGAGTCGGCGGACGTGATTCTCGACGCGACGGGGCTCCCTGTCGGTTCCAAGTTCTACCTCTACACGCCCAACCTGGACGAGTTGTCGAACGATGCAGAAAACTTCGGCGGCATGATGACCGAAGTGAATATCTGCAACGCTGTCGATGTCACGACCAAGGTTTGCAGCTAATCTCAGGAGAGCCGCGATGCGCGCCATGTTCAAATCACTGTCTTCCGCGCGGGTAGTCGCCGGCCTTGCGGCCGCGATGGGCTCGCTGTACGCGATCGGCTCTCTGGCGGCCGTGCCCGGTATCACCGGCACGGGCTCGTCACCGTCGTTCGCCCTGTCGGCCGGCGAAGCGCTGAGCAATCAGCCAGACGGTCTGATGATCTACAGCTGGGGTTATGGCTGCTCCTCGCAGCCTGCCGGGTTCGCCCCGGCGGGTCTGTCGGGTGCGACCTGCCCGTCGGCCCAATTGCCGGGTCCGACCATGATTGTTCACGAAGGCGACACGGTCACCGTGGCCCTGACGAATAATCTGCCTGCGGCTGCGGGCAATACATCCATCTACTTTCCGGGGTTCAATGTAACCGCGACGGGTGGTCATCCGGGCGTTCTCGTTCAGGAGGCACCGAATGGCGCTGCCTGCAACAAGACAGCCAACCCGGGCTGCAACACAGTGACGTACTCTTTCGTGGCTTCCACGCCTGGCACGCATTCGTATTACAGCGGCACGCAGGGCTCGATTCAGGTTGAGATGGGTCTCTTCGGCGCAATTATCGTGTTGCCGAGCACCACCCCGACAGCCTGCCAGGACGCCAACAACGTCAGTCGCGCCGCCAGCAACGCGAACGGCGAGACGGATTATCGCTTGGCGAAAAATGCCTACAATCATGCGTCGACTTGCTACGACCGTGAATACCTCGCGCAGCTCTCGGAGATCGACGCGAAGGTGCATGTCCAGGCTAAAGCGCAGGTCGACGCGAACACGGCGTGCACCAGCGAAGGCGGCTGCCTCAACATCGTCACCGAGCCGTACGAGCCGACGTATTACCTGATTAATGCGCGTTCGTTCCCCGATGACGCCGATCCGTCCTATGCGCCGGCGTATCCGAATCAGCCATACAATATGAATCCGCACGGTCACCCGGGTGAACTCGTGTTGTTGCGCGTGATCGGTCAGGGTCGTATGCAGCACCCGTTCCACGAACACGGCAACCACATGCGCGTACTGGGCCGCGACGGCAACCTGCTCGTGTCGAGCACGGATGCGACCAAACTCGCGGGTCCTCTGTCCTTCACGACCGCGTCGGTGCCGGGTATGGCGATCGACTCGATCTTCTATTGGACTGGCAAGGGCGTGAACTGGGACGTGTACGGTCATGGCTTCGCGGGCGACACCAGCGTTTGCATACCGGATGCGAACGGCTACTACACGTCCGAACCGACTGCGCCTAACTTCTACGAGTGGTGTGGTGATCACAACAAGGCACTCGAGAGGAATCCTCTGGGTCAGGTCGCCAGCGGCGGTCCGATGACTCTGCCCGATCCGAACATTGTGCTGAACGGCGCCTGGTATTCCGGTAGCGCCTACCTGTCGGGCGACGCGAATGCGCGCTCCACCGGATCAACTCCGCTGCCGCCGTTCGGCACCGTGCTGAACAGCAACAGTATTAGTTCCTATGCGTTTATGTGGCACTCGCACGACGAGCGCGAGATCACCACGGCCAACGTTTTCCCAGGCGGCATGATGTCGATGATGTTAGTCGACCCGCGCCAAAGCCTGGGCGCCCCTGTTTCCATTGACGAATCGCTCTGATCCCTGGAGTACTTAGATGCTCACTATCCTGAAAAAAGCTGCACGGCTCACTTCGAGCTTAGGCGCTTCTCTGCTGCTCCTGGGCGGCTTGACTGCCCTCTCGGCGCCGGCATCTGCCGGCACCGCCAATCTGATCGCGTCGGGTAAAACCACGACGTTGCCAGACGGGACGGTTGTGCCGATGTGGGGGTATTCCTGCAACGACAACCCGAGTGCCGGTGTCACCTGTGCCGCAGCCAATGCCGGCGCAGGCAGCAACTGGTCGCCGGTGGTGATCACGGTCGATTCGTCGCAAACGACGAACCTGACCATCACGCTCAACAACCAGTTGGCCTTCAACGGCAACAACATCCCAACCTCCCTCGTCATCGTGGGTCAGGTGGGTGGTGGACTGGGCACAACCGCAACGTCGGTTGCCGGTCCTGTGCATGGTGAGCAGCAGACCACCTGGCCGGTGATTGCCGGTGGCGACACCAACACTCCGCCGAAGCAGGGCAATCGCGTGCAGTCGTTCACGACTGAAGCGAAAGTGGGTGTGAATGGCGGCAATGCGACCTACACCTTCTCGTCCCTGCGCCCGGGCACTTATCTGATTCAGTCGGGTACCCACCCGTCGATTCAGGGTCCGATGGGTCTGTATGGCGTCCTCGTCGTGACCAACGGCAGCACCCGCGCGGCGTATCCGTCGAATGCGGCGGCGACGTACGACGCGGATCTCGCGTTGGTGTTCAGCGAAATCGATCCGGTACAGAACGCGGCGGTCGATACGGCTGTGCGCACGACCGGTTTTTCGGAGACGGCGGCCTGGAGTGGTCTCACCGGCAAGTGCGGTGACCCGACGATCCACACCTGCTATCCGCCGACGGTGAACTACTCACCGCGTTACTACTTGGTGAACGGCGTCTCGTACGACCGCGCTAATATCGGCGCCTCGTCGGCGTCGGTGTTGCCTCTGGTCAACAGCGTCGCGCCCACCTCAACCACAGGTCGAGTCCTGCTTCGCTACGTGAACGCGGGTCTGCGCATGCACGTGCCGACGGTGGTGGGTCTGCAGTCCACGATCATCGCGGAAGACGGCAATCTCCTCCCGGGCAATCCGCGCGTGCAGAGCGAAGTGTTCCTCGCCGCCGGCAAGACCCATGACGTCACCATCAGCCCCAAGCTGACCGGCAGCAGCTACTCGCCGGCGACGTATCCGATTTTCGATCGTCAGCTGAGCCTGACGACCAACAGCCAGCGCGATGGCGGTATGCAGGCTTACATCAAGGTCGCTGGCGGTGCCACGACGGGTGTGGGTTCTGTCGCCGGTACCCAGAAGTCGCTGTCGGGTGATGCCAACAAGCAGTACTTCTGCCAGAGCAACTCGCCGTTACAGGTCAACGACCCGAACCGCGGTCTCCTCGCGGGCGTGTCGGGCGCGAATGGCGTGAAGCTGGTCAGCCAGTCGCTGCCGGCGGGTTCGAGCTTGAACTTCAATACGAACGGCACCTTCACCTACACGCCGCCGACGAGCGGCGCGTGCGGCGGTAGTTTCGCCTTTGCCGTGAATGGCACCGCCAATCACACCGCGACGATCATCGAGTGTGACGCCACCATTCAGGGCGCCGGCTGCGTGCTCACGGGCGCTCCGGTTCTGCATGATGACGCCTACAAGTCGAGCAATGCGAAGACCATCGCGGTCGCGACCCCGGGCGTCCTGGTCAACGACACGGATCCTGCCGGTAAGGTGCTGACCGTTGACGCGAGCACGGTCCACGTCGTCGGCGGCGCGCCGATGACGGTCAGTGTGAATGCCGACGGTTCGTTCCTGGCGCAGGCGACGACGCCTGGCACCTACTCGTTTACGTACAACGTTCAGAACTCGCAGAAGGTTGCCGCGGTTTCCCCGGCGACGGTGACGGTCACCTTCCCGCAGGGTTCAGGCCTTACGGTCCACGTGCGCGACGGCAAGCATGCGGCATGGTCGGAAATTACCGACTACCGCTGGATCATTGAAGAAGACCGCACGTTCTTCCATGACCCGAAGTGCCAAGTCAACCACGGCACCTACGGCCAGTCGCCGACGGACAACAACGGCAACGTCGTGACCGATTCCTACGGTCAGCCATGCCCGCCACTGCCCATTGAAGCAGTGGGCTACAACTTCCACAGCGCGGGTATGCCGACCGTGGCAACCGGCTGTGTGGGTGACGTTTCTTGCGAAAATGGCCAGACACTCCTCGGTCAGCCCGCGGTTTGCGACGTTGGCAACGGCATCTGTCGTACGAATGCCGCCAGCTTGCGCTCACTGTCGCCAGCCGATGTGGCGTTGGATCCGCACAAGCACTACTTCATCACCATCATGCCGGGTGACGGCATCAACCCGACGCTGAACGGCGCCGGTGGTCCGGTCTGTAAGGGCGCTGTCGATACGAATGGCAACTGCACGACGACCATGCGTCAGTTCGACCTCGCGCTTGACTGCCCGAACGAGACGGATTTCACGGCAGGTTCCGGTCTTTGCGGTCACCACATGAGTGGTGCGCAGATTCCGCCGGCCTTCGCGTCGGATGGCACGCCGGTGACCCCGGAAGTGACGATCAAGTTGATCGAAACGCCGATCCCGCCTGCGCAGATCTCGGTGCTCGTCTACGAAGACGACTACCCGCTGAACGGTGAGAACGACGCCGGCGGCGGTGTCGACATCCTCGCCAACAACGAGCCGGGCCTCGGCGACTTCCAGATCATCCTGCTCGACCAGGCTGGCCAGTTGGCCGATAACGTCGGTCAGTTGACCTGGGACATGTTCAACCAGCCGCTGACGAACGCGTTGGCTGGCACCATCGACCCGATGAACGGTAACGATGCTTGCCCGGTCTCCTCGAATCCCGACAATCTGATCGGCATGATCGTCACCTGTCCGAAGTACGAGAGCGACCACGTGACGCTCTCGCCATTGGCGGGCCAGGCGGTCATCTCGAACCTGCCGCCAGGACTGTACGAAGTCCAATCCATGCCGAACGCCGATCGCATCGCGCGTGGCGAGGAATGGCTGCAGACCAATACGCTGGACGGCGGCAAGCCCCACGAGGCGTTCATTCGCCCAGGTGAGCCGCGTCAGTTCCAAGAATTCGGCCCAGGCGGCTTCCACGTCCAGGTCGGCTTCGCGAATCCGAAGTTCATTAACAACCGCCGTCATAACGACGCCGGTACGGGTCTGTGCGATGCGGCGCCGAAGGGCGGCGGCTTGTCGTGTAACTCGACGCTGATCGGTCACGTTCACGGCAACCACATGAGCCGTACGCCGGATGAGCGCACCTACGACACGGGCACTTACGACGCGTTTGCCTGGTCGGCCTGCTACGTCTCGATCGGTATTCCGGACGAGGAAGACATCGCGTTCGCGAAGTGCGACGGCGAAGGGAACTTCTCGGTCTCTGGTATGCCGAACGGCACCTTCAAGGTGGCGGTGTTCGACCAGTGGAACGACATCATGCTCGACGGCCTCGTGTCGTCGATCAATGTGAATGGCAATACAGAGCTGACGCTGACGGCAACGCAGTGGCGCACCAACCTGTATGCCCGCACCTATTTCGACCAGAACGGCAACGGTGTGCCTGATCGCGATGCGAACGGCAACGACCTGGAGCCGGGCCTGAACACGATCCCCATCAACATTCGCTATCGTGATGGTGAAATCGCGTTTGCGAACCAGACCGATTCGAACGGCTATGCCGCTTGGAACGAAGTATTCCCGCTGATGGCGTGGCTCGTGGTTGAGCCGGACTTCAGCCGCTACAAGCCAACCGGCACCCACGTCGTTTACGACGCTGGCGGTCCGGACGACTGCTCGCCGCGCGCTGCCGAGTTCTATGGCACGCTCGTCGGTCACTGCTCGAAGACGGCCGCTTTCCTTGCTGGCACCACTGAGTTGGTCTCGGTGCCGGAAGCGTTGCGCGTCCCGGGTGCGGTGTACTGCCAGAACGCCGATTGCACGGAAACCTCGATCCAGAACGGCAAGTACTTCAATGCCGGCGGCTCGTCGGGCCCCACCACCAACCTGTCGTCGGGTCGCATCGATCCGCCGAACCGGATGGAAGCCTGGCAGGGTCTCCTCGGTCAGCACAGCTTCATCGACTTCGGCTACAAGCCGTACGCTCCGGGCGAGAACGGCGGTATCCGCGGTATGGTCGTCTATGCGTCGACTCGTCCGTTTGACGATCCGAAGGATCTCTTCCAGAACAACTGGGAGCCGGGCGTTCCCAACGTCACGATTAACCTTTACAAGAAGGGCGTCGCTGCCGACGGCACCGTCACCATGACGTTGGCCGACACCGTGCAGTCCGAGAGCTTTGACTCTTGGGCGCAGGGCTTCCGCACGGACGGCACGGGCACGGGCACCTTGCTCACGACCGGCACCGGTGCGGACGCCGGCTACGTCCCGAACATGAACTGCCCGGGCCAGGATCCGACCAGCGGCTTCTTCGCGACCCTGCAGGGTTCGAAGATGTGGCTCGACACGCCGGATCCGGTCACGCACACCAAGAAGCAGATTGCGTACAAGGCGCAGTTCAAGTGCTTCGACGGCTGGGCGATGCTCAACCAGATTCAGCCAGCGACCTACGACGGCCACTACGCGTTCCCGTCGGTGACCGATCGCAACCCGAACACGGGTCGTCCGTCGGCCACCAACTGCAAGATCTGCGTAGCGAATCCGGATGACGGCAACCCGATGCTCCCTGCGGGCGATTACATCGTGGAAGTGGTCCCACCGGCCGGCTACGAAGTTGTCAAGGAAGAAGACAAGAACATCCTCATGGGCGACGTCTACATCGCGCCCGTGACGCAGCAGTTCGCAGGTTTGGGCGCGATCTTCATCATGCCGGACCAGGCCACCGTGGCCGCGAACTACAACCCGAACAATGCGGTGAACTCCAGCAACAACTTGGGCTCCTCAGTGATGCCGCGCAGCATCCAGGCGGTCTTTGACCTGCAGTTCTGGCCTTGCGTGGGTACCACCCGTGTGGTGCCGGACTACAACTCGCTCTACCCGGGCGTGCAGCAGACGGCTCCATTCGCCGGCTCCACGCGCGCGGTGTGCGATCGTAAGGAAGTGAACCTCGCGGATCAGATGGGCGCGAATGCCGCGTTCTTTATGTTCACGAAGGCTCACAAGGCTGGTCGCTTCTATGGCGTGATGTCCAACGACATGGCGTCCGAGTTCGATCCGTTCTCGCCGGCTTACGGTGAGAAGTTCGGCCCGCCGAACCTGCCGGTCGGTATGCGTAACTTTGCTGGCGAAGAAGTCGTCCGCGTGTACGCTGACCAGTGGGGTATCTACAACGGCCTGTTCCCGTCGAGCTGGGAAGTGAACCCGCCGACGCCGTCGGGCTACGCGCCGCAGATGTCGATTGCCTGTATGAACGATCCAGGCCCGATCCTCGACAAGACGGTGGGTTCGCCGACCTACGGGCAGATGATCACGGATCCGCAGTACAACCCTGCATACTCGAACTTCTGCTACGAACATCCGCACATGCCGGGCGTGAACGCCCACATGGATACGCCCGTCACGCCAGTGCAGGCGTTCGCGGATCACTACAACTTGCCGGACGCGGAGTACCCTGACGGTACGCCGATGATCAAGCGCGCTGACTTTGTGGGTCACACGGGTCCGTGGTCGCCGACCTCGGCTGGCGTCGCTTCGGTGACGTTGACGAACGGTGGCAGCAACTACACGTCCGTACCGACCGTGGGCTTCACCAACGGCGGTGGCTCGGGCGCGACGGCGACGGCGACCATGAAGGTCTCGGCGATCAGCTTGACAGCGGCCGGTACCGGCTACACCAGCACGCCGACGGTGACCATCACCGGCGGCGGCGGCTCGGGCGCGACGGCGACGGCCTGCACGGGCATTACGTCGGCTACGATCACGTTTACCGCGAACCAGTTGTGGGGAACCACGGCCGGTCCGGTGGTGATCTTCAACGGCACCTCGACGCAGCAGTTGCTGGGCGTGAACCTGAACGGAGCCACGGCGACGGTTAACAGCACCGGCACGGGCGCAGCGAAGTCGATCACCAGCTTGACCGTCACGGACGGCGGCTGCTACTCGACGCTGCCGACGACCGTGAAGCTGCAGGACCGCCTGCTGTTCCCGACGAAGACCATCACGTTGACCAAGGGCGCCCTTGTGAACGGTGCCACCTGGAACACCGGCATCTCCACGCTCACGCTGGGTAACTCGGGCTCAGGCTACACCAGCCTGCCGACCGCGACGATCACGGGCGGTGGCGGTACGGGCGCGACGGCGAGCCTCAAGATGGCCGTCAACGCGGTCACGCTGAACACGGCCGGTACCGGCTACTCCAGCATCCCGACCGTGACCTTCACGGGCGGCGCTGGCTCAGGTGCTGCGGCGACGGCTGCGCTCACCTCGGGTACGGCCAAATCGAACTTGGTGCTCACCGCCTTCGGTGACCGCTCGGTCCAGAACCCTCTGTATGCCGGCCCGAACGCCAACATTGCGCCGTACAACGCCAAGACGGTCATCCGTCACTACGGCTTTGGCGCGCAGTGCTCGGCCAACGATGCGCTGACCCATGCGAATAACTGCGCCGCCGAGTCGTCGGTCCTCGTCTTGGGCCCGGGCTGCCGTGAAGCGGATGCCGGTACGAAGGCAGGCTGTGTCAAGGCGACCGTCAACTCGTGGACCGATGCGTCCATCAACGTGACGATCCCGGCCGGCGTGCCCGCCTGTGCGGTGCAGCAGCAGGGCCAGGCCCAGTCGCTGTGCGGCCAGGTCGTCGTTCTCTCGGGTAGTGGTAAGCAGTCGATCGATGGCATCACCGTCACCTTGGGTGGCAAGGCGCCGACGATCGTCACGCCGACCTCACCGAGCCGCGACTTGCACACGTTCGGTGACATCTTCCCGACGCCGCTGCAGACGGCGATCGACAACGCAAGCCCAGGCGATCTTCTGATCGTCGAGGCAGGCGCGTATCGCGAGAACGTGATCATGTGGAAGCCAGTGCGCCTGCAGGGCGTCGGCAACGGCGTGGTCTCGATCAATGCCGATGCACAGCCGGCCGAGAAGCTCGCTGCCTGGCGCCGCCAGATCAGCTGCTTGTTCGGTCTGACCGTGCAGGGCGCGCCGAATATCAATAACGAAGGCTTCGATCCGGAAGCCGGTAAGTACACCTGCCCAAGCTCGATGTACTTCCGCGCCGATCGACTGCCGTTCGAAGGCTTCGTGGGCTGGGATACCTCGTCCAACGGCAACCTGATGCAGCTCGTCATCGAGCCGTCGCTGATGGGTGCATACGAAGGTGCGGGCATCACGGCCGTTGGCCGTGGCGTCAACCAGTCGCGCGTGCCTGCCGCCAGCCTTGACCCATGGGGTCAGAGCACGGGCGGTGGCCCATACGCTGCCGGCTCGGTCTACTTGAGCACGGATCCCAACAGCGACGGCACCAAGCTGCTCGCGAATCCGTGGACGAGCTCCGAGTGTAAGACGGCTCCGCCGTCGGGTAACACGATCCACGACTACTACACGGGCAACTTCGATTGCAACCCGTCGACCATCGACGGCTTGACGATCCACAACAGCTCGCAGGGTGGTGGCGGTATCTTTATCCATGGCTGGAACCACCATCTCCAGGTGGCGAATAACCGTATCCAGGCCAATGCCGGTACCCTCGCGGGCGGTATTAACCTCGGTAACGGCGAAATCCCGCCAGCGTTCGTACTCGACAACACCACCTGTGGTGCCACGGGTCTCAATCCGGTTCCGCTGTGCCCGCCGATCCCGGCTGGCTCGCAAGTCGGCTTGATGATTCCGTATCGCTTCGAGGATGGCGTGCGCATTCACCACAACCAGATCATCAACAACGCTTCGATCGGCGACGCACTGTTCTCGTACGTGCCGTCGGGTTCGGGTGGTGTGACGATCTCGGGTGGTGCGGACAACTACGAAATCGACCACAACTGGATTGCCTCTAACCTCACGGCCGGTGACGGCGCGGGTATCGCGCACATGGGCATGAGCGAGAACGGCTTCATCCACAACAACTTCGTGCTCTTCAATGAAGCCAACAACCCGACTCTCGAAGTCGACGGTGGCGGCATCATCATCATGGGTGCTCAGGAAGACCGCGTGCTGCCGGATGGCAACGAGTGCGGTGGTTCGACCGACAGTGACTGCCCACCGGGCCTCGGCTTTGGTACCGGTCACAACGTGCGGATCGACTCCAACCTGATCCTCGGCAACGGTGCTGCGTACGGCTCGGGCGGCGGTGTCCGTCTGCGCCAGATCAACGGCGCTGAAGTGGCGAACTTCCCGAAGAATCCGGACCAGTGGTTCGGCGTGACGCTGACGAACAACATCATCGTGAACAACGTAGCCGGCTGGGACGGCGCGGGTATCTCGATCCAAGACTCGTTCAAGTCAGTGATCGCCAACAACACGGTCGCCTCGAACGACACGACGGCTTCGGCTGGCGTGCTCTTCAAGACGATGAGCGCGATGATGGGCGCGTCGCCACAGCCGGGCTGCGTCCCGACGTCCGACGTGTTCTTGCCGCCGAATCCGAAGTGTCTCTCGGGTGGTAATGGTCCTCACATGCCGCAGCCTGCGGGTCTTGTGACGATGCAGAACACGCCGAACATCATGGCGTCGATGGCGAAGTACTGGGATGACGCGTCCGGTGCGTGGGTCCGTACGGGTGACATCACCTGCCCGGCGGGCTTCGGCTATGGCACGGGTACGGACGCCGCCGGCGATCCGTCGCTCAAGAATGGCCGTTGCTTGCTCGTCAGCTTGCCGAAGATCGTCAACACGATGTTCTGGCAGAACCGTGCGTTCCACGTTGCGATCGTCGATAAGAACGGTCAGCCGACGAATAACCAGGGCTCGAAGGCTCCGAACGGCTCGGGTCTCTACTCGCAGCAGAACATCGTCGCGCTCTTGCCGACGATGAAGCAGACTGCGACCGGTCAGTGCATGGCGCCAAACGCTCCGGGAGTCATCACCGACTTCCCGAACCCAGAACTGTACTGGGACGTTGGCGTGCGCATGGACCAGTGGGGTACCCATACGCTGAACTTCAACTCCGACACCATTAATGGTGGCTACACGATGGACGCGGTTGCTTCGGCCACGCTCGTCGGCTCGGCCTCGGCGACGTTCTCGACAACCATCGGCCAAATCGCAAACCCCAACCAGGCGGCCGGTACGGCTGTCTTGGGTGACATCGGTAGCGGTGCGGTGGTCAGTGTGGCGGCCCGCCAGGCGAATGCCCCGCGTGGCATCACGAGCTTCACGATCAGCAATGGTGGCTCGGGTTACACCGTGGCACCGACGGTGACGATCGGACCGCCGACTGCTGCAAACGGTACGGCTTGCACCGGCACCTGCGTCACGGCTACGGCGCATGCGACCGTCACCGGTGGCGTGATCACGGCGATTGTGATCGACACCGCGGGTCAGGGATATCGCCAGTTGGCGGCCTCGATCCCAGTCACGATCACGGCGGCGAAGAAGGTTGCCAGCATCACCGTGACGAGAGGTGGTTCGGGCTATGCCACGGCTCCTGCTGTCACGATCAGTGGCGGTGGCGGCACCGGTGCAACGGCAACGGCTAACCTGACGGCGGGTGTGGTGACCAGCTTCACCGTGACGAACGGTGGTTCGGGCTTCACGTCTGTCCCGTCGGTGTCTGTCGCTGGCGTCTATAACACCGGCGTGACTGCTGTGACGGTCACGAGTGCGGGTCGGAATTACGCGTCGGCGCCGACGCTGACGCTGGCGGCTCCCTCGTGCTCGATCAACGGCACGACGTGTGTGCAGGCGACGGCCACGGCGAATCTCACGGCTGGCGCTGTGTCCTCGGTCACTGTCACCAACGCGGGCGCGGGTTACACCACGGCCCCAGCGGTGACACTGTCGAACGAGGTCTTCGGTGGCTCGCCGATCCAGGCGCTCAACCTGCTCTCGGGTGGTGTGGGCTTCGGTGCCGCTCCGTCGGTCGTCATCGATCCGCCGGCGTGCACCATCAATGGCACGACCTGTGTGCAGGCGACGGCTACGGCGCGGATTAACGCTAATGGTGAAGTCAACCGGCTCACGCTGACCAATGCAGGCGCGGGCTACACCTCGCCGCCATGGGTTGGCTTCTACGGCGGTGGTCTGACCCCGAACTTCAACAATGGCAACGTCGGCCCGATTGCGATCACGGCCAAGAACTCGATCTTCAGCGACTTGCTGAATGCTCAGTTCGCCAGCGTGACCAACACGGCTGATGCAACCAACGTCATCCCGGCGTCTGCTCCGGTGGTGGGCCAGTACTGCAACGGCGCGCGTGTGCCGCCTGAGCTGTGCTCGCTCAACCCGTCGGCCAACGGCGTCCTGGATCCGGGCGTTTGCGCGGGCTACTTCACGCCGGCTGGTGTGTCGGAAGCCCCGGGCACCTTCCCGGTCTTCGTGTTCGACAACATCACGGCGACGGCGACGACCGACGAAGGCAACAACTGGATCAACATGGTCTACGGACCGTTGACCCTGAGCCGTCCGGCGAATGCTGCTCCGGCAACGGAAGCTCTGGTGGCGACACCGGCGCTGGCGGCGAAGCGTGGTGCGTACACGATCACGGGTGGGTCGGTTGCGATCGATGCGGGTCAAAATGCGTCGGCTTACACCGACCATGACTTCTTCGGTAATGCGCGTGGTGCGGGTGCGGGTTGGGATATCGGCGCGATGGAATTGCCGCCGACCCCGATCAACCTCAACATCACGAAGACCGCGAATGCCGCAACGGTCTACCGCGGTGACAACGTGACCTACACGGTGACTGTGAAGAACAACGACATCGTGAACGTCTACGGCGTCAAGGTGGCCGATACGCTGACGCAGACGCAGTTCGCTTCGGTGAGCTGGACCTGCGCGGCGACGACGACCAACGGCTCGACCTGTCGGTCTGGCCAGGTGGCGGCGTCCAACAGCGGCGCGACCAGCATTGCCGGCACCCTCGCGGGCGGTGGTCTGATCGATGTCGCGGCGGGTGAGTCGGTGACCTTCACGGTGATCGGCGTGACCAAGACGAATGCCACCTTGGGTTCGTTCAACAACACCGCAACCACCGCGATGCCGAATGGGTTCATCCAGGGCACCGGTGCCGCATCGGCAACAGCGTCCGTCACCGTGGCGGCGCGTGCGCCGACGCTCTCGGTGGTCGCGCCGTCGAGTGCGGAACGTGGCAAGACGACCAGTGTGACCCTGACAGGCCAATTCCTGACGGGCGCAACGGCCGTCTCCATCACGCCAATCTCGGGCAGTGCAATCAACTGCACGGCTGTGACGGTGGTGAGCGATACGAGCGTGACGGCGAGCTGCAACATCCCGGTTGCTACGGTGGCGGGTGCGGGCACGATCGGCGTGACGACACCGGGTGGATCGACGACGACGGCCTTCACGGTCACGACGCCGGCCTACTCGATCTCGTCGCTGTCGACGACCTCGGCGACTCGCGGTAATGGCTCGGGCGGCAATAACGACGTCAACCTGACCATCACCGGTGCGGGATTGACGGGTTCGACCGCTGTGACCCTGACGCCTGCGTCGGGTAGCGCGATCGTGTGCTCCTCGGTGAACCCGGTGAGCGACACCAGCGTGACGGCCACCTGCTCCATTGCGCCGAATACGGCCACGGGTGCAGGCAATGTCACGGTGACGACGCCGCTCGGAACGACCAATGCGCTGACCTTCACCATTAACGTGGGTACGCCGACGATCACGTCGATCAGCCCAAGTTCGGTTGTGAAGGGTTACTCGTGCGGATTCTTGTGCTACGTGACTGCCACTTATAAGGTGACCGTCACCGGCACGTACCTCACGGGCGCGACGGCCGTAACGGAATCGACGCCAGGGCTCTTGAACGTGAACGGAACCTGCGGAGCGCCGACAGTGGTCAGCGATACGCAAGTCACGGCTTCGTGCGTCCAGGGTCAGCCGATCGGCGGAACCCGCACGATCACGGTCACGACTCCGGGCGGTACGTCCGGGGCTGCGACCCTGACCGAAACGGCGACGGCGACGGCGCCGGCTACGGTCACCATTCCGCGTTCCCCGAGCACGGTCGACGTGAGCATCACGGCGCCCGGGGGTCTCACGGGTGTGACGGCCATTGCGGTGTGGAACACGAGCGACGCCAACAACGGAGCTGCCGCCAGCGTGACCTGTACGCCGGTGCCGGTGAGTGATGTGGCGATCACCGCACGCTGCAGCAGTTCGGCGGCAGTCGCGGCGACGGCGCGTGACTTCCACCTGACGTTGGGCGGCAATAACTCGGGCACCATCAAGACGACTAACGTCACGGTGACCTTGCAGTAACCCATCATGCCGGCGCGGCTTGACTGCCGCGCCGGACTGAGAGGTTCATCACAGACCGGGCATCTCGAAAGAGGTGCCCGGTTTTTTTATGTAAAACTTTCGCGGAGAAACTGAGTCAGCACTGCGGGAACTTCACGATTGCCCGCGGAGTCTACGGATCTCCATTTCCACAGTCGGCTGGAGCAAGACGAGGATGCAAGTGCCAGGATTTTTCAAACAAGTCGTTGCGGTGACGATATGTGCAGTCGCCATCGGGTTCGGTGCCAGTGCTCACGCGACGGACGAGACGCCAACTGGCGATGTGTCAGTGGGTGCGTCCGACGCGCCGGCGACGCCCACAACGGTTGAACATCCGCGGATCAGCACGCACTTCCCGCAGGGCCGTCGCATTCCCCATACTTCCGAAGCCATCCTCACCGAGCGCGTTCGTCTCCTGACGGCCGAGCTGGACTTGACGGAACCCCAGCAGACCCAGTTGCGGGTCATTCTGCTTCGGCAGGCGGACGCCATTCGGCGAGTCTGGACGGATCGAACCCTCACGGACGGCGAGCGTGGTCCGATTACGTCCGCGATCGGGGAAAAGACCGCGGACGACATTCGCGATCTGCTGTCTCCCGCACAGCGCGAGAAGTACAACCCGCCGCGGCCCAATACCAACCGGCCGAAACCCGAACAGGCGAAAGACCTGTCGAAGTGGCTGGATGCTTTTCAACAGAAATGAGACCGGCGTCAACCCAACGGGATGCCGCAATGCTGGAGTATTTGACGATGAACACGATACTTCGACCCATTATCTTATCGCTCACATTGGCCGTTAGCGTGGCCGCTGTGGTGCCGGTTGCCAAAGCCGCGACACCGACCGGGCAGGCCGCAACGCCGTCAGCCACCGCAAAGGCGACGCCATCGTCCAAGGCGGCGAATGCTGGCCAGGTGCCCATGGTGCGTCAGTCGCCGTATGCGCGGGCGGTGCATGAGAGCGCGGCGGCCGAAAATGCAGCGCTCGCCCAGATGCAAGCAAATGGGCGGCCGGTGCCACTCCACGCAGCGCGCCCCGCCGCCCAATTATCGCCCGGCAGCAAGGGCGGCCGTGGTAACGGGTCACACCGATGATCGATTCGCGTGTTTGGCGACGGTCTGCGTGGGTGGGGCTCGTGGCCTTGATCGCCGCAAGCGCCGTACTCGCGAAGCCGGCGCCGGCCCCCGCGCCAGCGCCACCGCCGCCGGAGCCGCAAGCGCCGTTGCACCGGCCTTACCATGCCACACACCCAACGGACGGTGCCCGCAACTACTATGCGTCGTTCTGGGGTGTCACGGACCTGCGCGTGCGGTTGACCTCGTCCGACAACCTTGTGAAGTTCACTTGGAAAGTGGTGAACCCAAAGTTGGCACAGCAAGTCGGCGACCATGCGGCGACGCCCGAGATGGTGGCTCTGCGCTCGAACGTGGTACTCCAAGTTCCAACGGTTGAAAAAATCGGCACTCTGCGTCAGGCCACCGTCAAGGAAGCCGGACGCGAATACTGGATGGTGTTTTCGAATAAGGGACACCCGGTGCGTTCCGGCGACCGCGTCAACATCATTATCGGCAATTTCCGCGCACTCGACCTTGTGGTCGAGTGAGCCGCTTTATCAAGGAATCCCGCATGAAGATTTCCCTCGCTCTGGTGTCGATTCTGGCCGCAAGCTCGGCCGCTCAAGCCGCGACTACGGCGGCGACGGCCCCGTCGTTGCCGAAGCTCACCGCCGAGCAGATCGTGCAAAAGCACGTTGCCGCCACGGGTGGGCTGGATGCTTGGCATAACCTCCGTAGTGTGGTGTTTGAAGGACAGTTGGATGCCGGTGCCAAGCCGTCGAAGCAATTGCCCTATGTGCTCAAGCAGACGCGTGGGCATAAGTCGCGCCTTGAGCTCACCATCGGCGAGCAGACCGCGGTTCAGATCTACGACGGGCAAAAGGGCTGGAAAGTCCGTCCGTTCACCAACCGTAATGAAGTGGAGACGATGACTGCGGCCGAACTGACCGAATCAGCGGCGGCTGCTGCCGATGATCTGGATGGACCGCTCGTGGACTCAGCTCAGAAGGGCTACAAGATTTCGCTCGTTGGAACGGCTCTTGTCAAAGGGCATGCCGCGTATCAATTGAAAATCACGCCCAAGTCAGGCGAAGCCCGCAATATTTGGCTGGATGGCGAAAGTTTCATGACCCTGAAAATTGATGGTACGCCGCGCATCTTGGACGGACGACCGCATCCCGTGTCGATCTATTATTCGGATTACCATGCGGAAAAAGGCCTTTCTTTCCCGCATGAGCAGGAAACGATCGTTGAGCATTCTAAGGCGGCACCCACGAAGTTGACGGTGGCGAAGGTGCGTATCAACGAGGCGATTGATTCGAGTGCCTTCCAGAAGCCGGATCTGCCGGATGCAGCGCCGGTAGGAAAGGCAAATTAAGATGTCGGCTCGGGATCGGATGGGCGTTATTGGCGCCGTGTTCTTGGCGTTGCCGCTGATGGCATGGAGCGCGACGCCAAGTCCGGCGAGCGGTGTCTTGGCGCGCACGGTGGACGATGTGTTGGCGCGCAATGCCGTCGCACGCGGTGGCCTCGACGCCTGGCGGAAGATTGACCGGTTGGTGTGGCTCGGTCACATCGAGCCGGCCGTGCAAGAAGAGGGTGTCCCGAATCCGAAGTTTGTCGCTCACTTGGAGCGACCCAATCACACGCGTTTCGAAGTGAAATCGCGACAGTCGAATTTCACGCGCATATTTGATGGCGAACATGGTTGGCGCACGCGTCCGGCCAAGGACGGACGTCCCTCGGTAACGCCGTTCCCGAAGTCGGAAATCGATTTCGCGAAGAGTGAATTTGTGGTCGAGGGGCCGCTCCTGGATGCCGCATCGAAAGGCGTCAAAGTCAGTTTGGATGGCTTGGATACGCTGGAGGGTGCGCGCACCTATCGGCTGTCGGTGCGTCTACCGCGTGGCGGCGAGCGTAAGGTCTGGATCGACACGAAGACGAATCTCGAGGTCCGTATTGATCGACCTGCCGGTGCCGGGTTCGACCCGAATCGTCCGGTGGCGACCTACTACCGCGATTGGAGCGAAGAAGAGGGTTTGATGGTGCCGCATGCGATTGAAACCGCCTCAATGGAAGCTGATAACGGTGTGGAAATGCCGCGGCGTGATCGGGTGGTGATCGAAGGGGTTCTGGTGAATCCGAAGTTTGAGGCGCTGACGTTTGCGATGCCCGCGATGCCGATGCGACGGAATAGTAAGACCGAAGTGCACATCGATAGCGGAGATCCGAGCGTCACCAAGTTGTCGCACTAAGATGGGGATGTGTTCGTTCAATCGTTGTGTCGTGTTGCTGTTGGCGGCGTTGCTCGTGAGCACTGCGCACGCGGCACCGACGCGCCGGGTTCGACCTAAAATCTCCGATGATTCAGCGGCGGGTACGGTCTTGTATGAGCAGGGCGTGCTGGAGAATGGCGCGCCGCTCGTGGCCCTGCGCGCCGAGGCTGCCGCGCTGAGCGGTGCGAACGCCGCCTGTATTAACTGCCATCGTAAGAGCGGACTTGGGTCGATCGAGGCCCGGAACGTGATTCCTCCGATCACGGGCCGATACCTGTTCCACCCACCCCAAGACAGCGAAGACGCCGCGCGGCTTCCCTATTTACCTAATTCACGGTTAGACCGAGAGCCGTACACGCGCGAGACACTCGCAGCGGCCATTCGTGACGGGACGGATGCGACCGGTAAGCCGCTGAGCTATCTGATGCCGCGCTACGATTTAGGCGATGCCGATATGAATGCGCTCATCACGCACTTGGTGGCGTTAGACCCCAAGCGCGTTCCTGGCGTGAATAATGAAGAGTTGCACTTTGCGACGATCGTGACGCCGGATGCGGATCCTGTCGTCCGTGACGGCGTCCTAAACGTCATCCGCAACTTTTTCGATGAGAAGAATGCCGCACCGCGCGTGGCCGGCGGTCAGAAAATGCAGACCTCCGCGAAGGGCGCGCAGGCGAAGCACATGCTGAAGGTCGGTCGGCTGTGGGTATTGCACGTCTGGGAACTGACGGGCCCTGCATCCACCTGGCAGCAGCAACTGAAAGAGCGGATGGCCACGGAACCGGTTTTCGCGGTGATATCAGGGGCCTATGGCGGCAACTATGTGCCCGTCCGTGACTTCTGTGAAGCGGAGGCTGTGCCGTGTCTCTTTCCCAACCTCGACAACGCACCCGTTGATGGTGACCGCGATTTCCATACGATTTATTTCTCGCGCGGCGTTGGCCAGGAAGCCGATTTGGTCGCGCATGATCTGGGAGAGTCGAACCTACCCGGCCCAATCGTCGCGCTGTATCGCGAGGGCGATGTGGGGGAGGTGGCCGCCCGGCGACTGCAAGCTGTGATGCAAGAGCGCGGCGTGACGGTTCAGGTGCGGGGCTTGGCCGCGGATGCGAGTCCGGCTGCACTACGCGCGATGCTCGTGAAAGTGCCGAGCCAGTCGACGCTGGCGCTCTGGTTGCGGCCGAAAGATCTGGCCGAACTGGGATCGTCCCCGAAGCGCACGGTCTATGTGTCCGGAATCATGGGGGACTATGAGAATGCGCCGATCCCGGCGGACTGGCGGGCTGCCACGAAGCTGCTCTACAACGTGGACCTGCCGGAGGAGCGCCGAGTTCGGCTCGATTATGCGCACGGCTGGTTCCGAGTCCGCCGCATCCCGGAGATCGCGTTCCGTCAGCAGGCCGATACCATGCTGGCGTGCGGCATTCTCTCGGAAACCGTCAAGCATCTGATCGACGCGTTCATTCCCGATTATTTGGTCGAGCGCATCGAGGATACTCTTGAGCACCGAGTGCTGACGGGCTACTACGCCCGGCTGTCATTGGGACCGCGTCAACGCTATGCCGTCAAAGGCGGCTATTTCGCGCGCTTCACCGATCCGGCGGGCAGCCGGGTCGAACGGATCGGTGACTGGATCTACCCGTAAGCGCGCTCAGTTCGAGGGCACTGCCGGTGCGGTGGTGCCAGCCGGAACTGGTTTCGCGCGGTCTGGCTTGGGCATCGGGGCGGGCGGTTCGATCTTGAGTAATTCCAGCTCATAGATGATCGCCGAGCCCGGTGGCACCATCGGAGGCGTGTTATTGCCGTAGCCCAAATCGGGCGGTACGAACAATTGCCATTTCGCGCCTGGCTTCATCAGGCGGAACGCTTCCTGCCAAGCTTTGAATACGGAATTCACCCGAAACGTGGCGGGCTTGTCATGAGTGTCGGAGCGATCGTAGACCGTCCCGTCGATGAGGCTGGCCGTATACCGAACCGTGACTTGATCGGCAGGCAGCGGTGGTGCGCCTTGTGGATCGCCTTCTTGGAGAATGCGGTATTGCAGCCCCGATGGCATGGTGACGACACCGGCTTGTTTGGCGTTGGCCGCAAGGAAGCTGCGCGCGAGCGCGCGATTTTCATTGGCGAGCATTTCGCGCGTACCCTTGAGGTACGCCTGTGCGGCATCGCGCTCTGCCGACGAGAGCTCACGTCCGGCTAAGGATTCCTTCAAGCCGCGAACCAGGTCATCAACGATGATCTCTTTCCCTGCGCCCGCGTGCTGCAGCTGGTTGCCGAGCAACAAGCCCACTTGATAACTCCCCAGCTTGGGGTCCCGGGCTGCGGCCGCCTCGTCTGCATGGGCCGTGACGCCCAGAGCAAGCGCGATCACAAGGGGTAAGAAACGAGCGGATGACGTCATGGGTTGGGCCCTGAGCAGAACGCGGAAGTAGCCATCATAGCGCACCGATCGGCAGGGCGGCGCGAGACGCTGCAGCGGTGATACAGTGCGGCAACTTCAGGAGTGAGCCGTGTCCACGACGCGTGAATTGCGCGACAACATTGTCTCGGCGCTTCTGGTCAGCCCGCATTTCACTCTGCGGACCGCGTTGCCGCTGCTCCTCGCTGGACTGGCCGATGCCTACGGGTATCGAGAGGCCGCGCTCGGGGATCTGGGGTCCGCCTATAGCGCAGGTACACTCTTAGCCGCGTTTGCCGCTGTGCTGTGGTCGGAGCGCTATTGGCGGACGCCGGTGCTCATCGGAATGCTCGTGGGTACCGGCGGTCTGTTGGCCGTGCTCGCCGGTGGTCAGTATGCGTTCGTCTTGTCCGGCTTCTTGCTCGCCGGCACCGGCTTTGGCGCCGTGTACTCCTGGATGCTGAGTGGCCTTGCCGTCTCGGCCAATCCGAACCGGACGCTCGGTTGGCAGTGGGGTGTTGGCACCCTGCCTGGAATGGCGTTTTTGTATCTCATCCCGGGACTCGGCACGGGCGTGACCGGGGTACAGCGAACCTTCATGGCCGTTCTCGTCATGAATGCACTCGCCGGCTTAGCGGCGCTGCAATTACCCGTGCGCCTAGCGCGGCCGGCGCACCGTGCGAACGTTGGGATGGACCGTCCACCGAGCGCTGCTGCGGGCGTGATGCCGGCTGCGGTGGCACTGTTCGCGATCTATGCCGGTTGTACCGGCGGATGGTCACTGCTCGCACGCGTGGCCTCGCACAACGGGCTGTCGTCCGACAGCGCAGGCATCGCTTTGTCGGTCGCCGCAGCCACGTCCTGTGGGGTTGCCCTGTGGATCGCGCGCTTGGGCGATCGGGGTGGGAGACCCCTCTGGATGGTGCTCAGTGTGGCGCTCATGAGCGCCGGGCTGCTGTGTATCGGCCGATGGACGGGGCAGGCCGGCTTTACGCTCGGCGTGATGCTCTTTATCGCGGTTTCCGCCTACACCTTGACCTACTGTGGCGGGCTCATCGCGCGGCGGGCCCATGGCGCGAGCGGAGCGGCCGTCTCGGCGATCGCGCTAGGCTGCGGTGCCATTGTGGGCCCCGCAACGGCCGGCCGGCTTTTTGAGGCTTGGGGCCCGGATGCCATGTTGAGCGCTGCCGGTTTGGCCCTCGTCGGTGGCCTGTGGGCCTATCTGCGAGCGGCCGCCGCTCCTGCGCGGCCTTAGCGGCGAAGGATCAAATACAGCGTCCCTGTCGCTACCGCGAGTAGTCCAAAGCCGGCGACGGGCACGTCCATGCCGATGGTGCCGATCCACCACAACAATCCGGCCAGGATGGCGCCCAACGCGATCAGCGTTCGATCGCGACGGCGGGCTTGCGCTTCGAGCGTCGCCAGTAAGGGGCCGAGATCAGTGGACGGAGAACCCAGCAGCGGCGTGCGACTCTCGGCTTCGCGGACCATGCGGCGGACGAGCGGTGGCAGGGCGCGCAAACTCTCGATCACTTCCGGAAGATGGCGCTTGGATTCTCGCCAAAGTGTGCGTGGCCGAGTTCGTTCGCGGAACCAGTCGCGCAGCAGCGGCTGTGCTGTTTTCCACAAATCCAGCTGCGGATAGAGATCGCGACCCAACCCTTCGATATTGAGCAGTGTCTTCTGTAGCAAGACGAGCTGCGGTTGCACCGTCATTTTGAAACGGCGCGCAGTTTCGAATAAACGCAGCAGGACCACGCCGAACGAAATCTCGTTGATCGGCTTCTGGAAAATAGGCTCGCAGACGGTGCGAATCGCGGACTCAAATTCGTTGACCCGTGTCCCTGCTGGGACCCAGCCGCTTTCGATATGCAACTCGGCGATCCGGCGATAATCACGGTCGAAGAACGCCATAAAGTTGCCCGCGAGGTATTCCAGATCACGCGGCTCGAGGCTGCCAATGATGCCGAAGTCGATCGCGGCGTAGCGCGGATTGGCAGGATCTTCCGTCAGGACGAAGATATTGCCCGGGTGCATGTCGGCGTGAAAGAAATTGTGATGGAGCATCTGCGTGAAAAAGATCTGCACGCCATGTTCTGCTAATTTCTGGATGTCGACATTCTGCGCTTTGAGTCGCGTCATGTCCGAGATCTGCACACCCCGAATACGCTCCATGACCATGACGTTGCGACGGGTGAGATCAAAGAAGACTTCCGGCACATAGAGCAACGGAGAGTCGGTGAAGTTGCGGCGTAACTGGGCGGCATTCGCCGCCTCACGCAAGAGATCCAACTCATCCATGATGGTCTTGTCGTACTCGCCGACGACCTCAACCGGTCGAAGGCGCTCCGCATCGGGTAGGTAACGATGGACCAAGCGAGCCAAGGCGTAGAGCACTTCAAGGTCACGCCGGATGATGTCGCGCATGCCCGGTCGCAAGACCTTGACCACCACCTCGCGACCGTCTTTCAGCACAGCCCCATGTACCTGGGCGATCGAAGCCGCTGCCAAGGGCGTTGTTTCGAATGACTCGAACAACGACTCGACGGAGGCGCCGAGCGCCTCCTCAATCGTACGGCGCGCTTCCGCTTCGCCAAACGGGGGCACCCGGTCCTGCAACTTGACCAGTTCATCGGCGATGTCGTCGGGTAATAGGTCGCGGCGCGTCGAGAGGGTCTGGCCGAACTTGATAAAAATCGGACCGAGTTCTTCCAACGCTAAACGCAGACGCTCCGCGCGTGAGCCGCCGAGGCGACGCGTGAACCACGTCGAGGGCTGCAGTAACGAGAGGAAGCGCAACGGCCGATACAAATGCGTGGTGACGATGAACTCATCGAGACCGTGACGCATCAGCACGCGCTGGATTTCAAGCAGTCGGCCGGCCACTTTGAACGGAATCATGGGCGCAGTTCCTGGGCATGGGCAAGGCGATCCAGGCGCGCCGCGATTCGCTCCACATCATCCCGCAGCCGATCGATATCGCTATGAAACGCGTCGAGTTCGGCGCGTCCCACCACATCGCGGGACTCCTCAACGAGGTATTCACCAGTCGAGCGCGTCAAGGTTTCCCAGACACGTCGGCCAGTCGCGAGCGCCCCGCGGGCCGCTTGCAGCGCGTAATGGGCGGACAGCGGGCCGATGAGGCGGGTGAGTTCGGCTTCCACATCCGGGCGGGCATGACGGAAGAGTTGTTCGAAACTCTGCACCACCGTGGCGTCGCCTTCGACGTTCACGCCGGGTTGATGGTGTCCGCCTTCCGCACGACCGCCGAGCAACCGGATGAGACTGGCGGGTGAGCCTCTCACCGTGGCATCGGCTGGGGTGTCGTCCAGCGAGAGGCGCATGCCCTCATGGGCGGCAGCGAGGTGTAAGCGCAGCAACGGTCGTTGTCCGCCTTCGATCACCACGGCAAAGGAGCGACCCTCGAGACGGGCGAGACCGTCACGTGCCGGCGTCGAGGCTGCGATCTGCCGATTCAGCAGAGACTCCAGAGACAGCAGTGGGCTAGCGACGAGCATCAGTAACGCCAGCCACGATGCAGCGCGACGATGCCACCTGTGAGGTTGTGGTAGCGCACGGCATCGAAGCCGGCCGTGCGCATCATGTCCGCGAGCGCGTTCTGATCGGGGAACATGCGAATCGACTCAGCGAGGTAGCGATAACTGTCCGCATCGCCAGCGACCAGACGGCCCAGTGTGGGCAGGACCGAGAATGAGTACGTGTCGTAAATCGGCCCAAGTCCCGGCGTGACCGGTTTGGAGAATTCCAAGATCAAAAGCTGGCCACCCGGTTTGAGTACCCGATACATGGAGGCGAGTGCGGCCGCTTTGTCGGTCACGTTGCGCAGGCCGAACGCGATGGTTACGCAGTCAAAGGATTGATCTGCGAAGGGCAATTGCTCGGCATTCGCGAGCGAAAACTCCACGTTACCCACGAC
The DNA here is from genome assembly GCA_947455595.1 of Gammaproteobacteria bacterium. GTDB lineage: Bacteria > Pseudomonadota > Gammaproteobacteria > Steroidobacterales > Steroidobacteraceae > CAIKZZ01. Next base: position 201,931 of record CANGOP010000002.1, read on the forward strand.
CCCCTGATCGAGCAGGCGATCACGGCCTTGACGCAGCATTTCCGCGTTAATGTCGGAGAGCACCACGAGTCCCGTGCTGCCGACCTGCTGGGCCATGCCAAGCGTAATATCGCCGGTGCCGCCAGCCACATCGAGCGCGCGCTGTCCGGGCCTCAGCCCCGTCTGAGAAAGCAAGAAGCGTTTCCACAACCGATGAATGCCGAAGGACATCAAATCGTTCATGACGTCATAGCGGCTGGCGACGGAATCGAAGACGGCACGAACGCGTCCGGCTTTTTCGTCGCGGGCGACGCGCTCATAGCCGAAATCGACGGTATCGGGCGGCGGAGTCGGAGCAGCGGAGCCGGTCATGGGGACCTCGGAGGCGGCAATCCCTCCATTGTACTGCCTCACGCCACCCGTCGGGCGCGTCAGGCGTCCAGTTGCCGCGTGTGGGTCGTGACCGACCGGTGGGTCGCCGGCGCGCTCAGTCCCGATAGGAACTCGGTCAGCACAGGGGTGAACAGAGCGGACTCGGTGAGGAAGGCGTCATGCCCGTAGGGTGAGCAGAGCTCGACGTACTCGCAGTCGACGCCCGCTTCGCCCAACACTTGTCCCATTTCGCGCTGCTGATCGACCGGGAAGAGCAGATCCTCGCGCACGCCGATCACCAACGCTCGCTCGATTTGCAGGGTCCGGGCAGCGGCTGCGGTGTCGGTGGCGCCGCGATGACGCAGCCCATCTGTGCCTGCCGCGACGCCGAAGGCGCCGAAATCAAAGAGATCCATGGCCCGCGAAATCGTCCAGTACGACCAGGGGTCGAACTGGCGCACGAACTTTTTGGCGAGATGCTCCAGCCAGCTTTCGACCTCAAAGTCGGTGCCGGAGCCGCGCCCTGCGTAGGGCTCTGTCTGGTCACGCCCAAAGCGTTGTTCCAGCAGGTCTGTGCCAACATAGGAGAGCACGCCGATCTTGCGCGCCCAGCGCATGGCCTGCTCAACGAGCGAGCGATCGGCACCGGCCTTGAGAAGTGTCCCCACCATTTCGCGCTGCAGGCTGCGCGTGGCAATAGCGGCGGCATTGGCGGCCATGGCGCCTGAGATCGAGACGAGCCCGCGCGCACGGCCTGGGAACAGGGCCGCATGGGCCAAGACGGTCATTCCGCCGAGCGAACAACCCACGGCTGCCAGCAGGGTGTCGATCCCGAGCGCATCCACAGCTGCCTGGCTTGCTCGTGCGATGTCCTCGACACGCATTTCCGGAAAGTCACCGCCGTAAACCTGGCCGGTCAATGGGTTAACGCTCGCCGGTCCCGTAGAGCCAAAACAGCTGCCGAGAGAATTCACGACCACGACGTAGTGCCGATCGGTATCAAACGCCCGGCCCGGCCCAATCATCGCATCCCACCAGCCCGGTGATGGGTCGAGGGGGTGGGACGCGGCATGCGCAGATGCTGACAGGCCGGTGAAGACCAAAATAGCGTTGTCGCGCGCCGGGTTCAGCGTGCCGTAGGTTTCAACGGCCACTTCCGCACCCACCAAGTCGCCGCCCATGGTCAGCCGGAACGGGCTCGGCAAGGCGATCCGTCGGGCGGTTGAGGGGGATTCGGGGGGGGTTGCGCTCATGACACTATTCTCGGCACCCCACGTGACGGATGCCATGGGCCGGTGAGAACCGTTCGTTATGGGGGCAGATCCAACCGGACGATCAACGGCGCCAATGGCACGCCTACACTGCGGTTTTTCCAACGTTCCGGATCGGAGCCCACAGCCATGACGATCTATAACAATATCCTCGAGACCATTGGGCGCACCCCGATCGTCCGCATCAACCGTCTCGCGCCGGCGCACGTCACCATGTACGCGAAGGTGGAGTACTTTAATCCGGGTGGTTCGGTGAAAGACCGCCTGGCGATCGGCATCATTGAAGACGCGGAGCGTCGCGGCGTACTGAAGCCCGGCCAGACGATCGTCGAGGCGACCTCGGGTAATACCGGCATTGCCTTGGCGTTGGTCGCCGCAGCCAAGGGCTACCCGTTTGTGGCCGTCATGGTCGAGACCTTCTCGATTGAACGTCGCAAGATCATGCGTGCTCTCGGCGCCAAGGTCATTTTGACGCCGGCCGCCGAGCGTGGCTCGGGCATGGTGCGCAAGGCGAAAGAGTTGGCAGAGAAGAACGGCTGGTTCCTCGCCTCGCAGTTCGAGAATGAAGCCAACCCGGCGTACCACCGTCAGACGACGGGTCCGGAAATCCTCTCGGACTTCGCGGGTAAACGACTGGATTACTTCGTCAGCGGCTGGGGCACCGGCGGCACGATGACGGGTGCCGGGCAAATGCTCAAGTTGGCCCGACCGGACTTGAAGATCGTGACGACCGAACCGGCCAGCGCCCGACTGTTGGCGGGTGGCGAGTTCAAGCCGCACAAGATTCAGGGATGGACACCGGACTTCGTGCCGGGCGTACTCGACCGCAACATTTTCGATGACAATATTCCGGTGACCGACGAGGAGTCCGTGGCCACGGCTCGCCTGTTGGCCCAGAAGGAAGGTCTGTTCGTCGGTATCTCGTCCGGTGGCAATTTTGCCGCGGCCCTGAAGGTGGCTGAGACGGCGCCGGAGGGCAGCGTGATTCTCACGGTGATGACCGATACCGGCGAGCGTTACCTGTCGACAGTATTGTTCGAGGGCGTGCCGGAAGGCTCGGATCCCGAACCCACTCTCCCGTAAACGTGATCAAAGGTGCGCGCAGTCAGCCAAACGGCTGCGCGTGCTCATGGTCGGTTCTTACCGCAACGCCCGCCTGACTAACGGTGGGGGCGGTGCTGTCGTGACGCAACGCGAACTCCGAGGCCATCTCATCGCGGATGGCCGCTGCGGCGCCCCCCAACTATTTGGCCAACACCTGATAGCTTATTGCCATTCAGGTGCTTATAGTCTGTATTCGCTATTCGCGAATAGAGAACGTACGCATAAGAGTTCACCAGCCCTATGGCCCGGCCTAAATCCAACCCACAGTTGGTCTTACGACCGCAGGATCTGTTGGTGCTCTTACGCTTGTCGTTGGGGCGGGACCCAGCCCCAACCTATGCGGTCCTCGGAGCAGAACTCGGTCTCACCGCGTCTGAATGTCATGCCTGTGTGGAGCGAGCGGTGGTCGCCCAACTGATGCGCAAGGACGCGGCCGGCAAGCCCGCCGTGATTCGAGATGCTCTACGGGCATTTGTGACGCAGGGTGCTCGGTACAGTTTCCCGGCAACACGCGGCGGTATGACGCGCGGAGTTCCGACAAGTCACGCTGCCGCGCCGCTGAAAGACCAGATCGTAGCTGGCGCGGAGCCCCCACCCGTCTGGCCCTACAAAAATGGTCATTTGCGCGGGGTCGCCTTCTATCCTCTCTATCCAAGCGTGCCAGCGGCCGCTGAACGCAATCCTGCTCTGGGTGAATTGCTGGCGCTATTCGATGCGCTTCGAGGAGGCAGCGCTCGCGAGCGCGGACTTGCGCAGGCGATCCTCGTCGAGCGGTTAAGCGCTTGAATCCGAACGACCCCAACATCGCGTTGCTCGAAATCGTCGCGGATCAGCTTGGCGAAATACTCCGCAAGGAACTCGTAATTTGTGGGCGGCGCCATTGTCGAGCTGCTGACGACCGATCTCGGTGCGCCTTCAATTCGGGCAACCCAAGATGTTGATCTGATTTGCAAGGCTGTGATCAGGTCGGACTTTTATCGCGTTGAAGAGGAGTTGCGTAGACAGGGTTTTGTGCATGACGTCTCGCCTAAAGCGCCAATCTGCCGATGGCGGGTGAATGCAGTCGCCGTCGATGTCATGCCCACCTTGGAGAACATTTTGGGATTCTCGAATCCATGGTATCCCCTCGGTTTAGAAACCGCAGTGCGAGTGGTCCTTCCGAGCGGCCGCGAAATCAAGTGCATCACGGCGCCTGTGTTTCTCGCGACGAAGCTGCAGGCATTCAATGCCGTGGCAACGGCGATTATCTGTCGAGTCATGATCTGGGGGATTTCATTGCCGTCGTTGATGGTAGAAGCCAGATACTCGAAGAATGCCGTCAAAGCCCAAAAGAGTTGACGGATTACCTCGGCCGCAGTCTGTCAGCATTCCTTACTGCTCCATCGTTTCTGGATGCGCTGGGCGGGCATCTGCCACCGGATTCAGCCAGCCAAGAACGGCTGCCGGAATTAGAAGCGAGACTCAGGGCAATCGCGCAACTCTTCAGCGGCTAGACAGGCACGAAAAGGCCACTGTGATCTAAGATGATCTCCGCTCATGCGGCGATTGAATGCATCAGTGAGCGCGCGTATGCAATTGAGCTCGCGATTAGTTGAAGAGAATTGCCGTCGAGCAGAATGAGGGTGGCTCTATTGAATTCTGCTCGCCGACGCAGCGGACCGTTAGCGAGCTGAAAGAATCAATACTGAGAGGGACTAGCTGGGTGAGTTTTGATTGCCGCATTACGCGCAAGCGGTTAACGTGATCATTCCATTGGGGGATGGGCTAGAACATGAAAATTCGCTACGACTGCTCGAAGTGCCCGGGCTATTGCTGCTCCTATGACCGCATCGAGATCACGGAATTCGATGTGCGCCGATTGGCAAAACACTTCGAGTTGGACTTCGAGACGGCCAAGCAGCGCTTTACTCGTCGCTATGTGAAGAAGAGCGAAAAGATCGACGAGATGATCCTGCGACATCGCAAAGACACCGTCTACAAATCGATCTGTATGTTTTTTGATCAGGACGAACGGCGCTGCACGATTTACGCGGCACGCCCAGGTGTTTGTCGCAAATACCCCGAAGAAGGGCGCTGCGGCTACTACGATTTTCTGAAGTTCGAGCGTGAGCAGCAGGGCGACGACGAGTTCATTCCGTCGGCGTGACGGCCGTTGCGCGAGGGCGTCGGATGTAGCCGATGCCCTCGAGGCGCGTCAGATACCGCGCCCAACGGGCCGCATATTCTTGGCCGAGCTGACGCAGATACGCCCAGGTATAGAGGCCGGAGTCGTGACCGTCATCAAACACGATCTTCACTGCGTACCGGCCGACGGGTTCGATCGCGGTGACGCCGACATTTTCCTTAGCGATCTGCAGCACGTCTTGACCCAGCCCGTGACCTTGGACCTCCGCTGACGGTGATTGCGTGCGCAGGTATTCGAAATCGAGCGCATAGCGCGCGCCGTCGGCGAAGGTGATCTCCACGACACGGGAGCGTTTGCGCAGACGAATGTCGAGTGGCGCCACGGTGTGGGTATCCGTCATGGCCAGAGCCTCTCTCAGTCTTTACGCCGACGGGCGCGCGGATGGGCCGCATCGTACACCTTTGCGAGGTGCTGAAAATCGAGGTGGGTATACACCTGTGTCGTTGACAGATTCGCATGGCCGAGCAGTTCCTGCACACCGCGTAAATCATGGCTGGACTCAAGCAAGTGGCTGGCGAAAGAATGCCGAAAAAGATGTGGATGCACGTGCACGTCCAGCCCCCGCAGGCGCGCCCAACGCGCTACCCGCAATTGCACAGCACGCGTGCCGATGCGCTGACCGTTGCGGCCGACGAACACCGCCACCTCATCCGCCTTGGCGATCGTCGAACGTATCGAGAGCCACGCACGGCAGGCCTCAATCGCCTTGCCGCCGACGGGCACGATACGGGTTTTTCCACCCTTGCCGGTGACGCGGACCGTCCGATCCTGCAAATCGAGCGTGGTCAGATCGAGCCCGACTAACTCGGCCAAGCGTAGTCCGCTGGAGTAAAAGAGTTCCATCATCGCTTGGTCGCGGGTCTGCAGAGGCCCGTCGGTCGAGCCACTCGGTGCCGGCGCCTCCAATAGGCGTGTCATTCGATCGACATCGATCGCTTCAGGGAGCCGTCGTGCAGCCTTCGGCGCCATCACATCGACGGCCGGATTGCGCTTGAGATGGCCTTCTCGCAGCAGGTAGTTGAAGAAGGTGCGCAGTGACGACAACCGACGCTGGATCGAGCGCGGATCGAGGCCGTCACGATGCGCGCAGGCCGCGTAGGTCCGGATGTGGTGTGTATCGAGCGATGCGAATCGGGTCATCGACGCACTTTGCGCCCACGCACTGAAGGCGGCCATGTCGCGCCGATAGGCGGCAAGCGTATGCGCGGACAAGCGCCGCGCAGTCGCCAAGTTGGCGAGCCACGCCTCGACCCAGTCCGCATCGGGCGCCATCCAGGGAACGGGCGGCGCCGTGACGGCAGGGGTGGTGTCAGAGGTCGTCTGCGCCATCGAGAGCTGTGGCGATGAGGTCGCCGATGCGGGCGAGATATTCGGTGCCCATGGTGGGATTGAAGTGATGCGCGTTCGGCGAGCCAATCGCAAGGACCGCCGCGGCATGCTGGATGGTCAGTGGCACGAGCGCCACCGAGCCGATGGCACTGCCGGAGGTCGGGAACAAAAAGTCTCGCTGTGAATCGCGAACATGCCCGCAGCGGGGTTTGCCCGAGAGGATCAGGCTTTCGAACGAGCGAAAGTCGGACGTCTCGGCTGAGATGATGCGCAAGTGGCGGGCTTCGACGCCGGCCAATGCGCTGGTCGCCCGCGTCAGTACGAGCACAAAATCAGGGGCCGAGAAGTCCTCGCGCAGGCTCGACTCCATCGCGTCTAGGCGCGCCCGGATGCCTCGTGCCCGCACCAAGCGACAGGCCAGCCGATGCATTTTTTCAGCCAGGGCGTCATTACCGTGGCCGATCGCGATCAGTTCCTGCAACCGCGCTTCGCCCTCGCGGCGCTGCTCGCGTAGCACTTCCATTTGTCGCTCGACGAGCGATACCGTGGCGTTGCCGCCCGCGCCATGCGGGAGCCGCAGGTTCGCGAGCAGGTCAGGGTGTGCGGCGAAAAAATCGGGATGACGCGCAAGATAAGCGCGGATATCCGCCTCGCTGACGGCAGAGGAGTTGGGTCGGTTGTCGCTCGCGCGGGAGGGGGTCGTCATGGGATCAAGGTTCCTTCATAGACCCGCACGGCGGGTCCGGTCATCCAAAGCGTCTCGCCGGGTCCCGGCCAGTGAATCGTCAGGCGTCCGCCAGGCAGATCGACAGCCACCGTTTCGTCGAGCCAGCCGAGGTGGCGCCCTACCGCAACCGCCGCGCAGGCGCCGGTCCCGCAGGCCCGGGTCTCGCCCACGCCGCGCTCCCACACACGCAGCCAGATGTGCTCTCGCGAGGCGACCTCGATAAAGCCTACGTTCGTGCGTCGCGTGAAGCGCGGGTGCACTTCGAGGCGTGGGCCAAGCGTCGTGACCGGGGCGTTATCCACCGCGGCGACCCGAATCACGGCATGTGGGTTACCCATGGAGACAGCCGATAGCGAAACGACCTGATCACCGAGGTCAAGGTCGTAGAGCGGCGCAGCCTCCGGCGCGCTGAAGGCCACGGCCGCAGGGTCGAAGTCCGGAATGCCCATGGCAATCGCCACAAGGCCATCCGCCGTGACACGCGCCTGAATTGGGCCGGGTGGGCTATCCAGCTCGAAGATCTCCCCGATACGCCCCTGACGGGCCGCGACGAGCGCGGCCACGCAGCGTGCGCCATTGCCGCACTGTTCCACCTCGCCACCATCGGCGTTGTAAATCCGGTATTCAGCAGCCGCGCCTGGGCGCTGCGCCGGCAGGACGGCCAGTGCCTGATCAAAGCCGACGCCCGTATGGCGGTCGGCCAGTGCGCGTAAGAAAGCCCGATCGGGTAGAGCGGCCGCATCCTCGGCGTCGAAGACCACGAAGTCGTTGCCGAGGCCGTGCATTTTAGTAAAGCGGAAAGGCATGCCCGGATCATAGCGGAAGGCGGTGGCGGTGGCCCCCCTCGTGCGCGACAGGGTACGATGCGCACCCTGTTCCGTGTTGAGATGCCCCATGGCCGCTGCACCGCGTGTGGGTTTCGTCAGCCTTGGCTGCCCGAAAGCCCTCGTCGATTCTGAACGCATCCTCACGCAGTTGCGTGCCGAAGGCTATGACATTGCGCCGTCTTACGACGGCGCGGATCTCGTGGTCGTCAACACCTGTGGCTTTATCGACGATGCGGTGCATGAGTCGCTCGACTCGATCGGGGAGGCCCTGCGCGAGAACGGACGGGTCCTCGTCACGGGGTGCCTCGGCGCACAGCCCGAAAAGATTCTCGAGCGGCACCCGCAGGTGTTGGGGATCACAGGTCCGCACGCCTATGAGGAAGTGCTGTCGGTGGTACACAAGCACCTGCCCAAACCGCACGATCCTTATCTCGATCTGGTGCCGCCGCAGGGCATTCGCCTGACGCCCCGTCACTATGCGTACGTGAAGATTTCCGAGGGCTGCAATCATCGTTGCAGCTTCTGCATCATTCCCTCTATGCGCGGCGATCTCGTGAGCCGACCGATTCCCTCGGTGCTGAACGAGGGCATCCGCTTGCTCAATGCCGGCGTGAAGGAACTGCTCGTGATCTCGCAGGATACGAGCGCCTACGGCGTGGATTTACGCTATCGAGCGGAGCAGTGGGGGCAGCGCGAAATCGCGACGCGCTTTATTGATCTCGCCCGTGAGCTCGGTTCCCTCGCTCGCGAGCGGGATGCGTGGGTCCGTTTGCACTACGTCTATCCCTATCCGCATGTGGACGACGTCATTGGGCTCATGGCAGATGGTCTCGTGTTGCCGTACCTCGATATCCCCTTCCAGCACGGCAGCCCGCGGGTCCTGAAGCTCATGAAGCGCCCGGCCCATGCTGAAAACACGTTGGCGCGCATCCAGGCGTGGCGCCGCGCGTTGCCGGATCTGGCGATCCGTAGCACCTTCATCGTCGGCTTTCCCGGTGAAACCGAGGCGGACTTCGCTGAGCTCCTCGAGTGGCTGGAGCACGCGGACCTCGACCGCGTGGGATGCTTCAAATACTCCCCTGTGGAAGGCGCGTCGGCCAATGCACTGCCGGATCCGGTTCCCGAGGAAGTCAAGGAAGAACGTCTGGCGCGCTTCATGGAGCGGGCGGCCGAGATCAGCGCTCGACGGTTGGAACGGCGAGTGGGGCGGCGCGAACGGGTCTTGGTCGATGCCTTGGAGCGTCACGGTCGCAGCGTCGTCGCGGTGGCCCGGTCCTATGCCGATGCCCCCGAGATCGACGGGACGGTGTTCGTGAAAGGTCGTGGGACAGCGCAACTCAAAGTGGGCGAGTTCGCCGAAGTGGAGATCACCGCTGCGGATACCTACGACCTTCAGGCCCGACCGGTCTGAACCGTTAGGCTGGCGCGGATCCCCTCGCTGGGGTCCGCATAGCGCGGCTTAAATCCAAGTTCGGTCCGAATGCGGGAACTGTCGAGCCGGCGCGATTCATCCAGGTAGGCCAGGAAGGCGGCCGAGATGCGTCCCTCGGCCTCGGCGCGCGTCACCACCGCAGGTGGGGGTAGGCCGGCAATTTGGGCGACGCGCTGGAAATGCTCGCTGGTGCTGCAGGGTGCGCCATCACTCACGTTATAAATGCGGCCTGCGGCCTGTGGGTGCTCGGCCACCAACTGCAAGGCGGTGACGAGGTCATCGACGTGAATACGATTGGTCATGCCGGCATCGGTCGGCGCGAGGACCGGTTCTCCGCGCGCAAGGCGGTCGAGCGGTAGGCGTCCAGGTCCATAGATCCCCGGCACGCGCAGAATGACCCAGGCGATGCCGTGCGACTCGGCGAATGCGCGCACGGCGTGTTCTGCCGCGAGCCGGCGATGGCCGCGTCCGGACGAGGGCGCCGGTGGCGCCTCCTCATCGACCACCGCACCGCCGACATCCCCATACACCGCGGTGGTCGACAGATACACAAGACGCTCGAGCGGCTGTACGGCATGAAGACAGCGCAGCAAGCGCGGATCGTGCGTGCCTTGCAACGGCGGCGCGACGAGGTAGGTGAGGATTTGGGGGCTTTGCGGGACGTCGGCGACATCCGGGCAATCCAGGTTCCAGGCCGTGGCGGGGATGCCCTGCGCGCGCAGTGATTCGGCGCTTGCGACGCTGCTGACCACGGCGTGCACAGGGACCACCGCCCGCAAACGCCCGGCGAGGCGCTGCCCGACATAGCCGGCTCCCACGATGAGCTGATTCACGCGTTCCATGCGGCATTCTAGAGCGATTCGCGGCACACTCGTGGCATGCGTCTGACGCTTCTCCCTGAACACCGGTCGATCGAATGCCCCCCAGGGCGTTCCTTGCTGGAATCCGCGCTCATGGCGGGGGTGCCGCTCCTGCACAGTTGCCGTGGTGGCTCGTGTGGCGCCTGCCGCGCGACCTGGGTGTCCGGCGAGGTGTCTTTCCCCGCAGGGCCTGGCCTTGGCCTCACGGATGAGGAGCGCGCCGCTGGGCAACTCTTACTGTGCCGCGCGCATCCGCGCTCCGATGTGGCCGTGGCAGTGCGCTCACTGCGACCGGCCGGTGAGATCGAGCGGCGCCGGCTACCGTGTCGAGTCGCGCAGTGGGAACGGCTCTCCCCGGAGGTCTTGAAGCTGGGTCTGAAGCTGCCGGCGATCGAGCCTTTTCGCTGGGTGGCGGGGCAGGCGATCGATTTGATTCTCCCCGATGGGACGCAGCGGGCCTATTCCTTGGCGGCGGCGCCAACCGACGGTCCGCTGCTGGAATTGCACATTGCGCGGGTGCCGGACGGCAAGGCCACTGGTGCGTTGTTTGCGCTGGGTGGCCCTGGCGCGTTGTTGACGATCGAGGGGCCGTTTGGTGGTTTCATCCCCCCCGCTGCGCATGCCGCTGCACCGTTGGTGCTGGTGGCCGGCGGAACCGGTTATGCGCCGCTGCGGGCGCTGTTGCGCGCGCTGATCGCCGAAGGCTGGACGCGACCGACGCGGCTCTATTTCGGCGTGCGCCGCGCGGCTGAACTGTATGCAGATACCGAATTACGTGACCTCGCCGAGCGTCACCCACAACTGCACTACATCCCGGTCTGCGAGGAGGCCTGTTCTGTCGCCAACGTTCGACGCGGCCGTGTACACGCCGCGCTCTTGAACGAGGAGAAAGACGTGACGGACGTCGATGTCTACGCGGCCGGGCCCTCGCCGATGGTGGCTGCCTTGCGCACCGAGTTATTGGCTCGCGGCTTATCGGGCGAACGCTTCTACGCGGATGCGTTTGGCTGAAGTCGCTCGCGTGGTGTGGCGAGGAGCGCGGCAATCAAGCCGTCATCGTGGGGCGCTGCGGCGATCACCAAGGGGCCCTGCAGTCCGCTGCGGCGCACACTGTCCGCAATACGCGCCGAGCCCACCAGCAATGCCGTGCGCGCATACAGCGAGCGACCCTCCGGTGAGAGCAGTTCAAATAGCGCACGTACGATCTCGGTCGACGTGGCTGTCACGATATGAATGTGACCTTGTGCCCACGCGCGTTCGACCGCTTCCACAGCGCCCGGCAATGGGGTAGCGCGAACCCGTTCGTACACATCGAGTGTCGCCACGTGTGCGCCACGCGCCGTGAGCGTCTCCGCCAGCAGATCGCGACCGGCACCCCCGCGAACCAGAAGAACGCGTTGACCCTGCATTGACTGAAATTCACGGCTGGCGAGCAAGTGCTCGCTGTCAAAGCCCCGCCCGGGCACGAGCGACAATCGATAGCCCGCATGGGTCAGTGCCGCTGCGGTGGCCGGGCCGACGGCTGCCAATCGCGGGCCGCGATCTGCGGGCAACCAGGCCGCTCCGTAACGCACCGCATTGGCGCTGATAAAAATCGCCCAATCGAAGGAGGACAGGGGTCCGAGCGTCGCGCACTGCGATGCCGCATCGGCGCGCGGCACGATCGCGAGCGCCGGCAACTGAAAGACCGTGGCGCCTAACGCGGTGAGATGGCGCGCCAAGGGACCGGCCTGAGACTCCGGTCGCGTCACGAGCACTCCGATGCCCGCGAGCGAGACCATGTGACTAGACCGCGCTCTTGGCGAGTTCGGCCAACAGGCGATCAGCGCCGGCGTGCAGCAGGTGCTCGGCCACCGCGATGCCCAAGGCAGCGGGCGTGTGGGCAGGCCCCGTGAGCGCGTGCTCAAAGCTCGATGAGCCATCGGGTGAGCCCACAAAGGCTCGCAGAGAAAGCGTGTTGTGATCCCACGTCGCGTAAGCGGCGATGGGTGAGGTACAGCTACCTTCCAAGCGTGCACCGACAGCGCGCTCAGCATCTAAGCACAGTCGCGTGATGGCATCGTTCAGCGGCTTGAGTAGCGCCAGCACGGCGGCATCCTCGCGACACTCGATGCCGACGATGCCTTGGCCAATCGCCGGCAGTGACAACGCGGTGTCCAGATACTCGGTGATACGCTCAGCAAGACCCAGTCGCGTGAGACCTGCGGCCGCCAAGATAATCGCGTCGAATTCGCCTTCATCGAGCTTGCGCAGCCGAGTATCGACGTTGCCCCGCAGTGGCAAGATCGACAGATCCGGCCGCCGAGCCCGTAACAGGCTCTGACGGCGTTGGCTCGAGGTGCCGACGGACGCGCCCATCGGCAATTCGGCCAAGCTGGCGTAACGACGGGAGAGGAAGGCATCGCGCGCATCGGCGCGCGGCAGGACGGCACCGAGCGTAAACCCTTCCGGCAGTGCGGCCGGTACGTCTTTCATCGAGTGCACAGCGATGTCTGCCTCGCCGGCCAACATCGCCACTTCCAGTTCTTTGATGAACAGACCCTTGCCCCCGATTTGCGACAGCGGTCGGTCCTGAATCCGATCGCCTTGGGTGACGATCTTGACCAGAGAGACCTCGAGGCCCGGATGAGCGGTGCGCAGTAAGGTGGCGACGTGTTCCGCTTGCCACAAGGCCAGCGGGCTTCGGCGGGTAGCGATTCTAAGATGGGGAATCATGCGACTATTTTGCCATGCCGACCGTCGTCCTTGCTGCCGCGCGGCTGTCGAACATTACTCACGTGGCGACTGGAACAAGGCGTCCCGTAACCGGAACAGCGTGGAGATGTCCTCGTCGCCATGGCCGTTGGCCATCAGTTGGGCGTAATCCTGGCGCGTCATCGACACGATCGGTAATTCAACGCCGCGGGCGGCCGCCATCTCCTCGCAAATCCGCAGATCTTTGTCATGCAGGCGCACCCGGAAGCCCGGTGGATAGGACTCGCGCGCCATGAAGGGCGCGCGGTTCACGAAGTACCAGGACCCGCCGGCACCCTTGCCGAGCGTGTCGATCACCAGATCCAGTGGTAGCCCTTCTGCCTTGGCAAAGGCCATGGCATCCGCAGCCGCTTGGATAGCGCCCGCGCACAAGATCTGGTTCGTGGCCTTGGCCGCTTGACCAAAACCGGTCGGCCCCATGTGCGCGATGGTCGGTCCCATCGCCGCCAGAACGGGTCGGGCGCGCTCCAGCACCGCCGCCTCGCCGCCACACATGATGGCGAGCGTGCCTTTGCGGGCGCCTTCAACACCGCCGGTGACGGGGCAGTCGAGAAATTCGGCGCCATGCGCGCCCAGTCGCTCGGCGGCCGTCCGCGCTGTCTGCGACGAGACGGTCGAGCAGTCGATCACCAGCAGGCCGTGCCGTGCGGCTGGCAGGAGTGCATCGACGACGCCGAGAACGTCCTCGTCAGCGGACACGCAGATCACCACCACATCGCACGCGGCGGCCAGTTCTGCCGGCGTTGCGGCAATGGCGACACCGAGCTCCGCTCCTACGGCCGCCGACTTCGACGCGGTTCGATTCCAGACCGCCGTGAGGAGTCCCGCTTGGTGGAGATTGCGAGACATGCCGACGCCCATGGCGCCGAGCCCAATAAAACCGGTTTTCACGTTCAACTCCTGCCGGTACGACCGGCTGCGTTGTGTAGTGAAACCGGAAATGGGTCCGAGGGGAAGCCTTTCAGGGTGCTTGGCCGCAGAGTTCTTCCACGTCGTGGCGGGCTTGAATCCGCGCCGCTTCCATTTCGGCGTCCGACAGGTACTGGCGGTCGTTCTGTTCACCGCTTAGATAGAGGCGCCTTGCGCTGACGTATTGTTGGTACCGCTCGCGTGCCGTCTGGCACGCCAAGGCGTCACGCGCGGCGATGTCTGCCGCCACGCTGGTCTTGAGGCGTGCAAGCGCCGCGGCGTCGGTGGGTGCCGGGAGGGGTGCCGGCTTGGGCGGGGCGGCGGCACTCGGGCCCGCGGCCACCGGTGTGGGCGCCTCAGGCGCCTCAGCGCTGCTCTGGGTGACGGTCCGCGCGGTCTGGCCGATCGACACCAGTCTGCCGTCGCTGGGGGGTGGGCGATCGGTGAAGTGCACGCGGCCTTCGGCGTCAATCCATTTATAGACGTCCGCGTAGGCGGCGACGCCGGCCAGGAGTAGCGCGGCGCACGCCACGGCCCGCAGGTCGGAGCAGCCAAAACGGCGGTGGGTCATGAGACGGCGCATGGTGACCACCAGTGTGGCGTCTGAAAAAGTCGCTGTCCGGAGATTCGTCACAGTCCGCACCGGGAAATCGGTTCCCTCTGGGCTGAGGAAGGAGGGTGCGCTGCTAAAATCCCCCCATGAGCGATACCTTGCTGACCGATTTGTACCAACTGACAATGCTGCAGGCCTATGCGGCCCGCGGCAGCAGCACCGGATCGGCCGTGTTTGAGCTGTATGCCCGACACTTGCCACCGGATCGAGGCTTTCTGGTGGTGGCCGGTCTTGAGCAGGCGCTCGATTATCTGGAACACCTGCGCTTTACGACGGCAGACGTCGACTGGCTCGCGTCGACCCGGCGTTTTTCGGGCGCGTTTTTGGAAACACTGGCCGACTTTCGCTTTCGGGGGGATGTCTGGGCGGTCCCCGAGGGTCGCGTGGTGTTTGCCGGTGAGCCCTGGCTGCGCGTTGAGGCTGCTTTACCGGAAGCGCAGTTTGTCGAAAGTCGGCTCATCAATTTGCTGCATTTCTCAACCCTGATCGCGACCAAGGCCGCGCGGTGTGTCCTCGCTGCACAGGGGCGCCCGTTGGCCGACTTCGGGATGCGCCGTGCGCACGGGGCAGAAGCTGCCCTGTTGGCGGCGCGGGCCGCAGTGCTGAGCGGCTTTGCCGCGACGGCCACAGTCGAAGCAGGTCGGCGTTATGGACTCCCGTTGGTGGGCACGATGGCCCACTCCTACGTGCAGGCACTCGGCGATGAGTCAGCGGCTTTTCAGCATTACGCGGCGACGTCTCCCGACGCGACGACGGTGCTGATCGATACCTACGACACCGGTCGTGCGGCGCAGACGGTCGCCGAGCTCGTGCGCAGCGGTATGAAGATCCAAGCGGTGCGTATCGACAGCGGCGATCTCGCGGCAGAAGCGGTGAAAGTGCGCCGGATACTCGATGAGGGCGGAGCATCGACCGTGCGCATTATTGCCAGCGGCAATTTGGATGAGCTGTCCATTGAGGCCTTGGTGACGTCGGGCGCTCCGATCGACTCATTTGGTGTGGGCACGCGTTTAGATACCTCCGCCGACGCGCCTACTCTGGATGCCGTTTACAAACTGCAATCCTATGCGGGCGAGCCGTGCCGCAAACGGTCCCCGGGCAAGGAGACGTGGCCGGGCGCCAAGCAGGTCTACCGTCATTACGACACGCACGGACGGATGTGCGCCGACCAGATGGCCCTGGCCGATGAACCCGGTGTAGCGGGCGAGCCTTTGCTGGTCTGTGTGATGCGTCAGGGACGGCGTGTCGATGCCCACCCGTCGGTTGCGCAGATCGCAGCCCAAGCTCAGGCGGACTTGGCGCGATTGCCAATGGAGGCGCGATGTTTGCGGGCACCGCAACCCCTACAGCCGGTTTATAGCGAGTCTATTCGCGCATTGGCCGCGAGCTTCGATAGCCGTGACCGACGCTGAAGCGGCGTGACACGCTCAATGCGCCTGCAGATGGGATGTGCTGCGTAAGCGGGGCCAACCCACCTGCGCCAACTGATCAATCAATTGTGGCAGTGATCGGGCTCGCATCTTTTCCATGATGCGCCGGCGATGGGCTTCGACCGTTCGTTTCGTAATGCCGAGTTCGACGGAGACGCGGTCATAGTGGACGCCCTCCACCAATTGCGCCAACACTTCCCGCTCACGCAACGTGAGGGATGCGAGATGCGAGACGATCACGCGACGCGCGTTGGCGCGGCCCGCGTCTTCGATCGAGCGACGCATGGCCCGATTGACGATATCCAGCAACTGTTGCTCGCGGACGGGTTTCAAAAGGTAGTGCGCGGCGCCTGCGCGGATGGAGGCGACGGCGGAGGCGACGTCCCCATGCCGTGTCACGAAAACGACCGTGATGGGCGACCCCAAGGCGGTCAGTTGCGCCTGTACGTCGGCACCCGACATGTCCCCAAGTGAGCCTTCCAGTACGACGCAGCCCGGTCCCATGGGATCGATCGCGTCGAGAAAATCGCGGCCGTTCGGAAATTCAGAAATCGGATACCCCAACGAGTGCAACAGCACAGCGCAGGCCGTTCGTGAGCGGGGATCTGGGTCTACGATGTAGACGTGTCCACGATGCAGTTCTGAAGTCATGGGTACTCTCGCCCGATGCGCTGCCGTCCGTCAGGGCAAGCAAGGCTGAACGGTTGGCTGCTCGAGCGGCATCCGGAAAAGTGCGGAGACGCCGAACACTTACGGGCTGACCGTCAGGCACCCCCGTGTTCGCTACGCGATATCCACAATGGCCAATCACCGCGGGCCAAAAAAAGGGCGGGCCTCGCGGCCCGCCCCTCGCTTGAACGGCTGAAAGCCCGATCGATCAGCTGTACGCACGCTCACCGTGCGACGTGGTATCGAGGCCTTCGCGCTCTTCGTCTTCAGGCACACGCAGGCCGACGAGCAGATCGGCGATCTTAAAGGCGATATAGGCGGAGACAACCGTCCACACCACCGTCAGCCCAACCGCCTTGGCCTGTACGATGACCTGCGCGAGGATCGAGTCGGCATAACCGGTCTTGCCCGTCACCCAATCGGTCACGAAGCCCGGTCCACCGAGGGCAGGCGAATTGAAGACGCCGGTTAGCAAGGCGCCGGTGACGCCACCCAGCGCGTGCACGCCGAAGACGTCGAGCGAGTCGTCGACTTTGATCATTCTCTTCAAGCCGGTGACGCCCCAGAGACAGACGAGACCGGCGATCAGGCCAATCGCGAACGCGCCCGGAATGCCGACGTTGCCGGCAGCCGGCGTAATGGCGACGAGGCCGGCCACGGCACCCGAAGCGGCGCCCAGCAGCGACGGCTTACCCTTGTGGATCCACTCGCCGAAAAGCCAAGAAAGCACCGCGCACGCAGTGGCGAGGTACGTGTTCATGAACGCGAGCGCCGCCGAGCCATTGGCTTCATACGCGGAGCCGGCGTTGAAGCCGAACCAACCGAACCACAACAAGGAGGCACCGATCATTGTCATGGTGAGGCTGTGGGGCGCCATTGCCTCACGCCCAAAGCCCAGACGCTTGCCGAGCATGGCAGCACCGACGAGACCCGCGAAGCCGGCATTGATGTGAACGACGGTGCCGCCTGCGAAGTCCAGAGCGCCCCACTGCCACAGCAAGCCGCCTTTTGCCGTCTGAGCCTCGACGACTGACGGATCCGTAAAGGCGTCCGGACCCGCCCAGAACCACACCATGTGCGCGACCGGCAGATACGAAATCGTGAACCAGATGACCGCAAAAATCAGCACGGCAGAGAACTTGATGCGCTCAACGATTGAGCCCAGCACAAGGCAGACGGTGATGGCCGCAAACGTTGCTTGGAACGCGGCGAAGACTAACTCGTAAATGGGCGTGTTCTTACTGAACGTTGCCGCCATCGAGAAGCTGCCGGTCGTCGGATCGAACATGCCCTTCAGGAAGAGCCGATCGAAGCCACCGATGATGGAATTCCCCTCGGTAAACGCCAGCGAGTAACCGTAGACACACCACAGCACGGTGATCAGCGAGAAAACCACGAATACCTGAATCAGGACCGACAGCATGTTTTTCTGGCGGACAAGACCGCCGTAGAACAGCGCCAGCGCCGGCACCGACATCAGCAGCACCAGGGCTGTGGACATCAGCATCCAGGCGGTATCGCCCTTGTTTGGGGTGGGCGCCGCCACCGCGGCGGCGGGTGCTGCCGGCTCAGCCGCCGTAGCGGCGGCTTCCGCCGCTGCGGCGGGGGCCGCCGTGGCGGCAGGCGCTGCCGCAGGCGCATCGGCATACGCCGCGTGAGGCGCGACGAATAAGGTGGCGCCGGCGACGATCAGGGTCGCGAGCGCCGCACGCGCACCGTTCAGCCAGCGGCGCGAAGCCGTGGCGGGGGTGGTCAAGGTCGAAAGTCTGGCAAGTGGCACGTCGGTTCCCCTGTGGAGGCGAAAGAGAAAGGAGTTGGAAAGTTCCGGTCAGATGGCTTCGGAGCCCATCTCCCCGGTGCGAATGCGTAGCGACTGGCTGAGCGAGGTGACGATGATCTTGCCGTCACCCATTCGGCCCGTCCGGGCAATGTTCGTAATGGCCTCAACGACCTGCTCGCAAATCGAGTCGTCGACCACGATTTCGATCTTGGTCTTCGGAACGAAGTCGACACGGTATTCCGCGCCTCGATACGTTTCCAAATGACCGCGTTGGCGGCCGAAGCCGTGCACTTCCGTGACCGTGACGCCCTGCACGCCGAGATTGGCGATAGCTTCGCGAACCTCGTCGGTCTTAAAAGGCTTGATGATCGCGGTAATCCACTTCATGGCAGGGCTTAGGCCTCACAGCGCGCCGACTGGCTGGCGCTACATCCCGAGAAATGCAGAATCCGTGCCAACGTAACCGGAACCGAAAATCAGGGACTTGTCGGGGGTATTGCGGGTGCTCGGCGCCGTGGCGCGCACCGTTTTGGCGCGTTGAGCGGTTATCCACGCCTGAAAGCGGGGCATGGTCTTGACGGATGCGGGTACAGGCCCCACAACGGAGGCTACAGCTGCGACTGGCGGAGAGTGCCGTGACCAACCCTTTTGATCCCAAAGCCTTTGAAGACCTCGCCCGCCGGATGGCCGATGCCATGCCGCCCCAATTCGCCGCCCTGCGCGCCGACATGGAAGCGAATTTCAAAAGTGTCCTACAGGCCGGGCTCGCGAAGTTGGATCTGGTCACCCGCCAGGAATTTGATGTACAGGCCGGAGTCCTGGCTCGCACGCGCGAGAAACTGGAAGCGCTCGAGGCCCGTCTTGCGAGCATGGAAGCGCAGAAAAGCGCCGGGGGCTGAAGCCAACCGGTGGGGTCAGTCGGCTAGCGGCCACTGCGAGGCGTCGATCGTCTCCCGTTAGGCGTGCCAGGTCGCGTGACCGATGATGGGCCTGGTGATGCTCAATCCCAGAAGCGCCGTGAGGGGCCGTTCTTCCGGATCGGACGCCTGTGTGCCGGTCATCGCCGTGGCCCCCGATTTGCGAACCCCGCAATGCAAAAGCCCGGCACTGGGGCCGGGCGTTTGTCGAAATCGGCGCCGCTGTTCAGCAGCCGCGATTACTGGTTCATCTTCACGATGTAATCGACCGTCTCCTTGACGAGATCATCCGGGAGATCCGAGCGGGCACCCTTGGCGGGCATCACGCCGACCTTGCCCTTGTAGCCATTGATGGCATGCGAGTACAGCGTTGCCTTGCCCTGTGCGATGCGTGGGCCCCACGCCGCCTTGTCACCCACCTTCGGCGCGCCAGCGATGCCGGCGGCATGACAGGCGCTGCACACGGCCTTGTAGGTTTCCTCGCCGTTCTTCGGCAGCGCGAGTGCGGCCGGTGCCGCGCCGTCGTCCGACTTGATGGCGATCGCGCTGTTATCAGCGCCAGCGACCGCAACCGTCCCGACGGGAGCCGTCCGAGAGGCGACTTGGGCCTGCATGCCCGCGTCCGCGGCGATCTTGGCCTCTTCGAACGGGTTGCCGATGGAGCGGGCAAACGCGATAAGGCCGATCGTCACAACGACAAGAATGCCGATGACGACGCTGAAAGTATTGAAAAAATGATCGTCCTGTTTGCTCACGTTCGGTGTCCCCGGGTCCGAAGATAGATATCAAGTGGCGCGGAGTATAGCGTCCCGCACGCCGGTTCAGAAGGGTCGTTGGACGCCTCCCACGCCCGCGAGTAGAATCCCGGGCCTCTCGCGTGCGCCCGTAGCTCAGCTGGATAGAGTGACGGTCTCCGAAGCCGTAGGTCGTGGGTTCGAATCCCGCCGGGCGCGCCAATCAGTTTCAAGAGCGTTGTTGGGTTGGTGGTCGAAGACCAGATCGCTGCCAACTCGAATATCGACAATCCGGGCGCCCGTAGCTCAGCTGGATAGAGTACTTGGCTTCGAACCAAGTGGTCGGAGGTTCGAATCCTTCCGGGCGCGCCATCGATCGGCTAGTGGTGCCTCACGAGGCGATTGTCGGCGCCATGGCCGGTCTATCAAACAATTGGGACCTCATAAAAGCCAACCCTTGTAATTGGATATCGCTTTGCGGTCTCCACCCTGCCGGTGCGCGTCCACGGGGCGGCAGAAACGCATATTTTGGAAGCCCCAAAACGAATACGCCCGCACAAGGCGGGCGTATTGCCAATCATCAACGTTTGCTCAGCGCTTGTGTTCTGCTGCCGACAGATCGTCGAGCATGGTGATCAGTTGCGGCTCGCCGCCGGCCGTGCCGACGTCCGCCGTGTACTTGCCGTTCACGACGAAGAACGGAACGCCCGTGACCTTGTAGCGCTTGGTCAGTTCATCCGCGCGCGCCAACTTGCTCTCGACCGAGAACGAGCGGTATGTCTTGTCGAAGTCCGCCGCGCTCACGCCGTGTTCCATCAGGAACTTCTTCTGCAACTGTTCGGATTCCTTGTCGTCGTTGGTCTTTGACGCGAGGAAGTTGTTCATGACGTGAATTTCACGGAACACCGCCGAGTGGAGCTGCTCAGACTTGCCGAGTGCCTGGATCGTGTAAAAAAGGCGAGCATGGGCCTTGTGCACGGGGCCCCACATCACCGGCACGCGGACAAACTCCACGTAGGGAGCCTTGTTCTTGGTGCGCCAGGTTTCCAACGACGGATCCAAGGCGAAGCAATGTGGGCAGCCGTACCAAAATACTTCCACGGCTTCGACCTTGTCGGGCGAAGACGAGGTGGGCTGCGCGGGCACCAGCGTGGAATAGTTCTTGCCATCCACCCAGCGCGACGGAATAGGTGCCGCCACTGACGGGGTGGTGGCAGCAACCGCTGCCGCGATCGGTGAGAATCCTGACGGGATGTCGGCGGACTCGCTCTCTTCAGCCATGCCCGTGTTCTTCTCGACCGCACCGCCACTGGCGTTGTGCACGGAGATGCGGGCGACGGTCGCGCGATGACTTGTGCTGCCATGTCCGGCGTGACGCAACACGCCAATAGCGGAAAGCACGACCGAAACGACGGCAATCGCGATGATGCCAGTCAATAGCTTCTTCATGAGTCTCCTCGATCCGGCTAGGCCGGCGGTTAGGCCACAAGCATTCAAATCCCGCTGAGGCGCACGCGCTCCTCAGCGGGGAAGTGATTTCAGCGCAGACCCTGCAGATAGGCGGTCAGGGCTTTGATGTCATCGTCCGTCAGGCGCTTAGCGACGTCGTACATCAGTTCTGCGCCGGCAGGGACGCCCTTGCCGGTCTGATAACGGCTCTTCGCGGCGTAGTGCTGCAACTGCGCGGTCACATAGGCCGGCTGCTGAGCACGCACTTGCGGCCAGCGGGCCGGGCCGTTGCCGCGACCTTCCGGTCCGTGGCAGGCCGCGCAGGCGGGAATGCCACGCGCGGCATCGCCGCCACGGTAGAGTTTTTCGCCGGCTTTCCACGCGTCGCCGCTGGTCTCTAATCCGACCAAGACCTGCTTGGAGAAATGTGCAGCGAGATCCGCCATATCCTGCTCCGACAGCGCAGCGGCCATCGGATTCATGAGCGGGGCAATGCGCATGCCCGACTTCAGCGCGGTGAGCTGTTCCACGATGTATTCGCGGTGCTGACCGGCGAGGTTGGGCCACTCGGGATTGACGCTATTGCCGGTGGCGCCGTGGCAGGCGGCACAGACGGCCGCTTTGGCGGCGCCGGCGTCCGCGTTGCCGACGAGGGCGTCTGCAGCGAGGGTGGTCGTGGGTAGACCGAGGGTGATCAGTGCGGTGGCTAGAACGGCCGTGACAAGTCGACTCTTCATAGATCTGATGGCTCCGGTTGGGCAGTCGCTCGGCCCTGTTAGACTCCCGGACCCAAGCGAACGGTGGATTCTACACGATGTCGGCTTTTCCCCATGCACACTACCTGAAGGGCGCTCACGAACCGAACCAGTTCTACCCGGACACCGGGGCGGAGGTCTGTTTCGGTGGCCGCTCCAATGCCGGTAAGTCGAGCGCCATCAACGCGATCACCCAGCGCGCAGGCTTGGCCCGTACCTCGAAGACCCCCGGGGCCACCCAGCTCGTGAACTTTTTCGAGCTAGAGCCGGGTCGCCGACTGGTCGACCTCCCGGGCTATGGCTTCGCCAAAGTGCCAAGACCCCTTCAAGACCATTGGAAGAAGCTCCTCGAAGCCTATTTCCGCGACCGGTCCTCGCTTAAGGCCTTGTTTTTAATCGTCGATGTGCGCCGTGGCTTGGGGGAGCAGGACCTGCAGATGGTGCAGTTCGCGCTGTCTTGCGGACGCGCGGTCCATATTCTGCTGACCAAGGCGGACAAATTGACCCGCAATCAGGGGGCGTCGGCCCTCGCCGCGGTGCGCCGGCAACTGGGGACGACGGCGACGGCTCAATTGCTGTCGGCCACCGCCAAGACGGGGGTGGATGAAGCGCGCAAGTCGCTGAGGGCCTTCCTGAGAGAAAAAACCCCGGCGGGGGACATGCCGCCGCCGGGCTAGATCATCGGTCCGACAGGGGATGGGTCGGACGAACCTGCCAAGGGAGTTGAGCAGAGCACATCTTGCGATACGCAATGATTGAGACGGCCCTGCGCCCCGAAAGTTCCCGCCGCTGCATCAAGAATTGTCCGACGGGGCAACGTCAGTGGGCCTCATCCCAATTTCGTCCGGTCCCGATCCCGACTTCGAGCGGAACCCGTAGCGCCGCGGCACCTGCCATGAGCGCACGGACTTGGTCACGGACAGTGCCCACGGCACTCTCCTGCACTTCTAGGACCAATTCGTCATGCACCTGCATGACCAGAGTCGCCGGTGCCGCGGTTTCTCGAATCCACCCGTCAACGGCGAGCATCGCTCGCTTGATGATGTCGGCGGCGGTGCCTTGCATCGGCGCGTTGATGGCGGCGCGCTCGGCATATTGCTGCTGCTGTTTGTTGCGTGAACGGATATCCGGCAAATAGAGGCGTCGACCCTCGACGGTTTCCACGAAACCCTGTTCGCGCGCACGGGCGCGCGTCTCATCCATATAGCGACGCACGCCGGGGTAGCGTTCGAAATATCGATCGATATACGCCTGTGCTTCGCCGCGACCCACATCGAGTCGAGCGGCCAAGCCAAACGCCGACATGCCATACATCAGGCCGAAATTGATCGCTTTCGCTGCGCGTCGTTGATCGCCAGTCACCGCCGCCGGGTCGACCCCGAACATTTCCGCGGCGGTCGCTTCGTGAACGTCACGGCCTTCCGCAAAGGCACGCAGCAAACCCTCGTCTCCAGATAAGTGCGCCATGATGCGCAACTCGATCTGCGAATAGTCCGCTGCCATGATCAAGTGATCGGTTGGCGCGATAAAGGCCTGACGAATGCGCCGACCTTCCGGTGTGCGGATCGGAATGTTTTGTAAGTTCGGATCCGATGAAGACAAGCGACCCGTCGCGGCAACGGCTTGGTGATAGGACGTATGAATACGGCCGGTTTTTGGATGGACCTGTGCCGCCAGTGCTTCGGTGTAAGTGCCGCGAAGCTTGGCCAGTCCGCGGTACTCCAAAATCAATTTCGGCAACGGCTGAGTCGCCGCTAACTCTTCCAGTACGTCTTCCGCTGTCGAGGGCTGCCCCGTCGGCGTACGACGAATCACTGGAATGGCGAGTTTTTCAAACAGGATCTGCTGCAACTGCTTCGGCGAGTCTAGATTGAATGGGCTACCGGCGAGCGCGTGCGCCTCACGCTCGAGTTGAATGAGACGCGCCCCGAACTCATTCCCTAAGGAGCGCAAGAAGCTCGGATCGACCAAGACACCGGTGCGCTCCATGCGCGCCAGTACGCCGGCGACCGGTTGCTCAAGCGTTTCATAGAGCGCGAGGAGCTTCGGCTCTGCTTGAAGTTGCGGGTGAAGTACTTCATGCAGGCGCAAAGTCACGTCTGCATCTTCAGCGGCATAGGGACCAGCGGTCTCTATGGGAACCTGATCAAAACTGATCTGCTTCGCACCTTTGCCGGCCACGGCTTCGTATTTGATGGTCTCAACACCCAGATAGTGCTGCGCGAGCGAATCCATGTCGTGCCGCGTGGCGACCGAATTGAGCACATACGATTCGAGCATCGTGTCATAGCGGGCGCCGGCCAGTGCGATGCCGGCATTCGCGAGAATGTGCGTATCGAACTTGCCGTGCTGACAGACCTTCACTCGAGAGGCGTCTTCCAATAGCGGCTTGAGTTTCGCCAGAACGGTCGTGCGATCCAGTTGGTCGGGCGCGCCAGGATAGCAGTGGGCCAACGGGACGTAGGCGGCCATGCCGGGTGACGTTGCGAAGGAGACGCCCACGATTTCCGCCGTGATGTAGTCGAGCGACGTCGTTTCGGTGTCAAACGCGAAATGCGATGCCGCGGTGAGGCGCTCGAGCCAGACCGCCAGGGCTGTTTCCTCAACAATTGTGTCGTATTGCCGTGGTGCCGCCAGAATGGCAGCACGCGCCGGATCCTCTGCCGCCAGGGATGGCGAGGGAGCGTGAGGCGTTCCCCCCGTGGTCTCCGGTTCTGGTCCTTCGCCACCGAGTTCGCGCAGCAGGCCGCGAAATTCGAGGTCACGATATAGCGCGGTGAGTGTGCTGACATCGGGCGCGCGCAATTGCAGCTCCGCCAGCGTTAAGGGCAGGACAACATCACACTGAATGGTGGCGAGGCGCCGCGAAAGATCGAGCTGGGACAGGTTTTCTCGCAAACTCTCGCCGACCTTCCCTTCGATTTCATCGGCATGGGCAACGATGGCATCGACGGAGCGAAATTTGGCGAGCCATTTCACGGCTGTTTTCGGCCCGACTTTGGGAACGCCGGGGATGTTGTCGGAGCTGTCGCCGATGAGCGCGAGATAGTCGACGATCTGCTCGGGGTCGACCTCAAATTTGGCTCTAACGCCCTGGGTGTCCAAGGCGATGCCGGTCATCGTGTTGACGAGGCTAATGTGTTCATTGACCAGCTGGGCCATATCCTTATCGCCGGTCGAGATAACCACGCGCATGCCGGCCCTTTCCGCTTGCCGCGCGAGTGTGCCGATCACATCATCGGCTTCGACCCCCTCAATGCGCAGCAGTGGCAGACCGAGGCCCTCAACCGCTTGCAGCACCGGTGCAATTTGCGAGCGCAGATCATCCGGCATGGGTGGCCGATGCGCCTTGTAGGCCTCAAAGAGGTCATCTCGGAACGTGCGCCCGGGCGCATCGAAGACCACGGCGATGTGGGTCGGCCGAGTATCCCGCAGAAATTTTTGCAGCATGTTCACGACGCCGAAAACGGCATTCGTGGGCTGTCCGCGTGAATTCGAAAAAGGTGGCAGCGCGTGAAATGCGCGATAGAGGTAGGAAGACCCGTCAACGAGATAGAGGCATTCAGTTTCGTTCATGGCGAGATCGTTTCCGACGGCAGGCGCTTGCTGATGACGGTCGCAGATGACAGCTCCGGCCGGACGAGCGCCCCTTTTTGGCCACAGGCAGCCGCGACTGCACAGAGCGCCAGGAGTGCCAGTAACGTGCGCGAATTCATAGGGGGCTCCGGCGCTCAAGGATGACGTTGGTTAACCGTGACGTGGCGACGAGCGCGCCAGACTCGTCTCGAATATCGATCTGCCACACCTGACTGCGGCCGCCGAGGCGCAGTGGGCGAGCGGTTGCCGTCACCTCGCCCGAGCGTGCCGAGCGCAAATGGCTGATGTTGAGCTCTTGCCCGACCACGAACTGGCGCTCGCCGTCGATGCAGTGAGCGCCGGCCATGCCGGCCGTGATTTCGGCTAAAGCCGCTGAGGCCCCGCCACTCAGTAGGCCGTCTGGCTGGCGTGTGACTTCCGTGACTGGCATTGCGGTCGTGAAAGAGTTGTCGTCACAGGCGACAGCTTTGATCCCCAAATGTGCGGCGTGTCCGACGATCAGGGTGCGGTTGACCTCAGGCAGGTCAGGGGTACGGGTCCAGATGCTCATGGTCGCGAGGCTACCCACCGGCAACGGGCGCGTCCATGCCTATATCGAGGGACCTGTGCTGCGCGGTAGTCTAGACCTCTCAATGCCCCCGCCGAGTTTTCGGAGCGCACATGCAGGTCCCTGTTCGACTTGAGGATCGGTACGAACTGAACTGTCGCCGGGTGTTGCTCAATGGCACGCAGGCGCTGGTGCGGCTACTGCTGTTACAGAAAGCCCGCGACGCTGCGGCGGGGCTGCGGACGGCCGGTTATGTCAGCGGCTACCGGGGGTCGCCGCTTGGTGGATTAGATCAGCAACTCCTCGGCGCGCAGTCCCAACTGAATGCTGCCGGCGTGCACTTTCAGCCGGGCGTGAACGAGGATCTGGCGGCCACCGCGATCTGGGGGACGCAGCAGGTGGGTTTGCTGCCCGGGGCTCGGGTCGAGGGTGTCTACGCACTCTGGTACGGCAAGGGGCCGGGCGTTGATCGTTCCGGTGACCCCATCAAACACGGTAATCGGGCCGGTTCTTCGGCCCATGGCGGCGTGTTGGTGGTCTTCGGTGACGATCACGCTGGCAAGAGTTCAACGATTTCCCACCAGAGCGATCCGGTGATCGCGGCTCATGGCCTGCCTGTGCTGTATCCGGCGACCGTGCAAGAGATTCTGGATCTGGGCATTCATGGCTGGGCGCTATCGCGGTACGCGGGCGTCTGGGTGGGTTTCAAGACCGTCAACGAGACCATTGAAGCCACCGCCACCGTGGATGGTGCTGTCGATCGCGTGTCCGTCACGCTGCCCCATCAGCCTGAACCGCCGGGTGGTGTGCATATCCGCATTGGGTTCGACCCGATCGGGGATGATGTTCGCCTCCAGCGCTCGAAATGGCCACGCGTGCTGGCCTACGCGCGGGCCAACCGGTTGGATCGCATCACGCACGGAATCGACGCGCCGGTGCGGGGCCTCGGCCTGATCACGGCGGGCAAGACGTGGCTGGATGTCGTGGCGGCATTGCAAATGTTGGGCCTCGGCGATGAGGTCGCGATGGCTCGTAGTAGCGTCAGCGTTTACAAGCTCGCCTTGATCAGTCCGATCGAGCCGGAAGGGCTGTACGAGTTTGCCCGTGGGCGTCGCGAAGTCTTGGTGATCGAGGAAAAAGCCCCCTTTGTGGAGACCCAGACGGCGCGCCTGTTGTACGGGCTTGCGGCAGAAGAGCGTCCGGCGCTGTCGGGTAAAGTGGCGTCCGATGGCACACCGTTAATGCCCTCGGATGTGCCGCTCGACCCGCTCTCCATCGCGCTGATCATCGGCCAACGCTTGATCGCGGTAGGGTTGGGCGATGAGGCGTTATCCGCAAGACTGAAGGTGCTCGAGGCGGAACTCGCGGAGGTCGAGGCGCGTCACGCGGTCGGCCGGTCGCGGACCCCGTACTTCTGCTCCGGATGTCCTCATAACACCTCCACCCAACTGCCCGAGGGCAGCCTCGCGTTCGGGGGCATCGGCTGTCACACGATGGCCTTGTTCATGAATCGACAGACCTTACCGCCGACCCAGATGGGCGGTGAGGGGGCGAACTGGATCGGCATAGCCCCGTTCACGGACATGCCCCATGCATTCCAGAACATTGGCGATGGTACGTATTTCCATAGCGGCCTCTTGGCCATTCGGGCTGCGGTCACGAGTGGGGTGAATCTGACGTACAAGTTGCTCTACAACGACGCGGTTGCCATGACGGGTGGGCAGGCGGTCGAGGGTGGGCTCACGGTCGCCGAGATCACGCACCAACTGCGCGCAGAGCGCGTGCAGCGCATCGCGGTGGTCAGTGATGACATTGAAAAATATGGCGACTCCCCGGGGTTTGCGGTCGGCACGACGGTGCATCATCGGCAGGATCTCGACGCGGTGCAGCGCCAGTTGCGCGCCGTGCCGGGTGTCTCTGCGCTGATCTATGACCAGGTGTGCGCCGCTGAAAAGCGCCGTCGTCGTAAGCGTGGCAAATTCCCCGATCCCGATCGCCGTGTGGTGATCAACACCTTGGTTTGCGAAGGCTGTGGTGACTGCTCGAAACAGGCCAACTGCGTGTCCATCGAGCCGATCGAGACACCGTTCGGCCGCAAGCGCCGTATCGAGCAGGCCAGCTGTAACAAGGACTACTCGTGTGCCGAGGGCCTGTGCCCCTCTTTTGTGTCGCTTTCCGGGGTTCGTCCGGCGCGACGAAAGATTCAGATTGATCCCGGCGAACGATCGTCTTTGCCGTTGCCCCCGTCGGCTCACGCAGGGGCACATGCCATCCTCTTAACGGGTGTGGGCGGTACCGGCGTGGTCACCATCGGCGCGCTATTGGCGATGGCGGCTCACATCGACGGGTTGGAAGCGCATGTCTACGACATGACCGGGTTAGCCCAGAAAGGCGGTGCGGTGTATGGGCACATCAAGATCGGACCGAGCGGCCACGGTCCGGTCACCCCACGCGTGGGTGCTCTAGAGGCGACCTTGGTGTTGGGTTGCGATTTGATCGTCTCAGCCTCGACCGAGGCGCTACGCGCCATTCACCGAGGAAAAACTCGAGTGGCGCTCAATTCGCACCTGCTGCCTACAGCCCACTTTCAGCTCAATCCTGACTTTGATTTCCAGGCAGATGCGCATCGGGCTTCGCTTGACGCCGCCGCGGGCGCCGAGGCGGTGCGGGCGGTCGATGCAACAGAAGCCAGTCGTGTGCTGCTCGGTGACACGATCGGTGCGAATACGCTGCTGCTGGGATTTGCGCTGCAAATGGGCTGGTTGCCAGTTTCGCCGCTCGCGTTGGAAACGGCGATTCGATTGAATGGGGCGGCTGTGGAATTGAACCTGAAAGCCCTGGCGTTCGGCCGACTGGCAGCCGCAGATCCGGAGGCTTTCGGCCTGTTATTGGCACAGCATCAACAGCCGCCGTCGGTGGACCGCGCCGACGCCACGGTTCGAGCTGCCTTCTTGAGGGATTACCAAAACGCCGATTACGCCCGTCGATATCAGGACTGGGTGATGCGGGTCCGCGCAGCGGAAGTCGCGGTCAATCCGCAGTCCGATGCTCTGACACGCGCCTTTGAGTCGGCTTACTTTCGATTGCTCGCTGTGAAAGATGAATACGAAGTCGCCCGCCTCTTGACGCTGCCGGCGTTCGAGTCGCAGTTGGCAGCCGACTTTGAGGGGGTGCCGCGGCGCACCTATCACCTCGCGCCTCCGTTTTTTGCTCGCAAAGATCCGCGGACAGGGCGACCTCGCAAACGGTCGTTCGGTCCATGGTTGACGCCGATCTTGCGTGTCCTGGCTTACTTGCGGCGCTGCAGGGGGTATTGGTGCGACCCGTTCCGATGGACGCGGGATCGCCGGCTGGATCGCACGCTGCTCAGCGACTACGAAGCCGTCGTGAACGAATTGCTCGTCAAACTGAATGCACGCAACTTCGACCTGGCGGTGAAGATAGTCGCCCTACCGGAACAGGTGAAGGGTTATGGGATCGTGCGCGAGCAGGCGGCACACGCCATGCGCGCAGTGCAAGTGGAGTTGCTTGCCCGGTGGCGCGACTGCCCGTAGAGACGGGCAGTCGCGCT
>CANGOP010000003.1 GCA_947455595.1 Gammaproteobacteria bacterium
AGCTCCTGAACAACTGACTCTCAATCCTTTCGAATCAAGAATTACTTTGCTTGGATCTTGGTACTCGCTATTTGCGTCATATGACGCTTGACGCGAGTCCCCACACAAATTACCTGCTGATTCTTAAACAACGCCCAGAGCGCGGAGGCTTTGGGAGGCGGTTTCGGCTGCGCTGCAACCGTCACCAGAGAGTCCGCTAGTATAGACGAGTTTATTGTCTCGTCAACACCGCGAAGCCCTTTTTTTCGAACTTTTTTCTGCCTGCCTTGCGGCGGTCAGATCCGGTTCAGGGCCCCTTTCGTCGAGTTACCTCGTCGAGAGGGCGCGCAGTATATCGCCCCTTTTCAGGCTGTCAAACACCGTTCCAACAATACCGTTTAACTATCTGTTTTTACTATTTATTTAGTATGTTGACGCGAGCGAAAGCCCGCTTTCCGACCTGAATCAGCATCTGTCCAGCGGTCTGGATAAGCAGATCGCGGTCTGAGACCTTCTCTCCGTCCACTCTGACTGCACCCTGGTCAATCATTCTGTAGCCCGCACTGGTACTCGCGACCAGCTGAACCTCTTTTAAAATTACGGCGAGTTTCGCGCCTCCCGCGTCTAGGGAAAGCGTGAATTCAGGCATTTCATCGGGAATTTGTCCTTCGCGGAATCGCGCAATGAAGGCGTCCCGAGCAGCCGCGCCTTTACCCACGCCATGGAACCGATCGACTAATTCGACGCCAAGTTCGAATTTGACATCGCGCGGGTTCTGACCTTCATTTACCGAAGTTTTCAGAGTTTCCACTTCGTGCAAAGGTCTAAATGAGAGTAACTCGTAGTAGCGCCACATCAACGTATCGCTAATAGACATAATCTTGCCAAAGATCTCTTCTGGCGATTCTGCAATGCCGATGTAGTTGCCCAAGGACTTGGACATCTTGTTTACGCCGTCCAGCCCCTCCAGTAACGGCATCGTCAAGACAACTTGCGGCTCTTGCCCATAGTTCTCCTGCAAATGTCGACCTACTAGCAAATTGAATTTCTGATCTGTGCCGCCTAACTCGACGTCCGCTTTTAGAGCGACCGAGTCATAGCCCTGCACCAGCGGATAGAGAAATTCATGGACCGCGATCGGCTGCCCGCCCTTATATCGCTTGGAAAAGTCATCGCGCTCCAACATCCGTGCAACGGTGTATTGCGCCGCGAGGCCAATCAGACCGGCACTACCCAACTCCGTCATCCAGCGGGAATTAAAGTCAATTTTCGTCTTTTCCGGATCCAGTATTTTGAAGATCTGCGCTTGGTAAGTCCTTGCGTTTGCCGCTATTTCATCCGGTGTTAGTCGCGGGCGCGTTGTGTTCTTGCCGGTGGGGTCGCCAATCATTCCAGTGAAGTCGCCAATCAAAAAGATGACTTCGTGGCCCAACATCTGAAACTGGCGCATCTTGTTGATCAAGACGGTATGGCCCAAATGCAGATCAGGGGCCGTGGGGTCGAATCCAGCCTTAATCCGCAGTGGCTTACCTCGCGCAAGCTTCTTTCGCAGGTCAGCTTCCAGGAGTATTTCCTGGGCGCCGCGGCCCAGCTCCACCATCTGTTCGTCTACCCCAAGCATGAGCCTCTCCTGCCGAATTCGAAGTTAGACGCGCAATGTAGGGATCAGGTGGTCTAAGCGCAAATCTGTAGGCCTACTTACCCGCGGTGACGATCCGCGGCCATGGGCTCTGAACCAGCAGCACCCTCGATGACGGTCAGGGCAGATTCGTCAAAACTGTGCGCGGCATCAATGCCACATCGCTCCCCCACCACGGCGTACAGGCATCCTCAATCGCTGTAACACAGAGCCACGACTACGCGTGGTACGGTGGGGGATATCGGAGTGGGACACGGTCTATGGAATCGCAAAATCTCAGCTTGCCGGCCAATTTCATCAATCGGGAACTCTCGTTTTTGGAGTTCAACCAAAGGGTTCTTGATCTCGCCCAAGATGCATCGGTGCCCCTGCTCGAACGTTTGCGATTCCTGTCGATCAGTTCCGCGAATTTGGACGAGTTTTTCGAAATCAGAGTGGCCACCCTGTACGAGCGGCGCGAAAACGGTGCCACCACGATTGGTCGCGACGGCCGAACTGTCGGCGAGCAAATCGACGCCATCCACGAGCGCACTCGCCGTCTGGTGGCCGAGCAGTACCGTGTTTTGAATCAAGTGCTCACCCCAGCGCTCATTGAGGCGGGAATCGACCTCACGTATCGGCCAACGCTCTGCGAAGCCGATGAGATCGCGCTAGAGAGGCATTTCCAGCTCAATGTAGAGCCGGTGCTCTCTCCACTCGCGCTCGATCCGGCCCGGCCTTTTCCCCGCATCCAGAACAAGAGTCTTAATTTTATCGTCCGCCTCGAAGGCACGGATGCATTCGGCCGGGACACGAACCTCGCGATTGTCCAAGTGCCACGATCTCTGCCTCGCGTCATCGTGATGCCGGGCGATTCCGCCAATGGCCGCTTGCGATTGACCTATCTGTCCGCGGTCATTCAACGCTATGTCGGACACCTGTTTGAGGGGATGGAGGTTAAGGGTTGTTGGCAATTTCGGGTGACGCGAAACAGCGATCTGTTTGTCGATGAGGAAGAAGTAGACGATCTTCGGCGCGCCATAGAAGGCGAACTTGCCGATCGGCGTTATGGTGACGCCGTACGCTTGGAGACAGCCGAGGATTGCCCCACCGAACTCTCACAGTTTCTGCTTGAGCAATTTGGTCTCGCGGCTGACGATCACTACCGTTTGGCCGGGCCGGTCAACCTCAACCGTTTGGCCGCGGTCTACGACATCGCTGATCGACCCGACCTTAAGTACCCCTCCTATACATCTGGCTTGCCGGCGCGGTTTGGTGATGGCGATCTGTTCGCCGCCATTCGCGAAAACGATGTTCTCGTCCACCACCCGTTCCAGTCCTTTGTACCCGTGATGGACTTCTTGCGTCGCGCCGCACGCGATCCGAACGTTTTAGCGATTAAGCAGACACTCTATCGATCTGGATCAGACTCAGCCGTGGTCGATGCGTTGGTCGAGGCAGCTCGAAACGGCAAAGACGTGACGGTGATCATAGAATTGATGGCCCGCTTTGACGAAGCAGCCAATCTCGAGCTCGCAAGTCGGCTGCAAGAGGCTGGCGCTCACGTTGTTTATGGTGTCGTTGGGTTCAAGACGCACGCGAAGATGATTCTCGTTGTGCGACGTGAAGAAGGCGCACTCAAGCGCTACTGCCATATCGGGACTGGCAACTACCATGCCAAGACGGCACGGGCCTATACCGACTATGGCTTATTCACTGCGGATGACGCCATCGGCCAAGACATGCATGAGCTGTTCCTGCAGCTGACCAGCCTGACAAGAACGCCGAAGCTACGAAAACTACTGCAGTCACCTTTCTCACTCCATGACACGCTCCTGCAGTCGATCGCGAAGGAGACCGAAGAGGCGAAAGCCGGTCGTCCCGCTCGCATTATTGCCAAGATGAATTCGCTTATTGAGCCGAGGATCATCGAAGCGCTCTATGCAGCATCCTGCGCCGGCGTCGAAATTGACCTCATCATTCGTGGCATTTGCGCATTGCGCCCCGGTGTTCCAGGCGTCTCCGAAAACATTCGTGTTCGCTCAATTTTGGGCCGCTTTCTCGAGCACTCTCGTGTCTATTACTTTGCCAACAAAGGTCGACATAAGCTTTGGTGCTCGAGTGCAGACTGGATGGAACGTAATTTCTTCCGTCGAGTTGAGGTTGCCGTGCCCATAGATCGACCTAAGTTGCGCACGCGGATCATCAGTGATTTGGAAGCCTGGTTGGCTGACAACACCAATGCTTGGGAGCTCAAGCCGGATGGCACCTACGAGCGACTTCAACATGGCGAGGATCTGCCGTATTGCGCACAGGACGCCATGCTGGCCCGATACGCTGAGTAAATTCGCTCAGGAGAAGGTCAGGCGGATGCCCACTGCACGCAGGTAATCCACTTCAAGAGCAAGATCCGCGCGGGTCAGGGGATGCGCGGTCAGCCAGCCGCGTGGAAACCTTACATCAAGCGTTCGTCCTTTGGGCATGAGGCGAATCGCGGGCAGCGGAGCTCGGCTTCGACCGCGATGCAATAGAACCGATAGCCGCAAAACAATCGCGAGATACAGAACCCTGACGTGCCACGGCGGCACGAGCTCTTCGGCAGCCACCTCCAGCACTATTTTCCGTCGATGCGAGCCCACTAGGCTCGCGATGAGCTGCTGCTCTTCGCGTGGAAAGCCCGGCAGATCAGCGTGTTCCAAGAGGTACGCCGCATGTTTGTGATGGCCCGAGTGGGAAATATCCAGCCCGATTTCATGGAGACGTGACGACCAGCGCAGCGCCTGCTCTGCGAGCGGGTCCTCGAGATCCCAATGGGCGGCAGACTGATTAAGGAACTGAACGGCCGTCTCTTCGACTCGGGAGGCTTGCTCGTGATCCACATGGAATCGATTTGCCATAGACCGCACACTGCGCTCTCTTGCATCGTCTTCAGGGCGTAACCGTCCGAGCATGTCGTACAGCAAACCTTCTCGAAGTGCGCCGTCGGCGACTTTCATCGATTCGATGTCCATGGTGTCGAAGACGGCTGTCATGATCGCGAGCCCACCGGGGAACACGGGCCACCGCTCCTCGTCAATGGTGAGGAAACCCGCTCGTCGCACGTTTCCGGCATTAACGATTCGCTTGGATAACTCAGCGAGGCCCTCGCGCGTAATCAGATGATTGGAGGGATCGATTTCCCTTAAGGCCTCACCGATGGCGCGAGCCGTACCGCTGGATCCAATGGAATGCTCCCACCCGATTGCTCGAAATGGGATCTGCAAAGGCTCCAGCTCGACTTTGCACGCCACGACCGCCTTCTCAAATGCTGACGCGGTAACGCGGCCATTGGGGAAGTGGGCGGCGCTGACGGCCACACAACCCATATAGAGACTTTCTAAAATCCGGTGGTCATGGCCATCACCGATGATGCATTCGGTGCTACCTCCACCAATATCGACCACGAAATGGCGCCCCGTTTCCAACGATGTGGTTTGAACGACGCCCTGATAGATGAGGCGTGCTTCTTCGATGCCCGAGATAATTTCAATCGGGTGACCGAGCGCTTCGCGCGCCCGTTCGAAGAAACCCGCCTTACGGCGGGCCTTGCGCAACGTATTCGTGCCCACGACTCGCACAGAGTCAGCTCGCATGTCTCGCAATCGCTGCCCAAATCGGGCAAGCGCCGCGAGCGCACGATCGGTCGACTCCTTAGAGAGGCGGCCGTGTTCATCCAAGCCCGCCGCTAGGCGCACCATCTCGCGCAGGCGATCAACGATCGTCAGTTGCCCATGAGAATAACGGGCAACCACCATATGAAAGCTATTCGAGCCAAGGTCAACGGCCGCCAGTACGTCGGGGGTACGCGTCTGCTGCGGCATACAATCTTGGTCTGTTTAGGCCGCGAAGGAAGAGCCGCAACCACAGGTCGTCTTCGCATTGGGATTACGAATGACAAACTGCGCACCCTCAAGTCCCTCGCGATAATCAATCTCCGCGTTGATGAGGTACTGAAAACTCATCGGGTCGATCAACAGAGTCACGCCCTGGTTCTCAACCGTCATGTCGCCCTCTTCAACCGCTTCATCAAACGTGAACCCGTACTGGAACCCGGAGCATCCGCCACCCTGAACATAGACGCGCAGCTTCAGGGCAGGATTCCCCTCCTCGCGGATGAGTTCTGCGACCTTGGAGGCGGCCGCATCCGTAAATTGCAGCGGCGGTGGCGGCAAATCGTTGGCGGCGGTGAACATTTCGCTCATAGGTTTCTTACCAATCAGTCACTTAAGTGAATTCTAGAGTCGTGTCGACCCGCGGTCAAAGCTAATCCGATGTCATCATTCGGAGGTGGTTCGACGGCGAACACTCCGACATCATGGGGGCGATGACAACTTCCCACAACCTATCTCGTACTGCCGCCATATGGGTGACGTTGGCATCCGCCGCGTTATTCGGTCTGGCGACTCCGGCCGTTAAGCCCTTTATCGCGGGTATCGACCCACAACTCGCGGCCGGCGTCCTGTACCTAGGCATGGGAATGGGGCTCCTGATCGCCTACCTCAGCCGCGGCACGCCCGCGCCGAATGTGGCGAAATCCGAGACAAAGTGGCTCCTGATTTCCGTGATCTGTGGCGGCATCGTCGCACCTTGGCTGATTTTTTGGGGGCTCGCCCACGCTACGGCCACGGCGACATCGCTGCTAGCCAATACGGAAGTGGTCTTCTCGACACTGTTGGCCCGCTTTTGGTTCGGGGAACGTTATTCCAATCGACTCTTTATTGGGGTCGTTTTGATCGTCGGTGGCGCCATGGCGTTAGGCGGACTGCGCGGAGGCATGGATCCTCTACCCGCGGTGGCCGTCGTTGCGGCGTGCGCATTCTGGGGCGTCGACAACAACGCGATGCGGCAAATTTCCCATGCCGATGCCAGCTTTGTCGGCAGTATCAAAGGGTCAGTCGCCGGCGTCAGCAATGTGCTGTTGGCCATCGTTTGGGGTGCGAGCATTCCCGCTACTGGCAGTCTGTTGGGCATCATGGCCGTCGGACTCGTCTGCTACGGCGCCAGTTTTGGGCTGTATGTCCAAGGATTACGTGTCCTCGGCGCGGCCCGAACGAGCGCATTTTACGGCACAGCGCCGTTCGCGGGCGCACTGATGGGCGTTGGCTTGCTACACGAACCCGTCACCGTCAATTTGGTGGCATCGGCCGCGCTGATGGGTGCCGGCGTTTGGTTGCACGCGGTTGAGCCTCACCCACCCATCGGGCCCCATCTCGTGGACGTGGCAGACGCCGACCCTGATCGATGAGCGAACATAAGGCCCCCACCCCGCACCTGCGGCGCTAAACTGTCGTGACGCGTTGCGGGAGAAATCGGTCATGCCGTACTTGTGGCTGAAAGCTTTGCACATCATCTTTGTGGTGGCTTGGTTTGCCGGCCTTTTCTACCTGCCCCGCCTGTTTGTGTATCACTGTGACGTAGACGATTCAGTGGCTAACGCACGCTTCCAACTGATGGAGCGACGGCTCTACCTGTTTACGCTGATGAACACCGCCATGGCGGTCGCTTGCGGGGCGGGCCTCGTGATCGAACAGCCGTTTTGGCTGACGCAGACGTGGATGCAAATCAAGGTCGCGCTGGTGCTAGCCCTGTTGGGATTCCAGTGGTCGTGCTGGCGCCTTGTCGTCGCCTTTCGGGAGGGACGCAACCAACACGACGGGCGCTGGTACCGTTGGTATAACGAAATCCCCACCGTGCTACTTTTCGCGATCGTGATTCTGGTCGTCGTGAAACCAGCGTTCTAAACGAGCCCATCGCCCTCAGGCTCATCCTGCGTGGGAATCGGTTCCGGCTCAAACCACCAACCCGGATAGGGCGGCAGCCCTTCAGGGAAAGCGAACGTCGCCAGCTCGTGCAACGCGGTCTTGTAGACATCGCGCTTGAAGTACACCACTTCACGCACGGGCTCCCAGTAGTCAGCCCACCTGAACTGCTCAAACTCGGGCGGCTCGTCGGTAGCATCAAATCGAATCCGCTCATCCGCGCCTCGAAATCGCAGCAACGCCCAACGCTGTTTCTGTCCGACGCAGCGAGGAATACTGGAACGGCGCAAATACTGGCGGGGCAACCGATATCGCAACCAGCCTTGCGTCTGGCCGACGAGTTCCACGTCATCCGGGGTCAACCCAGTTTCTTCTTCCAGTTCACGGTACAGCGCGTCATGGAAAGGTTCGCTGCGCTGAATGCCGCCCTGCGGGAATTGCCAGCCTCGACCGCCGCTTCTCCCGCCCAGGAATACACGACCGTCGTCCCGCATGAGCACGATGCCAACGTTCGCTCGAAAGCCTTCATCGTCAATCCAGTCAGTCATCATTCCTCCGGCATCCGTTCGGATTCTTTCACAGGTCGTCGTTGAGACCAACCCAAACCCGCCCTGCACAGAGTGCCCAATCCGGGGTAGTCTCAGCGACCAACCTGCCGACTGCGACCCGCCGCTGTGCTCATGCGCCTTGACCGCCGCCCCGGACTTGTCATCCTGCTGCTCGTACTGGGCGCTTTGCTTGCCTTGTTGGCAGCCATCAGCGTCGGGAGCGCCGGACCCTCAGCCGGCGATCTATGGCCCCGCCTGATCGACGGCAGCGATCCGTTGGCGTCGACCATCGTGATGCAACTACGACTACCGCGGGCCCTGACGGCATTTGCGGTCGGGGGTCTGCTCGCCTTAGCCGGTGTGGCCATGCAGGTTTTACTGCGTAATCCGCTCGCTGATCCTTATGTACTCGGGGTTTCCGGCGGCGCATCGGTCGCGGCTTTAAGCGCCATGTTGGCCGGACTATCCGCAGTCGCTGTCCAGAGCGCCGCCTTCGGCGGCGCTCTGAGTGCAACCGTCCTCGTCTTTGGCTTGGCGCACGGCCAGGGCGGCTGGACTCCCACACGGCTCCTGCTGACCGGCGTCGTCGTCGCAGCGGGTGCTGGCGCCATGGTGAGCCTGTTACTGGCCGCCGGCGACCCGACCGCTCTGCGCGGGATGGTGTATTGGCTCATGGGGGATCTATCTTGGGCCGGATCGCCCGTGTGGCTGCTGCTGATCCTCGCCATTGCGGTACCCGCCGGCATAGTGGCAGCCCGCCCTCTCAACGTACTCGCGCGTGGCGACGTACAGGCCCAGTTGTTGGGTGTCGCCGTGGCACCTCTGCGGATCGGGCTGTTCATCTGTTCAAGTCTGATGACCGCCGCGACGGTCACCACCGTCGGCGCGATCGGTTTCGTAGGGCTTGTGGTTCCCCACCTCATCCGCTTGGTCGTGGGTTCCGACCACCGTCGAGTCATTCCTGCCGCAGCTCTGGCGGGCGGTATTCTCGTCACGACGGCAGATCTGCTGGCGCGGACGGTTCTCGCGCCCCGTCAGTTACCCGTCGGTGCGCTGACCGCTTTGGTCGGCGTGCCATTATTTTTGGTGTTACTGCGTCGAGCGCATACCTCGACCTGATGGCAGGCTACGGCTTCCCGTGATCAGCCTGGGGGCGTGTATGCAGATACTCGCGCCCACGCTCCATCATCTGGCGGAACCCTGCCGAATCTTGTGAACGCACGATCGCACGCAACCGCTCCACGGCAAAGAGCAGCGCGGTCAGAGACTCGGTTCCGTAATCGTTGAGCGCCTGAATTTCGAAATACAACGCAGGGCTTTCCTCGGCGACTCGACTCGCCACGTCCAGCTGGGAGTCGAAGGTCGTACTCGACATCTTGGCCAACCGGGGCGCTGCCTCTCCGCTTTCCGCCAAGGCGGTGAAAAAAGCGATATTCAGCGCATGGGACAACCCCAACACGTACGCAATCAAACGGTCGTGCTCGTCAAGGCCCATCACGACCCTTTCCGCCATGGTATGGCGGAAGAGTTCCTGTGCAAACTTAAGCGCCTCGTCGTTACCTAAATCGATAAAGATCACGTGACGACCGGAGAGAAGGTCGGTATCGGGACCAAACATGGGGTGTACTGAGGTCACCCGAACCCCCGCCGTCACCAGCGCTTCGAGACCGGCACGCAAGGGCGTCTTGATCGAGGTCAGGTCAAAGACAATGCCAGCCGGCTTACGTAGCGCCAATGCGTGGAGCGTTTCAGCGGTAATGCCCAACGGCGTCGCCACCACGATCAGGTCGTGATCCAGTGGGCTGGTTTGCCAATCCGCCCGGTGCTCGCAACCCTCGATGGGGCCCGCCGGATCGGCGATTTCGACCACATAACCCTGATTGGACAAAAAATCGGCAAACCAATGACCCATTTTGCCGCGGCCACCAATGACCAATGCGCGCCGCCCGCCGCCGCTACCTTCCGTGCCGACGCGAATATGCTCCTGCGTCGCCAACGACGAACGGATCAGAAGTCGCAGAATCTGTTCCGCTAGTTCCGGCGACACGCCTTGAGCCAGCGCAGCCTCCCGAACACCCATGACGACGTCCCTTTCACGGCGATAATCGCGAGTCGGATGACCGGTTGAGCGTTTGGCGCGTGCGACCTCGCGAGAGATCCTCTGACGCTCGGCCACAAGGCCGATGAGCTCCTTGTCGAGCTCATTCAGTCGCTTACGCAGGTCATCGAGGGTCGGCTGGTCGGTCACAGTGCACTCATCCCATGGTTACCGAGGCCGGTGAACGGCCCAAACGGGGGTGATTCTGGCATGACGCGCGGCCTGCGCGCACGTAACGGCCTTGCGCATACTGACGGTGGGGCGCTAACGGATTAACATCACAGCATGAGCACACTACCGTTTCAGACGTTACCCGTACCGCTGCCCGAGGAT
Organism: Gammaproteobacteria bacterium; assembly: GCA_947455595.1. Lineage (GTDB taxonomy): Bacteria > Pseudomonadota > Gammaproteobacteria > Steroidobacterales > Steroidobacteraceae > CAIKZZ01. The sequence continues at coordinate 10,375 of CANGOP010000003.1, forward strand.
CCTCTGGCCGTAGCCGCCAGCTGGCTTGCCGAAGCGTGGGCGCTGCACGCGCAGCCGAATCCGAACGCAATGACTCTCGCCACCGTGAGCGCCGACGGACGACCTTCGGCGCGCATTGTGCTGTGCAAAGATATTGTGCGGCCCGATGGGTTTATTCGATTCGTCAGCAATTACGAATCCCGCAAGGGGGTCGAATTGGCGCACGAACCTCGCGCAGCGGTCGTCCTCCACTGGGATCATTTGCATCGACAGGTGCGTATCGAAGGCATTGTTGTCCGCTCACCGGAGACGGAAAGCGAAGAATATTTTCAGACGCGGCCTTGGCAGAGCCGTATCGGCGCCTGGGCGAGCGCACAAAGTCGCCCGGTCAGCAGCCGTGACCAATTGATCGAACAACTGCGGACTGCCGGCCGACAGTTTGAGACGCCGCCGGTCGGCCCCGATGCACCTGCGGAGGAAGATCGCAGCCTCAACGTCCAGATTCCACGCCCACCCTATTGGGGCGGCTACCGATTGTGGGCCGATGCGGTCGAACTCTGGGTGGAAGGCGAATACCGCATTCACGACCGAGCCCGCTACGAACGCACGCTGAGTCCCGATGGGCCAAATCAATTCAAGGGCACCTCGTGGCAACCCACGCGCCTTCAGCCCTGACACCTGCCGTATCGGTTCTGTTGCAAGCCTCGGGTGTAGACGTCACCGTCGCCGGTCGATCCCTTGTGGCAGGTCTTTGCCTTGAGGTGATGGCGGGTGAGGTGGTGTGTTTGCTCGGGCCAAATGGCGCTGGCAAATCACTCACGCTGCATACGCTGGCAGGTTTGAGGCCGCCTGCAAACGGTCATGTGCAATTGTGTGGCAGACCCTTTTTCGACTGGTCTCGACGCGAACGTGCACTGCGGCTAGGGCTGCTGACACAAGTCAGTGAGGATCCCTTCCCCGGAACGGTGATGGAAGCCGTGCTGATCGGTCGACACCCACACCTGGACAGCTGGCAATGGGAATCGGGTGCGGACCGAGAGGCGGCGCGACAAGCACTCGCCGACTGCGATCTGAGTGGTTTCGAATCCCGCGAACTCAGCACGCTATCCGGCGGCGAGCGTCGTCGGGTAGCGCTCGCAGCCGTACTCGCCCAAGATCCCGATGTACTACTACTGGATGAACCCCAAAATCATCTGGATCCACGTCACCAGTTGGCCGTCCTGCGACTCCTGCGGACGCGCGCCGAGGCCGGCCGCTCAACCGTGGTCTCGCTGCACGATGCCTCGCTTGCTGCGCGCTTTTCAGACCGCGCTTTGCTGCTACACGGCGACGGACGTTGGGCGTTCGGACCCGTCAGCGAGACCATCACGTCAACCGCGTTATCGGACATCTACGGCGTCCGCGTATCTGAAGTCGAGATTGCTGGACGGCGCCATTTCATCAACGATTGAAGGCGATCCGAGCCTCAACGCACGCCTGTAATTTCCCATTGGACGCCAAGACGGTGGTGCTGTTCAGGCCGATAGGGCGACCATCGAGCGTCGTAAACTGCCCACCTGCTTCCTCGACGATCGTCACCAATGCCGCGATATCAAGAATATTGACATCTGATTCGACGACGACATCGATCTTGCCGTCCGCCAACAAGTGGTAGTGAAGGAAATCCCCGTACCCGCGAATACGACCCACTTGGGCGACCAGGGCCCCGTATGCTGACCATGACGGCGACTGCGCCAATGTCTTAAGGTTGCCCGCTGAGAGCGCGGCCTGATCCAGCGAACTAACCTCACTGACTCGTAGGCGACGACCGTTCAGAAAGGCCCCTCGGCCCCGCTCGGCATAGGCAAGTTCGCCGTAGAGCGGCGCCGACGACACGCCAAGGACCAGTTGGTCGCCACGCAGCAGCGCGATCTGGGTCGAGAACATCGGATATTCCCGCACGAACGCTTTGGTCCCATCGATGGGGTCGACTAACCACATGGGCGCATCGGGCTGCTCATCACGTCCGGTTTCTTCGCCGAAAAACCCGTAAGTTGGGAACCGTTCGGCAAGGGCGGCTTTGATCGCCTGTTCGGTGCGAACATCCGCTTCGGTGACCGGCGATTTATCGGCCTTGATCGTCACCGCAAGGTTGCGTTGATAGCACTCGCGGATCACGCGGGCGCCGGCTTCAGCAGCTGCAAGGGCCGCATCGAGTTCTGCACTGATTTCCATGCCCCCCTTATGCAAAAGAGTCTGTTGTGGTGTCAACGTCTTGACAGTCTCCGTACTGGACCGCACGATTCGCCCGTCAGGTGACCCGCCGCCGAAAGGTGCTGGGTTAAACGGGAAGTTCGGTGAGTCGCGAGAGTGACGAGGCCGACGCTGCCCCCGCAACGGTAATCGAACCGTGACTGCATCCGCCGCACACCGCGGCAGCCACTGCGGACTTTCGAGTCTGTGGGAAGGCGATGTGGTTGGAATGTCGCAAGACGTCCAGTTCGAGAGCCCGGAGACCGGCCTGGCAATGTCCCCGCTGCACGGAGGGTGTAGGCGTACGTGACGAGCGCGTCCGCGCTTGTCTGCGCGTACCCCTCTGCACAGCGGAACCAAAGCCAATTTCCATGCGGGAGCGCATGGAGGGAGCGTCTTGTGATCCGCCTGACTACCCGCCGCTTGAGTGCGGTTTCGACCTGTATTGCGTACATTCTTTCTGCGCCCGACGCGCTGTCAACGGAAAGTGCAGACTGGCCACGCCTCGACGACTACGTCGTGGTCACCGCCACGCGCGAGCCAGAGCCCGTGAGCAACCTGCTGGTTCCGATCGCAGTGATCGACCGCGATGATCTGGACCGGTCGCTGGCCGTCGACGTCTCGCAGTTACTGTCCCAGCAACCAGGTATCGACATCACTCCCTATGGCGGCCCGGGCCAAACTGTCTCAGTCTTCATGCGCGGCACCAACTCAAATCACACCATCTTTCTGGTGGATGGCATTCGAATCAACCCGGGCACAATCGGTGTTGCGGCGATCCAAAATGTCGCGCCTGATCTCGTCGATCACATCGAAATCGTGAAAGGACCTCGCTCGGCTCTCTACGGCACCGACGCGATCGGTGGTGTGGTGAATATTTTGACCCGGATCCCGACGGCCAACAGTGCGAGCGCATTGGTCGGATACGGAACCTTCAACACTCGTGAAGCAACCGGCCACCTCGATATGAAAGGCGCAGCAGGATCGCTGTCCTTCGCAACGCGCTGGTTGGAATCGGATGGCTTCCCAGTTTTCGCAGGGGATACGTTAGACCGCGGATACCGCAATCTGTCGGAATCGTTAACCGCGCGGACGGCCATCGGCGGTATCAATCTGACCGCTCACGCATGGAACGCATCCGGTAATACGCAGTATTCCGACTTCGGTACGCCAGCCGACGAAAACTTTAAGAATTCCATTGGCGCTTTGGAAGCCTCTGGCGCAGTCACAAAACAGTGGACCACGTTGTTACGTGTGGGACGCATGCAGGACGACCTACGTCAGACCGCCATTGACCTCTACGCTGAGACACCCAGCCCAGACTACGAAACCACCAATCGAACCACGCTCGATTGGCAAAACTCGATTCGGGTCGGTGAACACGCCATCACGGCTGGCGCAATCTGGATGGATGAATCGACGCGGGCGCTGGTTTATGGCACGCAATTCGACGTCAACACGCGATCAACCACGGGATTCGCTGAGGATCGGTTCACCGTCGGGCGGCATCATTTCTCGGCCGCATTTGGCACGACGCATCACAGTACCTTCGGCAATCACGGCACCTACAACGTCGACTATGGATTCGAATCATCGCCGGGCGTCATCTGGACCGCTGGCGCTGGTTCTGCGTTTCGAGCGCCAGACAGCACTGATCGTTTCGGCTATGGAGGCAATCCGATGCTGCGCCCTGAAACGTCGCGGAATCTCGAGGTTGGATTACGCAGACGCATCGATGAACATGAGGAAGTGTCCGTCAGCGCGTTCGACAATCGAATTGATAACCTGATTGTCTTCACATACACAGCAGACAATCCCTACGGCATCAACGGCAATATCGGCAAAACCCGCATTCGCGGCATCGAGGCCAATTGGCGGTATACGACGGACGCGTGGCGCGCCCGTCTTGGCGTCGCACATCAGGAGCCGATTGATCGCGATACGGGCACCCTGCTGCTTCGGCGCTCCCGTTGGAACGCCAACGGATCTCTCGAGTATATGTTGGGCCATCATGAGCTGGGATTGGATGCCCATACGTCGGGCGCTCGCCCTGACGTCACGTATGACGCGAATTTCAATCCTGTTTCGGTCTCCCTCGGTGGGTTCACGGTCGTCGCAGCAACCTGGCGATGGTCTTTGGGGCACGGCGTGACGCTGCAGGCAAAAATAGACAACCTGCTCGACAAGCATTACGAATACATTAGTGGCTACAACACGCAGCGACGCAGTTTCGTCGTTGCAGTTCGTTACGCCATTCAATGATGTACTGGACGAGATCAATACCATGGGCAATCGACTGAGCAAAATCTACACCCGTACCGGCGACGACGGCACGACCGGTCTCGGCGACGGCGCGCGCGTCGAGAAAGAGTCGTTACGCGTTGAGGCTTACGGCAGCGTCGATGAGGCCAATAGCGCTGTCGGCATGGTGCTCGCAACGCCCGTCCTGCCGGACACAGCCCGGTCATGCCTCTTTGAAGTGCAACACGACTTATTCGATGTCGGTGCCGAACTGTGCATCCCGGGTCACCGGGTGATCACGCAAGCACATATCGATCGTCTGGAGCAGACGTTGGACGCCTTCAATGCTGAACTGCCTAAACTGCAGGAATTCATTCTGCCGGGTGGCGGACCCGCAGCATCGGCCTGCCATCTGGCGCGGACGATTGTTCGACGTGCGGAAAGACGGGTTTGGGCACTCAGCCGCGTAGAAGCAGTACACGAGGATGTGCCGAAATACTTAAACCGCTTATCCGACCTGCTGTTTGTGATCGCCCGTGTGCTCTGTCGCGCCGAACGGGGTAGCGAAGTCCTCTGGCGTCACGACCGAGGTCGATAGTCGCCGCCTTATCGCCACAGGGTGTCGTCGGCTGATGGAACAGCCGCCGTTATCCAAGCGCCGACCTCTCGGCACAGGGACGGGGGGTCGTACACCGTGTCTTCGCGAAGTCGCAGATCGACGCCGCTCGCCGGCCGCTCGTCTGACGGCATGATCAGATTGTCGTCGCCGTACTGAATGCGCCAGTCGGTAATGGTTGTTGCACCCGGCGTTGCGGTGATGGATCCATCAAATCGATGGAATGCTGGCACCGGCCAACCATCCCGGTGAAATGGCTCCATGACGTGCAGTGTCTTCCATTCGCCGCGGAAGAGAGCTTGATCGCGAAAGCGCGCAACGAGTATTGCTTGTGGCCCCACTCGACTTTCTAACCATTCACGTGTCGGCGTCGATGTTCTGCGCGGCCCAAAAAAGTAGCCGAGCAGGACCCCGCCACGCCGCGGCGCGCGGACGACCAAACCAACGCCGTACTGGCCCGTTTCAACCGGCAGTAGGAAAAATGTGCCTTCCCGGACCGGGGCCATCATCGAATTGAATCTCCCGAGCCGGGCCGCGCTCGAAGCAAGCCCAATTCAGCCCAGTCAAACGCGGGACCCGGATCTGTCTTTCGCCCCGGGGCAATGTCGGAGTGCCCAACGACTGGCGCTTCCGCCAGGGTCGGGTAGGTGGCCGCTAACGCCTCGATTAACTGCGCAAGGGCAGCGTACTGATTCGCCTCGTACGGGATGTCATCGGCACCCTCTAACTCGATACCGATGGAATAATCATTACACGCGAGGCGATAACGCCAACTGGAGGCGCCGGCGTGCCACGCTCGCGCGTGGCAGGGCACGAACTGCACCACACGACCATCACGGCGCACATAGAAGTGGGCTGACACCCGCAACCTCTCGATACTCTTAAAAAAAGGGTGTTCATCTGCCGGCAACTGGTTCGTAAAAAGCGCCTCCACCCAGTCTTCGCCGAACTCGCCCGGCGGCAGGCTGATCCCGTGAACCACCACCAGATCCAACGTCGCCCCGGGGGGACGTGAGTCCTGATTGGGCGAATGGACATAGACCGCCCCGACCAAAAGGCCGGTGCCTGCCTCAATCCGAAAGGGGGGTGTTTGCGACATCCCGACACTTTAATCGGGACGGAGGGGCGGCGGCGAGCCGATTCGACCGGTACACTCACGCTATGCGCTCCATCCGCGTACACCATGTCGGCCCGCTCGTGCAGGGCACCCAACTTCCCTTGGAAGAGCGGGTGGCTCTACACCTACTCCGGGTTCTGCGCCTGAAGGCGGGGGCTCCGATCGTCGTCTTTGACGGAGCCGGCACCGAACACGACGCAACCTTGGTCGCACTCCGTGACGGGCGCCTGGGTTTGGACATTGCGACGGCACGGGTCGCACTGCCACGATCGCCACTGGCGATTACCCTAGCGCAGGGTGTCTCCCGCGGCGAACGCATGGACTACGCCATTCAAAAGGCTACCGAACTCGGTGTCCACGCGATTTCCCCGTTGATGTGTGAGCGTAGCGTCGTCCGCCTCGATGCTGAGCAGGCCGCCCGCAAGGTCGGTCATTGGAATGGGGTTGCGATCGCCGCTGCCGAACAAAGCGGACGGGCGGATGTACCGGTCATCGTGTCGCCGATACGCCTTGAAGATCATCTCGCTGCCGCACTGAGGTGCCCTACCGCGCGACTTCGCCTCGTGCTCGACCCTGCGTGTCATTCCGGACCCTCGGCACTACCCGCCAATCTTCGCGAAGTTGAACTACTGATCGGACCCGAAGGCGGCCTTAGCGACACAGAACTCGACCTGGCACGCCGCGCCGGCTATCAAAGCCTCCGCTTGGGTCCACGTGTCCTGCGCACAGAAACGGCAGCCGCCGCCGCAATCGCGGTACTGCAGGCTTTTCATGGTGACCTTGGATGAACATTAACCTGAAGCGCCTAATCCCGCCTCGGAAAGTCCTTTTTTGGGCCCTAGCGCTCCTGTTGGCGTCGATCATTGGACTGATCGGATGGATCTACTACCTGGACGGTGTGGTCCTGCGCGAGTTCAAGGGGCGGCTGTGGTCAGTGCCGGCTCGCGTCTATGCCGCTCCCACCGATTTGTATGTGGGCGCAGCGGTCACCGCCGACGATCTAGATGCGGAATTACGCCGCTTGCACTATCGCATCGGGGATCCGAGCAGCGGCGCAGGCGTTTATCGTCGTCGTGGCGGTGATTTTGATATCAATACGCGCCGCGTACGCTTCGTTGACGAGTTGCGCTCGCCCGTTCGTATTCGGATTCATGCCAATGCCGAAGGCATCACAGGTATCGAAGGATCGGATGGCTCAGAACTTCCGCTCTTCCGATTAGATCCGCTCTTGATTGGCAGCGTATTCCCGGTGCATGGAGAGGACCGTATCGTGCTGACACCAGCCGACGTGCCTCCCATGCTCGTCGCCGCGCTCAAAACCATTGAAGACCGTCGTTTTGATGAGCATCACGGCGTGGATCTACGCAGCATCCTGCGGGCCTTGTGGGCGGATGCCCGCGCCGGACGCGTCGTTCAAGGCGGCAGCACGCTGACCCAACAGCTCATCAAGAATTACTTCCTCACCGATGAGCAAACCTTTGGTCGCAAATTAAAAGAAGCCATCATGGCCATGCGCCTTGAGGTGCACTACTCGAAGGAAGAAATTCTGGTCGCCTACCTCAATGAGGTCTATCTCGGTCAGGATGGCGAACGCGCGGTGCATGGGTTTGGCTTGGGCAGCGAGTACTATTTCGGCAAGCCTATCGAGGAACTAGAACCAGCGGAGATGGCGCTGCTGGTTGGGCTAGTGAAAGGCCCGTCCTATTACGATCCCTTAAAGCATCCCGACCGAGCCAAGACACGCCGAAATCTCGTTATAAAAGAATTAGCGTCTGCCCAGGTGATTGATTCAGCAGCCGCCGATCGCGCGCTAGCGCAGCCGCTCGGGCTGCGCTCTGCCGGGGCCGGATACGTACCGGCATTCCTGGATCTGGTGCGGCGTCATCTGAAGCGAGATTATGCGGAAGCGGACCTGGCTGCTGCCGGTCTGTCGATTTACACGACGCTAGATCCACACGCTCAGGCTGCGACCGAGCGGGCCGTCACCGCGCAACTCAAACGGTTGGACTCGCTTGCCCGCAATCGCTCTAAAGGAGCTCCCTTAGAAGCGGCGATGATCATTGCTGAGCCCACGAGTGGGCAGGTCTTAGCCGTTGTTGGCGGGCGTGATACGCGTGCTTTGGGCTTCAACCGCGCGTTGGATGCCCGACGCTCCATTGGGTCCCTCGTGAAACCCGCCGTGTATTTAACTGCGATCGAAAGTGGCCGATATAACGCTGCCAGTATCTTGCAGGACGCACCGATTGAGCTGAAGTTGTCCGATGGACAAGTCTGGGCGCCGCAAAATTATTCGCACGAAGTTTTTGGGGCAGTACCGATGGTACGAGCACTGTCTTTGTCGATGAATCTGGCAACTGTTCGGTTGGGGCTCGATCTGGGCTTGCCAGCCGTCGCAGACACCTTGGAAAAACTCGGCGCAGAACATCGTCCGGCCCTGAATCCCTCCCTGCTGCTCGGAACCGTTGAAATGACGCCTCTGGAGGTCATTCAGATCTATACGGCCCTCGCCAATGGTGGATTCAAAGCACGCTTACGCTCGGTCCAGGCCGTGCTGGACGAGGACGGGAAAGCGTTGAAAAGCTTTAAATTGGAAGTGTCGCAGGCCGCCTCTCCTGCTGCCGTTTATGAAGTATCGAGAATGATGACGCAAGTGACAGAACGCGGCACCGGTCACGAAGTCAGCGCTCGGTTGCACATCACGCTTCCGGCGAAAACTGGAACTTCCTCGGATTTACGGGACAGCTGGTTTGCTGGATTCACCGGATCTCACGTGGCCGTTGCTTGGGTAGGTTACGATGACAACCGTCCAACGGGCTTGACCGGTGCGACGGGAGCCTTGCCGATTTGGTTAGATGCGATGACAGAACTGCATCTCAAGAGTTGGCAACCCGACACACCGACAGAAGTAGAGGACCGCTGGATTGAGTTTTCGACGGGGCTCGCGACTGAACCGCGCTGTAGCGCAGATGCGGTGCTCGTCGGTGTCCCTCATGGGACCGCGTTGCCCAGTCGGCAAGGATGTGGCCAACCGAACTCTGAGTCGGTGGTGGATCGGGTGAAATCATGGCTTCAGAAAACGCTTCATTAGTGTCGCTCTGGCAGAGAGCAGCTGTCGCCTGCTGCATCCTCGGACTCGGTGCCTGTTCGGTCCCGAAGCCCTATGTGATGCCTGCCCCGGTACAAGAACCTGTTCCCGTCATAGTCGCCAAAGAACCACCGCCTGCGCCACCGCCACCGGCGCAGATCGTCGAAGCACCCAAGCCCGCCCCAAAAGAGGCCCCGGAGCCCCCGAGCCGCGCCTTTAAATTGGGCCCGGCGGCACAAGCACTCGTGAACCAAGCACGAACACAGATCGCTCGGGGAGAGCTACCCGGCGCATCAGGCACGCTTGACCGGGCATTGCGAATTGAGCCGCAAAATCCACTCCTTTGGATTGAAGTCGCTGGTTTACGCCTAACTGAATCAGACCCTAAACAGGCCGAAAACTGCGCGCGTAAGGCCTTGCTGCTCGGCTCTGCCGACGCAACGGTACGCATCACCGCGGGACATCTCCTCGCCGATGCGTTGAGGGCACAAAAGCGGGATGCCGAGGCTCAAGACTTAGAACAACAGCCCTGGATGAATTGACCGCACGATCAACTCGCGACAGCGGTTTCGTCGGCAATCAGGTCTTCAAGATGTTCGAAGTCAGGTATGAGCGGATTTTCATTGACCATCCGCAATGCGCAGATCACTGGACTTCGATCTGAAAAATCACGGGTGGGATCAGGCTTAATAATGTCTTGATTCAATCTGACCAACTGCGGGAACCCTTGGGTCATCACCCCAAAATGCCCAGATGGCAAGCGATCCCCCAGTGCGTGTAGCACCACGACCCGGGTTCGCCCCGTCGGCTGAGGCACCGGTCGCCCCAGCGCAGCTTCAAAACTAATGATTGGAACCGTACGCCCATTCCACGCAACCGTACCGAGATACCACGGCGGCGCGCCCGCCATCGGCGTCGGGTTCGACCACGCGACGACTTCGGCCGTGCAACTGCGTGGCACCAACAACCGCTCATCTGCAAGCGGCACCAGAAGTCCGTAAAACTCGTCCGGAGATGCCTGGATCATGTCGCGGTACGCCCCCGACTGACCAACGGCTCGATCGCATCCAACAATTGGCTTTCCTGATAGGGTTTACCCAGATAATCATCGACCCCAATTTCGATCGCGCGTGCACGGTGCTTCTCGCCCACTCGTGAGGTAATCATCACGATGGGCACATGCTTTAGCCGCTCGTCTGCGCGAATTCTAGCCGCAACTTCATAACCATCCATTCTGGGCATTTCAATATCGAGCAGAATCACATCTGGGGTCTGGTCTTGGAGTATCGAAAGAGCTTCTAGGCCGTCGCGAGCCGTCACAACCCGCATGCCATTTCGTTCAAGCAAGCGCTGAGTTACTCGCCGCACCGTAATGGAGTCATCGACTACCACCGCGAACGTTCGGCGGTCCGATCGTTCCTCGTCGGGTGGCCCGTAGACACGCGATCTCCAGTCTCCGCGCACCAGCGCGCCAAGATCCAAGATCACAACGATGCGGCCATCGCCCAGCATGGTTGCACCCGCGATACCTCGAATAGAGGCAACCAGCGGACCCACATTCTTGATGACAATTTCCCGACTGCCGACCAACTCATCCGCAACAACTGCGGTAGAGCTATCGCCGGCCCGAATCAAGACAACGGGAATCGGCACATCTTGGGCAGGCAATTCCGAAGGTCTCCCGCCAATGAAGAGGCCCAGATGCCTAAACGCATATGTCTGATCACCATAGGACCAAGTCGGAACATCTTCATTAAGATGCCGAAGCACCACGGACTTCGGTAAACGAACCACGCTTTCCACGGTAGGCAATGGCAGAGCGTAGAGCTCTGTTCCTGCACGCAGGATGAGCGCCTGCGACACGGCCAACGTAAACGGAAGTCGAATCGTAAATCGTGTGCCTTGACCGGGCGTCGAGTCAATTCGCAGTGAACCACCGAGTCGCTTGACCTCAGTCGTCACGACATCCATCCCGACGCCTCGTCCAGCCGACTGCGTGACCACGCTAGCGGTACTAAAGCCCGGCTCCAATATGAGTTGCATGGCATCAGCATCAGACAAGGTCTGCCGCGCGTTGACCAACCCCAGAGAAACCGCCTTGGCGCGGATCGCTGCAAGGTCAAGACCAGCGCCATCATCTTGTACAACGATGACGACCTCCGAGCCCTCGCGTCGCAACGACATTTCAATTCGGCCATCGCGCGCTTTACCCGATTCATGCCGCCAATCAGGCGATTCGATGCCGTGCACAACGGCATTGCGCAGCATGTGCTCAAAAGGCGCCAACATGCGCTCCAGCACTTGTCGATCCAGTTCTCCCGTCGCACCGGTCACGACGAGCTCGACTTGCTTGCCCGTCTCCATCGCAGCTTGTCTGACAAGTCTTGTCAGCCGAGGGATATGCCGTTGGAACGGCACCATGCGGGTTCGCATTAGGCCATTTTGCAGGTCAGTCACGACTCGCGCTTGCTGAGTCAGCAAACCTTGTGCTTCGCGTAATTGGCCCTCCAAGATACTTTGGATACTGGCGACGTCGCTGGCGGACTCGGCAAGTGCTCGAGAATACTGTTGCAACGTGGAGTAACGATCCATTTCCAACGGATCAAAGTCATCCCGCTTACGCTCATGGTCATATCGATGAAGAATTTGCGCTTCAGTTTCAATCTCTAGCTTGCGTAGCTGATCGCGCAAACGACTCACAACTCGCGCAAGTTCGCCCAGATTGGTATCCACGCCAGTCAGCTGCTGCTCGAGTCTTGCTCGCTGGATACTGACTTCGCCCGCCCCGTTTAATAGAGAATCCAGCAGTTCTGCATCGACACGCGCGAGGTCCTGCCGATCTTCACGGGGGGGCGACGGTGGTGCGAGGGCGGACAAATCATTTTCGGGCGCTGGCGCTGCAGCAACTGCCACGGTCGAGACGGGCGCAGCGCCCTCCGTCGCAATGGTCGATTGTGCCTCGCCGATAGCAGATGCCGGCTGAGAGGAAGCGAGGTCAGCTTCTCGAAACGACTTCGACGGTTCACCGGGCACTACCGGCTCAAGCGGCGACATTGTGCCGCGTGCAACTTCCGTCACTAATGGCGGCTCGGCCAGCGGCAGGGGCTCGGCGGCCACCGTCAATTGCGGCTCGGGCTGTTCGACATCCGAGGCTTTTAGCGTTGGCAACTGTGGCAATGGTGCAGATGCTGCCCGAATTCGGGCAACGATATCGGTTGCAGGTTCCGCAGGTCGGCCATCCTGCACCGTTCGACGCATAGACTCGAAGGTGTCGAGCCCAGTGACCAGCAACGGAACGAGATCATTGCTTTGCAGAGAACCGAACGACTCGGCTCGGGTCAACAATGACTCAAATTCATGCGCCAATTCACCCATAGCCGGCACGCCAGCCATCCGCGCACCGCCTTTTAGCGTGTGCAAATATCGCTTGAGCGCAGTTAGCGCGTCGACATCACGCGAATTTTGCTCTAGTCGGTCAATCGCCCGCGCAGCGGATTCCAGTAGTTCACTGGCTTCCTCGCTAAAGATCGCAGCAATTTCGGGATCGAAATCGATCGTGGCAAAGCTACCCGTCGCGGCCATGTCGACGGCTGGGCGGCTGTGCACCGATACCTCGTCAACGACCTCAGCTTGTGGCGTGTCCAAGACATCTGCGGATGCCGCTTCCAATGCCATCAAGCGGGTCTGCAGGGCATTCGTCTGGTCATATGAGAGGCGGGGCAGTTGTGCCGGATCGGCAACTTGCGAGAAGGCATCTGCATAATCGAGCAGCAGGGCGATCGCCTGGTCCGGCAACCCATTACCCTGGTCGTAGAAGCGGCGAATAACCAAATTCAGAGGCTCTGCCAACTCAGTCCCTTGCGCCATACCAGCCATTCGCGAGGCACCCGCGAGCGTGTGGCAGGCTCGATAGAGATCGTCTGTCACAGCATGTGGAGCCTGCCGTCCATCTCGCGCAGCGACCCAGGCTCGAATGGCTGCAATATGATTAATGACCTCCGCCCGATAGATCTCAACCAATGTTCCATCGTTGTCTGCCGGAGAACTCTCCAGCGACGGCCGTAGCGGCATGTCTTGATCGTCTGACCGGACCTCCAGGTCTTCCGCTCGAACGAAGCGGTTGGGGACTTCCAATGGCGACGACGACGCAGGCTCCGGCTTTACCTCCGTTTGCGGCGGCTCTGCGGTCACGAGCACAGAGGTTGCGATCATCCAAGGAGAAGGTTCACCGAATTCGGTAGCTGACTGCTCGCTTCCGCCACGAACGGCCGCCTCATCACTCTCGTCGCTCGCGGGTTCCGCGTCGCGCCCGTCGGATAAACCATGCAATCGAGTCATCAGATCGGAAACGCCGAATGTAGGCGGCTGACGCGTCTCTAATTGATCAATGAGCGCTGGCAACCCTGCGACAGCATCACGCAAGACCGCCAGTAATGACGCGGAACGGGTACGGGTGCCGCTGATGATTCGATTGAGTAAATTCTCGATGGCCCAAGCGTAATCTCCGACCAATCGCGCGCCGACCATACGCCCGCTTCCTTTCAGCGTATGGAATGAACGACGCAACCGAGTTAAGGCCTCGTCATCGAGTGGATTGAGGTCCCACGCCTGCAGGCTGCCATGTATTTTCGGCAGCTCCTCGCGAGCTTCTTCGATGAAGAGTTCGACGAGGTCGGGATCCACTTCCTCTGAAATCGCGTTGGCGATGGAAACGGGCGCCGCGGCAGGCGCCGTGACCAGCTTCGGGGGGGGCGCTCGGTAGACCCCACTATCGTCAACCGCATCATCGCGTGAAGATGGTTCCACGGACGGCTTTTCGCTCGGCACCTCCAAAGCTGCAGTCGAGAGCAGATTCACTGGCATCACTGCGGGCGGCACGGCTGGCGCCGGATGCGCACTCTCGAGTACTCGCAGACACGCTTCTGCATTGTCGAGCATGTAGAGCGGCTCACTGCGGCCACTCTGCAACGTCTCCATGTAGTATTCGATCGACACGATCGCATCGGCGAGACGGTCAAGGCGTTGAGACGACGAATCAGCCCCTATGGTCACGACAGTCGCGACGTGCCGGCCAATGCGCTCGAAAATTTCGATCGCTCGCGTCCGACCAAGCATCATCAATCCAGCAACGATTCCTCGAATCAAATTGGGCACCTGAGTGGCACCACTTCCGTCATGGCCGCTGATGGTCGCGGCAAAGGCCTCTTTGATATGCGCCAAGTTGACAATGCATTCACGCAGAACTGCAGCTTGGACCTGACGGAATTCGGCATCCGTCGCTTCAATTGGCGCAGTCGTTGACGAGGGCTCTTTTGGCAGAATCATGCCGACTAACTGCGGTTCAAGGCTATCCTCAACTCGGATGAGCGCTGCCGCGATATCTATCAAATTTTCCGTAGCCGGTGTCGCTCCGGCGGAGATAATCAAGTCGAGTGTACGTAACTGCTCCTGGACGATCGTCCGGGACTCCGCAAGCCCGAGCACTCCGAGCGTATCTCCGATCTTGCGCAACAACTCGGTCTGTCCGCTGAGATCTGAAACGTGAGCGCCTCCCGAACGAACGAAGACATCCAGCGCATCTTTGACACGCGCCAGATCCTCTTTGATCGCGGCACCCACCGTCTCCATCAACTTTACCGAAGGTGCAGACAGGCTGGCCCGTTGGTCCTCTACTTCTGCCGACACCGGCAGTAAGTCCTGGAGTCTGAATGAGGCACGTACCGCCGTAATGCGGTCACCCGTCGCTGGCGTTCTGGCAACGAAATAGAGGAGATTGTTAAGGAGGTCGACAGGCGGCGTTTCCGCATACCTCGCTTCTCCGACCTCATGGAGGCGCTTCATCTCTCGATCCGCTTGCCCTAATAGCCGCTTCAGAGTGGCGGCACCGTCGGCATTGCCACTACGCAGAGCCTCCAGCACAGCTCCGACAACCCACCAGAGTTGGAAAACCGGTTGGCGTTTGGATGTCTTTTCCAACCGTTCGGCGACCTGCGCAAGGACCTCGAGGTGTTGCGGAATACGCTCGCCGCGCAAAACGCCAAGTAACGCCACTTGGAAGCGTGGCCGAAGTCTTCTAGCCCACTGCGCCACGTCCATCGGCGTCTCGCCTGCGCGGGTAGACGATGGCTCTGGCTGCCGATCCGAGGTCAGATTGAGCAGCAGCAGCGTCCCTTCGGACAGTAGTGCTTGTCCTCGAACCGCTCGCAGATCATTCAGTAGTGGCAACAGGACGAGTGGGACATCTCGGCCACCCGCCAAAACCCGTTCCAGGTAGGCCGGCAACTGCACCATTGCCCGCATGAGGGGGTCAAGACCCTCGGGCTGATTGCGTATTTCTGGCGGGGCCGCGGAAAGGAATCGCGCCACGAACTCCATTTCTTCCGCTAGCAGCGCCGCTCCGTGGACTTCAATGACACGTAGAACGCCGAATACTTCATGTAATCGCGTCGCACAGGTTGCCAGGGGCGCAGGATCCGCCATCCGCTCCGCATAGGCTTCAAGCGCGGATTGGGCATCGCCCAAAGTCGCGCCAATTTCGGTCGCAACAGCTTGGAGCGTCTGATCAGCGACTTCGCTCATGCGTCAAACTCGCTCTACCGCACTTCGAGCCGCAAATCGCGACGCCGGCGTTTCTGGCGGCGGCAACTGGAACCCTGCGACGGACTGGCGCAATTGCGCGGACAGGTCGGCAAGACGCGCGATCGACTTCGACATCCCCGTTGTACTTTCGGAAGTTTGCACGCTGATCTCTCGAAGCACTTGCATACTGCCGGATATGCTCGCGGAAACGGCCACCTGTTGGCGCGCGCTCGTGGAGATGTTTTGCATCAACGTTGCGATCTGATGAGACACCTGCTCAATTTCCCCAAGCGCAGCGCCGGCGTTCTCAGCGAGAAGCGCGCCGCCCACGACATCGGTCGTGCTGCGCTCCATCGACACGACAGCTTCGTTGGTGTCGGCTTGGATCGTGCGAACCAGAGCTTCAATTTGCTTGGTAGCGTTTGCGGCGCGTTCGGCGAGACGCTGCACTTCGTCGGCCACGACAGCAAAGCCGCGACCGGCCTCACCCGCCATGGAGGCCTGTATCGAGGCATTCAACGCGAGAATGTTTGTTTGCTCCGCAATATCGTTGATCAATTCAACAATGTTGCCGATTTCCTGAGAGCTCTCGCCCAAACGTTTGATCCGTTTCGAGGTCTCTTGAATGGTTTCGCGAATCGCATTCATTCCATCAATGGTTCGACGGACGGCATCACCACCCTTGTGCGAGACCTCCACGGCATGCCGCGCAACGTCGGCGCAACGCTCCGCGTTCCCTGAGACCCCTTCAATTGAAGACGCCATTTCTCCAATCGACTCGGTTGCCGAGGTCACCTGCTTGGATTGGCCGGCACTTGCCTTCGCCAGATGTGCGGCTGCCGCTTGGGTCGACTTCGCAGCCGCATCCAGAGAAATGGCTGAAGCGTGGACAGTTCCCACCAAGCTTCTGAGCGCTTCAACGGCATAGTTAATCGAGTCGGCGATGGCGCCCGTGATCTCCTCTGTCACGCTCGCTTTTACGGTCAGATCCCCGTCAGCGAGGGTCGACAACTCATCTAGCAAGCGAAGAATTGCGCGCTGATTGCGCTCGTTTTGTTCGGCATCACGCGCTGAAGCCTTGCGTTGCTCAACGACGCTGGCATAGACCCGCAAACTCGCAATGAGACAAGCGATAGCGACCGCCATTAGCCCCATTGCGATCAGATTGCCGCCAATGTGTATCCCGCCGATCTCGATGCCTAGCGCAAGGGCAGCAAGCACGGTGAGCAGCATCACGGCCGCAATAAGAAGCCTTAGCCGATGAATTCCCGCGTCATCTCCATCAGGTTTTGTCATCGACGCAGACTCCGCGAATTTCGACTTTGCATCTTCAATTCAATCTCTGACTCGAACTGCACGGCATCACCCCGCGGTTTGCAGAAATGAGGGGTGCTCGACTAATTTTTTTAAACTCATCACCGGCCAGCTGTCACCAGCCCGCCGGAACGAACCCGCCAGGAACCGTTCACAGCGCACTAATGTGGGAGGCGGCACGGCCTGGTACTCGACCTCGGCAAATCGTCGAAAACCCAGTACTTCATCCACCAGGAATCCAGCGGGGACATCGCGATGATTGACGACCAGGACGCGCGAGGAACGTACCGCCGGGGTGACGCCGCTGCCGAGAAACTGCCGGAGGTCGACGATTGGCATTAATTGGCCACGCAGATTGCTCAGACCAAGAATCCAGCTTCTGGCTCCGGGCACTCGCGTGAGTTGGCCGGGCAGAGACATCACTTCGCGCATTTCGTCTCTCGGGACGACGAAGGTTTCAGGCCCAAGCCGAAAGGCCACGCCTACCCATTCATTTCCGTCACTCGCTCGTCGACCTCCAGACGCGGCACGCCCACGGCGCTCGAGTTCGCGCAGAAGTTCGTACGGACGATCGCGCAACGCTCGCAGATTTTGCTGCGCAGTCATGGTGGATTAGCCCGCGAGCGCGGACTGGGCTTTCTGTACAAGCGTCTCTGCAGAGACAGGCTTGACCAGATAGTCAATGGCGCCCTGACGCATCCCCCAGACGCGATCGGACTCTTGGCCTTTACTGGTCACCATGATGATGGGGATACCTCGGGTAACCGGGTCTTTCGCCAAGGCTCGCGTGGCCTGATAGCCATTCACCCCCGGCATGACGATATCCATCAAAATGAGGTCCGGCTTGATCGTCTTCGCCAGTCGAACGCCCTCTTCGCCATCGGCAGCAGAGGCCGTCTCGAAGCCAACTTTTTCCAGTGCGCGACGAATCACATGCACTTCAGTTGGAGAGTCGTCGACAATGAGAATGAGCGCCACAGAACCCCCTTAATGAGACGACGCTGCGGCTGCACTCACGTGCTGCTCAATGGCGCCGAGTAGTTCCTCACGGGTAAATGGTTTAGTGAGATAGTGCTCGGATCCAACGATGCGGCCGCGCGCCCGATCGAAGAGGCCGTCCTTAGAGGACAACATGATGACGGGGATCGCTCGAAAGGCCTTGTTGTGTTTGATCAGAGAGCAAGTCTGATATCCGTCCAAGCGGGGCATCATGATGTCGACAAAGACTATATCGGGCGGGTGATCGGCGAGTTTGGCCAACGCGTCGAATCCGTCGATTGCCGTATGGACCTCACAGCCTTCCTTCGTCAGGAGTGTTTCGGCGGTCCGCCGGATCGTCTTGCTGTCGTCGATGACCAATACCTTGAGCCCCGCCAGGCGGGCTTTGGAGGTCATTTGCGCTGCGTTATCCATCGCTATTCCTGACTCGGCCGTACCACGACCAGACCGACCCACTTCGCGCACGACAGGGTGCGAGCAGGACGCTGCCGGAAGACCTTGATTCTTGCATATCGCCCGGTTGGTAGCCACGACATGTGGCCCTCAACAGGTACTATCCCGGTCCGGTGTACCATGAACAGCCCCCAGCAGGGTTGATCGATTTCACAATGACCCACCGTCAGGTGGAGTGCCGGAGTTCAGCACGATGAATCGCCCTATTCGCCTTGGCGTCGTCATGGATCCGATTGAGGACATTAAGCCCAAAAAGGATTCGACTTTGGCCATGCTTCTAGCCGCCCAAGCGCGCGGCTGGGAGCTTCATTACGCTGAATTGTCACATCTTTATCTGCGGGACGGTGCTCCGATGGGCCGGTGGGCGCCCTTAACCGTCCGCCCGGACGCTAGCGACTGGTTCACCCGTGGCGAAGCGGTCGTTCGGAATTTTGCGGATCTCGACGTCGTCTTGATGCGCAAGGATCCCCCGTTTGATATGGAGTACATTTATTCCACCTACATCCTTGACCGCGCCGAGCTGGCTGGCACGTTGGTCGTCAACCGGCCACAAGGCCTGCGGGACATGAACGAGAAGGTCTATACGGCCTGGTTCCCGGATTGCTGCGCACCGACCCTGATCACCCGCAATATGGCCGACATGCATGCGTTTCAGCGCGAGCACGGCAAGATCGTCTGCAAGCCCTTGTACGGCATGGGCGGACGATCCGTTTTCGTCATTGAACCCGGCGACAAGAACGCCCAGGTGATTTTCGAAACGCTGTCCGAGTACGGGACCCGGTTTGCGATCGTACAACGGTACGTGCCCGAGATCGTCAGCGGTGGAGACTGTCGCGTCATCTTGGTTGATGGTGAGCCGGTCCCCTTCGCGCTCGCGCGCATTCCCTCTTCCAGTGATAACCGCGGCAATCTCGCCGCCGGTGCCACCGGCGTCGCCCGGCCTTTGAATGACCGGGATCGGTGGCTGGCCGCCCAGATTGGCCCAGCGTTACGGGACCGCGGGATGCTGTTTGTCGGCTTGGATGTCATCGGCAACTTCGTCACGGAAATTAATGTCACGAGCCCAACGGGTATTCGGGAAATTGACCAGCAGTGTGGGACGGACATCGCCGGACTGCTTATGGATGCCATTTCCCGACGGCTGACTGCTCGGGAAGCCTGATCGTGCGCCGGGTGCTGGTTGCAGCTTTGTTCGGGCTCACAGCCGCTGCTCGAGCGAACGTTCTCCCCGAAACGGTGCCGGTAGGAGGCTTGCAGTCACCCGCAGAAATATTGATCGACGGCTGGGGCGTTCCGCATATTTATGCCCGCAACGAGTCGGATTTGTATTTCGCTCAGGGCTTTAATGCAGCCCGCGACCGCCTCTTCCAGATTGACCTGTGGCGTCGCCGGGGCCTCGGCCAATTGTCGGAGGTTTTCGGTAAGGCGTACGTTGAGGATGATCGGGCAGCGCGTCTGTTCCTCTATCGGGGAGATATGGCGGCAGAATGGGCGATTTACGGCCGTTCAGCGCACAAAGCGGCACGGCGATTTACGGACGGAATCAACGCCTACATCAAAATCCTGGACGCCCATCCCGAACAATTGCCCGTCGAATTCCGGCTCGCACAGTACCGTCCCGCCCGTTGGTCTGCCGACGATCTCGTGCGGATCCGAAGCCACGGACTCTCACGAAACGTCGAGAGCGAGGTGGCGCGGGCTATGACCGCCTGTCGCGGGGATCTCACGGCCGACCAAGTCCGCGCCCCCATCACCCCGAGTTGGGACGTGAAATTGCCGCAAGGCCTCGATCCTTGCATTCCCGCGGACGTGCTACGACCGTACATGCTGGCAACGCGGGAATTTCGCCTGAATGCACCCGGCAATCCGCAAACCCGCGCACTCTCAGCCCCACCAGAGTCGGTTGATGGCAGCAACAATTGGGTCATTAGCCCGGCTAAAACAACGACCGGTCGTCCTATTCTGGCCAATGACCCTCATCGGGCTTTTTCAGAGCCGAGCGTTCGCTACCTCGTAGGACTCGAGGCACCGGGCATACACTTGGTTGGCGCAAACGAGCCACAAATTCCGGGTGTCTCCTTAGGCCACAATGAATCGATTGCCTTTGGGTACACGATCTTCCCCGCCGATCAGGAAGATCTGTACGTTTACGATTTGGACGCCACTTCCTCGAACTACCGATTTAGGGGCCAGTGGGAACCGATTCGTGAGACCCAAGAGACCTTACGGGTCCGCGATGCAGCACCGCAATCGGTCAGTCTCCAATTCACCCGTCACGGCCCCGTGCTCTACGTCGACAAAGCTCGGCACAAAGCCTACGCCTTGCGAAGCGCGTGGGGCGAGCCCGGTACGTCCGTCTACTTTGGCGCCTTGCGTTACCAGAAGGCCCACAATCTGCATGACTACTCGCAGGCTATCGCGCATTGGCGAGCCCCGACACTGAATCATGTCTACGCCGACGTGACGGGCAAAATTGCCTGGAAGGCAGCCGGCTATATCCCCCGTAGACCGAACCATGACGGCCTATTGCCCGTTCCTGGGGATGGCCGATTCGAGTGGCAGGGGTTCATTAAGCCACTCGAGATGCCAAGCCGAATCAACCCTCCGGAAGGCTTTTTAACCACCTCTAACGAGCTAAATCTGCCGACGGGATATCCATATCAAGATTTAAAGCCCGGCTTTGAGTGGACCGCGGGGTGGCGCCACGAACGCATCACCAGTCTCCTCGCCGCGAGCGGCCGCCTCTCCGTAGAGGACTCGAAGCACGTACAAACTGACAACGTCTCGCTACCTGCCCGCCGCCTCGCGGCAGTCGTTAAAGAATTAAAATCAGACGACGGCGATGCACGCGCTGCGCTGGCACTGCTGGACCATTGGGATGGCCGCGTTGCCGCGGATTCGCCGGCTGCGGCACTGTATGAGGTCTGGTTCGCCCATCATCTTCGCATCAGCATACGCAATTTATTGATGGCAGGTCCGCAAGCGGCGACGGTCGACGGCGCCCACGTGGATGTGATCGTCAACTTTGCAGAGAAACCCCAACAATGGCTTGCGGAGCATGCACTTGAGCGTCGCGATGAGCTTTTGCTGAATACGCTGGCGGCAGCTTATCGGGAAGTGAGGACGCGCCTGGGGGCGGACAGCGTGCGCTGGCGTTGGGATGGGCTGCATTTCAACCTGTCTGAACACCCTTTATCGGCCATTGTCGACGAGGCACAACGGGCCCATCTGAATGTGGGACCCATCCCCAAAGATGGCGATGCGTTCGTTCCGAGTCAGTCCAGCTATCGATCAGCCGACTTCAGAGATACCGGCGGTCCCTCGGTACGGGTCATCATGGATGTTGGGCAGTGGGACAATTCCGTGGCCGTCAATCATCCCGGACAATCGGGCGACCCGGATAGCCCGCACTACCGTGACCTCGCTGAACTCTGGCGGAAGGGCGACTATTTCCCCTTGCTGTTCAGCCGAGCTGCCGTAGAAAAAGTAGCCGAGCGATCGATCAAACTCGTACCAATACGCTGAAATCAAACAAATAATCGTGTCCGCTCCTGCCTCTTCACCACCAACCGCCAGCCCGCACGACCGACTCGTGACAGCGATTTTCATCGCTGTGGTATTCCACCTACTGATCCTGCTCGGAGTTGGCTTCTCGGCCAGTTCCCAGAAATCTCGAGAAGCGTCGTCACTGGAGGTCATTTTGGTCCATGACCCGATCTCAGAGGCTGAGCAGAATGAACAGGCCGACTATCTAGCCGAGGTCAATCAACACGGAGGCGGCACCGCTGCCGATGTCCGTCGTGCCGAGGCGCCAGGTGCGGCGCCGTTGTCCGGTGCTGACGGCTCTGCGTCAGGTGGATCTGATCACTCAGCGGGCGCAGCGGAGGATGATCTCGTGGCCACACGCCACAGCAGCGCACCGGGCGCCTCAATCCGTGCCGTAGCCGCCGGCGCTCGGTCGCCGATCGTGGTCGAATCACCCCGCGCGGACGACACCGCTCTGGATACGGGGGATGCATTTGCCCTGCGCGGGCACCCGCAGAGAGAATTGGTCATTACCGCTAACACCCGCGCATCCAGTGTTGCTGTGTATTTGGATGCTTGGCGACATCGCATTGAACGCATTGGCACCGCCAACTATCCGCTCGATGCCGTACGTCGGGCGCACCTGACGGGAAGTCCAGTCTTGGAAGTTCGGGTTGCCTCTGACGGCCGCCTTGTCGACGCCATTGTCAGCCGCTCCTCTGGTCATCTCGAAATCGATCAAGCGGCGCTGAATATCTTGCGCCTCGCCGCACCTTTTGAGCCTTTCCCGGCCAATCTGGCCGCCGAGCACGATAGCGTGCGATTGACATACGAATGGCAATTCTCAAACGGCGAGTGGACCGACTCAGCAGTTCGCGCTCCGGCCAACACGCGATAGGCTCCTTGTCGGGGACCGATTCGGGGCCGATACTACGTCCATGGCTGGCGACTATTTGACGAATCAATTGCTGGTGGCAATGCCGGCGCTCGGCGACCCGAACTTCGCGCACACCGTGACGCTCGTCTGTGAGCACAACAAAGATGGCGCTCTTGGAATTGTGATCAATCGCCCAATGGAAATGGCGGTCAGCGAAGTCTTCGAGCAACTGGATCTGGCCACGCAGGATTTACGCCTACGCGATCAGCCCGTGCTCAGAGGGGGACCTGTCGCACCTGAGCGCGGCTTCGTGCTACATCCGCCTATGGACCCGGGAAGTGGCCCGTATGACGCGACCCTTCGAGTCTCATCTACGCTGCATGTCACCACTTCCCGGGATGTCTTGGCCGCCATCTCTCGGGGAGAAGGGCCCGCCCAAGCGTTGGTAGCACTGGGCTATGCCGGATGGGGCGCGGGACAACTCGAAGAAGAAATACGTTCGAATGCTTGGTTGAACGTGCCGGTTGATGACGCAATTTTGTTTCAGGTGCCGTTCAATGAGCGGTGGCAAGCCGCGATGAAACTGCTGGGCATCGATTCTTCACGGCTGTCGAGTCAGGCGGGTCATGCCTGAATCCCTAGGGCAGACTGTCGTCGCACTGGGCTTTGACTTCGGGCAAAAGCGGATCGGAATCGCTTCCGGGGATAGTTTGACCTTGGGCGCCCGACCCATTCGCACCGTTCCCTGCCACAGCAACGCCGCGGTCGACTGGAGCGCGATTGACCGATGCGTCCGAGAGTGGGATCCGGCCGTCTTCGTGGTGGGAGTACCTTATAATATGGACGGTACGCCGACTGCGCTGACAGAAGCGGCCGCGGCCTTCGGCGCCGAACTGTCTGCTCGTCATGGACGCCCGGTTGAGCTCGTCGATGAGCGCCTGTCCTCCCGCGAGGCGGAAGACCAGTTACGCCACCGCAGAGCGACTGGAGAACGCAAGAGACGCGTGGAACGCGGTGACATTGACGCGGTGGCCGCTGCCGTACTGCTTGAACAATGGCTGCGCGAACGCAGCCGACTGCCCAGGATCTGAATATGCCGCCCTTCAGCCAATTTGACTCATCAGGCCGACTCCGGCATCTCATCACATTGGATGGGCTGTCGGATGAGCAGATCCGAGAACTTCTGGATCGCGCGCAGCACTATCTAGCGCCACGGGGATCTATTCCCGTCCGCAGTCGCGACTTGGAAGGCACCACCATTGCCAACATCTTCAACGAACCCAGCACGCGGACTCGTTCCTCATTTGAGCTGGCTGGTCTGCGCTTGGGGGCAGACGTCCTGAACCTCGAGATTCAACTGTCTTCTCGCGTCAAAGGCGAAACAGTTCTCGATACGATTCACACTCTCGAATCAATGGCCGTTGATGTATTTGTCATCCGTGATGCGGAACCGGGCATCACGCAATTCGTCGCCGAACACGTCTACGACCATGTCAGCGTGCTGTCAGCGGGTGAGGCTCATCTCACTCATCCGACACAGGGTCTCTTGGATGCCCTGACTATTCTTCGCCACAAAGGCGGATTCAGAGACCTCTCTGTCGCCGTCGTGGGAGATGTCAAACATTCACGCGTTGCTCGCTCCGCGTATCACATCTTCACAGCGCTGCGTGTTGGCGAACTGAGGATCGTCGCACCCGAAGCGCTCATGCCGCCTTCTGGGGAGATGCCTGATGCCGTGCGCTTTCACTCCATCGAAGAAGGCATCGCGCATTGTGACGTCGTCATGATGTTGCGCGTACAACGAGAACGGATGGCGCAGGCTGCTATCCCAGATCCACACGATTACCATGCTCGTTGGGGGCTCACCGCTTCGCGTCTCCAATTAGCCCGGCCCGATGCGATCGTGATGCACCCCGGCCCGATGAATCGAGAGGTCGAGATTTCCTCCGAAGTTGCCGATGGGCCACGCTCTGTCATTCGAGAACAGGTCATTAACGGCGTTGCCGTGAGAATGGCGGTTCTAGACACCGTAATCAGCAACCGAAGAAAACAAGGGGATAACCGGTGACCGTGCAGCATCCGCCACACCGAGCCAGCATATTGGTTGAAGACGCTCGCGTGATCGCGCATACCGCTTGGGAGGCTGATCAGTACGTATTGGTTCTGTCTGCCCCACGGATCGCCGCACGATCAAAGCCCGGCTCTTTTGTGCATCTGACTTGTGATCCCCATCTGCCGATGCGCCGCCCGCTGTCGCTACAGTCCGTCGACGTGAGCGCAGGAACGATTGAGATCCTTTACAAGGTCATCGGCGAGGGCACGCGCCGACTATCCGCAGCCCGTGTCGGCGACACGTTGTCGTGCATGGGCCCTATTGGAAACGGTTTCTCGCCAGATCCCACCCGCCCACGCGCCTTACTGATCGGCGGGGGCGTCGGCCTCCCTCCGATGGTCTTCTTGGCGGAAAAATTGGCTCAGTCCGGCGGCTACTACCCACTCGTACTGCTTGGCTCGGAGGTTCCCTTCCCATTCCGTAGTCGGCCGTCGTCGATCCTCGTGAATGGCATCCCGGACAGGGTGATCGCCGCCCATCCACGTATCGAGGCTATCGGCATCGCCAGCCGTCTCACGAGCGGCGCCGGATTTTCTGGATGTTATGAGGGATACGTCACAGCGCTTGCGGCTATCTGGCTCGACAATATGTCACCTGAGGCTTTGTCACAGGTAGCGATCTACGCGTGTGGACCAACCCCCATGTTGGCTGCCACCGCACGGGTCGCGCGGCGGTTCGGCGTGCCGGCACAAGTTTCTTTAGAGGAATTTATGGCCTGCGCGGTGGGCGGGTGCGCAGGTTGTGCCGTCCCGGTCACTACATCGGAAGGCACGTACATGAAGCGCGTGTGTGTTGATGGTCCGATTTTTGATGCGAACGAGGTCTTTCCAGAATCCGCATGAGTTCCAATGTATGAAAATTCAGTTGACGGCACTTGAATCTCGCATTCTTGGCGCATTGATCGAGAAAGAAATCACGACACCCGATCAGTATCCGCTCTCCTTAAACGCTCTCATCAATGCCTGCAATCAGAAGACCAACCGAGACCCGGTCATGAGTCTCGATGAGGCAACCGTTCAGCAGGCACTTGATGGCTTGTCGAAGCGTCACCTGATTCTTGAGCGCAGCGGATTCGGAAGTCGTGTCGTCAAATATCGTCACCGCTTATGTAATGGCGACCACAACCCGCTTCAAATGACGGCGCAGGAAGTGGCCGTGATCACAGAGCTCATGCTTCGTGGGCCGCAGACCCCCGGTGAGCTACGCTCTCGATCCCAGCGCTTGGCTAGCTTTACGGATCTAGGCGATATCGAAACCACGCTTGAAATGCTCGCCACCCGAGACGATGGCCCGTTCGTCTTGCGCCTGCCCAAAATGCCAGGTGCTCGTGAAGCGCGTTACTGCCAACTCCTGACCGGCGAACCCGATATTGAGGCGATGACCAATGCGGCTGCGCAATCGGTCCCGGCGCCTGGCGCGCCGGAGGGGAGTTCGACAGTGCAATCCTTGGTCGAACGTATTGAAGCACTCGAAGCGCAGGTGCAGGGTTTGCTCGATCGATTTAACGAAGTGGCTGCAATTCAACAAGCACCGGATGCCTAAAAGCCCGTCATCTGAATCCGAGTCGGGCTTCCAGATTTGCTCTGGAGTCAGCGTTCTTCAACGCTTCTTCTAGGTTCACTTTACCGCTCCGAACGAGATCAATCAGCGCGTTATCGAAGCACTGCATTCCGCGCTCACTCGAGCTTGCGAGCGCTTCTTTAACAGCCACCGTGTCTCCCTTTCGAACGAGATCCTGCATATGCGGCGTGTTGAGCAATACCTCAACGGCCGCATGTCGACCCTCAATGCCGCGCACGAGTCGCTGCGCAACAATCGCCTTCAGATATTGGGAGAGATCCAACAGAATTTGCGGATGTTCGTCCCGTGGGAAAAGATTCACGATTCGATCGAGAGTCTCACTCGCGTTATTCGCGTGTAGCGTCGCGATGCACAAGTGCCCGGTGCCAGCCAGCGTGATCGCCGCGCGCATCGACTCCCGGTCACGAATCTCACCGATCAGCACAACGTCCGGTGCAGCGCGCATCGCGCTACGCAATGCCCGGTGTAACGACTTGGTATCAAGACCCACTTCCCTTTGGTTGACGATCGAGCGCTTGTTGGCATGCAAAAACTCGATTGGATCTTCAATGGTCAGAATATGGTCAGATGCCGATTCGTTCCGATGATTAATCATCGCGGCCAGCGTAGTTGACTTACCGGAACCCGTTGCCCCGACCATCAGGATCAGCCCGCGACGAAGCAACGCCAGGTCTCGCACGACATCTGGAAGCCCGAGCGACTCGATCTGTGGCATGTCAGCGGTGACATATCGCAGAACGATTGCGGGATATCCGCGCTGATGAAAGACCGCCACACGGAATCGACCAAGTCCGGGCTGCGACAGCGCGAAGTCAACTTCTAACTCTTCTTCAAAATAGCGAACCTGTTCTTCCGTCATCATGCCGTAGGCCGCTTCGCGAACCATATCCGGCGTTAATACCTGCTTATTGACGGGGTATATCTGGCCATCGATTTTGATTTTGACGGGTGCATAGGAGGTGAAAAACAGGTCGGAAGCGTGCTTTTCGACCATCAACCGGAACAGGGGCTGAGTATTGAGTCGTAATGATTCGGCGGCTCTAGCCTCGCCATTCTCAGATACCGGATTCACCATCGAGACATCCTCAGGGCTCATCCATGATCCTGAGCGAAGCTGCTTCTTCTCCGCCTGTCCGGTCTAGCCGTTTACTTTCCAATTTGACCCGCAGTCGCAGCTCATTCTTAGAGTCCGCGTTGCGTAAGGCGTCCTCATAGGAAATCAGTTCAGCTTCATAGAGGTCGTATAAGGCCTGATCAAACGTTCGCATCCCCAGACGATTCGAACGCGACATCACGTCTTTAAGCCCGGCAACATCACCCTTAAAGATCAAGTCTGCAATTAGCGGCGAGTGCAGCATAACTTCCATCGCGGCAATTCGACCGGTCCCGTCTTCCCGAGCGATTAAACGCTGGGATATCAGAGCTTGAATATTCAGCGATAGGTCCATCAGAAGCTGCTCGCGCCTCTCGTCCGGGAAAAAATTGATGATCCGGTCAAGCGCTTGGTTTGCGCTGTTTGCATGAAGGGTGGCTAGCACGAGATGTCCGGTCTCAGCGAATTGGATACCGTATTCCATCGTTTCGCGGTCACGGATCTCGCCAATCAAAATGACATCAGGCGCTTGGCGCAATGTATTGCGTAAAGCCGCGTGCCAAGAGTCGGTATCGACACCGACCTCGCGCTGGGTCACCACGCAATTTCGATGCGGATGAACGTATTCGATGGGATCTTCAATCGTGACGATATGACCGCGGGTTTCGGTATTCCGATGATCAACCATCGCTGCAAGCGTGGTGGACTTACCGGATCCAGTGCCACCAACCACAATAACGAGGCCTCGCTTCGCCAAGACGACATCTTTCAGAATGGTCGGCAATCGTAATTCATCGATAGATGGAATCTTGGTCGCGATTGTTCTAATCACGCAGCCTGAGTTCCCCTGCTGCACGAAGGCGCTCACTCGAAATCGGCCGATACCTTGCGGCGAAATAGCGAATTGACATTCCTTCGTCGCATCAAATTCTCGCAACTGGCGGTCGCCCATGATGGCGCGAGTGAGTACGGCAGACTGCTCTGACGTGAGCGAGCGCTCAGCCTGCGGTCTCACTTCGCCGTCTATTTTGATTGCCGGTGGGAAGCCTGCTGTGATGAACAGATCGGAGCCGCGCCTCTCCACCATTCGGCGGAGCAGGTCTTGCATCAATTTGGTGGCTTGTTCACGTTCCATATCTGACTGCACCGTCGGTTATTGTCAGATCGCGTCTTTGTTCTGAGCTTTCATCCGAGCCTCATCTTTCGTCACGAGACCTTTGACGACCAAATCCTGCAAACATTGATCCAGGGTCTGCATGCCCGAGGCCTGACCCGTTTGGATAGACGAGTACATTTGCGCGATTTTGCCTTCCCGAATCAGATTTCGGATGGCAGGCGTCCCCATCATGATTTCATGGGCGGCGATTCGGCCGCCGCCAATTCTCTTGAGTAGCGTCTGAGAGATAACGGCCCGAATGCTTTCCGACAGCATCGAGCGCACCATGTCTTTCTCACCGCCAGGAAACACGTCGACGATCCGATCGACAGTCTTCGCTGCAGAACTGGTGTGCAAGGTGCCAAACACGAGATGCCCTGTCTCGGCCGCTGTCAGCGCTAGGCGAATCGTTTCCAGATCTCGGAGTTCGCCGACGAGGATGATATCGGGGTCTTCTCGCAGCGCTGAGCGCAGGGCTTCGGCGAAGCCGAGCGTGTCTCGATGAACCTCTCGTTGATTGATCAGGCAGCGCTTAGATTCGTGTACTGCCTCAATCGGATCTTCAATCGTAATAATATGATCAGGCCGTTCGTTGTTGCAGTGGTCGATCATCGCGGCGAGGGTGGTGGATTTTCCGGAGCCTGTTGGTCCGGTTACCAAGACGAGCCCCCTGGGCAACATGCACAGATCACGAAACACGGGGGGCGAATGTAACTCCTCGAGCGTCTGAACCTCACAGGGAATGAGCCTGAAGACAGCGCCGGAGCCCCGGTGTTGGTTGAATGCATTGACGCGGAATCGGGCCAACTTCGGAATTTCGAAGGAGAAGTCTGTTTCAAAGAACTCCTCGTAGGCCTTGCGCTGCTTGTCATTCATGATGTCGTACACCATGCTGTGCACTTCTTTGTGCGACAGGGCCGGCATATTGATCCGCTTGATGTCCCCATCGACGCGAATCATGGGCGGCATGCCTGCCGATAGGTGCAAGTCCGAGGCCTTGTTCTTGACCGTAAAAGCCAGCAGTTGTGCGATATCGACGGCCACTAGAACCTCCCGGGGAGGGAACCTCCGGCTCGGTGTGGACAGAGTATAGTCACGGGTAGGGGTCGGCGATATGTTAACGAATCCGCAGTTTTCACCTTCTTCTTTAGCGGCCGTTCGCGAACGCGTTGAGCAGGCCACGCGCGCAGCCGGTCGGCCTAGCGGCAGTGTGACCCTTATCGGCGTGACCAAGACCCAGCCGGCAGCGATCGTTGCTGCGGCGATACAGGCTGGCTTGCGGGACTTAGGGGAGAACTACCTACAAGAGGCGTTGCCGAAACAGCAGGCGTTGGCGGACGTCCGGGACAGGGTTATCTGGCACTACATCGGCCAGCTGCAGTCAAATAAAACTCGGCCCGTTGCCGAGAATTTTGATTGGGTTCACACCGTCGACCGCCTGAAAGTCGCGCAGCGCCTGTCGGAGCAACGCGCCTTCCACGGCCCCGCACTGAATGTCTGCCTTCAAGTTCATTTGGGGGATGAGGCGACTAAGGGCGGCGTTGACCCCACCGACCTCCTGGAATTGGCGACCGCGGTGCAGTCGCTACCCAAGCTGTCTCTGCGCGGCCTGATGTGCATCCCGCCGTCCAGTACGGACGTTCAGGTTCAACGGGGCTACTTCGCCACCCTCCGGCGGTGCCGAGATGAGTTAAACCAGCATGGATTTTCGTTGGATACGCTGTCGATGGGTATGAGCGCGGACCTTGAGGCGGCGATAATGGAAGGCGCAACTCATGTGCGCATCGGCACGGCGATCTTTGGCGAACGGATGAAATAATGAAAAAGCGGACTGAATCTTGGCCCCGAATTGCCGTGATCGGCGGCGGGCAAATGGCTCGCGCACTCGTGGGCGGGTGGCTGGGCCGCGGCGCTCCGGCAGAGGGCTTGGCGATTGCCGATCCCGTTGAGTCACAGCGGGACTGGTTGGCACGTCGATTTCAAAAGATCGCTCTCCACAGCGACAATGCCGCCGCTGCCGCTCAGGCGGAAGTGTGGGTGATGGCGGTTAAGCCGCAGCAGTTAGCCGAGGTGGCGACGGCTCTAGCCCCGCTAGCCGCCAATCAACACCCTCTGGTCATTTCGATCGCAGCCGGCATCAGCGCCAGCGATCTCTCCCGCTGGCTCGGAGGCCATGCCAGTGTGGTACGCGCCATGCCCAATCGCCCTGCTTTGATTGGCGCGGGCGTCACCGGCCTGTATGCGGACACCGACGTCAGCGCACCGCACCGAGCCATGACCGAACGCCTGCTAGAAGCCGTGGGTTCAGCCGTTTGGGTTCAGTCTGAGGGCGATATTGATCTGGTCACTGCAGTATCGGGCAGCGGACCCGCATACTTTTTCCTGTTGATCGAATTGCTTGAGGCCGCGGGCATCGCTCAAGGCTTGTCTGCCGATGTGGCGCGTAAGTTGGCGGTAGGGACGGCAGCTGGCGCGTCCGCATTAGCCAAAGCCAGCGGCGAAGAACCCTCGGTACTTCGCGAGCAGGTCACATCCAAGGGCGGCACGACGGCAGCCGCGCTGGCGGTCTTTAAGGACGCAGGCCTCGACCAAATCGTGATGCGTGCCGTACAAGCGGCGGCAGAACGATCACGTGAAATAGCAGCCGAATTTGGCTCGAAACGCTGACGGCGACTTTTTGAGGAGAGCGCATCATGGCGGAACTGGCTTTTCTAGTACACGCGATCGCCGACCTCTTTCTCGGCGCATTTCTACTACGCTGGCTCTTCGCCGTGCTCCGCGCGGATTTCCGGAACCCGCTAGTTCAATCGTTACATCGACTCACCAATCCCGTCATTTTGCCGCTGCGCCGTCTCCTGCCCGCCATCGGCCGAACGGATACGGCCACAGTCGCGGCTCTGATCGTGTTTGCGCTCGCTCGGTCCGCGATACTGACGGCTCTGTATGGTTACGGACTCGAATCCGTCGGCCTACTGGTGATTGGCGCACTACTCGTGCTGGTTCGTATGTTGCTCTGGATCTTTCTAGGCGCCGTTTTCCTCTCCGCGTTGCTGAGCTGGGTGGCAGATCCCTATAACCCATTCTCTCGTCTACTCGGGGAAGTATCCGACCCTATCCTTCGGCCAATTCGTCGCACGCTACCACTCATTGGCGGCCTGGATCTGTCGCCTCTCGTCGCCATCTTGCTGCTGCAACTGGCCATTCAATCGCTGAATTTGCGACTTTTGCCGCTTTTTTTCCCTTACGACTTGTGAGCGATTCAGCCCGCTGGGAAGGCACAGCCCTAGTGCTGACAGTGCGTGTTCAACCTCGCGCATCTCGGGATGAACTCATCATCGATGGCGAAAGACTACGGCTGAGGATCACAGCACCGCCCGTGGATGGTGCCGCCAATGCACACCTCATTCGTTTCCTTGCGAAGACTTTTGGGGTTTCCGCTTCGCGCGTTGAGATCATTCGTGGACTGACGGGACGCGACAAAACCATCCGAATCCACTCGCCCGACATCATTCCGACAATACTTGATGCGCTTAATCAACACTCGGAAGCGCAAAAACCGCTTAAAAAATAGTGGATTTTGTATTTCGGTATGGTATTGTCGCCGCCGAAGCAAAGAGATGATCGTGATTTGAGGCTGTTTTTTGTGGGGTTTGGCGCACATTCGGGCTGAGTGATCAGTCCAGCAATAGTGCTTCTCGCTGCAGGAATCGGCATTAAATCTCTGATCAACAACAGAAACCACAGGAGATTACCCACAATGGCGAAGAAGAACGCGGCCCCGACCAAGTCGGAAATTCTCGCGCAGATCGCGAAGGACACCGAACTCTCGAAGAAGCAGGTCGGAGCTGTCTTCGAGTCGCTCAATGGCATCATCAAGAAGAGCCTGCGCGGCGCCGGCAGCTTCACGATGCCTGGCCTTCTGAAGCTCAAGGTTGTGAAGAAGCCTGCCACCAAGGCTCGTGAAGGCGTCAACCCTTTCACCGGCGAGAAGATGGTTTTCAAGGCGAAGCCGGCCTCGAAGAAGGTTCGCGCGGCTGCTCTGAAGTCGCTCAAGGCGATGGTCAACTGATCGGCCTTTGCATCGGTTTAGTGACCGAAGCATAGGAAAAGCCGGGGAATTCCCCGGCTTTTTCTTTTATGACTAGAGAAGCAGAACCGTCTCTTTAATCGGCGAGAAAGTCCTGAACCGCTGACTTGAGTTCGTGGAGACGGCCGTGGAAAAAATGTTCGGCTCCGGCAATGGTGACCATCGTCGGAGAGGGCGCTAGCGCTGCCGCCCACGCAACGATGGCAGCATGTTCGACCAATTCGTCTTGATCCCCCTGAATGATCAGCCAGGGCACTGGCGGCACGGGGTAGCGGTCAAAGTCGAAGCGGCGGATCGGCGGCGCGATCGTGTAAAGACGCTCAACTGGGCGAGCCGACGCGACCCGGTAAGCCACGTACGAGCCAAACGAGAACCCGGCCAAGAGCAAAGCGGCTTGAGGAAACCGGTGTACCAGCCAATCAGCCGCCGCTAGGGCGTCGTCAGTTTCACCCTGACCGTCATCAAATACCCCCTCACTTGCCCCAACGCCGCGAAAATTGAAACGCAGCGTCGCAATGCCCCGCTCCTGCAGCGCCCTCGCGGTCATATGCACAACTTTATTCTGCATCGTACCGCCGTGTAACGGATGCGGATGACACACCAATGCGACGAGCTTGCCGTCAAACACGGCGGGCACTTCAAGGACGGCTTCAAGGTCGCCAACTGGACCGATGATCGTCAGTCGCTCCGGGATGGGCGGTTTAAACGGCGTATCCATCAATCCATCACCTGCAGGCTGACTAAATTGACCTCGAACACCAACGTGGCATTGGCAGGCACTTTCTTGCCGACACTGCGGTTACCGTAGGCCAAGCTTGGCGGGATGATCAGTCGGCGTTGCCCCCCCCGCTGCATACCGGAAATGCCGGCGTCCCAGCCGGCGATGACCGACCCTCTACCGAGTCGAAACACCAGTGGCTCACCGGAGCGCTCTGACGAGCTGTCAAACTTCCGCCCATGCCCATCGGGCGCCGAAGGGTCGTACAGGAAACCGGTGTAATGAACGGCGACGATATCGCCACGACCAACCACCGGTCCCTGACCGACCACGAGATCCGTCACCTGTAGTCCCGGCGGGAAGCCGGCCGGGGGCGCCAACGGCGCCGCTGATGCCGACACGGTCACGACCACTAGGAGAATCCACGCCCATCCCCTCACCAGTCGCATCAGCGTCTCCCGTAAACAAACAGTCCGCGGAGTTTACGTGGTCGAACTTCCCAACAGCAGCCGGTTCATACGCCGTACGAAATCCGCCGGCTCCGCCAACTGCCCGCCCTCCGCTAACGTCGCCTGATCAGCCAATAGAAGGGCCAGATCCTTAAACGCCTCTGGATCTGCCAGTGCGCTTAAGCGAGTCACCAATGGATGCGCCGGATTGATCTCCAAAATCGGCTTCTGGGTCGGCATGCCCTGACCGGCCGCCTCCATGAGTCGACGCATCTGTGCGCTCATCTCACCGGCCGCTCGCACGAGACAGGCGGGGGATTCCGACAACCGCTGGGTGGTTTTTACAGCATCGACACGGTCAGCCAGCGCGGTCTTTAGGCGCTCGCAAAGCTCGTCAGCGCCCTCCGGCACTGCCGGCTCAGCGTCCTTCACGAGGTCGCCTAAATCGAGATCTCCGGCCGCCACGTCCTGGAAGGTCTTGGCTTCATATTCGCCAAGGTAGGACAGCATCCACTCGTCGACCCGATCATGCATCAGGAGAACTTCAATGCCGTGCTTACGCAGCCGCTCCAGGTGTGGGCTTTGACGAGCGGCATTCCAAGTATCGGCCGTCAGGTAATAAATGTGGTTCTGCCCCGGCTTGAGCCGGCCAAGGTAATCATCCAGCGACTGATCCTGCTTCTCAAGGTCCGTATGCGTCGATGAGAACCGCAGTAGCTTCGCAATTTTGTCCCGATTCGTGGAGTCCTCGGCGATGCCTTCTTTCAGGACTTGGCCAAACTCCTTCCAGAACGTTCCATATTTCTCCGGCTCATCCTTCGCCAGCTTCGCCAACAGATCCAAGACTCGCCGAGCGATACCCGACCGCATCGCCTCGATTTCAGCGTCCGTCTGCAGCAATTCGCGGGAGACGTTCAATGGAAGATCGCTGGAATCCACCACGCCCTTCACGAATCTCAGATACAGCGGCAAAAACTGCTCTGCATCGTCAAGGATAAAGACGCGCTTTACATACAGTTTGAGGCCCCTTGACCCATCCCGATTCCACAGATCGAAGGGGGCGTGCGATGGCACGTACAACAGCGTCGTATATTCACGCTTGCCCTCCACACGATTGTGCGACCACGCCAATGGCGCCGCAAAATCCCGGGAAACCGTCTGATAAAACTCGCTGTACTCCTCGTCCTTGATTTCGCTGCGCGGGCGAGTCCAGAGCGCCTGCGCGCTATTCACAACCTCACGCTCCGCTGCCTCCTGCTCAGGCACCGGATTCTTCGGCAGACGCACGGGGAACCCGATGTGATCCGAGTAGCGTTTGACGAGGCTGCGAATCTTCCAGGCATCCGCATACTCATGGGCGTCGTCTTTCAGGTGCAGCACGACACGGGTACCACGGGCTGGGAGTTCGACCGACTCAATGGTGAACTCGCCCGCCCCGTCTGACTCCCAACGAACGCCATCTGCGACGGCAGCGCCCGCCGCCCGAGTGAACACTTCCACGCGGTCAGCCACGATAAAAGCGGAGTAGAAGCCTACGCCAAACTGACCTATCAGCTGCGCATCTTTCTGTTGGTCTCCCGAGAGTTGCGACAGGAAGTCGGCGGTGCCTGATTTCGCGATCGTTCCCAAGTGGGCAATGACCTCATCACGGGTCATGCCAATTCCGGAGTCGGTGATGGACAGGGTATGCCCGTCTTTATCGAAATCGATGTCGATGACCAATTCCGACTCCCCATTGAGAAGGGTCGGATCCGCCAAGGACCGGAATCGCAGCTTGTCGCATGCGTCCGAGGCGTTCGAAATCAACTCTCGGAGAAAAATCTCTCGATTGGAGTAAAGCGAGTGAATCATCAGGCGAAGCAGTTGCTTCACCTCTGTCTGAAAGCCGCGAGTCTCGCGTGCGGTGGTGCTCGTCATGGCTGGCCCCGTTCAAAATGAATAAGCAGCCGCACGTGCTGGCGGCCGGGGCGAGATTGGGGGCGGCAACTCAGAGATTCAAGAGCATCCGGCGATGCAAAGAGACGGGGTCTAGCGGTTAGGGTCTTCGCTGCCTTCCCAACCAGACTTCATCCGGTCAGACCAGCGCTTATACGTGGAATAGCTCAGGAAGGAGCGAGTAATCGCGCCATGGCGCACAGCCGCCGTCTTCGCGCCGTTAGCGGGGTCTGAATCCGCGGCCTTGCGGACGCGAGAGGCTTTACGTGTAGTCATGACACTCATCTGTTCCTAGCGGTACGACAGCCTAGGAAAAGTGAGCTCTGAGCAGGAGGAACTGCGTCACATGGGTTCCGGACCCACGTCACGGTTTTGAAGCCTTAGGGCTTAATTTCGATCGGGGTATCGACCCGTGTGAGTAGCCAGACCTCCAACATATCGTCATTACTCAAGGCGATGCAGCCGTTGGTCCAATCGTTGCGGAGATAGTATTCGGGCGGGTGTTTCAGGTTATTTGGCAAACCGTGAATCATGATGGCGCCACCGGGCTCCAGATGGTTGCGGCGGGCCCGCTCCAGATCCTCCCGGTTGGGATAGGACACATGAATGGAGAGGAAATATTCGCTTTGTGGATTCTTGGCGTCGAGCCGATAAACCCCTTCGGGCGTACGGAAATCACCCTCCTGTTCCTTATGTCCCTTCGGCGCTAGCCCCAGCCAGACGCGGAAACTGCGGAATGGAACGCCGCCTCGCATGAGCGTTAACCTTCGCTCGCTTTTATCGACGACCACCCGATCGGCCATGGGCAATGTATCCGCCGACAATGCGGCGCTCGCTTGAAGCGCGCCGAAGGCGAGCCCCCCGAGCAACGCTCCTAACAGGAAACGCTTACTCAACATCCACCGTGACTTCAGCGCATGTCCGATTTCCGGGCGTCGTCTGCGCGCGCAGGAAGTAGCGTCGGCCGGCCTCCGCCTCAATGATGAGCGGGAACCGCACGGCTGCATGACTGGCCATCACACAGTCAACCAGCACCTCGTGTTTGCCCGGTAACACCGCCACGCTGGAATAGCCAAATCGCGGCACCTGTGCGTCCACTTTACGGATCACCGCCTTAATCGGCAGACCGGACGTGACCTGAGGATCACCGATAATCAGCGCTTGCTCCGCACTTGACCGATCGGGACCTTCATACGCCCGCTCCGTCCCGCAACCAGCCAGACCGACGGCGAAACTGACCCACGCAATGGTTACCTTCACCGGCCTTCCCCTTGACTACCTTTCGCCACGCCTTCCGTCTCGACCGCCTCAACGACCGGAAGAATCACCTCTGTACCGATCTTGACCGTCGTGAAGTCTACGTCGGGATTGTATTGGCGCAACAGCCAGACGGGAATCTGACCGCGTCGAGTCAGTATCCACAACGTCTCCCCGGCCTGAAGGCGGTGCCGCTCGGTACCCGAGATACGGTGCTTCTCAAAATAGGCCGCTTCCATGCCCCGATGGTACTCGAGGCGCCGAGCCTCGAAACCGGAGGGGTCGACACCCGCCAGTTCTATTTTCAGGCGGCGCCCTAACGTCAGAGCATCCGTCGTTTTGAGGTGATTAAGACTCATGAGGCGAGCCGGTGACACGCCCGCCCAATGCGCAAGCTGGCCTAAGGTTTCGGCCGCCTGCACAACCACGAAGCCATCCGTAACCCCGTAGTCAGATGGGTCAGCGGACACCACCACGCCTTCGTGACGATAAGTCCCGGGTTCATCACTCGTACTGGCCCCAGGCGAGCCCACTGGCGTGTTAGGCGCCAACGGAACGATGGCCGCAGCTGCGGGTACGCTAGGCTGTGCAGCCCCAGCATCGGCATCGCCGCTCAGCCGCAAGGTCATTCCCGGCCGAACCAGATCTGGCCGCGACAGCTCATTCAACTTTAACAGCGTAGCCGTCGGCATCCCGTGCGCGCGCGCAATTGCCGACACGCTTTCGCCTTTGCTTACAACGTGAACACTGGATGTGACCATCTGTGGCGCGACAGCACTACCGCCATTAGCAGCGGGCTGAGCCTCTGCAGGCGTGGCCGTTGTCTCTGCGCGCGTCGCGGAGCTGCCACTGTTCTCGCTCGGGGTTGACGCGACGCTCGACGGTGCTGGAATCCGCAGGATCATCCCAGCGCGAACGTCCCGAGCGGAAATCTGGTTGTAATCGGCCAACTCCCGCGTGCGAAGACCATACTGTGTTGCGATCCGATCAAGCGTCTCGCCTTTTCCAACGGTCACGGTCTTCTCGCGCGCAGACTCGTCGCGTACCGCTTGATTGAGATGCGCGAGGAGACGGCCAGGGTCAACACCGGCGGGCACCCTGAGCTCAAAGCCTCGAGGGACGGGGCGACGCCCGGTCCAGACCGGGTCGAGCAGCGCGAGATTCAGTGCGCGCAGTGTGTCGCGGTCAGTACCGAGTGTCTTTTCAAGGGCTTGAGCCGGCATCAGATTTGGCAAACGCACCGTTCGGCTATCGTCATGCGGCTGACGATCAATTCGGCCAAAGTACTGCTCGGCATTTCGATCCACTTCAAGGGCCGCAAGAAAAGAAACGTAAAAGTTGCGTGAGGCAAACCCGAAGGTGCGTCCCTGGTAATTGCGGACGATCGTCGCGATGTCATCCGTACCTAATTCATCCTTTGCCCGTCTCATACCACCGGCACCATGATTCCAAGCCGTCAGCGCCAATGGCCAAGTGCCCAAAATTGAGTAGTTGATATTCAGGAACTGGGCAGCGGCCAGGGTGGACTTGTACGGATCTAGGCGTTCGTCGACCGTCGCATCGACCCGCAACCACCGCTTGCCCGTGCTGCGCATAAACTGCCACAAGCCCGCCGCCCCAACTTTGGAATACGCACGTGGATTAAATGAAGACTCAACATGCGGAAGTGCAGACAGCTCGCCGGGTAGGCCCTCTCTTTTTAACGTGTCTTCGACATGTTTTTCCCACGCGCCAGAGCGGACCAATCCCTCGCGGAAGCGATCTGCTTGCCCCAGCTGGAATCGAACATGCTCCGCCGCCTCGGCCAACGTAGCGTCCGACACATTCGCAGGATAGAGCGCCAGCACCCGTGCTTCATCGTCCGAGAGATCCTCTCGAGTGCCCGACCCGAGTCGTCGGAGAATGCGCTCGTAATGAGCGCGAACCGTATCAACCAGCGCCGACCGCTCTCGCGACGACAAGCCTGCCGGGAAATTCAACTCCTCATAGACGATCTCCAGATGACGATCGTCGTGCAGCAACCCACCATGGGTCGACACCTTCGAATAAATCCGCTCCCAGAAACGTACGTCAGGCTCCAGAGCTGACGGACGAGGAAACTGACTCGGGTCAGCGTTAGCAACGGAAATAGACGCCGATATCGATAGCCACCCAGCCACCAACACGCGCTGGATCATCATTACGGCGTGTTGAGAACGTCTTTTCATGCAGGCTCCATCATCTTCAATTTCGATTATACAAAGCTCCGTCAGCTGGTTGGGGGCTTGCAAGCTTTAACGCGCTAGAATCATTGGCAAATGTCCACAAAGGATCGTCATGGAAGCACCAACGACAGACATTGCGCTCATCGCGCACTCGATCCAACTCTCACTGGCACCTGTCTTTCTCCTGTCGGGCATCGGCGTCATGCTGGGAGTTCTGACCAACCGTCTCGCCCGCATTGTTGATCGAGCCCGCCCACTCGAAGAAAGACTGAAGCATGCGGATGAGACACACGCGGCAATACTTCATGAACAGCTACGCGTATTCGCGCTACGAGCGCGCCTGATGAACACATCGATCACACTCGGCGTGGTCTCAGCTCTTCTGATCGCCGCAGTGGTCGCGCTCCTCTTCTCTAGCGCATTCGTCAATCTTAACCTCGCAGCACCCGTATCTGCGCTTTTTATCGCCGCGATGTTCAGCCTGGTCATCGGGCTCGGATACTTTTTAGCCGAAATCCGCATCGCCACGGCCACGCTACGGATCGGCCGCAACAACCACTGATCGAAAAAAAGGGCCGCCCCTATTGGGGCGGCCCTCAGAAGACGTCGACTCGGGCTTGCGGCCGTGCGTCGCCGTCGACGGGACTTTAAGCAGTGGTCAACCGCACTTCGAATCACCGCAGTTAAGGCAGGTCATGCAGCCGTCCATCATGATGACGGCCGGCGTGCTGCACTTGCTGCACAGCTGAGCACCCTCAGGGATGTGACCCTTCGAATAAAGATCGGGCTGCTTGTTACGCGCGTCGTACTCAGCCTTTTTCTGCTCAATCAGCTTCTTCAGATTTTCGTCCATCTCTGGGCGAGCCAGCACGCCAATCGTCTGCAAATGCTTCTCAATAACGTAGCCGAGCTCGGCAATGATCGATGGCATGAACTTGCCACCAGGCTGCCAATAGCCGCCACGGGGATCAAAAACAGCCTTGAGCTCTTCCACCATGAACGAGATATCCCCGCCCTTGCGGAACACCGCCGAAATGATGCGGGTGAGGGCGACGATCCACTGGAAGTGATCGAGATTCTTCGAGTTGATGAAGATCTCAAACGGACGGCGGCGCTCGTTTTCCGTGCCTTCATTCAAAACAATGTCATTGATCGTGACATACATCGCATGATCAGAAACAGGCGTCTTGATCTTATAGGTGGAGCCGATGAGAACGTCCGGGCGCTGGAGTCTCTCGTGCATATCAATGACATTACTGCCATCTTTGCTACGCAGCGCCGTGACTTCTGCTTTCTTCTCCTCGGCGGCTTTTGCGGCCACGTCGGCAGGCTTTTCGACTCGATACTTCGTGATCTTTTTGCTGATGGTGATCATCTTAGAATTTCCCGTAATAGCCTTCTTTGAGCGCATCGAAGAGGTTCGACGCAGTGTGCGTCTCCCCGTCGTATTCGATCGTCTCGTCGCCGCGCACCGAAACCTCGGTACCATCCTCTAAGGTGAACACGTAAGTCGTATTCTTCAGATCTTCCTCCTTGACGAGCACGCCGGAGAACGCTTCTGGATTAAACCGGAACGTTGTGCAGCCTTTTAGGCCCTGCTCGTACGCGTAGAGATAGATGTTCTTGAAGTCTTCATATTTGAAGTCGGTCGGAACATTGGCGGTCTTGGAGATGCTCGAATCGACCCATTTTTGCGCGGCAGCCTGAACGTCGACGTGCTGCTCGGGGGTAATCGTGTCGGAGGTCACGAAGTAATCCGGCAACCGCTCATCTGCAGCCGTAGCGCCTGGCATGGCCTTTGGGTTCACCAAGGCGCGATAGGCCAGCAATTCGAACGAGTAGACGTCCACGCGCTCTTTCGTCTTCTTGCCCTCACGAATGACATTTCGGAAGTAATGATGCGCAAATGAGGGCTCAATACCGTTCGATGCGTTATTCGCCAGCGACAACGAGATCGTCCCTGTCGGCGCAATGGAACTGTGATGTGTAAACCGCGCGCCTGACGTTGCGAGCTGGTCCACCAACGTGGGCGACACGGCGGCAATGCGTTGCATATAGCGGCTATAACGCGCGTGGAGAATTCGGCCGGGCACCTTCTGCCCAACCTTCCAGCCGTCTTTCGCCATTTCGGGGCGCAAGCGCAGCATCTTCGCCGTCACCGTGAACTCTTCGTTCATGATGGGGGCCGGGCCCTTTTCGCGCGCCAGATCAAGGCCCGCCTCCCAACCCGCCACAGCCATCTCACGCGAGACCGCTTCGGTGAATTGGATGGACTCGCCTGAACCGTACTTCATTCCCAACATCGTCATGGTGGAGCCAAGCCCCAAAAATCCCATGCCATGACGGCGCTTACGCATGATTTCATCCCGCTGACCCGGCAGCGGAAGCCCATTGATCTCAACCACGTTGTCGAGCATTCGCGTAAAGACTTTCACGACTTCGCGATATTCATCCCAATCAAACGCGGCTTCGGCAGTAAATGGGTTACGAACAAAGCGAGTGAGATTGACCGATCCGAGCAAGCAGGAGCCATAGGGCGGCAATGGCTGCTCACCGCATGGATTGGTGGCTCGAATATTCTCGCACCACCAGTTGTTATTCATTTCATTGACCCGGTCGATCAACACGAAGCCTGGCTCCGCGAAATCGTAGGTCGAGGCCATGATGTAATCCCACACGCGGCGCGCCGGAAGGGACTTATAAATCTTGCAGCAGACAAGACCGTCATCACGCGTCACATAGCCTTCAGATACCGGCCATTCGCGCCACAAAAACTTCGTGGCATCGCCAATATCTGGCTGATCGGTGTCGTACTCTTTCTGTCGCAGCGGGAAGGTGAGATTCCAATTCGCGTTCTGCTTGACGGCCTCGATGAATTCATCGGTGATCAGAAGCGACAGATTGAATTGCCGCAGCCGACCGTTCTCACGCTTGGCCTTGATGAATTCGAGAACATCGGGATGCCCAACGTCGAACGTACCCATCTGCGCACCACGACGACCGCCAGCGGACGAGACGGTGAAACACATCTTGTCGTACACATCCATGAACGACAGCGGCCCGGAGGTCAGTGCACCGGCACCCGAGACGTATGCGCCGCGCGGCCGCAGCGTTGAGAATTCGTAGCCGATACCGCAACCGGCCTTGAGGGTCAGGCCCGCTTCGTGGACCTTATTCAGGATGTCGTCCATGGAATCGGTGATCGTGCCGGACACGGTGCAATTGATCGTGGACGTCGCCGGCTTGTGCTCTAAGGCGCCCGCATTGGACGTCACTCGTCCCGCGGGGATTGCCCCTTTACGCAGGGCCCACACAAAGCGGTCGTACCAATGCGCACGCGCCTCCGGGGACTCAACGTCGGCAAGTGCCGACGCCACGCGACGATACGTGTCGTCCATCGAATGGTCGACAGCGGTGCCGTCTTTCGCTGTCAGGCGATACTTCTTATCCCAAATATCGAGCGACGCTTCCTGAAAAGGAACGACCGCTTCCTGCTGTTCCACTTTGTGGGCCGTGATCATCTGAATTCTTTGCTCCGTTGAGCGAGTTATCGTTATTTGAGCGACCTAAGCGACGCTGAATAAAGATCCCCGGGTCGCTAGACATCACTAGCAGCCGGACTTCCCCTCTCCCGCGATCGATCGAGTTCCGTCGAGCCACAACATCTTGTGGCCATGGGGCTACGTTATTTTCGTCGGCCTGCTGAGTCAAGCGGCGAAGGCGGTTATTTTGAAATCTAAAAAAGATATATAAACCAGTTAGTTATATATTTTCCCCGATGAAAATCATGCCCCTCTCGAGAACTTTTTTTGTCAAGTAGGAAAAGCGCAAAACACTACATCTTGTGTTTGGGCCGATCTCGTGATTGCGCCAACAGCGAGGACCGCCGAGGCGGAGGACCCGCCGCGCCTTGAAATCACACGCCGGCGCCTCATTTCTTTGCGAGTGTGAAACCTTTCAGGAGATCGCAAACATGAACATTCATCGCTACGAACCCTGGGCAATCATGAATCGCCTGCACCGAGATCTGGACCGGCTGCTCGTGCCCGCCACTGGCGAGGACAGCCCTCAGAATGTGATTGAGTGGGCGCCCCACGTGGATATCCGCGAGGAAAAAGACCGCTTTGTATTGCATGCCGATCTACCGGGCGTAGAGGCTAAAAATATCGAGATTTCGCTCGACAAGGGGATCCTGACGCTGCGGGGTCACCGGGAACTCGAAACTCGCGACGAAAAGGCGGGCTTTCGCCGCATTGAGCGAGTCAGCGGGGAATTTTTCCGGCGTTTTACGCTGCCCGACACGGCGGATTCTCAATCCGTGCGTGCGAAACACGCCAATGGCGTTCTTGAAGTCATCATTCCCAAACAAGCGCAGGTCATGCCTCGCCGAATTGAGGTTGAGGCCGCCTAACGGTCGTCACCAGCCGGGGCGGGCTTTCCCGCTCCGGAACTTTTCTGGCTTGAACGGGTCATCTCTGCGCAAGGACGCCCCAACAGCGGGGACGGCCTCTCCACAGAACAATGCACGAAGGTACATTCATGTCGACTACTCGCACTGCGTCTTTCGCCGCCGTTGGCGTTCTGGCTACTGTATTGGCTGCCGGCTCGCTGGTCAGCGAATCCGCTCTCGCAGACAAGTTCATGCCGACGGAGGTCAGCGGTACGGCGCTACCTTCGCTCGCGCCAATCGTGAAAAAGGCATCCCCCGCCGTCGTCAATATTTCTACTCGCGGTACCGTCGCTGAAAAGGCAGGGAGAAACCCGCTGTTCGACGACCCGTTTTTTAAGCGGTTTTTTGATGCCCCCGAAATGGCGCCGCGGCAGCGAC
The DNA here is from genome assembly GCA_947455595.1 of Gammaproteobacteria bacterium. Lineage (GTDB taxonomy): Bacteria > Pseudomonadota > Gammaproteobacteria > Steroidobacterales > Steroidobacteraceae > CAIKZZ01. The sequence goes on from CANGOP010000003.1 coordinate 54,813, forward strand.
AGTTTCAGAGCGCCGGTTCAGGGGTGGTCGTCGATTCCAAACAGGGCTTCATCATCACGAATGCCCATGTCATCGAAAACGCCAATGAAATCACCGTCACGACCCACGACGGTCACGACTACAAAGCCACGGTGGTCGGCTCCGATGCCGCTGCGGATGTTGCCCTGATCAAGGTCAAGGACGCCAAGCTCACGGAATTGGCAATCGGCGATTCGGGCAAGGCTGAAGTCGGGGATTTCGTCCTCGCGATCGGCAATCCCTTTGGGCTGCAACATACGGTCACATACGGGATCATTAGCGCTGTTGGCCGCTCAGGGATTAATCCAGACGGCTACGAGGACTTCATTCAAACCGATGCGTCCATCAATCCCGGGAACTCGGGCGGCGCCTTGATCAATCTGCGCGGCGAACTCGTTGGCATCAACTCAGCCATTCTGTCGCGATCCGGAGGCAATATCGGTATCGGTTTCGCGATCCCGTCCAACATGGTGCGGTCGATCATGGACCAGCTCGTTAAGTACGGCGAGGTGAAGCGCGGTCTGTTGGGCGTCAGCATTCTGACGCTGACGCCGGATCTTGCCGAGAACCTTGGTGCAAAGGATCTGCAAGGCGCGCTGGTTCAGCAGGTTGTTGAGGGCTCCGCGGCCGAGAAGGCAGGCCTTAAGGCGGGTGACGTGATCACCGCCGTGGGCGGTCAGCCTGTCAAGAGCGGTCCGGAACTACGCAATCGTATCGGCTTGATGCGAGTGGGCGAATCGGTGGACCTTACGTATTACCGTGATGGCAAGACCCACCATGCCAGCGCAATTGTCTCCGCCAAGGGCGCGGCTCCGGGTGAGGATTCACCGGCTGCTGACTTGCATCGCGCCTTCGAGGGCGCGGATCTCACAGACGCAGCCAATGGCGGCGGCGTACTGATCCGCAGCGTCGAAGCGGAAAGCCCGGCCGCGCAGGCAGGGCTCCGCCAGAATGACGTGATCACCGGCGTCAATCGGCAGAAGGTGGGCTCGATGAAGGATCTCCGCACGATCGTAAAGGGTCAGCCGACCCTGCTGCTGACCATCCGCCGTGGCGAGGCCATCCTGGTGATCCCCGTCCGCTAACATTCACTCATCGCAAGAGGTAGGATCCCGGTCTGAATCACAGACCGGGATCCCGAACATGCAGCCGTCCAAGTTTCTCATTCTCGGCGGCACAGGCTTTGTCGGGACTGCGCTCACGCACCGCTTGGCGCGAGCAGGCCACTCGATCGTCCTGCCTAGCCGCTCGCCGAGTCGCCATCCTGACCTAGCCGTTCTACCGCGCGTTCGTCTCGTCGCTGCCGACATCCACGATTCCGCAACGTTGACGCGATTGGCCGCTGGCGTCGATGTGGTCGTCAACTTGGTGGGTATCCTGAATGAGAAGGGGCATAACGGCCAAGGGTTCGTGCATGCGCACACCCGCCTCACGCAGAAGGTTTTGGACGCTTGTCACGCCAACGGCATCCGGCGCCTGCTGCACATGAGCTCGCTGCGGGCTCATACAGACGCACCCAGCCACTATTTGCGCAGCAAGGGCGCTGCAGAACAGCTCATCGTGGCAGGCGCCCGAGATCTCGCCTGGACCATCTTAAGACCGTCCGTCATCTTCGGTCGACATGACTCATTAACCAATCGATTTGCCGACCTGCTGAACCTCTTGCCGACGTTACCATTGGCCCGAGTCGGCGCGCGCTTTGCTCCTGTCCACGTCGCAGACGTCGTTGAGGCGATGGTTCGGTCCTTAGATTTACCGGCCAGTCAGGGCGCGATTTATGAATTAGGCGGCCCCCAGATCGTGACATTGGGTGAATTGGTACAATACGTCGCGATGGTTACCCACAAGCGCCGGTGGGTCTTTGGAATTCCGGACTGGGTTGGCTACTGTCAGGCTCTCGTTTTCGAGTATCTGCCCGGAAAAATCTTGTCGGTCGACAATTTCCGCTCCCTCGGACTCGACAGTGTCCCGCAGTCGGATGGTTTCGCTCGCTTGGGAATCCAGCCGTCCACCATGGCGCAGGTCGTCCCCCACTATTTGGGACGGCCGTGACGACGGACGACCCTGGCGTTAGGTTGACCGCTTAGAATCAGGCCATGGAAACCTATCTCGTTGGTGGCGCTGTACGGGACGGACTGCTGGGATTGCCCATCCGAGAGCGAGACTGGGTCGTCGTCGGTGGAACGCTCGCCGATATGAAAATCTTGGGCTTTCGGCAGGTGGGCAAGGATTTTCCGGTCTTCCTGCATCCAGAGACGCACGAAGAATATGCGCTCGCGCGAACAGAGCGCAAAACCGCGCCGGGCTATCACGGTTTCGAGACGCGATTTTCGCCCGATGTGTCCTTGGAAGAGGACTTGTTGCGCCGCGATCTCACGATCAATGCCATCGCCCAATCTAGCTCCGGAGAACTGATCGACCCCCATGGGGGTATTCAAGATCTATCCGATCGTATTTTGCGGCACGTGTCTCCGGCCTTTGCAGAGGACCCCGTCAGAATCTTGCGGCTGGCGCGCTTTGCGGCGCGCTTTGCACGCCTAGGCTTCACCATTGCGCCGGAAACGTTGGTTCTGATGCGAAGTATGACCGTCGCAGGAGAAGTTAATGCACTCGTGGCTGAACGCGTGTGGGCGGAGACCGCGAAGGCTCTTGCCGAGCCGAGTCCGGCCATTTACTTTCAGACGTTGCGTGAATGTGCAGCATTGGCCGTCGTGTTTCCCGAAATCGATCGACTCTATGGCGTGCCACAACCCGAGCGTTGGCATCCGGAGATCGACACCGGCTTACACGTCAATTTAGTTCTGACGGCAGCAGCCGCACTTTCCACGGAACCCCGCGTTCGTTTTGCCGCACTCCTGCATGATGTTGGCAAAGGCACCACCCCGCCCAGCGAATGGCCCAAGCATCACGGTCATGAGCAGCGTGGGGTCAAGATCATTGAGAACCTATGCGCCCGCATGCGGGTTCCGAATGATTTTCGGGATCTAGCTGTTATGGCATCCCGTGATCACGGCAACGTGCACAGAGCCATGGAATTGCGTGCTGATACGATCCTCGGCTTACTCGAGCGCTGCGACGCACTGCGCCGTTCGGAACGATTCCACGAGTTTCTGTTGACCTGCATCGCAGATGCACGCGGACGAACCGGTTTCGAAAATGCTGAGTACCCGCAAGCTGCTTTCTTCAGGAATGCCCTTGAAGCCGTGCGCGCCGTCGTGTTGGATCCGCAGGAGCGAAGCGGATTGGATGGCGCATCCATCGGCCGCCTGCTCGGACAACGCCGACTACAAGCGCTGGATTCTCTGTGCCGGGATCGGCCTACAAAGTCTCCGTAAAATCGCGGATAGAAAATCCGGCGAGCGTGTCGGGATAATTGCGGGCCAAGGCCATGCATTTAAATCGCTCGCCCATGTCGTTGGGCAACACTAGTCGCAGCGCCGAACGCGCCGCTAGCGGGGCACTCTCGGCAGGCAGTTGATCGCGCCATCGCGCCAAGTGTCGATCAAAGCCACATGCGAGCAGAAAGCAGGCTTGCGTCGTATAGCCGGCGACTTCTAACCCGGCGGCCAACCCGGCTTCTGCGACCGCTGTGAAGTCTACCCAAGCGGTCAAATCTTGGAGCCCGAGATTCACATAAGGATCGTTGTGGATACGATGGCGATGAAAAGAGACGAGCGTTCCGCGAGGTCGATCAACCGAATAGAGATGACGACGAGAGTCGCCGTAATCGATGAACAATGCGACGCCAGCCGTGAGCGACGTTGTGATGCTGATGATCCAATCGGACAGCTGCGGGCACCACTCAATTTCTTGTTGATCTGCCAACTCGACGTCCATATCGGCCACTCGCGCCACCTCAGCTTTGGAGGCGGGGCGAGATGCTTCGCGAAGATTGCCGTCGTGCAGTTCGACGCCTAAGGCAAGCAGCCCCTGACTCGAGCCCCGCAATCTCGCCACGGGCAACGCATCAATCACCTCGTTCGCGATGAGCACCCCCCGATAGGCATCGGGGGGTGGGGCGTCGATCCACTCGACCAAGGCCATTAGGGATGGAGGCAAAGCTGACAGCCGTTGGCGCTGTCGGTCGCGTAGATCCGGACTAATCTCCAGTATCCGATAACGGGTCGGTAATTGGCCCGAGGCCTGCAATTCGGATAGAACCGCTTCGGCCAGTGCTCCCGTCCCGGCGCCCACCTCAACGATATCGCCGCCGCCCAGCTGTCGTAGGACTTCGGCACACTGCTCCGCCACACAGCGCCCAAAGACGGGGGATAGCTCCGGAGCCGTCACAAAGTCTCCACCCGCACCCAGCTTGTGAGCCCCGGCCGCGTAGTACCCCAAACAAGGGGCATACAGCGCCAGTTGCATGAAAGCGTCGAAGGGCAGCCAACCGCCGGCGGACTGAATCGCCTCGACAATCAGCTGTCGCAGGCGGCCCTCGTGAGCGATCTCAGTGTCCGTCAGGGGTTCAAGTTCCAGTGGCAGCATGTCGTAAGAGTCCCAGCAGGTTGTGTATCCTCACCTGATGAGCCACGAATCGCCACTCCCGTTGGCCGGACGGACCGCCCTCATCACCGGCGGCGGGCGCCGTTTAGGCGCTGAGATCGCCCGCACGTTGCACGCCCAGGGGGCCAACGTGTTCATCCACTACCACCGCTCGCGTTCAGAGGCAGAATCGCTGGCTCAGCAATTCAACGTTCTGCGCGCCAACTCCGCAGCCGCTCATTGCGCTGATTTGCTCGACCTTGAGGCGCTGCCGCTTATCGTCAAGGCAGCCGTCGATCAGTTCGGCAGACTCGATGTCCTCGTCAACAACGCGTCCAGCTTTTATCCAACACCATTAGGCGAAATTACCGTCTCGGCCTACGACGATTTGATGGGCACCAACTTGCGGGCACCGCTTTTTCTGACGCAGGCCGCGGCGCACGAATTGCGCCGTCGGGACGGACTCGTCATCAACATCATCGACATTCACGGTTCGAGGCCACTCAAGCGTCACCCCGTATATTGTGCGGCCAAGGCCGGACTCGCCATGCTGACCCAATCCCTGGCGCGCGAGATGGCGCCGCACGTACGTGTCAATGGCATCTCGCCGGGTCCCGTCATGTGGCCTGAGGCGGACATGGATTCGGATCTGCAAGCGCGGATTCTCGACCGCACGGCATTGAAGCGCATGGGCTCGCCGACTGACATCGCGCGCGCGGCCCTGTTTTTCGCCAAAGACGCCCCTTACGTGACCGGCCAAATTCTAGCGGTCGATGGCGGCCGATCCGTCGGCGGTTATTAAGGCGCCGTCGCCCCGGCAATGACAACGGGACGTAGGTCGTGACCGCTGTGATCGAACTCAGCCCAGAGCTGCGCGATGGTTTGACCTGTCGTCGGGAGACAGACCGTCGGGGCGATCTCGGCGAGCGGCCCGAGCATGAAAGCTCGGCGCAGGAGATCAGGCCGCGGCAAGACGGCGCCGTCAAATTCCCCCACCTCATCCCCGAAGAGGAGGAGATCCAGATCCATCCTGCGGGGCGCCCATTTCGGCGCCGTGCGACCACGACCGCAGTGAGACTCCACTTCGTGGAGTATCGCGAGTAGTTCGGGTAACCCTAGGTCGGTGGTAAAGCCAACCACGAGATTGATGAAGTCTGGGCCTTCAAATCCAACAGCCCGATTCGCGTAGGCGCGGGAGCAGCGCAGATCAGGGAAATATCGGCGTAACGACGCCAGCGCTGTCGATAAATTTTCCTCAGGTTCCACATTGGAACCCGCGGCGACATAGACAGCTCGCACGTTAGAGACCGAAATCAGCGCGGGATCTTTCAATCATTACGCCAACATCCCGGCTGCCGCGCACAGCGCCGGGCTTATTGAGCACAATCTTTACCCAAGGCAATCCGAACTTCTCGAGAATGAGGCGCGCGACCTGTTCAGCAAGCGTCTCAACCAACCCGTATTGACTCGCTTCAACAAACGCAATCACGGCTTTCGCAACTGATTTGTAGTCAAGCGTAAATGCGATGTCGTCGGTGGCAGCGGCCTGTCGGATATCGGCCGGAAATTCAAAATCGAAACTGACTGTCTGGCGGATACCCCGCTCCCAGTCATAAATTCCAATGACGGTCTCGATGCGCAAGTCGCGCAGGAAGATACGGTCATTCATGGGTGGGCTTTGCACTCGGCAAGATTAAGAGTGTTGCACCCTACCAGTCTCCTCGAGCGGATGCACGATCAACCACCCGGCGGCCGCAGCTCCGCAAGCGACCAGCGAGCGCGTGCCATCGGGCCATCGCCCGCACGCTCACCCGCAGCCAGACGCGCATACCCCGCGTAAGCAATCATGGCCGCGTTATCGGTACAGAATTCAGGCCTTGGATAGGCAGCGCGCGCGCCGAATTTCGCCGCAACCTCGGCAAGAGCGGCGCGTAAACGTCGATTGGCACCGACCCCCCCCGCGACCACGACGACTCGGCGACCGGTGGCCGCTAACGCTCGACCCACCTTCGTGGTTAGCGTCTCGACCACCGCGTCCTCGAATCCTCGAGCCAGATCCGCATGCACGGCCGGATCGTTCCTCGCCTTCTTGAGCGCCAACAATGCCGCCGTCTTGAGTCCGCTGAAACTGAAGTCAAAGCCGGGCCGGTCCAACATCGGGCGCGGAAACCGGTAGACACCGGGTAGACCCTGTTCCGCGAGCCGGGCCAGTTTTGCGCCGCCAGGGTAGGCCAGACCCAACAGTTTGGCGGTTTTGTCGAAAGCCTCGCCGGCAGCGTCGTCCAATGATTCGCCCAACACCTCGTATTGGCCGACCCCCCGCACATCCACAATCATGGTGTGGCCACCGGAGACGAGCAGCGCGAGGTAGGGAAACTCGGGTGGATCCACCTCAAGTCGCGGCGCCAGGAGGTGCCCCTCCAAATGATGGATGCCGACCGCAGGAATCTCCCAAGCCATTGATAAGCTTGAGCCAACCAGGGCACCTACCAACAGGGCGCCGATCAAACCGGGCCCTGCCGTGTACGCGATCCCATCAATATCCCTCGGCTCCAAGCCGGCCTCGCTCAAGACGGCCCGCAACATCGGTAGCAGGCGGCGAACGTGGTCACGGGAGGCAAGCTCCGGCACGACCCCGCCCCAGACCTCATGCAGGTCCGTTTGGGTGTATACCCGGTGCGCAACCAAGCCCCGGCTCCCGTCGTACACCGCAACGGCAGTCTCGTCACAGGAGGATTCGATCCCCAAAATCCGGAGGGAATCACCCTTTAACGGGCCCGTTGCAGTTGAGTTTTGATTTTCTGGCACGACCTACGTAGACTAACCGGCTCTTCGCCTGACTGGTAGTCGGGCTTTAAACTCGAGTAAAGGTCGATCTCAATGCCGAGTGTACGTATCCGCGAGAACGAGTACTTCGACGCTGCCCTGCGTCGCTTCAAGCGCGCCTGCGAGAAGGCTGGCGTCCTCACGGAGCTTCGCCGCCGCGAATTCTACGAAAAGCCCACGCAAGAGCGTAAGCGCAAGAAGGCGGCCGCTGTGAAGCGCCACCTGAAGCGTGTCTCGCGCGAAGGCATGCGCGCGCCCCGCTAAAGGCGCACTGCCATGACGCTGCGCGAACGCATCACCGAAGACATGAAGACGGCGATGCGCTCTGGCGATAAAGATCGCCTAGGGCTCATCCGAATGCTTCAGGCTGCGATCAAACAGCGTGAGGTTGACGAGCGGATTACCCTCGACGACACCCAGACGCTGTCCGTGATCGAGAAGATGGTCAAGCAGCGTCGGGAATCCGTGGTTCAATTCGAGGCCGGCGGTCGCGCCGACCTCGCTGCAAAGGAGACCGCCGAAATCGGTGTGCTCTCCTCCTACCTGCCGACTCAGTTAGATGCCGCCGAACTGGATGCTCTGATCCAGGCCGCCATCGGCGAAACTGGCGCCACGTCCATCAAGGACATGGGAAAAGTCATGGCAGTCGTCAAAGGCAAGGCCGCCGGTCGTGCCGACATGGGCGCCGTTGGCGCGCGCGTCAAGGCACTGCTCGGCGGCTGACCGTTTCACCCACGAGGGATCGCCATGTCCGGCCGGATCCCCCGAGCTTTTATTGACGAACTCGTCGCCCGCACCGATATCGTTGAGATCATCGGCAGCCGAATTCCGCTAAAAAAAGCGGGGCGCGAGTGGAAAGCCTGCTGCCCGTTTCACGGCGAAAAGACACCGTCATTCACTGTGTCGCAGCAAAAGCAGTTTTACCATTGCTTTGGGTGCGGCCTACACGGCACGGCACTCACGTTCCTCATGGAACATGACCACCTGCCCTTTCCAGATGCCGTTGAGGATCTCGCGGGGAGACTCGGCATGGAAGTGCCTCGAGAGGGGGGCTCCCCAGATTCTCCGGAGCGCCTTCTGGATGATCTATACGCGTTAATGGCCGCAGCGGACCAGCATTTCCGCGACGAACTGCGGGATTCCGATCGAGCAAAAGATTATTTAAAGAAGCGTGGCCTTGTCGGCGAGACCGCCGCGCGCTATCACCTCGGCTTTGCGCCGGCGGGCTGGGACGCCGTCCTCAAGAAATTTGGGGCGACGGAAGCCGGGCGCCAAGCACTCCTAACGACCGGCCTCGTGATCGAGCGCTCCCAGGAAGGGCAACGCAGCCAAGGCCCTGGCTACTACGATCGTTTCCGGGATCGCGTCATGTTTCCGATTCGCGATACGCGGGGTCGTGTGGTCGGTTTCGGTGGGCGCGTCCTCGATCAGGGCGAGCCTAAGTACCTGAATTCCCCAGAAACACCCCTGTTTCATAAAGGCCGAGAACTCTATGGCCTTTACGAGGCACGCCAAGAATTGCGCCAGATTGAGCGCCTCTTGGTGGTCGAGGGATACATGGATGTGGTGCGTCTCGCGCAGGCGGGTATTCATTACGCCGTTGCCACTCTAGGCACGGCCACGACACCCGAGCATTTGAACCGGATTTTCCGCGTCACCGGCGATGTGGTCTTTTCATTCGATGGCGATCGGGCCGGGCGCCAAGCTGCTTGGAGAGCGCTCGAAACGTGCCTCCCGTTTGCCAAGGATGGAAAGCGTATCCTGTTCCTGTTCCTACCCGACGGACACGACCCCGATACGTTAGTGGCAGAGGAAGGCCGCGCCGCATTCGAAGCACGCGTCGCCAGCGCCACGCCGCTGTCGGAGTACCTCGTTCAGCATTTGGCCGACGAAAATGACCTGACAAGCGTCGACGGTCGCGCCCGCCTCGCCGAAACGGCCCGGCCGTTGCTGCAGCGAGTACCCGAGGGTGTCTACCGGGAATTATTGGTCGACCGTCTGGCGCGAGAGGTTCGGATGAGCGCGCCGAGATTGGCCGCGTTACTGGGCTTAGGGCCAGGTCCCGCCACACCCGTCATCCAAACTCACCGACCCAGACCCATGACTGGGCGCGGCTCGCTGCTGAGCCAAGCGCTAGCGCACCTCTTGCAATACCCGTCAGCGGCCGCTTCCGTCCGTGACCCGGAGTCTTTGCGGCTAGGTGGCGAGCGCGGTCTTGAGGTCTTGGCCGAAATCATCGAAATGCTGCATGAATCACCGAACCTATCGACCGGCCAGCTCGTCGAGCGTTGGCGCGACCGCCCGGAACACGGGCGTCTGTTAGAGCTCGCTTCCCAGCCCCTGCCGGATCTGCCGGTCGAAGCCGCCCAACGAGAGTTCATCGCCGCGGTTGACCGCCTGACTCGAGAGGCCGGGCCGGAGCGGCGCATCGACGAGTTGATTCAGAAAGCGGGGACAGAAACCCTCTCGGATGAGGAAAAACAAGAACTTAGGGAGCTTCAGGCGCGGCCCCGCCAGCCCAGTCGCCCTGCACGCTGAGCAAGAGGCGACCGACGGCACGATTCTTGACAAGCCCCTGATTTGTCTTGGGGAACCTTGGGGAATGAGCTTTGTCGGTGTAAACTACCGGGCTATTTTGTGTCTCTCCCCTGAGGGGTCTTCCCTTGAGCGAAAAGAAATCTGCTGCGCCGATCTCTGGCGTACCTGACGAGCGTCAATCACAGCTCAAGCTGCTTATTGCCAAAGGCAAAGAGCAAGGCTTCCTCACATACGGCGAGGTCAATGACCATCTGCCGAGTGAAATCGTCGATCCAGAGCAGATCGAAGATATCGTCAATATGATCAATGACATGGGCATTCCGGTGTACGAAAAAGCACCGGATGCAGAGTCACTGATCCTGGCCGACGGCCCGGTCGCGACGGACGATGAAGCGGTCGAAGAAGCGGCCGCTGCGTTAGCGACGGTGGATGCCGAATTCGGTCGCACCACGGATCCCGTGCGCATGTACATGCGTGAGATGGGTACCGTCGAACTCCTGACCCGCGAAGGCGAAATTCGAATCGCCAAGCGCATTGAGGAAGGCCTCGACGCCGTCCGTTCAGCATTGGCGAATTTTCCGTCGACTTATGACTACATTCTCGGCGCTTACGAACCGGTAAAGGCTGGACAGGGCCGCTTGGCTGACATCATCGTTGGCTTCGTAGACCCCAATGCGCCAGATGAAATCGCGCAGCCCCAGAATCCGAAACTGATGGCCGCTGACAAAGCGGAGTCAGAGGAAGACGACGACGACGCAGAAGACGAGGAAGGCGCGGAAACTGGTCCGGATCCGGAAGAAGCCGCCCTGCGCTTCACCGCGATTCAGAAACTTCATGTGCAGATCGTGAAGGCTTTGGACGGCACGTCCCCAAAGGACCCGAAGGTCGTCAAGCTGCGAAAGAAGCTTCAAGAACAGTTCATGGAGCTGAAGCTCTCGCCAAAGATGTTTGATGCGTTGATCAATAACTTGCGCGATCACGTGGCGACGATTCGTGGCCTCGAAAAAGAGATCATGCTGGTCTGCATCAAACAGGCTGGCATGCCGCGCAAGGATTTCATCGCGATCTTCCCGAAGAACGAGACGAATCCGGACTGGATTGATAAGCAGGTCAAGCTCAAGCGCAAGCACTCGGCGGCTCTCGCCAAGCTGAAGCCTGAAGTAGTCGCACGTCAGCAGTCGATCTTGGATCTCGAAAAGAACTTGCATCTCAAGATTCACGAGATCAAGGAAATCAACCGCGAAGTGGCCGTCGGTGAGGCACAAGCCCGTCGCGCCAAGAAGGAAATGGTGGAAGCCAACCTTCGCCTCGTGATTTCGATCGCGAAGAAGTACACCAATCGTGGCTTGCAGTTCCTCGACCTCATCCAGGAAGGCAACATCGGCCTCATGAAGGCGGTCGATAAGTTTGAATATCGCCGCGGCTACAAGTTCTCCACATATGCCACCTGGTGGATTCGTCAGGCCATTACGCGGTCGATTGCGGATCAGGCCAGGACGATCCGCATCCCGGTTCACATGATCGAAACGATCAACAAGTTGAACCGAATCTCGCGGCAGATGCTGCAGGAAATGGGACGAGAGCCGACGCCTGACGAACTGGCTGTACGTATGGAAATGCCAGAGGATAAGGTACGCAAAGTTCTCAAGATTGCGAAAGAACCAATCTCAATGGAAACGCCCATTGGAGATGACGAGGATTCGCACTTGGGCGACTTCATCGAAGACGCCTCAGTCCAGTCGCCGCTGGAGTCAGCGACGATGGAAAGTCTGCGGGAGACGACGCATGCAGTGCTAGCGCAACTGACGCCTCGAGAGGCGAAGGTATTGCGGATGCGCTTCGGCATCGATCTGAACACGGACCACACGCTCGAAGAGGTTGGCAAGCAGTTCGACGTCACCCGCGAGCGCATTCGACAGATTGAAGCGAAGGCTCTGCGCAAACTGCGTCATCCGAGCCGCTCGGAGCAGTTACGTAGCTTCTTGATGGAAGAATAAGTTCGCGGCTTTCAAGCCGCGAGCAGGAGTCGGATCGCCGTAAAGACGGCGACTCCGGCTGCCATCGACCACAACATTTGACGGGACCCCCACATCACGAGCGCCGCCACGATGGCGGCCGCCAATCGTGGATTCTCAATCGACTCAACCGCGCCGCTATCGATCACGAGAATACTCGGGGCGACCGCCGCCGCCAGAGCGGCGGCCGGCGCGAGACGCAACGCACGCTCTATCGCTGGTGGCAGCACAATCCGCTCACCGAACAGAAGAAAGCTACAGCGGGTGAGAATGCCTGTTGCGCCAACGCCCAGGATCGCGACCCAAATCCGAGCATCAGGGCTCACGGCTTAACCTCTGCTGACGCTCCGCGAAGACCGCCGCACTGATACCGGCCACGATAGCAGCGACAACGCCGAGTTTATAAGGCAATCCGCGTAGCAGCAGACTGGATACCGCCGCCACAGCCGCACCAACTCGCGCAGGGTAGGCGGCCAGCATCGGCACCAATAAGGCGACGAGGGCCAAAGTGCCAATGAAGTCTAATCCCCAGCTTGTTGGAATGAGAGTTGCAGCAAGCAAGCCAATCAAAGATGCGACGTGCCAAACCACGAACACCATCAAGCCGAGCCCAAGGAAGTACCACTTGCGCATCGGATCATCGCGTAAGACCAAGTCATGGCGCATATAGAACACAAATCCCATGTCCGAAACGAGGTACCCAAGACCCAGCCGTTCCTTCAGGGGCAGCGTTCGAAACGACGGCGCTAACGCGGCGCTGTAAATGACAAAACGCAAATTGACCATCAGCGCACTCAATACGGACACGACGATCGGCGCGCCGGCCACCATCAGTGGCAGCGCGGCCAGTTGCGCCGCTCCTGCATAGGCGATCAGCGACATCCCAACGGCCTGCCCCACGGTCAGGCCCGACTTAGCCATCGCGACGCCTGTCATCAAAGACCATGCGACCATCGCCGGTGTGCCTGGCAGCATTTCACGCAGACCCAACAGGAATGCAGCGCTAGGCTTTTGGGGCAGTCTCACAATGCACTCTTCACATTTCGCACAACGTGATCGCGCCGCCCGAAGGATCGCTTGCTGTTGCACAACTTCGCTTCGCTCCGCTCACAGCGCCTGTGATAGGCCCTCTATCACTCACGGCAATATGGCTAAGACGCGAGCTGGGAAGCCCGTCCCGCCTTCCGGCTTAGGCCAACTCACCATCACCAGAGCGCCCGCTTCCGGAACCTGATCTAGACCCGCCAACATCTCTATCTGGTAGTGATTCAGCCCCAGAAGATAACTTTCGAGCGAGTAGTCGTCCTTGTCCGTTTGGAATCCTGGATCGGTATCCGTTGTCTCATGGCCAGTCGCTGTGATTTTGCGTTCTTCGTACAGCAATTCCAGGACTTCGCGACTCCAACCAGGGTAGTGGGCATGACCCTGAGCATCCCGATTCTGCATGGCCGCATCATCAGGCCAGCGCTTTGACCAATCCGTCCGCATCGCAACGAAGGCGCGCTGCGGGATACGCCCATGCTTTTCTTCCCAGTTCTTCACGTCGTTGACTGTGAGGGTGTAGTCAGGATTCCCGTTCACTTTTTCATGAACATCAATGACCACGAGGGGCATTAACATTTCATCCAGTGGCACTTCGTCAACCGTTCGCAGACCGTCATGGAAGTGCGCAGGAGGGTCGATATGGGTACCCCATTGTCCGACATGCGTGAACTGCTGCACTTTGAAACCATCTTTTGGAACCGTATACAAAACGTCGACGGTCTCCTCGCCGAAGCCCTTCCAATGAGGACTCGACGGACCAAACGCATGGGTTAGATCAACCCATTTCTTCGATGATAATGTCGCATAGGCGGACTCGAGATCACTCCGCACAGCCGCGCCCGCACTGGCGCCCAACATGAGCGACACAAGGGCCACGCCAGAGAGTTCAATCGAAATTTTCCGCACAGATGGATCCTCAAATATTCACCAAATTCGACACGCGCGCGACATCAGCATAAGTGTTGGCGTGATTTTAATGTGCTCGTGATGACTCGCGCTCAAGTGACATTCGACTATCTGCCTAAGCTCGCTATCTGCACTTACCCAACACCGCCAAGCCTCTGGAATCGGTTTACCCTCTGGCGCTTAGATGGATTGCATGACGCCACCGTCGACACAAATGGCTTGGCCTGTTACGTAATTCGCCTGCGCAGATGATAAAAAAGTGGCCACCGCGGCGAAATCTTCGGCCGTTCCGATGCGTCGGGCTGGGATAGCGGTGGCTGCCGCTGACACGTCGACATTTAATTCAACCAATCGTTCCGTCAGCTGAAAGCCAGGCATCAGCGCGTTGACCGTGATCTGGTCAGCGGCGACCTCCTTACTGAGCGCATTAACAAGGCCATGCAGGCCGGCGCGAAGTGAGTTTGAGAGCATGAGGTTAGAAACGCTCTCCTTCGCCGCAATTGAGGTGATAACGATGATGCGGCCATGGCGCCGTTCACGCATACCAGGCAACGCGGCTCGGATTGCTCCAACCGCACTCATCCACAGCCCATCAAAGGCTCCGCGCCACATGGCTTCGGTCGTCGATTCGAAGGTCGTCGCGGGTGGCCCGCCGGTATTCACAATCAGAATATCGACACCACCTAGCTGGTTTATCGCATCAGAAACCGCAGCGGCTGCAGCGACCTCGGTGGACAGGTCGTACACAAGGCCAACCCCATTCACACGGCGCGCCACCTCCGCAAGTCGATCAGCATGACGCGCGCAGACCGCCACTCGCGCGCCCTCTGACGCCAGCGCAATCGCAATGGCTTTTCCAAGGCCGCGAGAGGCTCCTAGCACAAGCGCGCGCTTGCCGGCGATGCCCAGATCCATGATGACCGCCCTTAACGACGCAGATACGCGTCAGACCCGTTGAGCCAATCCATCCTTGGCGGATTAAAAATATCGCAGTCGAGCGTATCTTCTAAGGCAAGCGCACGGTGGGGCACGTTCGAGGGTATGACAACCACTTCCCCCGACTTCACGATGAGCTCTCGCTCATCGTTCTCGCCAAACCAGAATTGCAGCGCCCCGGAGATGACATATGCCAATTGCTCATTTTCGTGATGATGCCTTGGGACATCGTCACCCTTTTTAAGATGGACGTGCGCGATCATGACGCGCTCACCGGTCACCAATTTACGCGTCATGCCGCCCTTCAGCGGTTCGGCGGGAATGTCGTCCCAGCGATGAAAGGTAACGGCATTGATGTCTGGGGTCGTCATACAAAAGACCTTAAGAGGAAATTATAGAAATCGATCGTCAATATCGACCGCAAGCGCTGCTGCCAGACGATTGGTTTCATTCGCCAGACCCACAATTGCGATGAGTTCAGAATATTGCTTCTCGGTCATGCCTCTGTTTCGCGCTGCGGCGCTGTGCGAGGCCGTACAATAATGGCAGCTGTTAGACGCGCTAACGGCCACATACAACAACTCCTTCGTCAGCGAATCCAGTTCTCCGGGCCCCATCACGTCCTTAACGTTCGACCAAATCCTTCGCAGGGTTGCCGGATCGTGTGTCAGCACTTTCCAGAAGTTATTGATCCAATCGGTTCCACGCGTCGCCATGATGTCATCGTAGATTTTCTGGACCTCGGGTGTGGCATCAGCATATTCAATCAGCATCCGTTTTTGCGACATAGGCTCACCTCAGTTTCTCATCGTCCGTCGTCGCCAAGGGAACAACACGCACAATCCGGCTGCTCGTTTCTATCGGGCTGGATCCGGAGGCCCCACCTCGGGTCCGAGATCTAATTCTGTGACGGTTGAACGATGATATAGCGATCGCACTGTCAGCGATTTAACGCCAGTAATATGGATGACCGACAACCGCTCCAAGCGATCGTCTTTCAACCGCTTGTACGTATCTTGTACTTGCACATTTTTGCCATCGGTACTGAACACCACAAAAGCGTCGGCAAGCCAACCACCCCGCATGGCCCGAGAGCCGAAGCGATCCGTCACATTAGTGGGCTCGTCATCACCAGGCGTGAACGCCCGCAGACGGGCACCCGTCCCCAGTCGAACCAGCCCTGTTTCTTGTCGAATCTCCAACCGCTGCGGGGGCACGGCAAAAAAAGCTACAAATTCATAAGCCTGCATGCGCCCCCAGACGGGTGGCGCCCCGTATGACAAGCCATCGTATCCGCCGGATTCGCGGCCACCTCTGCGGGCATTCCCTCGCTCGGTACCCGGCGGTAGCGCGCCGGGGTCTTCCCCGTCCCTCAGCTCGTTGCCCCACAGATCATAGCGGGCCTTGTGCTGCGGCTTGGACTTGGGAAGTGCTGCTCTGATGAGGGCAGGTGCGTCGTCACTGGCCGTCACGTCGAGAACCCATTGACCGGTGAGGCGCACGGACGACGGTGGAGTAGCCGCCAACCGGGGCCCTCCCGCACAAGCGCCCACGATTAACAGGAGCGCGCAGGCCATGCTTCTCAATAGAAAAGGCAACCTTATTTGACCGTATAACCGCGGCCCTCGAGGCACGCCGTCATTGCTCGAAAGTAATTGGCTCGCGCCGCTTCGACATTGCCTTCGATGCCACCCGCTGGGCGGGTCGGATCGAAATGAGTCTGCTCGTTGGCCCAGCGATGGCACTGGTAACGATCCTCCGATTGTTGCGCTTCGGTCTGTCCGTTACGCGGATAGATAAACAAGTCCACTGGGGCAGCCGAGCCGCTCGTTTGGAGCCCCTCTGGCGGTGGCACAACCTCGTAGGCGTTCTGTTCCACGCGCCAAACATAGTACACATCATTGGCATAGTAGTACGGCATGCCGCCGAACCACAGGGTGGAATAAAAGCCCGGCAGGACGGGAACGAAGACGCCCCACGGCGGCGTCACGACAGCCCAACCGTTGCCGCGATGCCCATACCAATTACCGCCGTGATACCAGTAGCGCCCACCGCCGTGGTGAACTTCATAGGCACCACGAGGCACCGATCCGGCCGATGACCCACGGGGGAGAAAACCACGCTGCTCGCGCATCTCACCGCCGCGAGGACCCTCGCGACGCCATGGATCGGCGTGAACCACCAGCGAGACACTGAGGAGTACTGCGCCCGCCACCCAGGACCAACGCCGACAGGACCCGAGTGCTTTCATCATTTCACCGAATAACCGCGGCCTTCTAGGCACGCGCTCATCGCGCGGCGATAGGCCCCCGCGCGCTCCCCGTGATAGACACCACCCGACGAATGAGCCATCGCCCGATCGCGCTGCGCGTCCGCTCGCTCGGCGTTTTCAGTGGCCGCTCCAATAGCACCGCCGGTAATCGCGCCGACGACCGCACCACCCCCTTCACTACCGCGTGGCGCAATAATGGACCCGAGCACTGCCCCCGCGATGGCACCCACCGCCAAACCAGATCCTGGAACAGGCTCTTGGGCCACGGGCTGACCGGCCGGTGCGCTGGGCAATTGCGCTGGATCGAAGCCGGTCTGTTGAGCGGCCCAACGATGGCACTCATATCGATCACGATCGAGTTGCTCGGGCGTCTGGCCGCGGGCCGGGTACGCAATCACCTCTTGGAAGCGAGGCGCCGGGGCCACGGGGTACGGATGCCGGTAATACGCCCGCGGCGGGGGTGATTCCACACAGGCGGAAACCATCATGGCTGCCGACAGAACGGTGACAATCCATCGCTTAGACATAGCCGTGCTCCACAAAAAAACAGGCCTTTCCAGACTCATATCCCAAACAACGTGCTCGTTAGCGTAGGGATGACGGACTAGGCAAAACAATCCCTAGGATAGACGCTTAAACGAGACAGGAGTTCCCGCTGAAGAATAGTGGCATGCCACGGCGGATCCGTCACAGGTCGCGGGGCCGATGGGTACACTACAGGCCATTGGGCATGACGCCCTGCATGAGTCTCCTATGACTGACCACCCGTCTGATCGACCCAAATCACGCTCGCTGCGTCCTCTGGCTGCCCTCAAGCCCTTTCTGCGGCCCTACCGCGCGCGTGCTGTCTTAGCCTTGGGCGCCTTAATCATCGCAGCGGCCGCCATGTTGGCGCTGCCCATCGCTCTGCGGCAGATGATCGATCACGGTCTGGCCGCCCAAAGTGCCGGCGCTATCGATCGATATTTCGTCGGGTTTTTGTTGGCAGCCGCGGCTTTTGGCGGTTTTGCAGCTTTGCGCTTCTATCATGTCACTTGGCTCGGTGAGCGTTTGGTGGCTGATGTGAGGCGGGCCGTCTACGCCCGAGTGGTCTCCATGGATCCCACCTTTTTCGAGGTCACCCGTACCGGGGAAGTCCTATCGAGGCTCAATACCGATACCACCCTCGTCCAGACGATCGCGGGCTCCTCCCTCTCCATCGCCTTGCGGTCCGTCTTAAATCTGATCGGCGCGATTGTGATGCTGGCGTTGACCAGTCCTCGCTTAACCGGCGCTCTGGCGCTCTTTCTACCGATCATTGTCGTTCCGCTGATTTGGGTGGGACGCAAAGTTCGCAAACTCTCCCGTGATGCCCAAGATCGCATTGCCGACTCCAGCGGCTTGGCCGGGGAGACGCTCAACGCCATCCAGACCGTTCAGGCGTACACGCTTGAAGATCTGCAGAGGCACCGTTACGACACTGCAGTCGAAGCTGGATTTGTCGCCGGCATTGCGCGAACACGCGTCCGGGCCGTGCTCACGGCGCTCGGCACAACCCTCGTCTTCGGTGCGATCACGGCCGTACTGTGGCTCGGCGCTCACCAGGTTCTTGCCGGTCACATGACGGGGGGCGAACTGGGTCAGTTCTTGTTGTACGCCGTCTATGTGGGGAGTTCGGCCGCCATGCTGAGCGAAACCTTCGGCGAAATGCAGCGCGGCGCAGGCGCCATGGAACGGCTCTCCGAGCTGTTGGAGTCGCGGCCCACGATTGCGCCGCCAGAGCATCCCACCGCCATGCCCGAGCGCTGTCACGGCGCCATCCGTTTTGAAAACGTGACGTTTCATTATCCATCCAGACCGGATACGCCGGCCCTGTCCCAGTTCACGCTGGATATCGCCCCCGGCGAGACGGTTGCACTCGTGGGCCCATCCGGAGCGGGAAAGACGACAGCCTTTCAACTCTTACTTCGCTTCTATGACCCCTCCAAGGGACGGGTGTCCATCGACGGCCTGGATATCGCAAGTATCGATCCGAAGACTCTACGCAGTCAGATTGCCTTAGTGCCTCAGGAAACGGTTCTTTTTGGCGCGAGCGCGCGCGAGAACATCGGTTACGGGCGCCTTGGCGCTTCTGACGACGATATCGTTCGCGCAGCCGAAGCGGCCGCCGCTGACGAATTTTTGCGGGAGCTACCGAACGGCTACGACACGTTTCTTGGCGAGAGAGGGCTGCGGCTCTCGGGCGGGCAGCGTCAGCGATTAGCGATTGCGCGCGCAGTGCTCAAAGATCCGCCTATTCTTTTGCTGGACGAAGCGACAAGCGCGCTGGACGCCGAGAGCGAGCGACTGGTTCAGGAAGCACTCGAACGCCTGATGCAAGGGCGGACGACATTAATTATCGCGCATCGCTTAGCAACCGTGCTGAAAGCTGATCGGATCGTGGTCGTTGATGATGGGAGAATTGTCGGAGAGGGCACTCATGAAACGCTTCTGACCAGCAACCCGCTGTATGCGCGTCTCGCGACTTTGCAATTCGGCGGCGATGGCTCAGTCAGTTAACGGCCAAATGCACGGCTTACGCTGAGGTAGGCGCCGCGACGTTGACCCCACTGGGGGGCACCGACACCTACGCCCGTCCCGTCACGCAATTCATAGACCCGATCTAACGCATTGACGATTGAGAGGGACCACTCCAGTTCGCCGAACAATTCCGTTATGAAGGATCGTCGCGCGGCCACATTGCAGACGACGTATCCGGGCAAGTGTTCAACATTAAGGCTTCCCGCGCGCAGCCCTGTGCCGGCGATGAAATCAACGCTCAAGTGCACGCCAGCGATAGATCTCGTGATACCTCCGGAGAGCGTGAAGCGTTGGTCGTGATCCAACGGTATCCAACGTTGAGCGATGGCGGCTAACTCGTCCGGCGCGAAATTGTATTGTCCCGTGACGATCTCTGTTCCCTCGGCCCGTCCCCATGCCATGTTGAGATACGCGCTTGTCGCATCGCGCTGCCAACCGATCGTCGCCTCAGTTCCATAGATGCGCCCTTTCGCATAGTTGAAGGGAGCGAATAAAACAGCGGGCCCGAACTGCCCCTCATCACCAAGATCAGTGATTTTCCGATAGTAGCCATCAAGACCCAACGTCAGATGGGGTGACAAACGAGTCATCAGCCCCATGTCGAAGTAATGCGATCGCTCTGCTCGCACAGCAGCGTTACCGGTGGACGGCGGAGCGCCAGTCGTACCGGCGAACAAATCGATGGTCTCAGAGGAAATCTTTTCGGTCGCTGGGGGCGTGAAATATCGCGCGTAACCAGCATGTAAGGTTGTTCCCCCATCGAGCTCAACGACAACGCCCAGACGGGGGCTCCATTGCGTCTCGTGCAGCACTGCATCGTAACTATCGAATCGAGTGCCCAAATTGATAGTCCAGCGCTCAAACGGATGCCACTCGTCCTGTAGATACGCACCCCACAGTCGCGCGTGAGTTTGCGTCTGATCTGCAAGTGTCAAAGCGTGATAAATCGGATCTCCAGCCGCATCTAATGCGTACACCTGAGTCAATGCAGCGGAGCGAGCCGTTTCGTCGTGATAGGTCAAACCAAAGCGCACGGTATGGCGTTCGGTGGGGGCGCTGGCATCCAACTGCAACCCCCAGCGCGCGTTAGTTCGGGAGATGTTCCCGGCAGCGCCGGTAAACACAAGATCGCCAATCGGATCAGGCACGTAATGGACTGCCGATTGTCGATCGTACAGCGCCAATTGGTAATGCAGGGGCCCGCCGCTGGCATTTTCATAGGCCAATACAGCATATCGATTCCCCTCATGCTGTCGCTGATCCAACCGCGCAGAATCAGGTACGGGCAGTCCCGGCGCCAGAAAACCTGGCGCCTGACCTTCTCTCACGGGAATTTCAAACGCATCGTCAGCGACGCCCGCCATGAGACTGACGCGAGCCGCATCGGGCAACACGTGAGCAATGTAACCAAAGCCATTCCACTGCTCGGTTTGATCATGTCGTGCGGATGACGTCGGCGCGGGATTCTCAATTCCCAAATTATTCTGCAAATAGCCCGCCGTCGCGTAATAGGACCAGGTGTCTGCCGAGTTACTCACCTCACCGTCCACTTCGCGATGTCCCGTCGTCCCGGTCATCAGATTCAACTCTGCGCCTTTCTGGTAATCGGAACCTTTCGTGTGAATATCCACGACCCCCGCGGTTCGGTAACCATACTGGGCGGGCAATGCGCCAGTTAATAGATTGATTTCACTTGCGAATCTCGGGTTTAGCGCCTGACCAAATAGCGCGATCGACTCGGGTATCACCACATCGTTGATACGGTATTGCAAGTTAGCGTGATCACCACGCACATGCAGTTGACCGAAGGAGTCCTGCGTCACCCCCGGCGCACGTAGCAGCACCTGATTGAGCGGTGTTGATTCGCCCAACGGCAAATTCTTGAGATCTTCAGCGCCGAGTCGATATTCGCTCGCGCCCACGTCGGGCATCAGCTGATTACGCGCCTCGTCGAGACGTCGGGCCGTGACCTGAATTTCAGTGAGGTCCCCGGTGGGCACCGGCTCAATAGCTTCCGCCACGGCGATGGCCGTGGGCAACGCAAGTACAGCGCACCACGTGAGCCGTAAATAGACATTCTGCAAAGGCATTTGGACTGCGAACCTTTTGACCGTTCAAACCGCCTGACACCGCGAGGGTGACCGGACTCATGGGCATCAGCCGACGGTCGGCGGGGCTCGGGATCGATACCGCACTACCACCGAACTGCCGGGCCGCAGCCGGATGGGCGCCTCGGGAGCCGCTGAATGCAGAGGAAGCAGCTGGATGGCCGGGATCTCCGCCATCGGCGCACCCCCGGTTTCAAGGCCAACGACGCAGAACGAACAGGTCAGCGCGTGAGGCACCGTTCGGTCCTGCGACACATGGTGGGCGCCGTGAATGACGCTTGCCCATTGCACCGCACCATAGAGCGCCAAGATCCCCGCTAAAAGGAGACCTCGTAACCCAAGCCGTTGACGGAAAGTGGCAGTGAACACGCCAGAACCTTAGCAGATAACCGAGAACCCGCGAGATACCCCGTTTCGACGTGGCTGCCATGCCAGGAGTTCCCGTCGGGCGTTTGGGGCCGTGGCGATCAAAACCGAACGGGGGTAGGATCCGGGAGTAACCGACAGCCGGCACGCCAGTAGGATGGTCAATGCCCGAGCCGTCGATCGGTCTGGCTCTTGCGAGGGGGATATTCATGCTTACGCTTAAGGTCAACGGGCAGTCGCTCGAAACGGATGCTTCGCCCGATACGCCGCTCCTATGGGTTCTGAGAGACCACCTGGGAATGACCGGCACCAAATTCGGCTGCGGCAAATCGCTGTGCGGTGCCTGCACCGTGCACGTGGATGGCTCGGCTACTCGCTCGTGCGTCACGCCGGTCGAGAATGTCATCGGTAAGGAGATCCGTACGATTGAAGGGCTCTCCAAGGACCGCTCTCACCCCGTCCAAAAGGCGTGGATGGAGCTCGACGTGCCGCAGTGTGGCTACTGCCAGTCTGGGCAAATCATGTCCGCCACGGCACTTTTAGAGCGCAACCCGAATCCGACGGACGCCGATATCGACTCTGCCATGGCCGGCAATATCTGCCGTTGCGGCACCTATCCACGTATTCGCGCAGCCATTCATAAGGCCGCCGATATGATGAAGGGAGGTTCCAAATGAGCCACCTACCGAATGATCTCTCACTCGGCCGCCGCAACTTCCTGAAGGGCTCCCTGCTCGCAGGCGGCGGACTCCTGATCGGCGTCAGTCTGGGCGGCTGCGGAAAGCCGGCGCCCACGGGCCCTGGTGGTTCACCGGTTGCCTGGCTGCACATCGGCGGTGATAACGCCATTACCATCCTGATCGACAAGTCAGAAATGGGCCAAGGGGTCTACACCTCACTGCCAATGCTGATTGCGGAAGAACTCGACGTTCCCTTGTCGATGGTGAAAGTCGAAGTCGCTCCTGCCGACAAAGCCTTCATCAACGTTTTCCTCGGCACCATGATCACTGGTGGCAGCACCAGTATTCGCGAAGGCTGGGGCAAGCTGCGCACGGCCGGTGCTGCTGCACGGGCCATGTTGGTCGGCGCTGCAGCGGATGCCTGGAAGGTCGACCCTGCCCAGATCAAAGTGGCAGATGCCAGGCTGACTGGACCGGGCGGAAAATCAGCCACTTTCGGTGAAATGGCTGAAGCCGCCGCAAAGCGGGAAGTGCCCAAAGACGCGAAGCCCAAGGACGCCAAAGACTTCACGCTGGTTGGCAAGCCGACTCCACGACTGGATACGCCGAGCAAAGTGGATGGTTCAGCTGAGTACGGCATTGACGTCAAGTTACCAGGCATGAAGTACGCAGCCTTGGCGCAAAGCCCTGTTCTGGGTGGCAAGGTTAAGTCGGTTGATGCATCCGCGGCTGAGAAGATGCCGGGCGTCATCAAAGTTGTCACCACCTCGAGTGGCGTCGCGGTCGTCGCCGACCATTACTGGCAAGCTCACTCCGCCCGCGATGCGCTGAAGATCACGTGGGAAGACGGCGCGAATGTCCATCTGACCACGGCCTCAATGCGGACCGGCCTCGCGACAGCAAAAGGTTCCCCGCTGACGGCTCGCAAGGATGGCGCGGGCGCGGCGGCGGTCAAGGGCGGCAAAAAAACCGTCAGCGCCACGTACGAACTGCCGATTCGTGCGCACGCAACCATGGAACCGATGAATTGCACCGCCGACGTCCACGCTGATAGCTGCGACATCTATGTCGGCACGCAGATCCAGCAAGTGGCGCAGGCCGTCGCTGCTGCCGCGGCGGGCGTCCAACCTGAAAAGGTCAACGTCCACACCACGATGCTCGGCGGTGGCTTCGGTCGTCGTCTTGAGGTGGACTTTATCCCCGCTGCGGTTGAAGCCTCCAAGGCCGTAGGCGTGCCGGTGAAGCTGGTTTGGACGCGTGAGGATGACTTTACGCACGATGCGTATGGCCCGCCGGCTCACAACTCAGCGAGCGCCAGTCTCGATGCCGCCGGCAACCCGACGGCGGTTCACCTCAACATCGTCAGCCCTTCCATCACGGCACGTGTATTCCCACCGGTCGTGGCGAAGCCAGGCACGGTGGACCCGTTCATGGTCGAAGCGGCTGCCAACTACCTTTACGATGCACCGAACGTTCAGGTGGACGTGCTACGTCATGAGATCGGCATCAATGTGGGCTATCTGCGCTCCGTCAGCCATCAGCTAAATGCCTTTATGGTGGAAAGCTTCATGGATGAATTGGCGCATACGGCCGGCAAGGATCCGTTTGAATACCGCCGCGCCTTGCTGAGCAAGCAGCCGCGCGCCAAGCGCGTACTCGAGGAAGCGGCCACTCGCGCCAACTGGGGCAAGGCGGCTGCGGGCACACATCAGGGCATCGCTGTCATGGAAGGCTACGGCACGTACTTAGCCGCTGTCGCCGACATCACTCTCGTGGACGGCAAAGCTAAGGTCGGGAAAATCACCTGCGTGGTCGACTGCGGCCAGAAGGTGAACCCGGGCATTGTCGAATCGCAAATCGTCAGTGGCATGGTCTTCGGCCTGCCCCAGGCCCTGTGGAGCGAGATTACGCTCGACGGCGGCAAGGTCCAACAGACGAATTTCGATTCCTACCGCGTCGTGCGTATGAATGACGTTCCGATGTTAGATGTCGTAATGATCGATAGCACGGAAGCCCCCGGCGGCATCGGTGAACCGTCCGTTGCCGTAGTGGCGCCTGCCATTGCTAACGCGATCTTCGCCGCCACGGGCAAGCGTGTGCGGGATCTGCCACTGGCAAAGTCCGGTCTCGTCTGACACTTGTCGAGACGTGACCCGGCATGGGACCCGGCTGCCGCATCGGCAGCCGGTCTTCCCAAGGCGACATGGGGCTCGGGAGCCTATGTCTACGATTCTCAGGGCCGCCGTTATCTAGATGGTTCCGGCGGCCCTGCCGTTTTTTGCTTGGGTCACGCGCATCCTGAAGTCAATGCGGCGATTGAACGGCAGTTGCATCGGATCGCCCACGGCTATCGATATTCCTTCACCAGCGACCCCCTTGAAGAGCTCGAGCATTTGCTGGCTTCACAGTGTGGGCCGAGATACAACACGACCGTATTCGTCAGCGGAGGATCTGAGGCAGTCGAGTCCGCTCTGAAGCTGGCGCTGCAATTTCATAGCGCCCGCGGTGAACCGTCTCGTAGACGCTTTATTTCAAGACGCCGCTCGTGGCACGGAAACACGCTAGGCGCCTTGTCAGTTTCCGACTTTCAGGCCCGTCGAGAGCCGTTTGAAGGAGCGCTTGTTCCTGCGTCTTTTCTGGGGTCTGTAAATCTTTATCGGCCTCCGCTAGGCATCGCTGCCGATGAGTTAGTCGCTCATGCCGCAAGTGAATTGGAATCTGAAATTGAGCGCTTAGGCGCGGCCCACGTGGCAGGCTTCATCTTCGAGCCCATCGTGGGCGCTGCTGGTTGCGTGATCCCGCCGCCAGCGGGATATGCACAGGCGATACAAGCGGTGTGCCGACGCCACGGGATCTTGCTGATTGCCGACGAAGTTATGTGCGGATCCGGACGCACCGGCACGTGGCGCGCCTTGGAACAAGAAGACGTTGAGGCCGATATTTTTGCGGTCGCCAAAGGGCTCGCTGGTGGCTACATCCCACTAGGAGCGGCCATCTGCACCGATACTGTTGCCGCGGTTTTGAGGCGCGACGGAGGCATCCTGACGGGACACACCTTTACCGGACATACCTTAGCGTGCGCTGCAGGGGTCGCAGTGCAGGAAATCATCATGCGCGACGGACTGCTCGCGCGCGTCCACTCGAATGGACCTTGGCTTCTCGAGACCCTGCAGTCGGAACTTCAGGGAATTGACGCAATTGGCGACATTCGTGGCCGCGGGCACTTTATTGGCATCGAATTTGTGGCGGACCGTGCAACAAAAAAACCATTTCCTGCCCAAAGCGCCGTCAGCCAGCGTGTTGGCCGCGCCGCTATTGACCGAGGACTGATGATTTATCCGGTTGGCGGGAACGTCGATGGCGTGCTGGGAGATGGCATTATCCTCGCTCCGCCCTACAACGCGTCTACTGCTGTCCTGAACGAACTCATTGAGCTGACCGTTCAATCGATTCAAGACATCTTTTGACCCGTCCGTATGGCGGACTCCGGCACGACTCCGGAGTCGTGGTAGATTTTGTCGCCTATGCACTGGAGATTCTTGATGACCCTGACTGCCCGCATCATCACGGTATTCGTCATCATCGGGCTGTCGGGATCTGCCATCGCGCAGAATATGTCGAAGGAAGAGCGCTTCAGCCGCGCTGTGACGATGCTTCAGTCGGGCCAATACGGCCAAGCCATTCCGATCTTGGAAGATCTGGCCAAGACAGACCCGCGTGCGGCCAATGTGTTCTGGAACCTCGGACATGCGCAGACTGAGATCGGCGCCTACGAAAAAGCGCTCGAGGCATGGAAAGCCTTTCATCGTCTTGAGCCGGCAGACTGGCACGGAACTGAAAAACTGATTCAAGCCTTCTATGCATCAGATCATTTCGCTGAAGGTGATCGAGAGCGAGACGGCTTCATACGGCAATGGAAGTCCACGCACGACCCGGACTTTAAGAAGTCGAAACGATTCTGCCGTGACATTTTCTCGCTTAAGGGCGGCAAGGTAGCGGTATTCGAGGATTTCGAGATAGCGACAGATCCCGCGGTTTTGGTTACGTTTTCGGTCCAATCCGGGCCGCGAGCTCACACGTCGGTCTTGCTTATCAGCGACACGTCTGTCGATAAGAAGCTGCGCAGCAAGGGGCGCCTAGGAAATGATGAGCGTGTCTACTCACTGAGCTGGACATCTGGAACAAATCGCGAGACCTATCGAATTTACAAAGCGATCCCGTCGTATACCGACTTGCGCAAGGATGTCATCGACGCACTGAACGGAGACCTGAAGCCAATTTCCAGTGTCTCTGTCATCAGCAACGGCGCATAGGCACGTCATATCCGGCTTTCGGCTCCAACGTCCCTGCTGCATGACTTCCAGAGTGAATAATTGAGAGTTGCAGTCAATATCGGTAGGCATTCATGAACCAGCTTGATACTCACAGGAGGCCGTCTTGAATTCCAAGAGCGACGCCGCACCCCACGATCGGATCTCTGCTGTCAGGCCTAGTGAATGCGCCACGACTGAACAAAATGTTCACTATTTTTTCGGCGTCAGTGGCGCAACGGTGGGCGCAAAAAACTTGTCGATGCACCTAGTCGTGATCCCACCCAGCTCTCGCTCGGCGCCGCACCTGCACGTCGACCATGAAACCGCGATCTACGTCCTCGACGGAGACATGCTGACCCGTTGGGGTTTTGAGTTAGAGCACGAAGTACGTAGCGTTGCCGGGGAATTCCTGTACATACCACCGGGTGTTCCGCATGAGGCTGTGAATCTCAGCACGGTCACGGAAGCACGCGCAATCATTGCCCGCAACAGCCCCCTCAATCACGACACGATTCGACTCCACACGCCACTGGGCACAGAAGAGCTTTGAGCCATGCAGATCACCCTAAGACAAGAGGCGGCAAACCAGCCAGAGGTCATCAGCCTGATTGAGGCACTGGATGCGTACCAGAAGCCTCTTTATCCAGCAGAAAGTCACCATGGGATCGACTTGAGCGCACTTTCGAAGCCCAACGTTCTGTTCGTCGTGGCGCGTAACGAACACGGGACGGCGGTCGGCTGTGGTGCAATCGTCCTCGAGGACGGTTACGGTGAGTTAAAACGCATGTATGCCGTCCCCGAGGTGCGCGGACGAGGTGTCGGTCGGGCGACGCTAGGCGCTCTTGAACAATTGGCAGCGAACGCGGGCACCGTCGTATACCGATTGGAAACTGGATATCTCCAGCCTGACGCCATCGCGTTATACGAACGTTGTGGATATCGTCGCCGAGGCCCATTCGGCGACTACACGGACGATCCCAATTCAGTTTTCATGGAAAAGCCCGGCCTGCCGCCGGGTTACCAGTTGCGCTTGGCACAACTGAGCGATGCTGAGGAGATCAGTTTTCTGATCGGGCGCTCAGCACGGGAGGTCGGCATTCAGGATTACACATCGGCTTCGATTGAGGGCGCTCTCATGGGCGCTTTTGGCGTGGACACTCAACTGCTCAGGGATCAAACCTACTTCGTCGTCGAGTTTCAGGGCGCTCTGGTGGCAGCCGGCGGTTGGAGTCGTCGACGCACGCTCTTCGGTAGCGACGCGCGTTCGGATCGCGAACCCGGCCTTCTGAATTCGACGGTCGACAGCGCGCGGATTCGCGCTTTTTTCGTTCATCCTGAACACGCGCGTCTAGGGTTAGGGTCAGCACTCCTCTGCGCCAGCGAGGCCGCCGCACGCGCAGAGGGATTTAGTAGCTTCCAGATGATGGCGACGCGAACAGGGCGGCCCTTGTACCAGCGGTTTGGGTATACGAGTGACAAGCCGATCCACCATCCGGTCGGTGAACACACGACCATCGAGTTTTTCCCCATGTCGAAACAGGATCCTGCGCTCCGATGAAGCAGGTGAGTCGCTATACAGGGATATGGGTCATCGCTCTTTGGTCCGTTTTGTTATCCAGTGCTGCGGCCGCACGAGCTGATTCCATTGCCGCTATCGTTCAGAAATTCGAATCCATGGCCACTCAATTGGATAGCAATAATGGGCCAGGCTGGCCGGACTCTCGACCGGAGGCAGTATTCGATCGCCTGAACACCTATCAAGCCCTACACAACAGGCTCAGCGCTTTGCCGCCCATTCCTGATAGCTCAGCGGAAGCCGAGACACGCGCTCTACTGGACTGGAGGCTCAATATCCTCATCGAAGGAGCGCGGTTTGATGAGGAGCGCATTCCCTTTGATAACGGCGATGGGTTTTTCAATACCGCGAACTATGCAGCCGCAACGACCGTGATACGTACTGAACGCGACGGCGTTGATTGGATTGCTCGACTCGAGCAGCTTCCTGGTTACTACGATATCCAAATCGCCAATATGCGCAGGGGCCTCGCCACAGGATTCACGCAGCCTCGAGTGATCGCGGAAGGCATCTTGACGATTTTGCGTACCGCGGCCGATCAACCGGTGGAGGCGAGCCCACTGCTGTCGCCGTTCACGCGGGTGTCGAGCAGTATTCCGCCGGCGGTTTCACAAGCGCTGCGGTCGCGCGCTGTGGGCGTCATCGCTGATCGGATCAAGCCTGCGCAGATTGCGTTGGTTCGGTTCTTTGAAACGGAGTATGTGCCGGGAGCTCGGCTGACGACCGGTGCCCGTAGCCTGCCAGACGGGGACGCCTACTATAGGTACCTGATTCGTCGATCGACCACTTTGCCCTTAACCCCAGAAGAGATTGAGGCCGTCGGTCGCGCGGAAGTAGCGAGACTCACACGGGATATGGAAGAGGCCATGAAGGCTACAGGCTGGCGGGGTAGTTTGACGGAATTTATCGCCGAGTTGCGTTCAAACCCACGTTTTTACGCGCCCGATCTACAAACGTATATCGAGAGGGGCAGCGAAATCGGTAAGCGTGTGGATGCGATGCTTCCGCTGTGGTTTGGGACCCTGCCCCGACTCACCTGGGGCATACGCCGCAAGCCCCTCGAAACGGAAGCGTCCTCGAGTGGCTATGACCTTGGTGACCCGATTAAGGGCATTTCGGGATCCGTCGTGGTGAGCTCCCGTTCGTATCGGGAACCGCTGTTCTCACTGCCCTCCTGGATTCTCCATGAGGGGGTTCCAGGTCACCACCTGCAGATCGCGCTCGCTCAAGAGCGCGCGGACCTACCGCCTTTTCGGAGAAAGGACGACATCACTGCCTTTGTGGAAGGGTGGGCTCTCTATTCGGAACAACTCGGTGAGGAGATGGGGGTCTATCGGGATCCTTATGAGCGGTTCGGTCGCCTGGCCTTCAACATGTGGCGGGCCTGCCGGCTCGTGATGGACGTTGGCATCCATTGGCAAGGGCAAGCGCCGACCGATGCTGAACGGTGTCTGCTTGACCGTACGACACTTCCTCAAACCTCAGCCCACTACGAAACGCTGCGCTACACGGCTTGGCCAGCGCAGGCGCTGGCCTACAAGATCGGTGAATTGCGATTCCTCGCTCTTCGGCAGCGTGCGCAGGACCGGCTTGGCGCCCGATTCGATGTTCGCGAATTCCACGACCGCCTGCTCGATGATGGACCGGTGCCGCTGGGCATGTTGGATCAGCGAATCGAGCGTTGGTTGGAATCGCGGCCCCATTGACCTCAACAGCTGGCCTGCATGGATTGCAACCATCCACTCGCGGTGCCTAGGCATGGTCGCGCGCAAAGCGCCATCACCGTTTGTTTTTCTGCCACATCCATTGGGTGCAGACGCCCCCCTGTTCAGGCATTCCCGATCGGGCCAAAATAGCCCCAAGGATCTATTACAACACTCGGACGGGGGAGTCGGCCTAATGAAGAGAATATTCGCATTGAGCTATGTTATTGGGGTGCTGATGGCGACGTCTGTCGCACAGTCACAACAGGTCAATATCGGACCTCAGAAGTCGGCCGCCGTAAGCAACATAGAAGAAACCGTCGTTACCGGTACCCGTCGCCAGGGGCGCACTGTTCTCGAGTCGGCGGCATCCATCGACGTTCTCTCGGGCGACGAACTCGCCGCGCAGACCACATCGAATATGCTGGATACGCTCTCAAACGCGGTCCCAAGCTTCACCGTCGGGCAGAATTCCATTTCGGATGCATCAAGCTTCATTCGCGCACCGTCTCTGCGTGGCTTGCCGGGCGACGAGCTCTTGGTAATGTTAAATGGCAAGCGACTGAATCGAGCGTCGCTCGTCCAGGTCTATCAAGGCGGCGAAACTGAGCTTTCTTTCGGATCGCAGGGCCCTGATTTAGCTTCCATCCCCTCCATTGCGATCCGCTCTTTAGAAATCTTGAAGGACGGCGCTTCAGCGCAATACGGTTCTGACGCCATCGCCGGTGTGCTGAACTATCAGTTTCGGGAAAATGCGTCAGGCTTTGAGGCGACCGCACGCTACGGTGAATACGTGACCGGGATTTTCCCTCGCGACGGCGCAGATCGCCAAATCGCCTTCAACTGGGGGCTGCCGCTCGGCAATGGCGGCTTCGCCAACCTGTCAGCCGAATGGGCAAGCAATGCCCAAACGGTACGCAACGCCACTCGCCCGTCTGCCCTCGCATTCGCAGAAACCTACCCGGAACTCGCCTCGCAACTGCCCCACTACCCGGGCCCCGTGCAGGAATTCGGCACTCCTCCGGCGGAGAGCGTGAAAGTTTTCCTGAATAGCGCGCTGCCCCTTGCGAACGGCGACAAGCTCTACTTCTTTGGTAACTATGCCCACATCGCAGCTAATGAAAGTTTCAATTACCGGTTGCCGACGGATGTGACGGACTCCTATGGCAACAGCTTCGATCGGAACTTCAATTTTTATGACATCTATCTCGATCCCTGCACGTCAGCCTATAGCGGCTGCCCTGCTGGTGGCTTCATCAATAACTCGCATACGTTCAACTTCGCCAGCATGTATCCGGCGGGCTTTACGCCACGCTTCTTTGGCACGACGGTCGAACGATTTGCCGCGGTGGGCTACAAGGGCAAATCCTCTGCTGGCTTGACCTACGATTTCTCGCTGACCAACGGACATAACGAGTTGTCATTGGGTCTGCGCAACACGCTGAACCCATCCTTAGGCCCTGATTCCCCGAAGAATTTCAATGACGGCGCGTTCAGTCAAGACGAGTACACGGCGAGCCTGGATATCACTACGCCTTGGAAAGTGCCGGGATTTGTCGCCCCAATTTCCGTAGCTGCGGGCGTGGAATTGCATCATGAAAAGTATGGTCAGCGAGCCGGCGATGCCGCCTCATATGCGGCGGGCCCTTATGCCTATCAGCCGCTCTACGATTGCCTCGACACTGTTTGCACACCCACGCTGGATTCGAATGGTGATCAGGTGATTGCCACGAAGTCGACTGCGTCAAATGGCTATGGCGGCAATTCATCGACCTTCAGCTCGTCCACGCGCAACCTGGCGGCTTACATTGACCTTGAGGGTGATGTGACTGATCGATTAACGCTCGGTTTGGCGGGTCGGTACGAGAACTACTCGACCTTCGGCTCGACCAGTCTGGGTAAGTTCCAGGTCCGCTATACCCTCACCGACACGCTTGCGTTACGCGCGACGGTCAGCAACGGCTTCCACGCACCGACCGCTGGCCAGCAGAGTGTCCAAACGGTCACAACGTCCTTTACCGGCATGGGCACTCAGGTCGAGGTGGGCACTTATCCGGTGGATAGCGCAATCGCTCGTTATTACGGGGCGAGGAATATCAAGCCTGAAACTTCGACGAATTTCAGCGCAGGCCTCGTTTTTAATCCAGGCAATCAATTTGTCGCGACGTTGGACGCATACCAAATTGATGTGCATAACCGCATCACGATCAGTCGCTCCTATGACGTTACGTTGGCAGATATCCAGGCTCAGCCCGCTCTCCTCTACGTGGGCGAAGGCGGCTCTGTGCAGTACTTTACAAATGGCTTTAGCACGCGCACCAAGGGTGTTGATCTCGTTCTGACGAAGTCAGCTCATCTACCGAACGACGCCACGTTGTCGGCTACGCTGGCATACAATTACAACAAGACGGACGTTACGGCGCGAGATACGTCCATGGTCGCCGATTACCAAGTGGTTGATATCCAGCATTACGCCCCTAATAGCCGGGTAAACACGACGGTCGCTTACACAGAAGGCAAACTCACGGTTGGTCTGCACGAGAACTACTACGGAACGTATCGCGATGAATTCGACTATCCAGGGCAGCTTTTCGGCGCCAAGCTCACCACTGATTTGGATATTGCTTACGAAGTGATGCCGAAGACCGTGCTGGCGATCGGCGCTCGAAACCTTCTCAATGCCTTCCCGGATCGCGTCAAGAATAACGACGACGTTGGGAATACCATCTATCAGAGTACGCACAGTCTCTGGGATGGTGAGTTTTATCCGCGTGGCGGTGGTCCGTTCGGTTATAACGGACGCTTCGTGTACGCCCGCGTTAGCATGAAGTTCTAATCTTCCTATGGGCGGCCCAGCGCTTCGGGCCGCCCAGTCTTCGGGCGTCTCGTGATTGACGACTCACCGCTAGAACGGCGGCGTATACCGGGGGCTGAATGATTCAAGGTGTCACTGTCCCGACTCGCTCAAAGAGTCCCGCCCGTTCGATATTTCTCTATTTCGGCTCATCAACCATTCTTTTGCTGTTGGTGGCACCTGACGGATCCTGGCTTGATGTAGCGACGGCTTACATCCTGCAGATGCAGCTCCACGCGACTCCTCAGCAAATTTCTTGGTTTCGCGTACTGACGGGGCTGCCCATTTACGTGGGCTTCTTGTTTGGCCTCGTCCGCGACGTCTGGAATCCTTTCGGCCTACGCGATCGCGGATATCTGCGGATTTTCTCTGTTCTCACAGCACTGATTCTGGTGGCGTTGGCCGTGCTGGATGTCAGCTACGCCCTGCTCTTTATCGGGGTGCTGTTGGTCAGCATCAGTACGCGGTTCTTGTTGGCGGCGCAGCAGGGGCTCATGGGTCTCGTTGCCCAAGAGCATCTCATGTCGGGCCGGATGGCGGCGCTCTATAGCGCCTGCTATTTCATCCCGCTGATTTTAGGCGCTCTTTTCGCGGGAGCGGCGGCTGATGCGCTGACTCCCCGGGGGCAGTTCTTGATTCTGGCCATGCTTGCGCTGTCGATAGGCATTTTCGGTTTCCTGCGACCTCGCAGCATTTTCGAGCAAACTTATGACCAACCCGAGGCGCAAGGCTCGGACATCCGGGGCGATTTGCGACGGCTGTTCAGCGACCGTGCGTCGTTCGCCGCCGTGGCGATGATATTCCTGTGGCAGTTTGCTCCCGGACTGCAGACCGTGATGCAATTTCATCTCACCGAGCATCTCGGCGCAGATGAGTCGGCCTTTGGCTACTGGACCGCGATGTATTACGTGTCCTTCCTGCCCGGCGTGATTGGCTACGGTTACGTCTGTCAGCGTATTGCTTATGGTCGACTGGGTACGAACGCCATCCTCTTCAGCGCTCCACTCAACCTCGTCTTGCCGTTCCTCACAACGCCGACCCAGATGATGCTGTTCGCCATCCCACTGGGGTTATCTGCCGGCGCCGCTTTTGCCGCGTTGTACGACATTGCTATTCGGGCCTGTCCACCCGGTTTACACGGCGCCTTGATGATGGCGGTCGCAGGAAGCAACCAAATGGGCTGGCGTGTTGGCGACGCCTTCGGCACGTGGCTCTACACGTTCGGTAACGCACACGGTTTCCTATTCGCCTCCATCGGAACGGCGGCGACTTCAGCAGCGGCGCCGGCGTTTTTAGCGCTAGCGCCCCGTGCCCTGCTTAACTCCAAAGATGGCGAGGTGATCGCACGTCCCTCCTAAGGGGTCTCGCGCTGCTGAGTGGTCGGGCGTAGGATCATGAATCCACTCTTCGTTGGAGACTTCGATGATCAAGCGCTTCGGGTCTGTTGCCGCGAGTTTCATCATGGTCGCTATTTGCGCCGTCAGCGCCGCGCCTGGGGCGAGAGCGGCCAGCTTCACCATTGCTCAGGTCTTGAGCGCACCTTTTGCTTCTGATCTCGTGGGCTCGCCGGAAGGCCGCTCCATCGCATGGGTCAGTCGCTCGCAGGGTGTTCGCAATATCTGGACAGCGCAGATCGGGGGAACCGGCTCGTCCGAGTCGCGGCAATTGACGCGCTATACACTCGATGACGGACTTGATCTCGGAGATCTGACCTTTGTTCCACGCCACGATCTCATCGCCTTCGTGCGGGGTGGCGATCTGGAGTTTCCGGACAAGCCCGCGGCCAATCCGGCGAGTCTTGTGGATGGGGTTACGCGCGAAGTTTTCCTGATTTCGCTCAAGGGAGGCGCGCCGATTGCCGTGGCGGCCGGACATGCCCCCGTCGCATCGCCAACCGGAGACCGACTCTTATTTATTCGTGAGGGTGCCCTCTATACAGCGTCCTTGCCAAAGCCCAGTCAGCCGCAGCGGCTCTTTCAGGCTCGCGGCGCGGTGGACATGCCGCGGTTCTCCCCTGACGGTCG
Organism: Gammaproteobacteria bacterium; assembly: GCA_947455595.1. Lineage (GTDB taxonomy): Bacteria > Pseudomonadota > Gammaproteobacteria > Steroidobacterales > Steroidobacteraceae > CAIKZZ01. The sequence continues at coordinate 90,036 of CANGOP010000003.1, forward strand.
TCGCATCGCGTTCGTAAGTCAGCGCGGAGACCACAGTTTCATCGGCGTGTACACGTTTGCCGATCGGTCTTTACGATGGCTTGATCCCGCTTTCGCCTTGGATACGGAGCCGACCTGGTCACCGGACGGTCGGGAGATCGCGTTCATTCGACTACCGCCTCCGAAAGCAGAGGTCGGAATTGGCCCCCATCGTGCAGCTCCCCCATGGGCGATCCGCATTGCGTCGGTGGATGGCACTTCTGTCCGGGAGGTCTATCGCGGGCCCCAAGGTCAGGGGAGCGTTTTTCATCCCATGGCGAGCGAGCATCAACTCATCTTTGCCGGCGAGAGCCTGATCTTCCCTGCCGAGAATGACGGTTGGAACCATCTCTATTCTGTCCGCCTTTCCGGCGGCCCGGCGACCTTGCTCACGCCAGGATCGTTTGAGATCGAGTGGGCAGCGCCAAGTCTCGACAATCGACAGGTGGTGTATTCGTCCAACGCAGGCGATCCGGATCGACGTCATATGACAGCGTTGGAAGTTGCTACCGGGCGGGTGAACGCCGTCACGACCGGCAATGGGATTGAGGTGAGTCCTGTTCCGTTACACGGCGGGGCGCTCGCCTATCTGGCCGCCGATGCTCGCCAACCGATGCACGCGGTAATCCGTCACGGAGATCGCGTGGAAGCACTGCTCGCGGAAGGTATTCCGACTGATTTTCCATCCACACACCTCACGATGCCGCAGTCAGTCACGCTGCCGATGCGGGCTGGCCAAACGGCGCACGGACAGATCTTCCTGCCAGCGACGGACGGCAAACGACATCCGGCCGTCATTTTCATGCACGGTGGGCCCGTTCGGCAGATGCTGGCGGGCTGGCATTACATGGACTATTACTCGAACGCGTATGCCATGAACCAGTATCTGGCGAATCACGGCTATGTCGTTCTGTCGTTGAACTACCGTGCCGGCATTGGGTATGGCTTCGATTTCCGGGAGGCTGAGCATTACGGTTCGCAAGGCGCCAGTGAATATAACGACCTGCTTGCCGCCGCTGAATTCTTGCGTGCGCGCGCCGATGTTGAACCGAGTCGGATAGGGCTGTGGGGCGGCAGCTACGGCGGATACATGACAGCCCTAGGCCTAGCGCGCAACTCGGATCTCTTCGCTGCGGGTGTTGATTTGCACGGCGTGCACGACTGGTATAACTGGAGCCTCGGCGTGCGTGATCGGGCGCCGTATTATGCGGCAGATATTCCGAGTGAAACGCTGGCCACGGCTTATCGATCGTCACCCATCTCGTCGATTGATGACTGGCGGTCGCCAGTTCTGCTCATCCACGGTGATGATGACCATAACGTTCCCTTTGATGAAACCGTTCGGCTCGTGACCGCGCTACAAGATCGCGGTCTCAACTATTCTGAACTGGTTTTCCCCGATGAAATTCATGGGTTTCTGCGACACGCATCTTGGCTGCGCGCGTATCAGGCGACAGCCGACTTTCTTGATCAACACTTGAAGTAAGCCGGTGCCGCAATGCACAAAGGGCTCGGGGTTCGGCTTGATGCGGAACCCCAGCCGCTCAGCGGTTTCCTCCCAGTTCCTCAAAACGCGTGTTTTGTAGGCGATAGTCTCGCCAGTCACGGTAATCGAAGTGCCACCATTCACTCTCGTACACCGTAAATCCTTCAGCTTCCATCGCGCGCCGGAGCTGGTCTCTCGACGCGCGAGTTTGCAGAGTACCGCCAGCATAGGTTGGATAGGCCCGACTCGTCATTTCGTCGTATAGGCTAGGCATATCAACGACCTGACCGGTAGCCAGTTGATAGAGCGTCAAGTCAACTGCACAGCCACGGTTATGTCGTGAGCCCTGAGAAGGGTCAGCGACGAACTCATGCTTGTCCGCCGGCGTCGCATCCCAGAATAGCTTCGTCACATACCAAGGACGATAGGCGTCGTGGACGAGGAGACCCAACCCGCTCTTCGACAGCGCGCGGCTGACACGAACAAGGGCCTGTGCTGCTGGCGCTTGGAGAAAGGCCCGAGCTTGGCTGTAGATGGGCGTGCCCAGAAAATTTCGGTGCGACGCGTAGCGGATATCCAGATGGATGGATGGGTCCAGAGTCGTCAACTCAACGAGTTCGGAAGGGCGAAACTCACCAGTTTCAGCGGGCGGCGTCGCCGCGAGCGCCTCCGGTAGGAGCTCTTCGACCGGGCGGACCGGATCAACCCTGAAAAATGGCACCTCCGCGGCAGAGCCATCCATTTTCGGCTGCCCATGACCTGGCTGCACGCCGGCCAGTATGAGTAGGGCCGTCAACACCGTGGACATCAACCGCATGGGGCGCTCCTTCCTCTCCGCGACGAGAATTGTCCACAAGATCATAGGGCTGAAGCGCCCGCAGCGTGGACGCTACTGCCAAAAGAGTGGTGGGCCCGCAGGGATTCGAACCCTGAACCAAGGGATTCACTTGTCCCTGTGGTTTCCCACAGGAGTGGACTATCTCTTCACCCTCGCCTGCCTATAGAGGCTGCGGTCGGGTGCGGGACGCTCTAGCCTGTTTTTCAGGACGCTCGGGCTAAGCCCAGTCCACAGGTAGTCTCTGCACCTTCCGGCGGTCTACCGCCGGCTTGGCTCAGGGTTGCCAGCGCTCGCGCGGTGAGGTTTCCCTGAATTCATCCCGTCCACTTCGGGTGTTACCACCCGAAGGCACCATTCCGTCCGAGACGGATCGATGAGTCCCCTGCTCTAACCGTTGAGCTACAGGCCCATTCGCATAGTGTAGCAAGCCATGATCCCCACCGGCAGAAGAGAACTGCACCTCCGGACAAGCCCCGGTAAACTCAAACGATGATTCCCATCGTACTCGTTGCGCTACTGGCCGGCATCGCCGCCTATCTCCTTGGACAGCGGTCTAGTCGCCGTGTGGCCGATTCGGCTACGGCTGACCGCATGGAAACCGAACGCCGTGCGGCCGCCGCCGAGGCAAGGTCCCAAAGCGCCGAACAACAACGTGACCAGGCGCTCGGGCAATTGCACCAAACACAGATTCGGTTGCTGGAGCTACAAGGCGACAAGAGCCGCCTCGAAGCGGAATTGGTCTCCAGCCAGGCGCAAGTAACGCAGGAGCGGGAGCTGCTGAGCAAGACGCGCACCGAACTGACTGACACGTTCAAGGCGCTGGCAGGCGACGCCTTAAATGCCTCAACAGGCCAGTTCCTAAAGCTCGCTGCAGAGCGCTTTGCGCATCTGCAAACAGGAGCAAGTGCCGACCTCGAGCAGCGCCGGACGGCCATCGAGAGCCTCGTGAAGCCGGTGGCGGAGTCACTCGGCAAAGTGGAAAAGCAGATCGGTGAGATAGAGAAAAATCGTGTCGGTTCGTACGAAAACCTCCTCGCGGTTGTCAATAATCTTCAGTCGACTCAACAGGATCTGCGACGGGAAACTGGAAACCTCGTTGGTGCCCTGCGTCGACCCAATGTGCGTGGCCGGTGGGGTGAACTGCAATTAAGACGCGTCGTGGAACTTTCGGGCATGCTCGACCGGGTCGACTTTCAAGAACAGGTCAATGTGGCTGGCGAAGACGGAGCGTTACGACCTGACCTGATCGTGCGACTGCCAGGCGGAAAGAGCATCATTGTGGACGCCAAAGCGCCGCTAGCGGCGTATCTTGATTCGTTAGAAATGGCAGACGACGACGCTCGCGCTCGTAAACTGGAAGACCACGCCAAGCAGATTCGCGATCACATCCAAAAGTTGTCTGCGAAAAGCTATTGGGCAGAGTTCGACACGCCGGAGTTCGTCGTTCTGTTCATTCCCGGAGAAGCTTTTTACAGTGCCGCTCTCGAACAGGATGCGACTCTGATCGAAAGTGGCATTGACCGAAAGGTCATCCTGGCCACACCCACAACCCTCATAGCGTTGCTGAAAACAGTGGCTTATGGATGGCGACAGGAATCGCTTGCCAATGACGCTCGCGAAATTGCGGCGCTCGGTCGAGATCTATATGAACGCTTAGGCACCATGGCGTCGCACTGGAATAAAATGGGGAAGGGCCTATCCACAGCGATGGGTGCTTACAATGAGGCTGTCGGGTCTCTGGAATCCAGAGTTCTCCCCGCCGCGCGTAAATTTCGTGATTTGAACGTAGCCGCGGAGGGCAAGGAGATTGATGTCATCCATCAACTCGAAACCTTGCCGCGGACACTGACCGCAGAAGAGATGACCGCACTACCGCCACCCCCACAGGCTTAAGTCCAATGATTGATCGACGACTGCTGATCGCTGCCGCCCTATCCGTCATGGTCTCAGCTCATGGTGACCCTCAAGCTCGGACGCCCATTCGACACTTGGTAGTGGTCATTGGTGAGAACGTGTCGTTTGATGCTCTCTACGGCACCTACTCGCCCGCAGCTGGCCAACACATTGATAATCTGCGCTCGCGCGGGATTGTCCTCGAAAATGGCGCGCCAGGTCCGCATTATTCAGATGCCGCTCAACATCGGTATCGCAACATCAACGGACGCTACTCGATTGATCTGAGACTCGACCGAGCCTACGGTAAGCTCCCGGCGCCCTCGTTGGTAGGAACCTACGATGCGGCCACGCTCGTCTGGCACGGCGACGTACCGGATCCGCGATTCGCCTCCCTCACGACAAACGGCCCCTACTCACTTACGCGCTTTGCGCCGTTCGGCTTAGATGCTGGTGTTGAGACGGGCGACCCGGTTCATCGTTTTTTCCAAATGTGGCAGCAAACGGCCGGCTCCAATAGCGACTTGCGTCGTTACGTATGGGTTGCAACCACCGCCGGCCGAGGCGCTGATACGCCCGAGGTGACAGCCCAAAACCCGGGCCAGGGTGGAGAGGTCATGGGCTTTCTCAATATGGCCGCCGGGGATGCGCCGTATTTCCGGCAACTGGCCGACCAGTACGCGCTCAGTGACAACTACCATCAGTCAATCATGGGTGGAACGACCGCCAATTTCATCGCGCTGGCGACGGGTGACGTCGCCCGTTACGAGATCGCCGGTCAGCCCATGCAACCCCCCGCTCAGCAGATTGAAAATCCCAATCCACAGAAGGGCAGTGAGAATTTCTACCGTCAGGACGGGTCGCACGGCGGCAGCTATGTCCGATGCGACCGAGACGATCCTGGCGCAGACGCAATACGCACCGTCCTGAAGCGACGCGGCATCGACCCAAACTGCGCAGGCGACACGTGGTATCTCGTTAATAACTACGATCCCCCTTTTCTCCCGGATGGAATGATCGTACCGCTTGCACCAGACGCCCACGTCTATCCGCCGCAGAACCTACCGGAAATCGGCAGCGCTCTAACCGCCGGCCACGTGGAGTGGGCTTGGTATACAGGCGGGCGAGATCGTGAGGACTTAGAGGACGATCACTTTTATGGGAAGGCCGCCGAACTGGCCAAGGAGCGAGCCCCGAATGCGACGGAGGAACAACTCCGCGCTCAAACGCTGCAGATCGCCCTGAATCTGGTCTACAACAACAGCGGCGACCCGCTTGTTTCATTCCCTCGGATCATTCAGGGCCCTGATCGCGCCCGCTTGAAAAACCTGAAGTCGTTTTACGCCAATGTAGAGCAGGGTGATTTGCCATCGGTGAGCTTTGTCGTGCCGAAGAACGTCGACAGCGGCCACCCGGGCTATTCGGCGACGGCTCGATATGAGTCCTTTATCCGCGAAATATTAGCGAAATTCGACAAGAATCCCGCCCTTTGGTCCGATACGGCCATCCTGATCACGACCGACGAAGGTGGCGGGTCGTTTGATTCCGGATACATTCAGACGCTCGACTTTTTCGGCGACGGCACCCGCATCCCCTTCCTGGTGATCTCGCCTTACGCTCGCAAAGGCTACGTTGACCACGTTTACCAGGATCACGCCTCGATCCTGAAGTTCATTGAGTACAACTGGAATTTGCCGCCACTGTCATCGCGCAGCCGGGACCGCTTGCCGAATCCAGTGACTCACGCCGATGATCCTTACCGCCCGATCAATGGGCCGGCGATCGGGGATCTGACAAGCTTATTTGATTTCACGCACACGAATTGAGCTAGCGATGTAAACGTCGGGTTGCGATTCGGACCGACACGGCAACGCCGATAACCCCATAGACAGCCAGAAGTAGAAGACTTAAGACCGGGTGGGGAATGTCGTCGCCAAAGACAAGGCCACGTGAGAGCAACGCCGCATGCGCGAGTGGCAGGATCAGCGCAATCTTTTGAACGCTGACGGGCAGCGACTGCAATGGGAAGAAAACGCCCGACAGAAAGGACATAGGCGTCAAAACCAGCGTGAAGTAATACGCGAAAAAGTCAAAACCCTTGGCGATCGTGGTCATGACGAGCGCCAATCCAGCGACACAAAGACCGAGCAAAAAAAGCACCGGCAAAACGACCAGTGGCCGGAATCCGTGTGCGATTCCTAACGCATACATGATGAGCAAGATCGCGCTACCCGAGAGCACCGCCTTGAGCGCTGCCCACAACCATTCTCCGATAACAATGTCAGCGACTGTCATGGGCGTGTGCAGAATGCCTTCCCAAGTACGCTGCATTTTCAGACGTGAAAAAGCTGAATAGAGCGCTTCTGCCGTCGCACTATTCAATGTCGAGTAGCACAACATGCCGCCGGCGAGAAATTCGACGTAAGGGCGCCCGTTGACAGTTCCAACCAACGAGCCAATACCGAATCCGAAGCCGACCAAGTAAAAAAGCGGGTCCGCGAGGTTCGTCGTCAGAGACGGAATCATCAGCTTCCGCCAGACCAAGAAGTTGCGTTCGACGATGTGCAAGAAACGGAGGTTCATCATCAATCCCGAATGTCTCGACCAGTCAGCTTGATGAAGACGTCCTCGAGGTTGGCGACTCGGCGCATTGCGCGCAACTGAGGATAGGAACTCATCGCCGCGAGGATGGCATCGGCCGAGTGCGTGTAGCAAAACGCCGTTTCACCGGACACTTCCAGTCGCTCAACCAGTACAGACGCTTCCTTTTCTGCCCATTCATGAACGCCCTCACCGAAGACCTCGACGACGACTGGCTCAATATGCGATTCAATGAGTTGCCTAGGCGACCCTTCTGCGATGATTTTCCCAGCATCCATAATGCAAAGGCGGTCACAGAGGCGCTCGGCTTCATCCATGAAATGAGTAGTGAGAATCAGAGACTTGCCCTCTTTTGCCAAGCGTCGCAGGCCGTCCCAGACCAAGTGCCGAGCCTGTGGGTCCAGCCCCGTTGTAGGCTCGTCGAGAAACAACACGTCGGGATCGTTGACCAAAGCACGTGCGATGGTGAGACGCCGCTTCATTCCGCCTGACAGCGCATCAATGCGGGCATCTGCACGATCCTCGAGACCGGCCAACTCCAGCAACCGGGGCACCATCGCACGAGCGTCGCGCTTACTGATTTCGTAATAACGCGCCCACATGACGAGATTCTCGGTCACGGTGAAATCAGGGTCGAGGTTGTCGAATTGCGGCACCACGCCGACGCGATAGCGCGCCTCGCGCGCCATCGCTGGGATCGAATACCCGCATAGCTCAACACCGCCCTCATCGGGGGCCGTCAATCCAAGACAACACCGCATCGTCGTCGTCTTGCCCGCGCCATTAGGCCCGAGAATTCCGAAGCACTCCCCGGCGGTGGCAGAGAACGTTGCGCCGTTCACGACCGGACGACCGTCGTAGGATTTCACAAGTCCCTGTACCGATAGAATCGCCGTCACACCAGCACCCGCTCGATACCGCCCGCATTGGCTGCGCGAACATACTGCGCCATCCAATCATGTCCGAGCAAATGGCGAGCCATCTCCACAACGATATAGTCGGCCTCCATTCCCGTGGAATCGGAGTACCGTGACAGACCCTGCAGGCAGGAGGGACAGGACGTCAAAACCTTGACGTTACCGGTATGCCCATCCTGCCGAGCCACCGCGAGATCCGCCTTGAGCTCTTCTTCTTTACGGAAACGAACTTGGGTGGCGATGTCAGGGCGCGTAACAGCAAATGTGCCGGATTCGCCGCAGCATTTAGCGCTACGCTCGACCCGTCCGTTCAATTGGGAATTGACCAGCGAGTTCACCGTCGCCAACGCCGATCCTTGTTTCATCGGCGAATGGCAGGGATCGTGGTACACATAGCGTTGGCCGGTCACGCCTTCAATACGGACGCCCTTCTCAAGCAAGTACTCATGGATATCGATCAATCGACAGCCAGGAAAAATCTTGTCGAATTCATAACCGGACAATTGGTCGAAACAAGTACCGCAACTGACAACAACAGTCCGTATGTCAAGATAATTCAGAGTGTTGGCGACGCGATGGAACAGCACTCGATTGTCGGTAATGATTTTTTCCGCTTTGACCGTCTCGCCAGCGCCGCGCTGGGGATAACCACAGCAGAGGTAACCCGGCGGCAGCACGGTCTGCACGCCGACATGCCATAGCATCGCTTGGGTCGCGAGGCCAACCTGCGAGAACAGCCGTTCTGAGCCGCACCCCGGGAAATAGAAAACGGCCTCTGTGTCGGCTGTCGTCTCCATTGGGTTGCGAATAATGGGCACGTAGTCCCTATCTTCGATGTCCAGCAAGGCTCGGGCCGTACGGTTCGGTAAACCCGCTGGCATCCGTCGATTAACAAAATGCACAACTTGCTCATGCATCGGCGGCTTCCCCGTCGTTGACGGTGGCCGCGCGGTCTGCGCTTTCGCGGCGGCACGGAAGACCCGGTTGGCCCAGCGCTGAGCGCGATACCCCACCCCAACTACAGCAGCGCGCGTTAATTTGATCGTTGCCGGATTTGTCGCCTCCAAGAAAAAAGACGCCAGCTCCGCAACTGGCCGGCGACGCTTCTTCCCCATGCGCCGCAGAAGGTCGCGCATGGCCATCGTCACGTCGCCGAAGTCGATGTCAACCGGACACGGTGTCACGCACTGATGGCATACCGTGCAGTGGTCCGCGACATCTGAGAATTCTTCCCAATGGCGAACCGAGACGCCACGACGGGTTTGCTCCTCGTAGAGAAAAGCCTCGACAAGCAGGGAGGTGGCGAGAATCTTGTTTCGAGGTGAATAGAGCAGATTGGCGCGTGGGACATGCGTTGCACAGACCGGTTTGCATTTCCCACAGCGCAAACAGTCTTTGATCGCACCGGAAATTGAACCGATATCGGACTGCTTCATAATCAACGATTCATGACCGAGCAGGTTGAAACTCGGGGTATACGCTCGTGACAGGTCGCCGCCGGGCAGCAACTTGCCCTTATTGAATCGAGACTCCGGATCAACTCGCTGCTTATAGGCTCTATAGGGAGCAGTTTCCTCTTCTGAGAGGAACTCGTATTTCGTTATACCGATGCCGTGTTCACCAGAAATCACGCCGCCTAAGTCTCGGGCGATACCCATGATGCGCACGACGGCGTCATTTGCCTCGCGCAGCATCTCGTAGTCATCGGAGTTAACTGGAATGTTGGTGTGAACATTGCCGTCACCCGCATGCATATGGAGTGCAACGAAGACGCGGCTCTTCAAGATACTGGCGTGAATTTCATCACACCGCGCCATGGCTGGCGCGAGCACTCCCGACAAAAGCCTCACAAGCGGGGCACGAATTTCGGCCTTCCACGAGATTCTCAATGACTTGTCTTGCACCACGCTAAACAACGTCGTGTCAGGTGAATGCTGAATGCGCGCCCGCAGGTTCTGAACGACATCCGTAGGCACGCGGTCGTCTTCGAGGGCAGGAAGAATGCTGCGTAAACCGTGGTCGAGATGATCCAGGATCACTCGCCAGCGGGCAATCACCGTATCAAGACAACGTCGCGCCTCTTCTAGGCGCTCGGAGATGAATTCATCCTGGTCCGCAGATTCGCCTGAGCTGTCGTCCATCTTGCGGGTTGCAACGGGACCACTGAGGTAATCCTTGAGTGCTGAGGCGAGGCGGAGTTTGTTCTTCGTGGACAGTTCAATGTTGATGCGTTCGATCGCGTCGGTGTAATCACCCATCCTAGGCAGAGGAATCACAACGTCTTCATTGATTTTGAAAGCATTGGTATGCCGAGCAATTGCTGCGGTACGAGCGCGGTCCAGCCAAAACTTCCGCCGAGCATCCGGACTGACCGCAATGAAGCCCTCGCCAGTCCGCGCATTGGCGATACGCACAATCTCCGAGGTAATGGCAGCAACGGCATTCGAGTCGTCGCCGACAATGTCGCCGATCAACACCATTTTGGGCAGGCCGCCTCGCTTGGACTTGGTGGCATATCGAACGGCACGTAGGTAGCGATCGTCCAGATGCTCAAGCCCAGCGAGCGCCACGCCGCGCTCTCGCCCATGACCATCGACGTAGTTCTTGATTTCGACGATTGACGGTATCGCTTCGCGCGCTTGTCCGAAAAATTCGAGGCAAACCGTCCGCGTTTCCATCGGCATTCGATGCAATATCCATCGCGCGGAGGTGATCAGCCCATCGGTTCCTTCCTTTTGTACGCCTGGCAAGCCCCCGAGAAACTTGTCCGTCGCATCCTTTCCAAGGCCCACTTTGCGAAATGCGCGACCGGGAATCACAAGGTGCTCGCGACGTAATTCGCGGGCTTTTTCTGGTGCCGATTCACCATCTTTCCAGACAAGTTCGAAGACCGCGCTTTCTACGTCGTGAATTTTTCCGAGGTTATGGCCCACTCGAGTCACCTCGAGCCAATTGCCCTCTGGATCGACCATTCGCCACCAGGCGAGGTTGTCCACGGCTGTTCCCCAGAGAACAGCTTTTTTTCCACCCGCGTTGACCGCGACGTTACCGCCGATGCAGGAGGCATCTGCGGAGGTTGGATCGACCGCAAAGACCCAGCCTTTTTTTTCAGCGGCTTCACTGACTCGCCGCGTCACGACGCCAGCGCCACTGAGAATCGTCGGCACAGGTTCCGGGAGTCCGGGCAGCGCAGTCTTTTCAACGGCACCCAGGTCATCGAGTTTTTCGGTATTGATGACGACAGAGAGGGCCGTCAGTGGAATCGCGCCTCCCGAGTAACCCGTACCGCCGCCTCGGGGAATTACGGTGAGGCCCAAGGCAATGCAGGCGCGCACTAGCCGCGGCATTTCCGCCTCGTTATCTGGCGTCAGCACGACAAATGGGAACTCGACGCGCCAGTCGGTGGCGTCGGTGACATGTGAGACACGAGCGACAGCGTCGAACCGAATGTTGTCTTTGCGGGTCAGCTTTTCCAGAAGTCGTGTCGCCCGCCGGCGCAATTTCGCCGTAGAGTCGAAATGCTCTGCAAACCGAGTGACCGCCGCCTCTGCCAGGGCAATCAAGCGGGCAACTTGCGAGTCGGGGGCGTCATCCGCGGATCGGCGCCGGTTGATTTCGCGCAGACGGTGGTGGAGTGCCTCAATGAGCATTTCCCGACGCTTAGGATTGTCGAGGAGGTCGTCTTCGAGATAGGGGTTACGGCGTACCACCCAGATGTCGCCGAGGACCTCGTACAACATTCGGGCCGACCGGCCCGTGCGCTGCTCTCGGCGAAGGTCGCCGACCAACGCCCAGCCTTCAGCGCCGAGCAGGCGTTCCACGATTTCTCGATCCGAGTACGACGTGTAGTTGTACGGTATTTCGCGCAACCGCCCGGATCGCTCCGGGGACAGCCCAGGGGGCAGCGGAATAGGTGCCATCGCGGAAAGGGCTGGCTGGGCGCTCATCGGTCATTCCATGCTGTGGACGGTAAAAGTAGCGGATGCCGATAAGGTGAGGAAGCCTGAACCCATAACCGGGGGGAATTGGGCCAGATCCATCAGAGAGGGGACACGACCTGAGCGCGCCGGCGCGGTATTCTCTTAACCTATGGAAAAGACCCCTGCCCGCCTCTCTGCCATCGTCATCTCCTTGGCCTTCGCCCTCGTGACCATTTTCACGTGGGCTTGGTTCAACCGCCCGGAAAAGGAACCCGAATGGCCTCGGGTAACTTGGGGATTCGCCGTCTCGCCCTACCGACCGGGACAGGATGCGATCAAGGAGGATTACCCGACTCGAGAACAGATCGCGGAGGACTTGGACTTGCTCAAAGGCAAGACCCAGGCCATTCGCACGTACAGCGTGTCCAGTACGCTGGGGCTCATCCCGGAATTGGCCGAAGACCGGGGGCTAAATGTAGCGCTCGGCGTCTGGATCGACGCTCGTGGCGAACACAATGACAAGGAACTTGAACGGGCCATTGAACTGGCCAAGACGCATCGGAATATTGCTCGCATCATTGTGGGCAACGAGTCTGTGCTACGAAACGACGTTCCGCTTGAGCAGTTCATGGGCTACCTGGACAAGGCTAGAGCACAGATTAGCCAGCCGATCAGCACGGCAGAACCCTGGCATGTGTGGGTCAAGCACCCTGAGCTGGCCGATCACGTCGACTACATCACGATTCACCTGCTCCCTTATTGGGAGGGCATCGAGGTCGAGAAAGCGGTTCAATATTCGATCGATCGTTATCGAGAAGTTCAAGCGCGCTTCCCTAAAAAACCGGTCGTAATTGGTGAGGTGGGTTGGCCATCAAACGGCCGCACCCGCGAAAAAGCCGTGGCGTCAGACGCCAATGAGGCGCTGTTCTTACGCCGGTTCTTGGCTTGGGCAGAGCTCGAGCATGTTCCCTACTATATCGAAGAGGCCTTCGATCAACCGTGGAAGGCCACGTCGGAGGGCGGTGTTGGCGCCTATTGGGGTGTTTATGACGCTCAGCGTCGCCCGAAGTTCGAATTCACAAAGCCCATCGTCCGACTGCCTGCGTGGCAGATGCTCGCAGCCGTCTCGGTCTTGCTGGCCGCTGCGCTACTGTTCTGGTTCTACTTACACAGCGGCACGCTTCGCAATCGTGGCCGGAGTTTTCTCGCCGTAATCGTCTATGCAACCAGCGCGCTAACGACCTGGGTCATTTACGAGTATTCGCAACAGTACCTGACTGCCACGAGTGTTGCGGTCGGCGTTCTATTGTTTATCGGCATGCTGGGTGTCATCGCCGTTTTGTTGGCAGAAGCGCACGAATGGGCGGAGGCTCATTGGATCAAGTTGAGACGCCGGCTGTTGGTCCGACCGGCCTCTGAAGGCTCAAACGAGGCTTATCGTCCATTTGTTTCAATCCATGTTCCCGCCTATAACGAGCCGGCGGACATGATGATTGAAACGCTCAATGCGCTTGCTCAACTGGATTACCCGGACTTTGAGGTCTTGGTGATCGACAACAACACAAAAGACGAAGCCGTCTGGAAACCTGTCGAGGCGCACTGCAGCAAACTTGGGCCCCGCTTCCGCTTTTTCCATGTCAGTCCGCTCGCTGGTTTCAAGGCAGGAGCGCTGAACTTCGCGCTTCGCAATACGAACCCCGCTGCAGAAGCCATTGCCGTCATCGACAGCGACTACTGCGTGTCGCCAACTTGGCTCAAAGATCTCATGCCGGCATTCAGCGCGCCGCGTATCGCCATCGTGCAGGCGCCTCAAGACTATCGAGATGGTCACCAGAATGCGTTTAAAGCGATGTGCCACGCGGAGTATCGCGGGTTCTTCCATATCGGAATGGTCACCCGAAACGAGCGTAACGCTATCATTCAACACGGAACGATGACGATCGTTCGTCACTCGGTTCTGACAGATCTGGGTGGCTGGGCAGAGTGGTGTATCACTGAGGATGCCGAGCTGGGCCTCCGGGTATTCGAGGCGGGCCTTGAGGCCACTTATATCCCTCACAGTTACGGTCAGGGCTTGATGCCGGATACGTTCATCGATTTCAAGAAGCAACGGTTCCGCTGGGCTTACGGCGCGATGCAAATTATGCGCGCCCATGCCAAGGAATTGTTTGGCCGTGACTCCAAACAATTGACGGCGGGCCAGCGCTATCACTTTCTCGCAGGTTGGTTACCGTGGATGGCGGATGGACTGAACGTCATATTCAACTTGTTTGCAGTGCTGTGGTCGGTCCTGATGATCGCACTGCCCACCAAGTTCGATGCGCCGCTCGCGATGTTCTCGGTGTTGCCACTGTCGCTGTTCGTGTTCAAGTTGGCGAAATTGATGCATCTCTACCGAGTGCGTATCGGCGCCGGGATCCGCCAGACACTCGCAGCGTCGGTGGCTGGACTTGGGCTTGCGCACACCATCGGCTTGGCCATCCTCAAGGGCCTACTGACCGACAACGAACCATTCTTCCGCACGCCCAAGCAAGCGGACGCCCAGACGATCTGGGGTGCGTTACAGGCCTGTCGGGAAGAGGCGCTGATGGCACTCGGGCTTCTCTTAAGCGCATGGGGCGTCACCTACAACTTGTCGGACGGCAGCCTCGACCGGATGCGAATGGATAGTCCAGACCTTCGCGCTTGGGTCCTCGTGATGGTCGTCCAAGCCTTGCCATACCTGTCGGCCGTGGCAGCCTCCATCGTCAGCTCCTTGGAACTGCCGGCCAGTTGGATTGGAAACGGCTACGAAGTCATCGAAGGCGGAGAGGAATTTGCGACGGTGGTCGCCGAGCCTGTCCGAAAGACGCGCCAAATCGATCCTCGATGAGAATCATTCTCAATTCGGGGTGCATCGCCTCTCAGTGACGACGGTAATTGGCGCAATCCACCCCGTCACTGCGTCAGTCGTTTTATGATGGCGCCGCGGCTTCGCAGGCCGCACTGACTTTGTACTGTACCAAGGAGTGAGTCGATGTTCGACCAGAAGCTTCCCCGTCGTGCCCTGCTCAAGGGCGCCCTAGCCGGCCTTGCCGCCATCCCTGTCATTGCTGCTGTCACCCGCGCTGAGGCGGCCGCCCCGGCCCTCGACGCCAATGACCCCCAAGCGAAGGCGCTGGGCTACGTCGTCGACACCACCAAGGTGGATGCGAAGTCGAACCCGACGCACAAACCCGAGCAGAAGTGCGCCAATTGCGTGCAGTTCCAAGGTAAGGCTGCCGATGCACAGGCGCCTTGCACGATCTTCGCGGGCAAGCTCGTGAACGGCAACGGCTGGTGCAAGGTCTACGCTAAGAAGGCGTAATCTCACCGGCGTAAGTGGGCGGGGACCCTCGGTACCCGCCCATGCCCCCCCGGGGGCCTCTTCCGCGAATTGATCTCGTCGCTGCGGCTATTCACCGCAACCCGCTCGCACCTCGTCCCCAAGCGCGGCATAGTGTCCCCTTTATTATGGTCAGGAGACATTCATGTCGCTGTACTCTCGTACGTCTGGCGCGCTGTGCGCCCTGACGATCGCCTTTTCCATCGCATCGCCTGTCCTCGCAGCCGACACCGGGCCTGCGATAGCTCCGTTTGGTATTGACCTCGGCGGCGGCGACGCAGCGGTCAAACCCGGCGATGACTTCTACGCATTTGCCGGCGGCACGTGGATGAAGACAGAGAAGCTACCGGCTGATCGTACTTCCTGGACCTCTTTCACCAAGCTTGCCGACGAGAATGAAACCCGCATTCGGGGGCTTCTTGAGGAGGCGCGCTCGTCCGCTGGCGCACCGGGCTCAATCGCGCAAAAGATTGGCGATTTTTATGCCAGCTTTCTGGATGAGGCGCGGATCAACACCCTCGGATTGGCGAAGGCTGAGCCCGCTCTGGATCAGATCCATCGCGCTAATTCGCATGACGCCATCGCGCGTCTGATGGGATCACCCGGTCTTGGCTTGCCGACACCGATCGAAATCGGCGTCACGTTGGACGAGAAAAATCCGGACCGCTATGTCGTAGGGGTGAGTCACGGCGGCTTGGGACTGCCCGATCGCGATTTCTATTTGCGCGACGAGGATCAATTCAAATCGGTCCGCGCCGCATATCAAGCGCACATCGAACGGATGCTCAAGCTCGCCGGTTATCCGGCTGCCGACGTCGCGGCCGACCACATTCTGCGACTGGAAACAGAAATTGCGAAGTTGCACTGGCCCCGTGCTGACCGCCGGGATCGGGATCGCACCTACAACCCGATGACCCTTGCGGAACTCAAGACTCTCGCGCCGGAATTTCCGTGGGATAGTCTGTTCGCGGGCGCAGAACTCCCGGATCCGGGCACGCTCATCGTGTCGGAAAAATCTGCGATCGCTCCGCTCGGTCACTTGTTCCGCACGACGGATCTGAACGACTGGCGTGGTTATCTCAGCTATCACTTCCTTGCACATCACGCGGCCGTGCTACCCACGCAGTTCGACAAGGAAGTGTTCGATTTCTACGACCACACGCTCTCCGGACAACCCGAACAGCGGGCGCGCTGGAAACGAGCGGTGGGGGCCACGAATGGCGCTCTGGGTGAAGCCATCGGACGGCTATACGTCGAGCGCTACTTCCCGCCGGAGTCCAAGCAGGCGGCAGTGACGTTGGTTGAAAATCTGCGTGCGGCTTATGGGGAACGCATTCGAGCCGCACAGTGGATGTCAGCCGATACGCGCGAAGCGGCCCTGCGCAAGCTGGCCACCTTCCGCCCAAAGATTGGTTATCCGGATCACTGGCGCGATTACAGTCGCCTGGACGTCGTTCGCGGCGATGCGTTCGGCAACATGGAGCGTGCGGCCCTCTTCGCGTGGCGCCGTGACGCGGAACGTTTAGGCAAACCGACCGATCGCGACGAGTGGTTCATGTCGCCGCAAACCATCAACGCCTATTACAACCCGATCTTCAATGAGATCGTGTTCCCTGCGGCGATTCTGCAGCCGCCATTCTTCGATCCAAAGGCGGATCCTGCGGTGAACTATGGCGGCATTGGTGGCGTCATCGGTCACGAAATGAGCCACGGCTTTGACGATCAGGGCGCCAAGTCTGATGAGAAAGGCGTGCTACGCGACTGGTGGAAGCCCGCAGACGTCAGCGCCTTCAAGGCTTTTGGCGACCGCTTGGCCGACCAATACTCCGCGTTTGAGCCTCTGCCGGGCATCAAGGTCAATGGACGCCTCACGCTGGGTGAAAATCTGGGCGATGTTGGTGGCATCTCGGTTTCCTACGCGGCCTACCATCGCGCGCTCGGTGACAAGCCAGCGCCTGTCCTCGACGGATTGAGTGGTGATCAGCGCTTCTTCCTTGGCTGGGCACAGGTCTGGCGCACTTTGATTCGTGACGAGGCGCTGCGCAATCGCCTGCTCACCGACCCGCACAGCCCGGGCATGTACCGAGTGAATGGTGTCGTCCGCAACCTCGACCCTTGGTATGCGGCGTTTGGCGTACAGCCAAGCGACAATCTCTACCTGAAGCCTGAAGATCGCGTACACGTTTGGTAAGTAAAAAGGCCCCGGGAGGACTTCCTCCCGGGGCCCATGGGTTCAGCGCAACGCCGAACGCCTCAGCCGCTTACTGAGCAGCGGCTTCTTTCTTGGCCTTCTTGCCCTTCTTGTGATGCTTCGCTGGCTTGGCTGCCGTCTCGGTGGTCGGCGCAGACGCACTCGGCGTTGTCGCGGTCGACTGGGCGAAGGCAGGCACTGCAAGCGTCAACGCTGCGGCGATCAGAACAAGCTTCTTCATGGACTCACTCCTGGTTTCAAGACTCGCCCTTTGGGGTGCGGGCGTGGGTGAGATGTTGCGCGGAGATCGGAGCCGCGCCACAAGTATGAAGCACACTTAATAGAGCGCTTAGATTCGCGTCAGAATAGCCTGCGCACTGCTGAGAGAACAGACTCAATAGGATGAACGACTCGACTGGACATGGCCCAATGAGCGAACCCATAACGCATCACGAATGTTTAGGACGGTTCCGTGGAATCCGTGGCATGGTTGGCAATACGCCGCTGTTGGCCATTCACCTTCGTTATCGGGGTGAAACTCGGATGATCTACGCGAAAGCGGAGCATCTGAATCTGACGGGCAGCATCAAAGATCGAATGGCGCTGTACATACTGGAGTGCGCGTACCGGGATGGTCGCATCCGACCCGGCGACCGGATCGCTGAAGCCACCAGCGGCAATACGGGGATAGCGTTTTCAGCCATTGGGCGGGCTCTCGGCCACCCAGTCGAAATCTGTATGCCGGACTGGATGAGTCAGGAGCGGATCTCCCTCATCCGCGCATTCGGCGCAACCATTCGCCCGGTATCGCATGACGAGGGGGGATTTCTCGGCAGCATTCGATTGTGCGAGGAATTGGAGCGACGAGAACCCAACATCTTCCTGCCCCGCCAATTCTCCAATCTTGCCAATGTTGAGGCACACTGGACGGGAACCGGCCCGGAGATCGCAGCCCAATTGGCCGCGCGGGGCCTTTCTGCCGACGCCTTCGTGGCCGGTGTTGGCACCGGCGGGACCGTCATGGGCGTCGGGCGGTACCTCAAGTCTCTCGATCCGGCGATTCAGATCTACCCGCTAGAGCCAGCCGAATCACCGACGCTGTCAACGGGCTGCAAGGTCGGCCGACACCGCATACAGGGCGTTTCCGATGAATTCGTGCCGCCTATCGTGGACCTAGCGGCATTGGATGGCGTGGTGTCGGTCGCGGACGGGGATGCCATCCTGATGGCTCAGCGCCTTGCGAGCGAGTTAGGGCTTGGGGTGGGCATTTCTTCCGGCGCCAATCTGATCGGCGCACTGATGGCGCAGGATCGGCTCGGCCCCGAGGCTGTTGTGGTCACCATCTTCTGCGATGACAACAAGAAATACCTCACCACGGACTTGCTGCGCAGTGAACCGGTCAAACTCGGCTATTGGTCGCCGGATGTGGAACTCATCGCCTACGAGGCGCTGCCACGCGCGAACTTGCTACCTTAGACTAGACAGCTGGTCGCCCGGCTCCGGCAAAACCCAAGAGAAAGAACGGCGAATTTAATCGGACCCGTTCTACGGATCGCCCGGAGGCTGGCGCGTGCACGAACTCGCCGCCACCGACGTAGACGCCAACGTGATCGGCTGGCGTCTGAAAAAAAAGCAAATCGCCCGGCTCAAGATGATCCACGTCAACCGGGTGTATCGCGATCCGCTGCTCTGCAGCGGTACGGGGCACGCCCACGCCCACCTCGTGATAGACGTACCAGACCAGACCACTGCAATCGAAGCCGTCCGGCGCCGCACCCCCGTAGCGGTAGGGCGAACCGACCAGCGCAGCCGCGAGGGCAGCGGCCGCGGCTCGTGGCGCTGGCACGACGGGGCTGACCAGCGCGGCGCGCCCATTGGGCGCCCGCGGCGGCTCTCCACCACAGGCGGCCAAGAGAAGCAGAAAGGCGATAACCGGCGCGCTGCGCATGTGCTGGAGTGTAACGCGTCGCCGGACCTTTGAAAGCGCCGGCGCTCGCTGCACAGCGCGCAGGTCATTGGGGGTTGGGCAGGTGCCGTTTGTTAGCGCAGAATCACGACCGCGCACGAGGTGCGTACTGGTCACTTGGAGGTTTCACATGCAGCGCCTGACCGCCATCGACTCCCACACCGGCGGAGAGCCGACGCGTATCGTTCTGGAGGGCGGGCCGGACCTCACGGGCAGCCTGACCGACCGGGTGCGCCAACTACGCGAGCGCCATGACCACTTCCGATCTGCGGTGTGTAATGAGCCCCGCGGCAACGATGTTTTGGTGGGGGCCCTGCTAACTCCACCAACGGATCCGACAGCCTCCGCGGGCGTCATTTTTTTCAACAACGTCGGCTATCTGGGCATGTGCGGACACGGCACGATCGGCCTGGTGCGCACGCTTGCCCATCTCGGTCGCCTCTCACCCGGTCGGCACCGCATCGAAACGCCCGTGGGCGTGGTGACGACGGAGCTCCATGCTGACGGTAGTGTGTCGGTGCGCAATGTCCCGGCAAAACGATATCAATCCGCCGTCGCCGTGGAGATTCCGGGTTACGGTCGCGTGCATGGCGATATCGCGTGGGGTGGCAATTGGTTTTTCCTCTGCGAAGACCACGGACAAACGCTCGAGTTGCGCAGCGCGGATGCGCTCATCGCGTACACCGTAGCGCTCAAGCGTGCGCTGGAGGAGCAGCACATCACTGGCGAAAATGGTGCGGAAATCGACCATATCGAACTGTTTGCTGCTTCTCCGACTGAGGGCGCCGATAGTCGAAACTTTGTCCTTTGCCCAGGCCGCGCGTACGACCGTTCTCCGTGCGGGACCGGAACCAGCGCAAAACTCGCCTGTCTGGTCGCAAACGGAAAATTGAAGCCGGGACAAGTTTGGCGCCAAGAAAGCATCGTCGGCAGTGTCTTTGAAGGCCACATTGACATCATCGATGGCCAAATCATTCCGACTGTCCGCGGCACCGCCTTCGTCACTGCCGAACTCACGTTGATCTTGGATCCGTCGGATCCCTACCAACATGGCTTTGGAGCCCAGGCGTGAAAGATCTCACTCAAGGCTCGATTACCCGCCATCTGGTGACAATGGCTGCACCGATGATGTTCGGCATGTTGGTACAGACGCTGTACTACCTCGTTGATCTGTACTACGTCTCACGGCTGGGCAATGCCGCCGTGGCGGGCGTGGGCAGTGGCGCCACCTTCGCACTGGCTGTGATGGCGCTGACACAAGTGTTCTCGGTCGGTACGGTGGCACTCATTGCGCGTGCGGTCGGAGCGAAGGACAGAGAACACGCGAATCTGATTTTCAACCAATCCCTCGTGCTTGCTGGGATCTGTTCCGTGATTGCGCTGGTTGGCGGATATGGGGTCCTCGGTACGTACATGCGCGGACTCGGCGCCGACGCTACAACTACCGCCGCTGGCGAGGAATATTTGCGTTGGTTCATTCCCGGATTAGCGCTGCAGTTCGCGATGGTCGCGCTGGGATCTGCATTGCGTGGCACAGGGATCGTTGGCCCAACCATGACCGTGCAAATGGTCACCGTTCTGGTCAATATCTTACTGGCGCCAGTGTTGATTGCCGGCATCGGCACAGGACATGCCTTAGGTGTTGCGGGGGCTGGCCTTGCCAGCACGCTCGCCGTCTGTGTCGGCGTGGCCTTACTGGGCTATTACTATCTGCGCCTTGAGAAGTACGTCGAGTTTCACCCACAACTCTGGCAGCCTCGACTGCAGACGTGGAAGCAGATTCTCAATATTGGTCTGCCATCTGGGTTCGAGCTTGGACTCCTGTTCATCTACCAGGTGGTCGTTTACAGCGTGATTCGCGACTTCGGGCCAGCCGCGCAGGCGGGTTTCGGGATTGGCGCTCGCGTTATGCAAACTTTTTTCCTTCCGGCCATGGCTATTTCCTTCGCAATTGCGCCCGTCGCTGCGCAAAATTTTGGCGCGCGATCGGCGGTCCGTGTTCGGGAAACGTTCCGCTCTGGCAGCATGCTCGGTGCGGGCGCGATGGTGATCTTGATGCTGCTCTGTCAGTGGCGGGGAGACAGCTTGATTGGTTTGTTCACTCAGGATGCTGAAACCGTTGCCGTGGGGTCAACGTTTCTTCATCTCATCTCGTGGAATTTCGTGTTGAGCGGATTTGCCTTCGCGTGCTCCGGGATCTTCCAGGCACTGGGCAATACCTGGCCATCCGTACTTTCGAGTGGTACACGGCTGGTCACCTTTGCCTTACCGGCGCTGTATTTGTCGCGGCAGCCAGGCTTTCATCTCGAACAGGTTTGGCATCTTTCCGTTGCAACCGTTGTGCTACAGGCCTTCATGGCCGCCTTCTGGGTCCGTCGTGAGTTCCGGCGACGACTCGCGTTCACCAACTGAAGTCACGCTTGCTTCCCAATCTCCCCATTCTGGCCGTTACGGACGAGCTCTCGTCTGCGCTGGGTCAACACGGCTTGGCTGTGCTCGAAGCGCCTCCGGGGGCTGGTAAGAGCACGGTCGTTCCCTTGGTCTTACTGGGCTGCGGCTGGCTCGGCGGTAAAAAAATTCTGATGCTCGAGCCCCGTAGGCTCGCTGCTCGCGCCGTCGCGAGTCGCCTCGCGAGCACCTTAGGCGAGGCGCCTGGCGGCCGAGTCGGCTACCGGATGCGGCTGGAATCCCGCATATCGTCGGCGACACGCATAGAGGTTGTGACGGAGGGCATTCTGGCGCGGATGCTGCAGTCTGACCCGGGCCTCGAGGATTATGGCTGCGTCATTTTTGATGAGTTTCATGAGCGCAGCCTCACCGCAGACTTGGGTTTGGCGTTGTGTCTCGATGCGCGACGGCATCTGCGCGCTGATTTGCGCTTGCTGGTGATGTCCGCAACGCTCGACGGTGCAGCCGTCGCTACCCTCTTAGGCGGCGCGCCGCGCATTACCAGTGCGGGACGTCAGTTCCCGGTTGAGGTGCGGTATGCGCGGCGTGCGCCAGACAACATTGAACGAGACGTGGCCACCGCCGTTCAGCGAGCGCTCGCCGAGTCAGACGGGGATGCCCTCGTCTTTCTACCCGGCGCTGCGGAAATTCATCGGGTAGCTCGCCTACTGAGCAACATGGCATTGGGCGACCATATTCGGATCTGTCCGCTTATGGGCGAATTGCCGCCCGATGCGCAGGATGCGGCACTCGTGCCGGCGCAACCGGGCATCCGCAAAGTCGTACTCTCCACGAGCATTGCCGAGACCTCACTCACGATCGAAGGTATTCGCATTGTGGTCGATTCCGGTTTGGCTCGTCGCACCCGCTTCGACCCTGGATGTGGCATGAGCCGCTTGGAAACTTTGCCGGTATCCCTGGCAGCGGCTGAGCAGCGACGCGGCCGAGCCGGCCGAACGGCACCGGGCGTGTGTTATCGCGTCTACACGCTGGCGGAGGAGCGCATGCTGCCAGCGACCACGGCACCGGAAATATTAGAGGCAGACCTCGCGCCGTTGGCACTCGACCTCGCGATCTGGGGCACGGACGCAAATCAACTGTCGTTTCTCGACGCACCCCCACTCGCCCACCTCGCTCAAGCACGTGATCTGCTGAAAGTACTGGGTGCGTTAGATCGCGATGGCAAGCCCACGGCACTGGCCGCCCGCATGGGCGCCCTTGGGGTTCATCCCAGATTAGCGCGCATGCTGCTCTGTGCCAGGCGCGGAGTCTCTGCACGGATGGCCGCACGACTGGCTGCCATTCTTTCCGAGCGTGACTTTGCTCGGTCGCGCCCAGGTGAACGCATGGCGTCTCTGGAAGCACGCTTGGATCTGCTCGACGGGCGATCCGTCCCGGGTCTTGAAGCGGACAGGAGCGGATTGATGCGTGTGCGTCGTCTAGCCGGACTATTCGAGCGTGATGCCGGCGGCGGTACGGTCGCGGCGGATGTCGGACTGCTGTTGAGCGAGGCTTACCCAGATCGGATCGCCCGCCGGCGTGGCGAAGCGCCGCGATACGTGCTGGCCAACGGACGTGGAGCCGCTTTCGCGGGGCCAGATACGTTGTCGCAGCAGGATTTTCTTGTTGTCGCTGACCTCGACGGAGGCGATCGCGAAGCCCGTATCCATCTGGCCGCCAGTGTCGATCGCGAGGATCTATTCAAGCAACTGGGTTCGGCCATCGAGACGATTGAGCGAGTGGTATGGGATAGCCGGCAGGACATCGTCGTTGCGAGGCGTGAACGGCGTTACCAGGCGCTCGTGTTGGACGAGGTCGTGCTGTCGCGCCCCGACCCCACTCTTGCGATCCCGGCCATGATCGAAGGCATTCGATCGATGGGGATGGCGTGTCTGCCGCTATCACGGGCAACCGAGAATCTGATCACTCGCATCGAGTTTCTGCGTCGCGTATTGCCGAAGGAGCAGACTGATGAGTGGCCGGATTTTTCGGCGGCAGGTCTACTGAGTGAACTCGACGAGTGGCTAGCGCCTTATTTGGAGGGCGTCTTGCGCAGGGAGCATCTCAGTCGCTTAGACCTGCATGCCATTCTTTGCGCACGTCTCGATTACGCCCAAGCACGCGAACTCGATCGACTGGCGCCAACCCATCTGACGGTGCCGAGCGGATCGCGCATAGCGATCGACTATGCATCCGAACCGCCTCGCGTCGCGGTTCGACTCCAAGAAGTCTTCGGGTTAGCCGAAACCCCGCGCGTGGCCGGCGGGCGCGTCGCGCTCGCATTGGAACTACTCTCCCCGGCACGGCGACCGGTACAACTCACCTCTGATTTAGAGAGCTTTTGGTCTCGCGGCTATGTCGAGGTTCGCAAGGAGCTCAAGGGCCGCTACCCCAAACATTACTGGCCAGATGACCCTCGAAGTGCCGTACCCACTGCGCGTGTGCGGCCTCGGGATTAAATCACCGTCTCTTGTGCATCACGCGGTGTACAAACGTCCAATACAGGGCGCCTAAAATCAGGAGCGCTCCCGCCAGCCAAATCGTGATGCGGTGCAGATCACCGGCGAGCAGCGCCTCATCTTGGCCCGCGGCGAGCCCAACCACGACGAGGACCGAACTCCAAATCGCCGACCCAACGAGCGTCGCGATTGAATACCGCAGGTAGGACATTCGAACGAGTCCCGCAGGCAGTCCAATCAGATGTCGAATGACGGGTAACAAACGCGCCGCAAACACACCATAGGATCCAAAGGTGCCAGCCCAACGCTCGGCCGCGGCCAGTTTGTCGGCGGGCACTAGGAGATATCGCCCAAAGCGCTCGAGGATCGGTCGACCCAAATATCGGGCGACGGCATACATCACGCTCGCCCCTATCCACGAACCAACGGCCGCTGCGACGACAATTCCGGTGAGGCTCATGCGACCGGTCGAAGCGGCCAGATGGGCGGCTGGTGGGATCACTAACTCCGACGGTAGGGGAATCACGCTGCTCTCAACGGCCATGAGCAACGCCACCAACGCGTAGCCGCCATCCGCTAAGGCCGCCAGATACCAATCGATGAAAGCCTTGATCACAGGTCGCACCCACAACAGCGGTAGGGCAACATGATATCGTAGGATTGGAGTTCCGTAGAGGCTGCATCCACGTGATAGTCCGGACGAATCCGGACCAACAACCCGGGGCAAATTGAGGTGGAGTGATGTCTGACCGCCAGATTCTACGGCTAGTGTTCTCATCGATCCTTCTCGGGATGTTAGCCGTCACGGGCTGGGCTAGCTTGCAACAGCCTGTTTGGTCTTGGGGCGGATTGACGGGCCCTGACGCGGCTTGGACGTGGGCAACCCTCGCCGACGCCTACGCGGGATTTCTCACGTTTTACGCATGGGTTTTCTTGCGAGAGCACCGCGTACTTGCACGTATCGGTTGGTTAGCCGCGATCCTGTTATTAGGCAACATCGCGATGTCCACGTACATGCTCATTGCACTCAACCGTCTTTCGGACGATGACCCTTTATCTGACCTGTTTTCGAGGAGCCGACCATGAGCACGCTGTCACTGTTTGGATTAGGCGCCCTAGTCGTCGCGCTCTCAATGAGCGTGATCTTCATCATCGGCCGTCGCACTGTTAACTACTCGTATGTTGATATCGGCTGGTCGGGAAATTTCGCTCTCTTGGCCATCCTGTACGGTCTATACGGAGAAGGGTTGCCGGAGCGCAGATGGCTGATTGGCATCATGTACGGCCTCTGGAGCGTCCGACTGGCGTGGCATTTGGGACGCCGTGTGCTGGGTCATCCCGAAGAGGGGCGTTACGTCGAATTGCGCCGCAAATGGGGCGTCAATGGCGACGCCGCTTTTCATCGTCGCATGTATCGCTTCTATCTCATCCAAGCCGCTCTGAATGTCATTCTCGCGTGGCCTCTGCTGTTAGCTGTCAATGACGCGACGCCGGCCCTCTCGACACTGGAACTCATGGGTGCTGCGCTGTGGGCAATTGCGCTGATCGGCGAAAGCATCGCCGATGCTCAGTTAAACGCCTTCAAGGCGAACCCGGCCAATCATGGCAAAGTCTGCGACCAAGGCCTATGGTCGTGGTCGCGCCATCCCAACTATTTCTTTGAATGGCTGATCTGGGTGGCTTACGCGCTGTTCGCCTTGTCGGTTCCGAGCATAGGCTGGACCGGCGTGTTCATGCCAGCGTTGATGTGGTACTTCCTCATGAAAGTGACGGGCATACCCGCTACCGAAGCACAGGCACTGCGCTCTAAAGGTGCCGCTTACGCCGATTACCAAGCCCGCACTAGTGTCTTCTTTCCTCTGCCACCCCGACGGAAACTGCCATGACGGGTCCCAGCAAGACGCTTTCGCAACGGCTTTTGGATGGCGGTTGGCTGCCAGATTCTGTGATTCGATTCGGCATCCGCAGACTGTTGAAACAACGTCTTGCACATGAAGAGAAAGGTGATCCAGAGGCTAACCAAGTTCGTCAACAAGCCTTCATTGAATCTCTGCGAGCGAGCCCGGTCGCTATCGAAACCAGTGCAGCCAACGAGCAACATTACGAGGTTCCGGCTGCATTCTACGAGCACGTTCTCGGCCAGCATCTGAAGTACTCCTGCTGCTACTACCGCCTTGACGGCCACGGCGATGCGGCAACTGCCGGGGGACAGGATCTCAATAGCGCTGAAGCGGCAATGTTGGACTTGACGATTGCGCGCGCTCAACTCGCTAATGGAGACCGAATTCTCGAACTCGGGTGTGGTTGGGGATCATTAACCTTGCGCATGGCCGAGCGTTTCCCGGCGTCTCGCATTACTGCTGTTTCAAACTCCGCTTCGCAGCGCGCCTTCATTCTCGCTCGCGCACAGTCTCGTGGACTCACGAACGTCGACGTGTTGACTTGTGATGTGAACGCACTGGATTTCCCTGAAGACGATCGCTTTGATCGCGCGGTATCGGTCGAGATGTTCGAGCACATGCGCAATTACGAAACATTGCTCGAGCGGATCTCCCGATGGCTGCGGCCTGAGGGCACGCTGTTCGTTCATGTGTTCACCCATCGGGAACATGCGTACCCATTCGATGTCGATGGCGACAATGATTGGATGGCGCGGTACTTTTTCACCGGCGGACTGATGCCCAGCGATGACTTGCTGCTGCACTTCCAATGTCATCTCGCGGTGATCCAGCATTGGCGAGTCGACGGACGCCATTACGGCCAGACCGCCGAAGATTGGCTCCGCAATATGGACCGATCGAAAGCAACCTTGATGCCCGTTTTAGCTGCCACTTATGGCGCCGCTAACGCCGCAGTCTGGTGGATCCGATGGCGGGTCTTCTTTATGGCCTGTGCGGAATTATGGAATTTCCGCGGGGGTAAAGAATGGTTCGTCTCGCACTACTTGTTTCGCAATAAGGCCTGAACAATTGCGGGTTCCTGGGCAACCATCGGCCCGGGTGCCTCAAGTCGGCAATTAGGCCCATTTTTTTGCCCCTTGAAGGTTTCGCCCGACATACGATTTGTGCCAGACTTCCGACCGCTCCAAGGTCTCCGGTACACGGACATTAGTAGTTCCCCACACCATGTCTACCACACGCACTGCCTGGAGCACGGCAAGCCGAGGCGCACCCTCCCGCTTTGACCTGATCGCGCTCATCCTCGTCATTGGCCTCCTGGCCTTCCTTGCCGCTACCAGCAAGGGGGTTCTGGCGCCGATTACGTCCTTGGATTCGAGCCCCGTCTCGCTGAACCCGTGGATGCTGCCCGGTTACGTGGCGCGAACCACCTTGCGGATGCTCGCAGGCCTGTCCTTGTCCTTGCTGTTTACCTTTACGTACGCGACTTGGGCGGCTAAAAGTCCACGCGCTGGGCGCATCCTGATTCCAGTCTTGGACGTCCTACAGTCCGTACCCATCCTCGGATTCATCTCCGTCACCGTGGTGTTTTTCATGTCGCTGGCGCCCGGTCGGGTGCTGGGGGCGGAGTTCGCCGCCGTGTTTGCCATTTTCACGAGCCAAGCGTGGAACATGGCCTTCAGCTTTTATCAAAGCCTGCGGACGGTTCCCGCAGAGTTGATAGAGGCTTCGCGTAGCTTCCGCCTCTCTGGCTGGTCACGCTTCTGGCGCTTGGAAGTCCCGTTCGGGATGCCGCCCCTCGTCTGGAACATGATGATGTCCATGTCGGGAGGATGGTTCTTCGTGGTGGCTTCGGAGGCCATCAGTGTTGGCCCGACCACGGTAACTTTGCCTGGGATCGGCGCCTATATTGACCTCGCCATCCGCCAAAAGGACCTACACGCCGTCGGTTATGCCATTTTGGCGATGCTCGCTGTCATCCTCGTTTACGACCAATTGCTTTTCCGACCGCTCGTAGCGTGGTCCGACCGGTTCCGTTTCGAATCCGAACCCGGCGCGCCTGTTCCCAGCTCTTGGGTATTGGATGCTTTGGCGGGTAGCCGACTGATTGCACGCGCGCTACGCCGGCTGCGTGGCTTCGGGCGCATGCTCGGTGCAGCCGTGCGCCTTCGTCCCGGCGCGCAATCCGTCGATACGGCGGTGAATGCTGAGAATCTCGACCGCATTGCCACCACCATCGTTGCGCTGCTATTGGCACTTGCCATCTGGCAGGCCGTGCGATTCTTGGCCCCCGAACTTGGCTGGCATGACATCGGCACCACGTTGGGTCTGGGCGCTCTAACGGCGATTCGGGTCTTCATCCTGATCGCCTTGGCCAGTTGCGTCTGGGTACCTGTGGGCATTTATGTAGGCCTGCGGCCCAAAGTCGCCCGAGTCGTACAGCCAATCGCCCAGTTTCTCGCCGCCTTCCCGGCCAATCTGCTCTTTCCCGTAGCGGTCGCCGCGATTGTTACGTTCAAGCTCAACGCCAATATTTGGCTCAGTCCGTTGATGATCCTCGGTACGCAGTGGTACATCCTGTTTAATGTCATCGCCGGCGCATCTGCCATGCCGGGCGAGATGCGCCACGTCTCGAACAACTTTCACGTCAGAGGCTGGTTGTGGTGGCGCAAGATCGGCTTGCCGGCAGTGATGCCGTTCTACGTCACCGGTGCAATCACCGCTTCCGGTGGATCTTGGAATGCTGCGATCGTCGCTGAGGTCGCCAGCTGGGGTGACGAGCACCTGTCGGCAACCGGTCTTGGCAGCTACATTGCGACGGCCACCAGCGACGGCAATTTTCACCGCATTGTGCTGGGTGTGGTGACCATGAGTCTGTACGTCCTGTTGATTAACCGGCTCCTCTGGCGCCCCCTTTACTACTACGCGGAACGCAAGTTCCGCCTATCGTGATGCCATGAACGCCCAACCAAAGATGAATGCTGACACGCAGCCACTCCTCGACGTCGTGCACGCCCGTAAGTCCTTCACCAAAGGTGACGGCGGCGAATTGCTGGTACTCGAAGATGTGAATCTGACGGTCCGTCCCGGCGAGGTCGTGGGTTTGCTCGGCCGCTCGGGCTCCGGCAAATCGACCCTTCTGCGGCTGATCGCCGGCTTGTCAAAGCCCTCCGGCGGCAAGGTGAATTACCTCGGGACCCCGGTGACGGGTCCGGCAGAAGGTATTTCCATGGTGTTTCAAAGCTTTGCTTTGTTCCCATGGCTGACGGTCTATGAAAACGTTGCGCTCGGTCTTGAGGCGATGCATGTGGCCCGGGATGAGATTCGCCGGCGTTCTCTGGCGGCGATCGACCTCATTGGTCTAGACGGCTTCGAATCCGCGTACCCGCGTGAGTTGTCTGGCGGTATGCGTCAGCGCGTCGGCTTTGCCCGAGCACTGGTGGTACATCCGAACATCTTGCTGATGGACGAGCCGTTTTCTGCGCTCGACGTTCTGACAGCCGAGACCCTCCGAACCGACTTTTTGGAGCTGTGGAGCGACGGGCGCATGCCCATCAAGGGGGTCATTCTCGTCACCCACAACATCGAAGAAGCGGTGCAGATGTGCGACCGTATTCTCGTGTTCGCCACGAATCCTGGTCGAATCGTCTCCGAAATTCAGGTGACCATTCCACGCCCCAGGGACCGTAATGACCCCGCGTTCGCCGGTCTCGTCGAACAAATCTACGTGGAAATGACCGCGAAGAAGGGTCGCACCACGACACGGATATCGCCCGCAGGCGGCAGCGGCATCGACATGATCCTGCCGCGAGTCTCGTCAAACATCCTCGCGGGTCTTCTCGAAACCGTCGCGGCGCCGCCGTTCTCCGGTCGAGCTGACTTGCCTGAAATCGCATCGGAACTCACGCTCGAAATTGACGAACTCTTCCCGGCCGCCGAAACGTTGCAGATGCTCCGCTTTGCTGAAATCGAAGGCGGCGACATTCACTTGCTGCCCGAAGGCATCGCGTTCGCGGACGCGGAAGTCGACGAACGTAAGCGGCTCTTCGCGCGGCACTTGTTGGCTTACGTACCGCTGGCCGCTCACGTGCGTCGAGTGCTCGACGAGCGCCGCACCCACGCTGCGCCCTCCAGTCGCTTTCTTGACGAGCTGGAAGACCACATGTCGCCCGAGGTTGCCGAGGAGACGCTGCGCGCGTTGGTGAGCTGGGCTCGTTACGCGGAAATTTTCGCGTATGACGACGAAACTGGGCAATTCAGTCTCGAAAACCCGACCTGAACTCGCTTCACAGCAGCCCCAATTGGCCGCCAACGGTGGGGCGTCGAAACGCCTTTGTGTCAAGATCGGGTGGATCGCCGGTTTCGTAGCCTAAACGCTTGATGGCGAGGTCAAATCGTTGACGCAGCAGAGCTGCGTATTGGCCGCTGCCACGCTGGCGCTGGTGAAAGTTCGCATCGTATGTCTGACCGTGGTGTGCGCCTTGCAGCATCGCAAACACCGCATGGGCACGATGCGGATGGTGGGCCTCCAGCCATTCTCGCATCAGCGGTTCGACCTCTAGCGGCAACCGCAGCAGAATCCAGCCAGCACGCGTCGCGCCGGCCTGTCGCGCTTCGTGGAGAATATTTTCCAGCTCATGATCTGTCAGCTTCGGGATCACCGGCGCCACCATGACCGATACGGGTACTCCGGCATCGGCTAACAACCGCATCGCCCGCAGACGGGCGTGCGCGGACGCCGCACGCGGCTCCAGTGTTCTTTTCATGCGGTCGTCTAGGGTGGTGAGGCTAAACGCCACGCGAGTGAGTCGTTTGCGAGCTAACTCAGCTAGGACATCCACGTCGCGCTCGATGAGTGCGCCTTTGGTGAGGACCGTCACCGGGTGCCGGTAGTGCAGAAAGCGCTCCAGCAGTGCGCGGGTAAGCCCGAGGCGGCGCTCGACCGGCTGATAGGGGTCGGTATTGGCGCCCAGGTGGATGATCCGCGGGCGGTACGTCCGGCGGGCCAACTCCTCGTCGAGTAGTCGCACTGCATCAGGCTTCCAGTAAATCTCAGATTCGAAATCAAGCCCAGCCGACATTCCCAGTCGCGTGTGGCTAGGCCGCGCGAAACAGTAGATACATCCATGCTCGCAACCACGATACGGATTGATGGATTGCTCAAACGGTACGTCCGGTGATTGGTTACGCGAAATGATGCTGCGCGCAGCCTCACGGTGCAGTCGGGTGGGTCGGCGCACGCTGCCGATGGCCGTTGCATCGGGATCCTCCTGACGGTACGCGGGGTCTTTCTGACGCGCGAGATAACGCGATGGCGCATTCGACATCGCGGCCCGACTTGGAATGGGGGATTTGGGCGGAAGCATAAGAGAACTGTATATTTATACAGTTCACCAGACGCGTCAATGCTGCGCGAACCGGTCGAGTTTGCGCAAAGCTGGAAACAGAACCACCCAGATCGCCACCACCATCAATGTCATGGCGCCGCCAACCACCACAGCGGGGACCAAACCCCACCATGCTGCCGTGAGACCCGACTCAAACTCACCCAACTCGTTAGAGGCGCCGATGAACATTGAACTCACCGCACCCACTCGCCCTCTCATCTCGTCAGGCGTTTCCAATTGGACCAGCAAATGCCGAACAAAGACGCTGACCATGTCGGCCGCACCCAACACGGCAAGCGCACACATGGAAACCGTGAAGCTTCGCGATAGACCAAAGACGATCGTGGCCAATCCGAAGATCGCCACACCAGCAAACATCGCGAAGCCTGCCCGCTGACGAATGGGGCGAAGTGTCAACCAGGCGCCCATCAGCGCAGCGCCCATACCCGGCGCCGCACGCAGCCAGCCCAGCCCCTGTGGACCGACCTGCAGAATATCGGTCGCATAGGCTGGCAGCAGCGCGACTGCTCCACCAAACAGCACGGCGAAAAGATCAAGACTGATGGCACCCAAGACCGGTCGCCGACGCCACACGAAGGCGAGCCCCTCACCGACAGAGCGCAACGTTGCACCACGGTCAGAGCGCGTCTGAGGCGGCGAGGCCATCGCCAGCACCGCCGATAGGCCCGCCGCCATCATGACGGCCGTGATGGCATAGGCAATGGCGGGGCCGAAGCCGGCATACACGTAGCCGCCAACGGCAGGGCCCACGATAGTGGTGAACTGCCAGAGCGAAGAATTCAACGCGACAGCGCTTGCGAACTGGTCCCGTGCAACGAGATTGGGCATCACCGCCTGTGCTGCCGGTGACATCACCGCTCGCGCGATCCCAAAAGGAGCCATAACGGCAAAGATCGGCCATGCGCTCGTTAAGCCACGGACCGAAAAGACCACTAAGGCAATGGAGCAAGCCAGTTCCAATAGCAGGCAAGCGGCCATGATGAGTCGGCGGTCAACTCGATCGGCTAATTGGCCTGCGGGCAGCACGCACAACAAAAAGGGCAGAAACTGCGAAAGTCCGACCAAGCCCAGATCCAACGGCTTGTGCGTCAGCCCGTATACTTGCGCGCCAACAGCAACCGTCTGGATTTGCGCCGCAAGCAAGGTGGGGACCCGGCTTGCCAGATAAAGCGCGAATGAACGTTCTCGCAGCAGCGTTCGCAGGGCCGTCACAACGCGACGCCCAAGAAGTCTTCGATCAACGGGGCGAGTGTTTCCGGCTCCTCGTGATGCATCATGTGACCGGCCTGAGGCAGCATGTGGACCTGCAACCGCGGGTAGATACCCTCGTAAGCACCCGGTTCGCCCTCCGCGGCCAGCGCGCGGCGGATGTCGGACTGACCACCCAGCACAAGCAATGTCGGCGCAGTCGTTGCCGCCCAACAGGACTCGGTCGCTTCCCTTGAGTAGAGAATGGGATTCACCCGTTTATGGGCTGGATCCCAACGCACCGTATAACCGCCCTCACAGGGGGTGAGCCACAGCGCTGCGATGAACTGGGCGCGATCTTCAGGCAGTCGTGGGTTACGCCGCCGCAGTAAACGTGCGAAGTGTTCTATCGATTCGTACACATTGAATGCCATGGGCTCGCGTAACTCATCGAGCCACCGCCGGTAGCGCGCCGGCGCCTCTTCGGGCCGCGTTCTCGGCAGACCAATACCTTCGAGATTGACCAATCGCGAGACACGTTCAGGTCGAATACCCGCGTACAGGGATGCGATGTTGCCGCCCATACTGTGTCCGATCAGATCGGCAGGCTGATCAGGGGAAACGATATCCAGCAAGGCATCTAGGTCCGCTAGGTAGTCCGCGAACCAATAGGCCGGACCGGTCCAATCGGAGCCTCCAAAGCCACGCCAGTCGGGCGCGATCCAATGACGGCTCGTCGCGAAGGAATCGACGAGAAACTGGAAGGTTTCCCCACTGTCGCCCCAGCCATGCAAGAGCACGACCGGTAGGCTCTGGGGATCTCCCCAACGCGTTATGCGATGCGCAACACCACGCAACGTGAGCGTCGAATAGTGCGGCGCCCTAAGGGGTAGATAATTCATGAGGGGGTCGTTGACGCGCGAATGCGCGAAAGTGGGCCCAAACGGGCCCGTCGGACGACCGGAGAATTTCCGGTCGTCCGACGAACGTCGTCAGGCAGCAGGAGCCGCCGGTGCCGCTGCAGGCGCAGCCGGTGCCGCTTTTGGCTTCGCCTTACGCGCAGCCTTCTTGGCAGCCTTCTTCGCAGGCTTCTTGGCAGCCTTCTTCGCAGGCTTCTTAGCAGCCTTCTTTGCTACTTTCTTGGCAGCCTTTTTGGCGGGCTTCTTTACCGCCTTCTTGGCAACCTTCTTCGCGCTCTTCTTGGCCTTCTTTGCCGGGGCACTCTTGGCCTTCTTCTTCTTCGCCATGACAGCTCCTGTCCATAAGGTTGATACGGCCACGCATCAGCGCGCGTCCGTTGCGCGTAAGTTCACATCAATACGGCTGTTGTGCAAGAGGTACGTTCAGGTTCTCAGAAACATTTGGTATGCCGGGTTATCCGTCTCTTCGAAGAAATCGAAGCCGAGCTCGGCCACATGCGCCATGAATTTGTGGCTCGTATCAGCCGGAATTTGTATCCCGACAAGCACGCGACCGTGGTCAGACCCATGGTTTCGATAGTGGAAAAGGCTGATATTCCACTGATCTCCGATGGCGGTCAGAAAACGCAGCAAGGCGCCTGGACGCTCGGGAAACTCAAACCGAAACAATCGTTCGTCCTGCAGCCCGGGGGCACAACCGCCGACCATGTAGCGCACGTGCAGCTTGGCCATCTCGTTGTCGCTCATGTCGACCACTGGGAAGCCCGCTTCGGCGATCGTCCGATGGACCTGGCGACCCTCTTCGGCGCCGTGGCGTAGTCCAATGCCCACAAAAATCCGCGCCGCCGCTCCGTCGGTATACCGATAGTTAAATTCGGTCACAGATCGAGCACCCAAGAGCGCGCAGAAACGCATGAAACTGCCAGGTTTCTCCGGTATCTCCACAGCGTAGAGCGCTTCGCGTTGCTGGCCTAAATCCGCCCGCTCAGCAATATGCCGCAGGCGGTCGAAGTTCATATTGGCGCCGCAGTTGATCGTCACGTAAGTGCCGGGCGTGCGGGAATTTTGGTTGAGCCACTTTTTCAGACCGGCCACTGCCAAGCCCCCGGCCGGCTCGACGATCGATCGTGTGTCTTCAAAAATATCTTGGATCGCCGCGCAGGTTTCATCGGTCGACACCAGCACGATCTCGTCGACATACTTGCGCACCAACCGGAAGGTCTCTTCGCCTACCCGCTTGACCGCCACGCCGTCAGCAAACAAGCCTACGCGCTCCAGCGTGACCCGCTCTCCGGCCAGTACGGAATCATGCATGCTGGCAGCGTCGATCGGCTCCACACCGATAATCCGAACTTCCGGGCGCAGCGATTTCACGTAGCTCGCGATCCCGGCGATCAACCCCCCGCCGCCAATCGGCACGAAAATAGCGTCGATGGGCCCGTTCAGCTGACGCAGGATTTCCATCGCGATCGTACCTTGACCGGCGATCACGTCAGGATCATCGAAGGGGTGAATAAACGTGAGTCCGCGTTCCTCTGCCAATTGGCAGGCATGGGCGTAGGCGGCGTCATAGTCGTCGCCGACTAACTCAATCTGACCGCCTAATGCGCGCACCGCTTCCACCTTGATTTGCGGCGTCAGTCTCGGCATCACGATCGTCGCGGGGATACCCCGGCGACCGGCGGAAAGTGCGACGCCCTGCGCATGATTACCGGCCGACGCACAAATCACGCCGCGAGCGGCCTCAGCTTCGGTCAGGTGGGCGATCCGGTTAGATGCCCCTCGCAGCTTGAAGGAGAAAACCGGCTGCAGGTCCTCTCGTTTGAAAAGGACACGCACGCCAAGCCTTGCCGACAGCCGTGACGCCAGCTCGAGCGGTGATTCAATTGCGACGTCGTAGACGCGCGCCTTAAGGATACGTTCAAGGTATTCGGAAGCCATGGGCGAATCTTGCGGGGAAGT
The DNA here is from genome assembly GCA_947455595.1 of Gammaproteobacteria bacterium. Taxonomy (GTDB): domain Bacteria; phylum Pseudomonadota; class Gammaproteobacteria; order Steroidobacterales; family Steroidobacteraceae; genus CAIKZZ01. Next base: position 125,513 of record CANGOP010000003.1, read on the forward strand.
TGTGCGCTGCCGCAACCCGACCCGACAAAGAATTTGCGTTCCGGCACCTTGACCGCTCAGCCAGAAGCGTCGAGAAAGGTCCTCAGACGACCGGCCAGGTCCTCTGCACCATTCAGGAAGGCGTCGTGGGGCAGTGCGGATCCGTCCAAAGACCGGCCCGCAGACAAGGCGTCCACGACTGAGGGACGCCGGCGACCGATATCGAGAGCGAGCGCGCGGTGGCGAACTTGCCGCCACCGTTCCGACGCCGGCCAATTAGCCAACGCTTCGCGTGCAATGTTTACACGCGGCGCATGACAGAGCGCCTCTGCAAATCGCGCGGTATAGGCGGCGAGCGACTCGCGCTCACGGGTCAACCGGCGCCCAGCACGAAAAACCTCGGGCAAACCATCGCCCTCGTCATTCGGCTCCCATTCAGGCCAGCCCTCCGCCGCGGCCATCGGCGCGTCGATCAGGACCAGGGAACGCACCACCCCATCTTTGAGCGCGGCGAGCTCGGCTGCCACCGCCGCTCCGAAACCCTGTCCAAGGAGGTCAACCTCTCTCAGGCGCAGCCCATTGATCAGATCGGCGACGGCTTCGGCAAAGGCAACGACGTCCGCCGTTCTCGGGGGGGGATCGGATTCGCCGTGCCCCGGCAGATCGATCGCGTAAATCGATCGGTCCGTTCCCATGGCGGAAATCAGTCCAGCAAATGACGCCGACGTTCCAGCCAGGTCGTGCAGGCACAGGAGCGGTCGGCGCTCGTCGAAGCCACCGGTGGAGGGAAATGCCGTGCGGACATGCAACTGTCCGCAAAAGCACTCGAAGTAGGCGCGGCGCTCATTGATGGCCACGCGTGGTGCAAGCTTGGTCTTCATGGGATGGAAGACTACGTGTCTCTGTGCGAAGCGTGAAGCACGAACTGCGCACGGCGAGACGTCCGTCACACACGGGGGGCATATCGTCAAACGAAGGCCGTGGTTATGTCGAAAAACCTGCGTTTTCCACTCAGAATTCCTGCGGAAAACCACGACGCCAGCCCTCATTGGCAGCGTATTCCCCCAATGGTGATGCTGCACCGCAGAAATCAAACTGACGTCCTGTCAAAGTGGATCAGGACATGCGTTTGTGAAGACATCTACTGTGTTTGCTGGATTGCTTGCGACTGCTCTGGTTGGCGTCTCGGCCACAGCCCTCGCAGACGATGGCCCTTTCGTTGTCCGCGTGCGTGCGCTTGATATCCGCCCGGCCAATCGATCTGACGCCATTCCGGCGCTCGGCGTGGCTGCCGATCAGATCGACGTGTCATCAAAATGGATTCCGGATATCGATCTTGAGTACTACTTCGCCCCGCAGTGGTCGACGGAACTCGTACTCACGGTGCCTCAGCAGCATGAGGTATCGGTCGAGGGCGTCGGGAGTCTGGGCACGTTCAAACAGCTTCCTCCGACTCTGACCGCGAAATACCACTTCAATCCAAACGGCACGGTCAGCCCTTATGTTGGCGCGGGCGTGAACCTCACGTTACTTATGGACGTCAACCTGGCAGTCCCTGGCGCTGCGCTGGGAGCCGGGAACTCCGCACTAGTCGCCCACCCATCGGTGAGACCTGTGGCCCATGCGGCAGCGGGTGACCTACCACTGACCCTTGAGAATCACAGCTTTGGCGGCGCCGTACAGGCGGGTGTGGATATCAAATTCGCCGATCATTGGTACGGAAATCTGGACGTGAAGTACGTCCAGATTCGCAGTGATGTGATGCTGCAGGGCGGCACCAAAGTCTCAGCCGTGAAGGTCGACCCGCTACTCGTTGGCGTAGGTGTCGCTTACCGCTTCTAACACAGCGTTTGATCTACGGCGGCTTCTATCCCCCTTGGACCCGCCGTCCACTGTAGCCGGGTGGTTTCACCCGGTTTTTTTTGCCTTGCGTCAGGTCAGAAACTTAGGCCTTGGTCGCTGTGGATGACACTGTGGGTTCGAAGCGCAACACCACGCCGTTGATGCAGTAGCGCAACCCGGTTGGTGGCGGGCCATCGGTAAACACATGTCCGAGATGCCCTTTGCACGTCCCGCAGTGTACTTCCGTCCGCCGCATACCATAACTCTCATCGAAACTCGTCCCCACCGCACCGGATAGCGGCGAGAAAAAGCTCGGCCAGCCTGTTCCGCTGTTGAACTTGGTGGTGGACTCGAACAATGGCGTCTCGCAACCGACGCAGCGGTAAATGCCCTCCCGATATTCCTTGTCGAGCGGACTCGAACGGGGCGGTTCTGTGCCATGTTCCCGCAGTACCCGTTGCTGCTCCGGGGTCAAAACACCGCAGAACGCACCAGTGGGGACATCGTGGTTGGACATCTCAGGGCTCCAAGGGGAAGACGTGAGCCGCCAGAATCGGGGCTCCCGGTCCGTCATTCAAGCCCTCGGCGCGTGATCGGCGGATAAACTACCCGCATGAACCGATTGCCCGTCATTCTCGCTGCGCTTGGGTTAGCGCTCTGCGATCAAGGATTCGCCAGAGCGCTACCGACGGTCCGTCCAGTCCCCGGTGGCATCGCAATCCTGGATGTTGGATCGGCGGGCACAGCACGTCCACGGGTGACACATGACGGACATGCCGTTTTGGTCGTCGACGAGGCGGGGCGGTGGCAAGCGATCATCGGGCTGCCGCTGTCGTTACATCCGGGCACGGACCTCGTGCAAGTTCAGGATGAACGTGGCGCTCACGCCATTCCGTTTTCGGTCGCCGATCGCGCTTACCCGACTCAGGCACTGAAGGTGTCGCCCAAACATGTCGATCTATCGGCGGCGGACACCGCCCGATTTAGCCAAGAGCGACGGCGTCTGGATGAGATCTTCGAGACCTGGTCGGACGAAGAACCTGACCAAGTGAAACTGTTCGTGCCGGTCGTGGGCCGTCGCTCCAGCAGCTTCGGCTCACGACGTACCTTCAATGGTGCGGCACGCAATCCCCATACCGGCATGGATATTGCCGCATCCGCGGGTACACCAATCCTCGCAGCGGCCGCCGGACGGGTCATCGATACCGACAACTACTTTTTCAACGGCAACACGATCATCGTGGACCATGGCATGGGCTATCTCACGATGTACTGCCACCTCAGCAGAATCGATGTGAAGGTCGGCGACACGCTGCGCGCGGGCACGGCGCTCGGGCAGGTCGGCGCGACGGGCAGGGTCACGGGGCCCCATTTGCACTTCGCGGTGATGCTCAACCGCGCTTGGATTGATCCCGAACTCGTATTACCGCCGAGCGTGGGCAATTAGCGCTTCAGGGCCTGCCAAGCGTCGCACGGAGAATGGCCGCCAATCGGATTCCAGCGTCAGCGAGGCGCTCGGTCACGATGCGCGGCGCTTCATTTCGGTAGCGACTCGACAGCATCACCGGATCGTTTAAGCGCTGCCCACAGGCAAATCCGGGCAACTGTCCATAGGCAAAGTCACGGGCGATCGCGTGAGATTCGCCAATCCAGGTCGTAAAGGTACCGGCCTCGATCCGCTTGAGATCGCGCGCGTGCTCAGCCACCCGGTCGGCCGCGAATTCTTTTTCTGACTCGCCACCGACCGCATCGCGTACGAAATCAACGTCCCAGACCGAATGCAAACTGTGCGCATGCCCATGGGCATGTGAGCGCCTATGACTTCGGGGTGTGGCCGAGAAGAGGACTTCGACCTCATTGCCACCCCGATCCTCGTCATCGGCTGCGTGCATAGGCTGATGAATATCACCGACGACGTGAACCAAAATACGGAGCGCTAACAAGCGCTGTTCCGGGTCAGCCGTTCGATGCGCCAAGATCGCCCGATAGCGCTCCAACGCTTTCGACGCGCAATCGCCCCGAAGGCAGGGTTGCGCGCCGGATGCTTGGCATACGGGAATATCGTCGTAGTGCCATCTTGCCGAGCCGGGTAAGGAATGACTCAGACGCGGCCGCTCCTCATCCATCCAGGTCGCCAAGTCAGCCAACGATTCCTGCCCGGCCAAGTCGTGCAGAGCTGCTCGCGTCGGCGGATCTAGGAGGTCTTCCGCGATCGATCCAACAATGCGGTGACCCTGTGCGCCCCACGCATAAGCCGTCACGGGCGCCCATGCGGCCGCGGCGACGAGCAGGGCCGTCCATCCCCGCCTCAACCACATGCGCCTTACCAAGATCCCGTATTGGGCATTGAGGCCCAAGGCTCTCTGGGCGGCAGCGGCTCGCCCGCTTGCAGCAACTCGATGGAGACGTTGTCCGGAGAGCGGACAAACGCCATGTACCCATCGCGAGGCGGTCGATTAATCGTGACCCCCCCAGCCAGCAGACGATCACACACCGCATAGATATCCTCCACGCGGTAGGCCACGTGACCGAACGCTCGGCCCATCGTGTAAGTCTCCGGATCCCAATTGTAGGTCAACTCTAACTGCGCGCTTTCGTCGCCGGGTCCGCTCAAGTACGCCAGAGTGAACCGACCCTTCTCATAGTCGTTGCGCTTCAGGAGCACCAAACCCAATTTGTTGCAGTAGAAATCAATCGAGGCGTCCAAATCAGTGACGCGCACCATCGTGTGAAGGTACTTCACAGTTCCTCCGAGTCCGGGATGTGAGAGAGCAATCCTTCCGTATACTAGACGAAGTTTGCACGCTCTCGCGTCACTCAAATGGACATCATCGTGAAACTGATTCGAACCCTCGCCTGCCTATTAGCGTTCGGTGGCATTGCACTGACGGCAACCGCCGCCCCCGCCAAGGCTGTCAAAGCAAATACGCCGGATCCCGCGGCGATCACCACCAGCCAAGCCGATGAAATCCTTGCGGAACTGCGGGCCATCAAAGCCATGCTTGAGGAAGATCGCAAGGCAGCCGAACCCAGCAACGGCAATATTCGACTTCCAGACGTCGCCCTGCACGTGCTCGGCTCACCCAACGCACCCGTCACGCTGGTCGAATTCACGGACTATCAGTGCCCCTATTGCCGACGCTTCCACGAGCAAAGCTGGCCAGAACTGAAGCGAGCGTATATCGATACAGGCAAGGTGCGTTTTATCGTGCGCGACCTGCCGCTCGACTTCCATGATCAGGCCTTACCATCGGCCGTCGCCGCCCGCTGTGCTGGCGAACAGGATCGCTACTGGCCAATGTATGAAGCGCTCCTCGGGCAGACTGAGGCGCTCGGCAAGGACACGGCGCGCAAGTTGGCGATCGCGACGGGTGTTGATCTGCCGACTTTTGACGCCTGCGTACACAATCCCGGCCTGCGCCATGCCATTGAAACGGACATTGCGGAAGCGCAGCGTATTGGCGTGACCGGAACGCCAGGCTTTGTCATCGCGCAGCGTCGGGATGGCCAGCTCGAAGGTACTTTGCTGCTCGGCGCCCAACCCACGGCGGCATTCACCACGCGTATTGATGCGTTACTGAATACCCGCTAAGGCGCAAACCACCACCCGGCGCAGACTCCCAGCGCCAGGGTGGCGGGCAATCCCAGGCGTCGAGTCGCCAGCAGACTTGCAGCGCCCAGAGCGATCACCAACGCCGGTCCATTGATGGACCCGCCTGACCACAGCGTGGCCCGACCCAGTCCGAGTGCGAAGGTCGCGATCACGCCAACAACCGCGGCGCCTACGCCCTGTAGACAGCGTTTGAGTCGGGGCTCATCAGCCAAAAAGTCGACGGCAGGCGCGGCGGCCAAGACCAACACAAACGATGGCAAAAAACTCGCGATAGACGCGACCAGCGCACAAATGGATGCGGTTACCAGAGGGGAACCGATGTCTGCCGCTAACCAGCCCGACACAAAGCCGTAGAATTGCAGCACCAACAGCAAGGGCCCCGGTGTCGACTCGGCTAAACCAATACCGGCTGCCAGATCGGCCGAGCTTAACCAGCCATAATGCTGGACGAACAATTGCCCGGACCAGGCCACCATTGAGTAGGCGCCGCCGAAGCCGCCGAGGGCCACGCGACTCAACGCAAGAAACAATTGCTCGGCCCTTGAGTGCGGGGCCCACAAGTGCACAGACACCCAAGTCAGCAGCCAGAGCAGAAAACCGACCAGCATGACGGCACCCATCGCTCGCCATCGAATTTCACGCCGCGCGACAGGGCGTGTTAATCGCTCCGCTGGCATGCCAATCGCGAAAGTGATCGCGCCGAGCACCAAGGTTGCCGGAATAGGCCAGCCGGCCAGCGCAACTGCTCCAAACGAGAAAGCGGCGATCAGCCAAGCCACCCGCGAGCGCAGCAGCCGCTGCGCCAACTGACCGATCGATAGCAGGACGAGCGCCATCACCACTGCCTTCAGACCCACCAAGGACGAGGCGACCGGCGCGAGCCCACCCCAACGGACATACCCGTAGGACAGCCCCATGAGCAGCAAGGCACCTGGAACCAGAAACGACAAGCCGGCGACGATGCCACCGACGGCACCGAAGAGTCGCCAACCGGTATAAATCACCACCTGCAGCGCTTCAGGGCCCGGCAACACCATCGCCAAATTGAGCGCCCGCGCGAAGGTCGCAGCGTCCAGCCAGCGGCGCTCCTCCACGAGCTCGCGATTCACCAGTGCGATCTGTCCTGCGGGCCCACCGAAGGACAAGCAGCCCAGCCTGAGTGCATACAGAAACGCCACCCCAGGAGCCGGACGTTGAATCCCGCCGTCCATGCGGATGGCGACCGTCAGAACATTTCCGACGCGCCCGGTGGTGGCGGAGGCGCTTCACCCGGACTACGCGACACAATGTGGTCGCCGGTGATCATCGCTTCATACGGCTGTCCCGGTCCCACCATCGGATAGACACCAGCGTCGGGATCAATGATCACTTCTAAGAACGCCGGGCCCGGGTACGAGATGAATTCCTCTATGACGGCCGGGACATCCGCCTTGGCATCCAAGCGTTTCGCCCACACATAGCCATCGGCCTGAGCGGCCTTGATGAAATCCTTCTTGTGCAGGGACTTATCACTGGCCGACATGCGTCCTTTGAAGAACAATTTTTGCCACTGCCGCACCATGCCATCGCCGAAATTGTTCAGCACAACGACTTTGACGGGCAGGTTGTAGGTGGTGACCGTCTCGAGTTCACCCAAATTCATCCGGATGCTGGCATCGCCATCGATATCGATCACCAAACGATCGGGATGCCCAAACTGAGCACCAATGGCGGCGGGTAACCCAAAGCCCATGGTTCCCATGCTGCCTGAGGTCAGCCACAAGCGCGGCGACCGAAAATCGAAATACTGTGCAGCCCACATCTGGTGCTGGCCGACACCGGTCGAGATGATGGCTTCCCCCTTGGTCAGTCGATTGATTTCTTCGATGACGTAATAAGGTTGAATCTGCTCGCTCGCCCGGTCGTAATTCATCGCGTGGACGCGGCGCAATTCAGCACAGTGCGTATGCCACTCAGACCAATCGCGTGAAAAGCCCGTCACCCGTCCGTGTGCGGTGAGCGCCGACAGCGCCTCGGGAAGAAGCCCGACATGGGACCACGAGACACGTTTAACCTTATTGATCTCCGAGGAATCGATATCAAGGTGCGCAATATGCCGCGCATTTTTCGCAAACCGTTTGGGGTCGCCCGCGACTCGATCGTCAAAGCGGGCCCCGACCGCGATCAGAAAATCGCAATCATCGACGGCATAGTTGGCATAGGCCGCACCGTGCATACCCAACATCCTCATCGCTCGGTCACTGGTCGTGTCGATAGCACCAATGCCCATCAGCGTCGTCACCGCGGGAATCCCGAAAGCATCGGAAAACTCGCGCAGCGCAGCCGACGCCTCACCGGCCACCACACCACCGCCCACGTAGAGCATCGGTCGGCGGGATTCGCCCAACATGGCAAAAAACGCTTCGCACTGCGCCGCATCCAGTCGTTGGGACTCGACCTGTGAAAGGCGCGAGCGGTAGCCCGGTAGCGGCAGCGTGCCCTCTCCCAAGAACGGGCCAGACCAGTTCTGGACGTCTTTTGGCACGTCGATGACCACAGGCCCCGGTCGACCCGTCCGCGCAATCTCGAAAGCCGTCCGGACAGTGGCCTCCAAACGCGTCGGGTCGGTGACCAGAAAGACGTGCTTGGCGACCGAGCCCATCAGAGTGGACACCGGGGCCTCCTGAAAGGCGTCACTGCCAATCGCCGCCGTGGGCACTTGCCCGCAGATGACGACCATCGGCACCGAATCCGCCATGGAGTCGCGCACGGGCGTGATCGTGTTGGTAGCGCCGGGGCCAGACGTGACCACGCAGACGCCCACTCGGCCAGTGGCACGGGCATAACCCGCTGCCATGAAACCGGCGCCCTGCTCATTCGCTGGGACAATCAGCGGCATCGGCGGACGGCTCGGATCGGCGTTATGGACGAAAACGGCGTCGTAGGTCGGCAAAATCGCCCCACCGGAATACCCGAAGAGGACGTCAACGCCCTCGTCGGCCAAAATCTGAACAATCATCTCAGCGCCGGTCATCGTGCGTCCGGCAAGAGGGTGGGCGGCGGTCGGGCGGGTCGGGGACATGGTCAGGTTGTCTTTATCGCGGAGTTATCCGCTTGAGACTATCAAGCCAACCTACATCCCGTCTATGCACTGCAAAAAGATCCGCGCTATGCTCCCCGACCCGTCATCGCGTCACACGGTCCTTCTATGCGACATATCATCGCCATCCTCCTGCAAAACGAAGCAGGCTCCCTCGCCCGAGTCGCCGGACTGTTCTCGACGCGCGCCTACAACATCGAGTCGCTTTCGGTCGCGCCGACCGAAAATCCAGCCGTCTCTCGCATCACCTTGGTCACGACCGGTGACGAGTCCGTCCTCGCACAGATCGCAAGCCAGCTACGCAAGCTCGTTGACGTCGTCAGTGTGGAAGACCTGACCGGCGGGAGCCACCAGGAACGAGAGCTGCTGCTCGTCAAACTGAAGGTGACCCCCGCTGCATTCGAGGGGTTGTCGCGTGTGATTACCGACGCCGGTGCGCGCATTCTGTGCGGCGCGCTCTCTTCATTCATCGTTGAGGTGACCAGCAGTGAGGCCTTGGCCTCGCAATTCCTGGCTCAGGTATCTCAGTTCGGTGAAGTCTTGGAAGTGGTGCGTAGCGGCGCGTTGGGTATCCGCCAAGACGCGACGCTGACCGGCTGACCATGTATCGGCTCTACGACTATCTACCCTCGGGCAATGGCTACAAAGTTCGTCTGACGCTGCGCTACCTCGCGTTGCCGTACGAAGTCGTTGAGGTCGATATCAAGCAAGGCGCAAGCCGAACACCTGAATTCTTGGCGATGAATCCGAATGGTCGCATTCCCGTGCTCGATGTCCCCGGGCGAGGACTGCTGGCCGAAAGCCACGCCATCATTTCCTATCTAGGCAAGGGTTCTTCGCTCGTGCCGGATGACTCGTGGGATGAAGCACTGATGTGGCAATGGATGTGTTTCGAGCAATACAACCTCGAGCCGGCGATTGGAACCGCGCGCTTCTGGTTACGTTCGCAGAGACGTACCGCCGAGGAACTGGGCGAACGACTCACGGAAAAACTGAACGCCGGCCGTGCAGCGCTTGAAGTGCTGGAGAAAGGTCTGAGCGGGCGTAACTTTCTTGTGGGTGACTTTTACTCGCTCGCGGACATCGCGCTCTATGCGTACACGCATGTGGCGCCGGAAGCGGGCATTGACCTCCACCCCTATCCCGCCATTCGCAGCTGGATCCGCAACATCGAATCAGAACGTCGCTGGGCGCCCATCACGAGTCGTTGAGCGGCCCGTTACGACACCGTCAGCACCGTCGATCCTGTTGTCCGCCGTGACTCCAGAGCGTGATGCGCTTCTGCGGCATTTGCCAGTGCGAATCGTTGCCCGACGACAATCTCTACGCCGCCTTCGGCAACGATCCTGAAGAGTTCGCTTGCTGCCTTTTGCAATTCGGCGCGCGTCGCGATGTAGTGAAACAGCGTGGGCCGAGTCACGAAGAGCGATCCTCGACGACTCAGCTCGAGAGGCGAAAACGCCGGCACCGGCCCCGAGGCATTGCCATAGGTCACCATAAGCCCTCGGCGGCGCAAGCAATCCAACGAGGGATAGAACGTATCGTGGCCAACCGAGTCATAGACCACCGGCACGCCCTGGCCTTGCGTGATTTCACGTACGCGGGTCACGAGATCCTCACGTGGAGTCACGATCACCTCGTCGGCACCATAGCGGCGGACCAGTTCGGCTTTGCTTTCAGAGCCGACCACGGCGATGACAACCGCGCCCAAGCGCTTTGCCCATTGCACCAAAATCAAACCCACGCCACCAGCCGCCGCGTGGACCAGAATGGCATCGCCGCGTTTGACTCGATACGTGCCACGCAGAAGGTACTGAGCGGTCAGACCCTTGAGCATCATAGCGGCGCCTTGCTCATCGGAGATCGCTTCCGGGAGACGGACAACTCGGTCGGCTGGCATGTTGCGTGCTTCGGCATAGGAGCCTGGCACCGTCGAGGTATAGGCCACTCGGTCGCCCACTTTCAACGTCCGCACGCCTGACCCAACGGCTTCCACGATACCGGCGCCTTCGCGCCCTAAGCGGCCTGGCAATGCCATCGGATAAAGACCGGTGCGGTCGTACACATCGATGAAATTCACGCCGACGGCGGTATGGTGGATCCGCACTTCCCCGGCGGCCGGTGGCGGCACGTCCATCGGCGCCCATTCCATCACTTCAGGGCCGCCGGTCGATCGAATCAAGATGCCGTAGTTCATGGGTTCAGGCCTCAAACGTGATGAAGCCGAATACTACTTCAGACACTCTCCAATGGGGTCGTTGCGACCAACAAGGAGTGCACAGGGCGCCCGTCGATCAGGTGTTCATCAATGATTCGATCGAGGTTCTCGCCTGCGGCATTGCGATACCAATAGCCACCCGGATAGACGAGCGCAATGGGCCCTTCACGGCAAACACGCAGACATCCTGCCTTCGTTCGAAGCACAGCACCCTCGACATCCACGAGGCGAGCTTCACGAAGGCGCCGTTTCAAATGCTCCCAAGCCGCTTCACACTGCTCAATCGGGGCGCATTTACCGGGTCCTACGCAGAGGAAGACATGGCGACGGGCGTCAGACAGATGCAGTCCGTCTATCACGGACTGCAACTCAGGCGAGTTGGACATGGCCGAAGTGTAATCCGCGGCCAGAGTCCTGTCCCGAATCAGATCGCCTGTTCGTCGGCCTCGCCGGTACGGATGCGGACGACGCGCTCAATTTCCGAAACGAAAATCTTGCCGTCTCCCACTTTACCGGTCCGCGCTGCCCCGACGATCGCTTCCACGACCTGATCGAGCAACTCGCTCTTGACCGCCACTTCAACGCGGGTCTTCGGGACGAAGTCGACCACGTACTCGGCTCCGCGGTACAACTCCGTGTGGCCACGCTGACGGCCGAAACCCTTGACCTCAGTCACGGTCATGCCCGAGATCCCGATCTCCGAGAGTGCCGCGCGGACGTCGTCGAGCTTGAAAGGCTTGATGATCGCAGTGATGAGTTTCATAAACGAAGGCTCCTGTGGCCTGTCTTACTGTAGCGAAAAATGCCGGCCTGCGCTTCTCAATGCAGTTTCTGTGCCGACCTCGATGACACCGTGAATCAAGGAGTTACGGCCAGCCTGAGCGTCATAGCGCACCAAGCTGGCGCGTCTGTTGCCCGCTCTGTTCCACGTTGGTGCAACTAGGGACGGGCAGCACTCAATGGTACAGTCGTCTTTGGATGAAAAAGACGGACGAGACATGACCGACACATTCGCCATCGTTGGAGCCGGCCAAGTAGCGGTCCAAGCAGCTGAGACATTACGGAAGTTAGGACACTCGGGCCCGATTGTGATGGTCGGTGATGAGCCGAGCTCGCCGTATCAGCGGCCACCGCTGTCGAAAAAATACCTCTCTGGCGAACTGCCAGCAGAAAGATTAGCGCTGAAGCCAGCCACCTTTTTCGAGACTCACCAGATCGATTTGCGCCTTGGCGTCCGGGCGACGGGCTTAGATCTGGCCGCACACCAGCTAGAACTCTCGGATGGCCAATCGGTGGTCTATTCAAAGTTGCTGCTGGCGACCGGGAGCACGCCACGGCGCCTCACGGTACCGGGTCATCATCTGCAAGGCATTCATTACCTGCGCACCCGGGCTGATGTGGAGGCCATTCGCAAGGAAATGGGAACAGCCCGTCACGTCGTCATTATCGGCGCGGGTTACATCGGCCTTGAGGTTGCGGCGACCTGCCGCACGCTCGGCCTATCGGTTGATGTCTTGGAGATGAGCGATCGGGTCATGAACCGAGTCGTGGCGCCGGAGATTTCGGCGTTCTACACGGAAGAGCACCAGCGGGCTGGGGTGCGAATCCATACCCGAACGCTGCTTAGTGGCTTCGCGGCGACTCCCGACCAACCGGACCGCGTGGCACAGGTGCTCACCCTAGACGGTCCTCAGTTTCCAGCGGATCTCGTCGTCGTCGGGGTTGGGGTCGTGCCGGAAGTGGATCTGGCGCTGTCGGCAGGCCTCACGTGCGAGAACGGCATCGCCGTGGATGAACAGACCCGCACCAGCGATCCCGATGTCCATGCAGCCGGCGACTGCGCCAATCACCCAAGTTTGCGTTACGGTCGGCGAGTTCGACTCGAGTCAGTGGATAACGCATTCGAACAAGCCAAGATTGCGGCCGAAAACATGTTAGGGGGGCGTGCAATTCACGACCGCGTGCCTTGGTTCTGGTCCGATCAATACGACCTAAAGCTACTGATTACCGGACTTAATTTCGACTATGACCGCGCCCTGTTGCGGGGAATAATGAACGAACGGTCGTTTTCTTGTTGTTATCTGCGCGGCACTGAGTTGCTCGCCATGGATTGCGTCAATCGCGCTAAAGACTACATGGCGGCCAAGAAATTGATCGCCGAGCGCGCCCACTTTGACCTGGACCGGCTGGCAGACCCGACGGTGCCGCTCGCTGACGCGGTGGTTCGCTAGCGCTCACGATTTTGCTGCACTGCAAAATTGGCTCTATACTGCCGATCCGAGCGAGGAGCACAGCATGGACGATCCCACCTCGAAGATCGCGGCGACGAGCGCGGCAGAGACCGCTGCAATTCTCAAAGGCCTACCACGCGCCCCCACGGCGGAAGCCATTGATCATGCCTTCCGCGCCGCGCTGGGCAAGTGGTCAGGCGGTCTCTCCACGACGGCTTTCGCCGCCGCGTGGACCGATTGGGCGTTGCAACTGGCAGCCTCCCCGGCCCAACAATCTCTGATGGCAGCGGACGGGCTGCGTCGCGCCAGCGACTGGCTGAATTTTGCTGCCAAAGCGGCCCGCGGGGAGGCCTTATCCCCAACGGTCGATGCCGGTACTGATGCTGACAAGCGGTTTTCTGCGGATGCTTGGTCGCAATACCCGTTTAATGTTTGGGCACGTGGTTTCCAGCACACCTCAGCGTGGTTGCAGGCCTTGCCGGACAACCTCGAGGGGCTGCCCACCAAGAGCGGTGAGCTCGTAGAATTCACGGTGAGGCAATGGCTCGAGACATTGTCGCCCACCAACTACCTCGCTACCAACCCCGAATTGATCGAGTTGACGCGCCGCGAGGGCGGCGAGAATTTGAAGCGTGGTGTACAGCACCTGCTAGAAGATTTAGCGCGGGTGGCCGACGGCCGCGGGCCGGTTGGCGTCGAGAACTTTGAGGTCGGCAAAGCGGTCGCCGCGACGCCGGGCAAGGTCGTACTGCGAAATGATCTGATGGAGTTGCTGCAGTACTCTCCCTCGACACCGGACGTCTATGCAGAGCCGATTCTCATCGTGCCCGCATGGATCATGAAGTACTACATTCTCGATCTGTCCGCCCGTAACTCTCTCGTTAAGTATTTGGTCGATCAAGGTCACACGGTATTCATGATCTCCTGGAAAAACCCGGGCCCCGAAGATCGTGACTATGGGATGGACGACTATCTCGATCTAGGTCCGATTGCGGCCATCCAGGCCATCAACGCGATCGTTCCAGACCGCAAAATCCATGCGGCGGGTTACTGTATCGGCGGTACCTTGCTCTCCATTGCCGCTGCCGCACTCGCTCATCGGTCAACTAAGCTGCTGGCGAGTGTGACCTTGTTTGCTGCCCAGACCGATTTCTCGGAACCTGGCGAACTGTCGTTGTTCATCAATCCCAGTCAATTGGCGATGCTGAAAGCGCAGATGCATGAAGAAGGCGTGCTGGACGCTAAACAGATGGGCGGCGCCTTTCAGATGCTGCGACCAAGGGATCTCATCTGGCAGCCGATGATTCAGAGTTACGTCAAAGGCGTTCGAGATCCGATGATTGATCTGATGGCGTGGAATGCAGACGGCACAAGGATGCCGTATCGCATGCATACGGAATATTTGTACCGGCTGTACTTGGATAACGAACTCGCGACCGGGCGATTTCCGGTGCATGGAGAAGTCGTATCGCTCTCCAACATCACCGTGCCCATGTTTGTCGTAGGTACGGAAACTGACCATGTGGCGCCGTGGAAGAGCGTCTACAAAGTCAGGCGGCAGGTGCGCTCCAATGATTACACCTTCCTGCTGACCAGCGGGGGCCACAATGCCGGCATCGTCAGCGGGCCCGTCCATCCGAAGCGCAAACATCGGGTACGGACGGAAACACAGACCGATACTCCGCTTGACGCCGCTGACTGGTTCGAATTCGTGCAGCCCCAAACCGGCAGTTGGTGGCCGGTTTGGCAGTCTTGGCTTGCCGCACGCTCAGGCGAACGCGTACCGCCACCCGAGATGGGAGACGCCGCCCAACGACATCCCGCACTCGGCGCTGCGCCTGGCTCCTATGTGCACGGCTAATTGATGGAATTAGCCTTCGCCAGGGCGTTCATCAACCGGTAGTTGAATTCCAGCGAATCGTAGAACGCTGCGACTCCAATGCGCTCATTGCGTCCGTGCTGTCGCATATCGGCCTCATCGAACATCGTTCCTGAGACGCCAAAGGTCACGAATCCACCGCGTCGAAAGTAGACGTTGTCAGAGGCGCCCTGCGACATGAAGGGCACCACAGGAGCGCCTGGCCAGAACTGCTGGGTAATCTCCTCGACGAGCGTCGTAACCTTGGCTTCGAGCGGCTGCGCCGGGCTCGCCAACGGACCCCAAACAGGCTTAACGCTGATGGAGGGATCGTTGATGACGCGGGCAAACGTCGCTAAAACGTCGTCGGCCCGCTCATCGGGAAGCAGTCGACACTGAATCGTCGCCGTTGCGCGCATGGGTAGGGCACTTTCACTCTGCCCCCCCGCCATCATCGTGACCGGACAGGTGCTATGTAGTTGTGCGTTCAAGACCGGATTGTCGCGTAAGACATCAGCCGCAGCGGCATCGTCGCTGCGAGCGAGCAACCGCTTGATCGCCCCGGCCTCAGTGTGTCCGACGCGATCCTGCATCGCTTGCAAATAGAGGCGACTGGTTTGGCCCAATCGAACTGGGAATTGAAACGCGTCTAAGTGTTCAATCGCCCGAGCAAGGCGCGCGATGACGTTGTCGCGTCGCGGCAGGGAACTGTGGCCACCTTCACCGGTCGCCGACAACTCATACGTCGCATATGCCTTTTCTGAGGTCTGGATCGTATTCCAGAGTGGCTTGCCATTCAGCGACAACATCTTGCCGGCATCGTCATTAATGACGACATCCGCGTCGATCAGGTTGTGGTGCTCAGCCACCATCCACTCAACGCCATTAGCGTCCCCGCCGGCCTCTTCGTCGGTATTGAAGAAAGCAATAATGTCGCGTTCTGGGACGCTTGCCTCTCGCTTCATTCGAATGAGATTCGTCGTGATGATCGCGATTTCATTCTTAACGTCGATTGAGCCACGCCCGTAATACCAACCATCCTTTTCCGTCAATTGGAAAGGATCAGTGTCCCACGTGTCGCGGGCTGCCTCGACGACGTCTAAATGGGCATTGAAGAGCACAGGCTTCGCTACACCACGGCCCCGTAGACGCACCACGATATTCATCTTGTCAGGCCGGGGACCGCCGATCCAGATATCTGAGTCCTGAAAACCAGCCGCACGAAATCGCGCAGCCAAGGCCGATACGATGCGGGCAGAACCCACCGCGTGCGTCGTATCGATTCCAACGATTTCCGAAAAAATATCATGCGCGAGAGCTTGGAACGCAGCTGGGGATGCCGGGCGATCAACCGCCCCAGCAGTCACGCTTGCGAAACTCACGACGCACATTACGCACGCCAATAAACTCTTCATGGCTATCCCCACAGAAGTGCACTCAAAGGCGCGAGGGTCACCCTCCTAGCATCGGATGCACCGTCACTTTAGAACAATGAGCAAATCCTTCGCCTCCACGTGCTGACCCGGCCGGACGAGGACTTCTGCAATCTCCGCCTCTCGCTCGGCACGCACTGCAGCCTCCATCTTCATGGCCTCCAGCGTCAGCAGCGTATCTCCGGCATGCACCTTCTGTCCGACCTTGACGCTAACCGTCACGACGTTACCGGGCATTGGAGCGCCCACTTGATTGACATCGGCACCGTCGGCTTTTCGAGTCGGCGCCTTTTTGGCAACTTGACTGCGATCCGCCACCCGGACAGATCGTGGCTGCCCATTGAGCTCGTAGAACACGGTCCGCGTGCCATCTTCATGCACATCGCTCGTGGCGACGAACCGCACAAAGAGGGTCTTGCCGCGCTCGATGCTGATGTCGAGCTCTTCCCCAGGCGATAGCCCATAGAAGAACGCGGGTGTCGGCAATACGGAGACATCGCTGAAGTGCGAACGTTCTTTCGCATAGTCGACAAAAACTTTTGGGTACATCAGGTACGACGCGAGTTCGTCATCGCTGATCGTTCGATCGACCTTTTTCTGAGCCTCGGTGCGGATAGCCTCCAAATCAGCGGCTGGCAGGATTTCGCCCGGCCTGATCGTGAGTGCAACCTGATCTTTCAGCACCTTCTTCTGTAAATCGGTCGGAAAGCCGCCAACCGGCTGTCCGATATCGCCTCGGAAGAATTGCACGACCGATTCGGGAAAAGCCACCTCAAAGGCGGGGTCTTCTACTTGGGAGCGCGTCAATCCCGAGGTCACCATCATGATGGCCATGTCCCCCACCACTTTAGAGCTCGGCGTCACTTTGACGATGTCGCCAAACATTTCATTCACCTCGGCATACGCAGCGGCCACTTCAGGCCAACGAGGATCGTCAATGCCGAGGGAACGGGCCTGCTCGCGGAGATTCGTATATTGTCCACCCGGCATGCCGTGGAGATAGACTTCACTGGCACCGGACCGAATGTCGCTCTCGAAAGCGCCATAACAATGTCTGACCTGTTCCCAATACGACGATGCAAGACGCAGGCTTTCCGGATTCAATCCAGGATCGCGCGACGTATGCCGCAAGGCGGCTGCAATGGATCCGAGATTAGGCTGGGAGGTCAGCCCGCTCATCGAATCGATGGCTGCATCCACTGCATCACAACCCGACTCGATCGCCGCGAGTACGCTGGCAGCCGCGATGCCGCTGGTATCGTGAGTGTGAAAGTGAATGGGAATTGAGATCTCGTCTTTGAGGGCCGTCACCAGAGCTCGCGCCGCATCAGGCCTGCAGAGTCCGGCCATATCTTTGATGCCCAAGACGTGCGCCCCCGCTTTTTCCAATTGCTTGGCGAGGTCCACGTAGTAACGAAGGTTATATTTCGTTTCGCGTGGATCAGACAAATTACCGGTGTAGCAGATAGCCGCTTCGACGACTTTTCCAGTCTCTCCGACCGCGTCGATCGCAACGCGCATGTTGTCGATCCAATTGAGGGAGTCAAATATTCGAAAGACGTCAACACCGCCGGCCGCGGCCCTTTGCACGAAATACCGAACCACATTGTCCGGGTAATTCGTATAGCCCACCGCATTTGCGGATCTGAGCAGCATCTGTAACAGGAGGTTAGGCATCGCCTGACGCAATTGTCCGAGGCGGTCCCAAGGATCTTCCTTCAGGAACCGCATGGCGACGTCAAAGGTGGCGCCGCCCCAGCACTCAACAGAGAAGAGTTCCGGCAATAAGCTCGCGTAGTACGGCGCAATAGCAACCAGATCGTGGGTGCGAACTCGAGTTGCCAAGAGGCTCTGGTGCGCATCACGCATGGTCGTGTCCGTGATGAGCACCCGATCGGATGCCAGCATCCAGTCGGCCAGCCCTTTCGGTCCGCGCTCATCCAATAGTTGCTTCGTCCCGCTTTTTGGCGCGGGTAGATCCATTGTTGGGACTCGCGGCGCAGCGAGCCGCGCAGGGCGGAGCCGGTTCTTAACCTCAGGATTTCCGTTGACGATCACATCGCCCACAAAGTTCAGCAGGCGAGTGGCACGGTCTCGACGTCGTGGGGTCGTGTAGAGCTCCGGAGTCTGGTCTATGAACTTCGTCGTGTACGTGCCATCGGTAAAAGACGGATGATTAATGACCTGATCTAGAAAGCGGAGATTCGTCGTCACACCCCGAATACGGAACTCCCACAACGCGCGATGCATACGCCGGACCGTTTCGGCCGCTGAGGGCGACCAAGCCGTGACCTTCACGAGCAGTGAGTCGTAATAGCGGCCGATAAAGGCGCCGGAATACGCGGTGCCGGCATCTAGGCGAATGCCGAATCCGGCGGGACTGCGATAGGCCGTAATACGGCCGTAGTCGGGTATGAAATGATTCTCCGGATCCTCGGTCGTGATGCGGCACTGCATCGCATGGCCGGTGACACGGATGTCGCTCTGCGGCGGAACACCTGACTCCTCCGTTCCGATCTCGGCGCCCTCAGCAATCCGAATTTGGGCCTTCACGATGTCAATCCCGGTGACCACTTCCGTCACCGTATGTTCGACCTGAATTCGGGGATTAACTTCAATGAAGTAAAACTGCCCGGTATCAGCGTCTTGGAGAAATTCAACCGTTCCAGCGTTTCGATACTGCACAGCGCGGCCGATTCGAAGCCCAAGCTCGCACAGCGCACGTCGAGCGGCTTCGTCTAAAAAGACCGTCGGCGCCCGCTCAACGACTTTTTGGTTGCGACGCTGAACCGTGCAGTCACGCTCCCATAAGTGGACGAGGTTGCCATGGGTGTCGCCCAGAATTTGCACTTCAACGTGACGAGCACGGCGAACTAATTTTTCGAGATAGACCTCGTCGTTACCAAACGCGGCTTTTGCTTCGCGTCGCGCAGCCGCGACGGAGTCGTGTAGCGCAGAGGCATCTTCAATGACCCGCATCCCGCGGCCGCCACCGCCCCAACTGGCCTTGAGCATCAACGGGTAGCCAACGGCTAGGGCGAGCTGCTCTACGTCAGCCGGGTCAGCCGGCAGGGGCCCCGTCGCGGGCATAACCGGCACGCCAGCCTGGATGGCGAGATTCCGGGCCGCAACTTTGTTGCCCAGCATGCGCATGGTGTCCGGCAATGGGCCAATGAAGAGGATCCCGGCGTCCGCGCAGGCGTCTGCGAAATCGGGGTTTTCAGACAGAAAGCCATACCCGGGATGGACGGCATCCACCTGCGCCTCTCGCGCGATGCGGACGATGTCCGGGATATCGAGGTACGCCTCAATGGGGCCCTTCCCGTCCCCCACCAGATAGCTTTCGTCAGCCTTGGTGCGGTGTAACGAAAATCGGTCTTCCCGAGAGTAAATCGCAACCGTGCGGATGCCGAGTTCGTTGGCGGCGCGCATGACCCGAATGGCAATTTCGCCGCGATTGGCGATCAGGATCTTTTGGATCCGGCCCTTGGGCGGTGTGTGGGAAGGCATCGGCTATCCAGTCAGGCCCGCGAGCCCATCGAGTCGTAAAGGAGTTCAATGATAAACCCCCCGTTTGGCGTCGCAAAATATTTATGTTTTTCGGGGGGTTGGCGTCGAAATGACGCTCCGAAATCGAACGCGCAATCTTAAGCTTGCACCGTTTTGGTGCGGGCTTAGGCGGCTTTCAATGGCTTGCGGAAATAGCCTGTCTTCATCGCCGCGTAGGACGTCTCATTATCGAAGAAGGTCTGATTGCGACCCCCCATTTTGGCTTGATAGAGCGCCTCGTCTGCGGCCTGAACGATTCCGCCAGCCGAACGCTCAAGCTGCGGGACGACGAACGCAATACCCATGGAGACGGTAACGCGATCGGAGACTTCCGACGCACCGTGTCGAATGGACAAGGCGGAAAGGCCGTCATGGATACGCTGCGAGAGCTCTTCTAGGTATTCGCGTGTCGTATCGTAAAGAATGATCGCGAATTCCTCTCCGCCGTAGCGAGCAGCAAAGTCAAGCGGACGGCGCGCGGATCTCGCCAAGGTCTGGGCAACTTTTCGCAAACACTCATCGCCCCCGCGATGCCCGTGTTCATCGTTGTAACGCTTGAAGAAGTCGATGTCGATCAGAATCATCGCGAGCGTTACCGCCTCGCGTTGCGCCATCGCCCAGTGGCGATTTAGATGCTCATCGAATGCCTTGCGATTGTAAAGCCCGGTCAGTCCGTCACGGACCACCGTCGTCGACATTTCACGCAATTGATGACGCTCAAGGAAGTGGTGTCGAATGCCCTCTTCCACGGAGTAGTTGACCGTCGTGGCGACGATCAGCGTCACCAGCAAGACCGTTGCATTATATAGCGCAGCAGATTCCGGAAGCCCCGAGGCTAAAGCGGTGATCAGATACAGCGCCCATAGCACCGCGCCTACACTGAGCGCCTCGTAAAAGAGTAGCCCGAGTAGAAAACTCGAAAACATGATGTAGACCAACACCCCCGAAAAGAGGGCACCGATTCCGTCCATGGATGCGCGGGCATCCACGAGAACGATACCGAAACCGAGCAAACCTGATAGCCAAGGCGCCCAACGTGGGTACATTTGATGCGGACGTCGGTGGTAGGTCAGCGCGATCAGGATGCCGATGACCGGCAGAAGCCCACCAAATTGCAGCATATACAATCCGGTACGAGCAACCTCACCGACCACCAGCACGTCGGCCAACGCAAAGGCCAGCAGGACGCTGAGCGCTAGAAACAAATTATCACGGGTTCGCTTTAATCGGTCCCGCACAAACTCACGACGAAACTGAGCTTCTACGCCCGGTTCATCGAAGCGCAGTCGCTCGAAGCCCTTTTTGAGCTGACGAGCAATCGACGACTCGTCAATGATCAGTTTTTGTGTTTCTTCCGGATTCACTGAGGTGCGCCCTCGTCCGACCCGTTTGCGCCGTGCGATGAGTGTAGTTAAGCCTCAGGCGGGAAAATAAACTGTGGGTTGGCGCACGAAACGCGAAACCCGATTGACTGAACGTGGGCGACGCCGCGTCAATCTGCGAAATAGGTGGCCAGATAGTCTCGGAAAGACCCGCTGTCGCTCGCCTCCAATCGTTCATGCGCTGCCCATGACTCCTCGGCCTCGACTGCAAACGCCGAGTGTCGGCTGGGGGCCAACGGAGCGAGATCTCGAAAATAATCTCGATAACCTACGCTGGTTCGGTAAGCAAAGTCATAGAAAGATTCGCCACGCTCCCGCATCTCCCGAAGAATTCGGGCCGACGGGGTAGTGTCGGCGTTTTGAATCTTTCCACGGGCAGTCTGCAATGCAGCCAAATAGGGGCGCGCAGGATCCGCGCCATCGAGTAGCTCGCAGACGCCTTCCATAGCATCCAGAATTTCACTACCCCAAACGGCGAGGGGTCGCTTGCGACCATCGAGGAGCAGCTCGAGACCTGGCTCGCGCCCTCGGCGCGCGACGGTAGCGTGGTTTCCGTCCAACGCCGAGAGTTCCGTCGCTGTCAATGTTGGACTCGGCGCGATGACACAGAACGCTGCAAAGGCTTCAAGGAAGCGGAGCTTGTTCTGATTCACACCAACCGGATCCAAAACACTCACGTCCAAGGAGCGCATTTCGACATATTGGACGCCGGCGCGACGCAAGGCCTTGGTGGGTCGCTCGCCCGAGCGGGCAACCCGCTTGGGCCTAATAAAGGCGTAATACTCATTCTCAATTTGCAGATTATTCGCATTGAGTTGGCGCCACTCACCGTCGACCTCTACACCGAGCGCCTGATAGGCGGCATTCGGCGTCGAAATCGCGCGCGACATGTCACTGATGTAGTCATCAATTGAATTGACAGAGATCGAGACGCCAGCCTGATTCTTGTTCCGATACCCCAAATCGCTCATGCGCAAAGATGTGGCAAAAGGCGAGTACAAGGTCCCCTCTCCAAACTCGACAAGCCCGTGGTCGTCACGTCCGGCCACAAACGAACGACAGACGGCAGGTGAAGCGCCGAAGAGATAAGGAACAATCCAACCATGACGGCGATAGTTCCTGAGGACCGCAAAATAATTGTCCGAAATGAACGCTTGATTAGGTCCAGCAGAATGAGCCGAGACGTCCGCCCACACTTCCCAAAATTTTGCTGGAAACGAATAGTTGAAATGCACGCCCGAGATGGCCTGCATGATGCGGCCATACCGCATGCCAAGCCCACGCCGATACACATGCTTCATCTGCGCGACGTTTGAGTGGCCGAACTCGGCGATCGGGATGCTTGCATCGCCTTGCAGACGACAGGGCATGCTCGTTGACCAGAGCACCTCGTCGCCCAAATGACCGTATACAAACTGATGCAAATCGGTCAGATACTGAAGCAATTCCCAACTTTCGGTGAAGGTGGGCGTCACGAGCTCGATGAGCGCCTCGGAATAGTCAGTCGTGACATGCTCATGGGTCAGCGACGATCCCAACGACCGCGGATGTCGGGTCCTCGCAACTCGTCCGTCATCCATCGATACGCGCAGGGCTTCCTTTTCCACACCCTTGAGTCCACCCAGGAGAAGACCCGGTTCACGGGCATTCACCAGCGCAGACAGTTGGCGGTCATAACGGCGATCGAGGCGAGCGTCGGTCACGCAGATCTCCAGCAAGGTCGCCTAGTGTACTGCAGTGGGTCGTTTGAGGTTCAACGGTCAGGCGGGGCGGGACACGAACCGGAACCGCCCAATCAGCAGGACCGCAGCCACCGCAAGGCCCGCAATCAGACCCCACCAAACACCGACAGGCCCATGACCTTTGATGATCCCCGCCTCGTACGCCAGTGGAAAGCCAATTCCCCAATAGGCCGCCAGCGTAATCGCCAGCGGCAGCCGAGTATCTTTGAATCCGCGCAAGGCACCCATCGCACCAACCTGTAACCCATCTGACAACTGGAAGACGCCGGCCAGTAACAAAAGTCCACCCGCCACCGCCCGCACTTCCGGATCCGACGTGTACAAACCCGCGATGGCGTCGTGGCATGCAAACAGGATCAACGCCGATATGGCCATGAGGGCACCGCATAAGGCAATGCCAACAAAGCCGGCCTGGCGAGCGCCTGCGCGATCTTGACCCCCAAGAGCGTGTCCGACATGAATGGTCGTGGCGGAATGGAGCGAGACCGGCACCATGAAAGTAAACGACGCGTAATTGAGTGCAATTTGGTGAGCCGCCACGGTACTGGCGCCCAAGGTACCGATCATCAATCCCGCCGACGAAAACAAGGCCGTTTCCGCCAGCATGGCGCCGCCGATCGGCAGGCCCAACGCCAGTATTTCACGAAGTCGCACAAAGTCAGGCCGGGACGGGGGAGCAATGATGTCGTACGGCGCATAACTAGGATGCCAGCGCAGCCAGATCACAAAGAGGATGGCCATACACCACTGGGCGGACGCGGTGGCCAAACCCGTGCCCACCGCTCCCAACGCCGGTGCGCCGAAATGCCCGTACATCAGCACCCAGTTGAGGAACACGTTAATGGCCAACGCCATGATCGCAATGACCATCACAGGACGCGTTCGGCCGACGCCTTCACTCGTACAGCGCAACCCGTGTGCACTCAGCAGAGCCGGTAATCCGAACGAGATTGCGTGGACATACTGGCTCGCCACCGGAATCACGGATGGATCTGTACCAATCCAATGCAAAAACGGACCGACCGTCCAAAGCGTCGACAGCAACACAGCGGACGTCAACAGCATGATCCAGAAGCCTTGGCGTGCGTACTGCCCGACCCGGACGTAATGCCCAGATCCGTAGGCGTGCGCAGCCAATGGCGATAGAGACGTCATCATACCCAGGCCGCAATACATGCAAAGCCCGTAGAAACTCGACCCAACAGCGACAGCGGCAAGCCCCTGTGCGCCGAGATGTCCCGCCATCAGGGTATCCGCCAATGGCATGCCGGCCAACGCCAGATTGGCGATGACTAACGGCGACCCAAGATGGAGTATCGCCGCTGCATGTCCAAGCAAAGGATACCGTCGTAGGGACGGCCTCATTAACAGACTTCGAACAGGCCTGCCGCACCCATGCCGCCGCCAATACACATGGTTGCCACGACGTATTTGGACTTCAGACGTCTGCCAGCCAGTAATGCATGCCCCACAAGTCGTTGACCACTCATGCCGTAGGGATGCCCAACGGCAATCGCACCCCCATCCACATTGAGCCGATCCTCCGGAATGCCCAACTTGTCTCGGCAATACATCACCTGAACGGCAAACGCCTCATTCAGCTCCCACAGATCAATATCAGCCACCGATAATCCGACGCGTCCGAGTAACTTAGGGACGGCGTAGACCGGACCGATACCCATTTCCTTCGGATCACACCCGGCGACCGCAAATCCGCGGAAAAAACCGAGCGGCTCAAGTCCCCGACGCTCCGCCTCATTCGCCGACATAACGACCACCGCGCCAGCACCATCCGAAAACTGACTGGCATTGCCGGCAGCGATGACGCCGCCAGGAAGGGCCGGCCGAATGGCCGCCAACGCCTGTGCCGTCGTGCCCTCGCGCAAACCTTCGTCTTTGTCGACCGTAACCTTCCGCGTCGTCAGACGTCCGCTTGTTTTGTCCACGCTCGCCATGGTGACCGTAATCGGCGCAATCTCATCTTGGAAATAGCCGGCTGCCTGACCCGCACAGGCCCGCTGCTGACTACGCGCCCCGTATTCATCCATGGCGGCGCGGTCAATCCCATAGCGACGAGCGACCTCTTCGGCGGTTTCGAGCATGCTCCAATAGACACCTGGGGTGTGCTCTTTAAGCCAAGACTCTTCATTGAAATGCCGGTTGGCAGTCGACTGAACAACGGAAATGGATTCGACGCCGCCCGCGACATAGATTTCGCCCTCTCCTGCAATGATCCGCTGAGCTGCCAGCGCTATCGACTGAAGTCCGGACGAACAGAACCGGTTCACTGTCAGGCCCGATACCGCATCGGGACACCCTGCTCGTAACGCTATTTGCCGAGCAATGTTCCCGCCGGTAGCGCCTTCCGGTAGAGCACAGCCCATGATCACGTCCTCAATTTCATGGACGCCAATCTGGGCTCTTTCAATAGCCGCTTTGACGACGTGTCCACCCAATGTCGCGCCGTGCGTGAGATTGAACGAGCCTCGGAATGACTTGGCGAGGGGCGTACGGGCTGTCGAAACGATGACCACTTCACGGTTCATGAGCGAGCTCCGGCAGCGTTAAACGAACCGCCTGTGGCGGCCAGACGGGCCAATAAAGGTGACGGTGTCCAAAAAGCGGGATCACTCTGATGAATACGGGACAATTCGCGCATCCGCTGCACCACAGTGTAGAGGCCAACTTCGTCCGCGTAGCACATCGGCCCCCCGCGATAGACAGGAAACCCATACCCGGTGAGGTAGACAATATCGATATCCGATGCGCGTTGAGCAATCCCTTCTTCGAGGATCGCGGCCGCTTCGTTCACCAAAGCAAATACGAGTCGATCAACGATTTCCTTGGGCTCGATCTTGCGTGCCGTCACTCCCAAGGAGGACCGGTGCTTCTCGATCAACTCAGCGACAACGCCGGACGGATAGGCGTTGCGATCACCTTTTTTGTAGTCATACCAACCACCGCCCGTTTTCTGACCGAAACGGCCTAATTCGCACAGCCGATCAGCGACCGCAGAGTACATAACATCGGGACGCTCAATCGCTCGCCGCTTGCGAATGTGCCAGCCGATATCATTACCGGCGAGGTCACTCATGCGAAATGGCCCCATGGCGAAGCCGAAAGCTTCAACAGCCGCATCGACCTCTGCTGGGCTCGCTCCTTCATCCAACATGAAGAGGGCTTGTCGAATGTATTGCTCAATCATGCGGTTGCCGATGAAGCCATCACACACACCCGACACGACGGCGGTCTTGCGCAGCGTCTTGGCTAGCTTCATGACCGTCGCCAAAACGTCTTTTGCGGTTTCTCGCCCGCGCACCACTTCAAGGAGTTTCATGATGTTGGCCGGACTAAAGAAGTGCGTGCCAATCACATCAGCAGGACGCGAGGTCGTGGCTGCAATGGCGTCCACATCCAGTGTCGAAGTATTCGTGGCCAGAATCGCTCCACGTTTAGCGACTTTGTCCAATTGGGCGAACACTTGTCGCTTGACGGACATCTCTTCGAACACCGCCTCGATGATGATGTCGGCTTCTGCCAAATCCGCATAGTCGAGCGTCGGCTTTAACAGCGCGCCTCGAATAGTGGCCGCCTCAACGGTCAGACGGCCTTTCTTGACTTGCCCTTCAATCACGTCACGGATCCGTGCAACACCACGTTGCAGCGCATCGGCACCCGTCTCCAAAAGAACAACCGGTATTCCCGCTGACAAGAATGTCAGCGCGATACCGGATCCCATGGTGCCCGCTCCGATGACGGCCGCCGCGCGGATATCCCTCACGGGTGTCGATTCCGGCACGTCGGCTATCTTAGAGGCGGCTCGTTCCGCGAAAAATGCGTGTCGCAGTGCTTTGGACACTGGCGTGAACATTAATTCAACAAAGAGCGAACGTTCGTAGGCAAGGCCTTCATCGAACGGCTTGGTGGCAGCAGCTTCGATGGCATCAATGCATTTGAGAGGCGCCGGATATGCGGCATACGTTGCCCGTACCGTATTGCGGGCGAAAATGAGCAAGGGCTCAACGTGCGGACCGGCCGCTGAGAATTCGCGGGCTTTAGGCAGCGGTTTTCCGGCCGCGTGTTCGGCGCTGCGGTCGGTCGCCAGAGCCACGGCGGCGGGCACGGGGTCGCCATCCACCAGAGCCGCCAGTAGCGGTGTCTGAGCGAATAGCTTGGCCGGTACCGGTTCGCCGCCCAAAATGACGTTCAGCGCAGCCTCAACACCGATCAATCGCGGGAGTCGCTGAGTCCCACCGGCACCTGGCAAAAGGCCAATCTTCACTTCCGGCAGACCCAATTTGGCGTTCGTCGAGGCCACGCGGTAATGGCATCCCAAAGACAGTTCGAGACCACCCCCGAGACAGGTGCCGGCAATCGCGGCGACGATCGGTTTAGGACTGGATTCAACCAAGACGATGAGGTCAGCGAGATTTGGCGCGGCCAGCATCGTCGGTGTACCAAACTCCCTGATATCCGCGCCAGCGGAAAACAAACCGTTATGGCCCGTGATGACGATTCCAGAGACGGCGGGGTCATCGATGGCGGCATTAATGGCTGCCGCCAGTGCCACGCGCGTCTGCTGACCGAGGCTATTGACGGGGGGCTCTCCAAACTGGATGACAGCGATCGCACCGTGACGCACAGAGGTGACAGACGACATGGGGAATCCTCGGGAGCGGTATCGGTTGATTATGCCACGGGGCATGCGCACCACCGCGCTGGGTCACCCCGTGTTGATGTGTTCTGTCCGGTTGTGGCGCCATGACGCGGAGGCCCTCACAATAGGCGACCTTACCGGATTGGACGCCCATGCACGCTCTTCACTCTGATCACCTGCAAGTCACGGCGATGGACGGCCGTCAGCTGACCGTCTATCGCGCACGACCCTCTCAGCCCAGCCGAGGCAGTGTGCTGATTGTGCAAGAGATTTTCGGCGTCACCGCCCACATTAAAGCAGTCGCCGACGCTTACGCCATGGCCGGTTATGAAGCGCTGGCGCCGCAACTGTTTGATCGCGTGGCGCCAAATCTATTGGTGCCCTATTCCGACATACCACTCGGGCTGTCCTACGCAAAAACCATCGAGACCGCATTAACGATTGCTGATTTGCAGGCCTGCCTTGAGGCAGCGGAACGGCCAGATCAGGTCGCCGTGGTTGGTTTCTGCTGGGGAGGCCGTATCGCCTATCTGGCGGCCTGCCGGCTGAGTCTGCGGGCAGCCATTTCCTACTACGGCGGTGGGATTACGGCGTCTCTCGGGGAAGCACCGGCCTGTCCATTGCTGTTTCACTTCGGTGAGCAAGATACCGCCATACCGCTGACGGACGTTGCCCAAATACAGGCAGCGATCCCGGATGCTGAATTTCATCTGTATCCGGCAGGTCATGCCTTCAACAATACAGACCGCGCGTCCTTTGAGCCGGCGAGCGCAGCCCTCTCATTCGAGCGCACCATCGAATTTCTTCGACGGCACCTTGGCTGATCGACTCTTCACCTACTTTTCGGACGCAACATTATGACGACCTTGACGCTGAACGACCCTACTTTGCTACGCAACCTCTGCTACATCGATGGGGAATGGGTCACCGCTGATAGCGGACAGACTTTTGCCGTGACCAATCCAGCATCCGGTGCTGTTCTGGCGGATGTGCCGGAATGTGGCGAAGCCGAAACTCGGCGCGCCATCGAGGCCGCCAAACGGGCTCTCCCAGCCTGGGCAGCGAAGTCGGCAAAGGAACGCGGGAAGATTCTGCGCCGCCTCGCCGACCTGATGGTCGCTAACGCAGAGGATCTGGGCCGTCTGATGACCGCGGAACAGGGCAAGCCACTGGCAGAAGCCCGAGGTGAAATCGGCTACGCGGCATCGTTTTACGAATGGTTTGCAGAGGAAGGCCGGCGTGTTTACGGAGAAATCATCCCGTCGCCAGCCGCCGATCGGCGCTTGCTCGCGATGCGTCAACCGGTGGGTGTCGTCGGCGCGATCACGCCTTGGAACTTTCCCGCCGCTATGATCACCCGCAAGGCCGGCGCTGCACTGGCCGCCGGCTGCACCATCGTGATTAAGCCTGCCGAATCGACCCCGCTGTCGGCCTTCGCGCAGGCAGAGTTGGCGGAGCGGGCGGGCGTACCCAAGGGTGTCTTTAACGTTCTGACCGGACGCCCTCAGGCCATCGGCGGTGAACTGACGTCAAATCCGACGGTTGCGAAAATCACCTTTACGGGTTCAACGGCGGTCGGAAAGCTCTTGATGCGGCAGTGTGCCGATACCGTTAAGAAAGTCTCGCTGGAATTGGGTGGAAATGCGCCGTTTATCGTGTTCGACGATGCGGATCTGGATGCAGCCGTTGCCGGAGCCATGGCGTCGAAGTATCGCAATACCGGCCAGACCTGCGTCTGCGCCAATCGCTTGCTGGTGCAGGCTGGCGTTTACGATGCCTTCGTTGAGAAACTGGTGGCTGCAACCCAGAAATTGCGTGTGGGTGCGGGGCTTGAGGGACCCACGGAACAAGGACCTCTGATCGACGGAAAGGCCGTCGCAAAAGTGGAGGAGCATATTGCGGATGCGGTTGCCAAAGGCGCTCGTCTTGCGCTCGGCGGGAAGCGCCATGCGTTGGGTGGCACGTTCTTCGAACCGACCATCCTCACGGATGTCACCGCGGACATGAAAGTCGCTCGCGAAGAGACCTTCGGACCCGTTGCGCCCGTCTTCAAGTTTGAAACCGAGGCGGATGCGATCCGCATGGCCAATGACACCGAATTTGGGTTGGCCTCGTATTTCTATACCCGTGACCTTGCTCGCTCATGGCGAGTCTCCGAGGCGCTCGAGTACGGCATCGTCGGGTTGAACACCGGCATTATCTCGACCGAAGAAGCGCCGTTCGGCGGCTGGAAGGAATCCGGTATCGGCCGCGAGGGCTCGCGCCACGGCATCCTGGATTACACAGAACTCAAGTACCTCTGCATTGGTAGCCTGATGTCTTGAACAGTCAACGACTGTCAGAAAGGGGCCTGACGGTACTGCTGGCTGCAGTGACCGCCTCAGGCCCTATTTCGTTGGGCATCTATATGCCCGTATTGCCGCTGGCCCGCGCCGACTTTCATGTCAGTGTCGCCGCTGCAAGCGCGACCGTGACGGCCGCCTTGGTCGCCTATGCAATCGGGCTCTATGCCTATGGCCCTCTGTCTGACCACTATGGACGCAGACCTCTCATTCTGACCGGGCTCGGCATCTACCTCGTCGGCGTACTGATTGCGCTGTTCGCGACGTCAATCGAGATGCTGACCGTCGGGCGAGTCATCTCCGCGCTCGGCACGTCCGCCGGGGTCACCGTTGCGCGCGCCGTGCTGGGTGATCTTTATGCACGGGAACATATGGCCTTGCGGCTAGCCACCATCACGATGGTGATGTCGCTTGCCAATGCACTCTCGCCAGCGGTAGGTGGCATTCTCGGTGACGCCGTGGGTTGGCGCATCGTTTTCGGCATTCAAGTCGTCATCGCAATCGTCGTGGGTACCGCCGCATGGCACTGGCTGCCCGAAACCCGAGTCGCGAAGCTGCCTGCCCAAGCTAAGGGGGTTTTTTCGGCTTCTTTCCGACTGGCGCGCGACAGGGCCTTTCTTGGCTATGCGCTGCAGACGGGTATTTTGTACTCCGTATTCTTTGTTTTCGTTTCACTCGTTCCCTACATTTTTCGAAATCTCGGCAGAAGCAGTACCGAATACGGCTCCTGGTACGTGCTGATTTCATTTAGCTACTTTTGCGGCAACTGGTACACGACCCGCCATTCGTTCCGTATCGGCCTTGATCGCATCATTACGCAAGGCATCACCCTACAAACGGTTGGCGCCCTCGCAGGTGTAGGGCTCGCGCTGTGCGGCTTCTGGCATCCCGCCTTCCTATTTTTGCCGTGGTGTGTGATCGGCTTCGCGCAGGGCTTAACGCTCCCCAACCTGACAGCCGCCGGCGTCGCACGATCCCACAGTAATGCAGGCGCGGCGTCTGGACTCTTAGGGTTCGGCCAACAGATTATCGGCGCCCTAGCCGTCCAGGCGATGGCCAATGCCAGCACGACCAACCCAATTCCCGTGACGACGTTTATCGCCGGAGGGGCCGTCGTTGCTGCTGTTGTCTGGCTCATGACACCCGCGCACATTCGCATGCCGCCCTCCCACGCCCCGCGGTAATGACACGTGCTCATTGGCCGTTTTTTGGAATTCGCGATACCGACAGAGCGGCCCCTCGAGTCGCTCGAGTTCTATCGACAACTGGGCTTCAAGGTCGCGACAGACACCGGCGCCGATGTCTCCAGTCAGGTCGTCGTGAGCGATGGCCGCCTATCGATCGCGCTCTGCGATAGACGAACGACCCAACCGACGCTCGTCTTTGTGTGCCCTGGTTTTTCTTCGCGGATTGATCAATTCGAACGCGCCGGCCTCATCGTCGACGATGCGGTCATTGGCGAACACACGTTCAATCGATTGGATGGCCACATCCAGAACGGGCCCCATCTAAGACTCGTGGAGGCACGGACCCATTCACCGGTCCGCCAACAGCACTCTTTATTGGGTTGGTTTGAAGACATCTCGCTCGTCTCTCACCTTCGCGACATGAGTGTCCTCGAAGCGCTTGGATTTGTCGCGCTGCCCTCGCAGGGCGTTTTTGGCGATGGTTTGACGTTCACGAGTGACGCGATCACGCTGAGCGTCTATAGCTCCGTCGGCTCATCGTCGATATGGCTAACGTTCGACTGCGATGATTTAGGCGGCCTGCGAAGCGCTCTGGCACGTCGCGGCGTCGACGAAGATTACGACTTGGCAGGTCATCTTGATCGGGATCATCACCTGATCGTCAAAGCACCCGAGGGCATGGCGCTCCTCGCAAAAAAATCCGACTACACGACCCGGGAGTAGCGCGACTGAGCTTGGGCCATGCTGGACTTACGCAGATGCGAATCGAATAACATGGCGACATTTCGCATCAACAGTCGTCCGCGTTCAGTGATTTCAATCGTTCGGTTTCCACGAGTCACGAGTCCATCGCGCTCTAGTGGGGCAAGAGCCTGCAATTCGTGCGCGAAGTAGGATTCGAACCGAATTCGATGAGCACTTTCGACGGTTGAGAAATCCAACTTCGTTGCGCACATCAGGGAATGGATGACATCTCGGCGTAGGCGGTCATCAGGCTCTAACGCGATACCTCGTTGCACCGCGAGACTGCCGCCTTCAATGAGCCGATAATACTCAGGTAGAGTTTTCGCGTTCTGCGCGTAGGTATCGCCGACTTTCGAGATGGAGCTGACGCCAAGGGCGATGAGATCGCACTCTGCACGCGTCGAATAACCCTGAAAATTTCGCTGCAGGGTACCGTCTTGTTGGGCGCGGACCAATTCATCCGTTGGCAAGGCGAAGTGATCCATGCCGATGTAGACATAGCCGGCTGCGGTGAGCGTTTCAACCGTCAAACCCAGTAGCGCCAGCTTTTCGTTCGGTGTCACGAGGTCGACAATTTTGATCTGACGTTGCGCCTTGAAGAGATGGGGTAAGTGGGCATAGCTATACGCGGCAATACGATCCGGTCGCGCCTCGACGATTTTCCCCAGCGTTTTTGCAAAGCTCTGGCGATTCTGCCGCGGCAATCCGTAGATGAGATCGACGCTGATGCTCTCGATGCCTATCGCACGCGCGTGCTCGATCAGGGCAATCGTATCGGCTTCAGACTGCTGGCGATTCACCGCTTCCTGCACGCTGGCATCAAAGTCCTGCACGCCCAGACTAAAGCGGTTAAATCCAAGGGCTTTGAGACGATCGAGTCGCTCAGCATTGACCGTCCTCGGGTCCAGCTCAATGGAGTACTCGCGATCCGGATCAGTCCTTAGAGAGAAATGGCGGCCCATGACCTCAAAGAGGTCAGCCAGCTCATCGTCACTCAAAAATGTGGGCGTTCCCCCGCCAAAATGGAGTTGTTCGACCGTTCTCGACTTGGCATAGAGGGCCCCTTGGCGCTCAATCTCGAGATAGAGATGGCCGAGATAAAAGCGGGACCGCCCATGGTCACGGGTGATGACCTTGTTGCAGCCACAGTAAAAACAGGGGCTCTCGCAGAAGGGCACATGGATATAGAGCGACAGAGGTTTAGGATCGAGTTCGTTACTCGCCCGCGCGGCAATGTCGTATTCGACAACGCCAAAGCCCTCATGGAATTGGACTGAGGTCGGGTAGGAGGTATAGCGTGGCCCCGGGCCGTCATATCGGCTCACAAGGTTGGCGTCGAAAATGGCGTTCTGGAGCGACGGGTGCATCGGCGAAAATTACCGTGACCGCCGGGAGTGGCGCGATAGGGTAAATACGGACGCCAAGTCTTGGAATCAGCAGGTTGTTACACTTTGCTTCACATAATATTCCGACCGATCCAAGGGCCCCATGTTGCCGTCTGATGTCCTAGTGGTGTTCGCTTTACAGGCAGAGGCCGGTGGGCAGTTCGATGATCTCGCCGCTTCCACGCTGTATACCGGGGTCGGCAAGATCAACGCCACCTACGCCCTGACTCGGCGACTGTTGAGCCAACGCCCGCAACTGGTCCTGTCATTCGGAACGGCCGGCAGCCCCCGGTTTGCGACCCACTCACTGGTTGAGTGCGCCTTTTTCATTCAGCGGGATATGGATGCCAGCGGGCTGGGCTTTGCGCACGGGACAACGCCGCTGGATCCCATGCAACCCGTACTGTCAGCCCCTCGACGGGTGCCACACCTACCGGAAGGTCGGTGTGGCAGCGGGGACAGTTTTGTGAATGGGCAGCCAGTACACGACTGCGACGTCATCGACATGGAGGCTTATGCCCTAGCGAAGGTATGCCGCATGGAAGGCATTGAGTTCATGGCGGTGAAATACATTACCGACGGCGGCGACGACGATGCTGATAAAGACTGGATCGGAAATCTTCCCCATGCCGCGGCAGCCTTTCGCTTGCTTTATGACGATTTAACCGGAAATAGCCGCTGATGTCGGCTTTTTCGCGTCGAATCGACGGATTTTCAGTCGCTATTTTAGCCGCCGTTGGGTTCGCATTCTGGGCGCCGGGCCCTGGCGCTCACGGCGGCCCCTTGCACGTCGACGTACTGACCAGCGTCGCCGTCACCCTCGTTTTTTTCCTACATGGCGCCATGTTGCCAGTGGAATCCCTGCATCGTGGGGTCCGGAACGTCCGCCTGCACATCGTTGCGCAGGTTACGACCTACATCGTTTTCCCACTGCTCGGCTGCGCGTTGCTGCAATTGGGTGATGCCGGCGTACCCAAGCCCGTCGCAATGGGCTTCTTCTACCTCTCCACCGTCTCGTCCACCATCTCCTCCGCCGTGGCGCTGACAGCGTTGGCGGGAGGCGATGTCGCCGGCTCTCTCTTCAACGCCACCCTGTCAGGACTCCTAGGGGTTTTTCTCACCCCCATTTATGCCTCGCTCTTGGCGCATTCGGTGGGCATGAGGCTCTCCTTGGGCGCCGTCATTGAATCCGTCGCGTTCAAAATCCTGCTGCCGCTCGTATTCGGCCAACTGCTCCGCCCACTCCTCTCGTCGATACTGGACCGCCACCGTCAGGCTGCCCAGTGGGTCGACCGCGGGTCCATTGTTCTTATCGTCTACGGCGCGTTTTGCGACTCCGCACAGGCCGGGGTCTGGAACCACGATGCGCTATTTCCGGCGCTCATATCCGTCGGCCTGGCTGCGGTGATGCTGACGGTGATCAGCGGCGCCGTGTTGGCTGCCATCCGGGTGGCCCGTCTTGACCGCGCATCGGCAATCGCGGCTTATTTCTGTGGCTCCCAAAAAAGCCTCGCGAATGGCCTTCCTACCGCACACGCGGTATTTGCGGGCTCGTCATCGCTAGGACTTATCGTGATGCCACTGCTCGTCTACCATCAGATTCAGCTAGCCGTTGGTGCCTTCATCGCCCGCCGGCTTGCAACAGGGGGAACTCGATGACCGACATGATGGGCGAACGTTTTGACGATGTGGGCGAATGTGTCGAGGCGGCCATGCGGCGCGTCGGCCAACGAATTGTGCTCGCGATCCCCCTGGGCATGGGCAAACCCATCGCATTTGTGAACGAGCTGTACCGCCGCGTCGCACGGGACCCATCTGCTGATCTGACAATCCTGACTGCGCTGTCCTTAAATCGCCCTGCCGGCAAGACTGATTTGGATAAGCGCCTGGTCGGCCCGATGGCTGAGCGCATCTGGGGCGATTACCCGGATTTGGAATACCTCAAGGCCGCTCGCGAGAAACGACTTCCTCCCAACATTCGCATTCGGGAGTTCTTCGTACAGGCCGGCGTCTGGCTGAACGTTGAATCGACTCAGCAAGAATACTTGAGCTCTAACTACTCTCACGTGGTTCGCGACGCTATTGCGATGGGCGTCAACATGCTCGCCCAGAGCGTGTCTGCCCGTGGTTTGGGCCAGCGAGAACAATTGAGTCTGTCGGGAAATCCAGATCTCACGCTCGATTTACTCGACTACTTCGAGTCACAAGCGGCCAAGGGAGCTGCGGTTGTGACGGTCGGCAGCATCAATCGACGCATGCCGTTCATGTTGGGCGGCGCCGCCCTCGATAGACCGCGATTCAATATGCTGTTGGACCACGAGCGGTATGAGCATGATCCATTCTGCATTCCCAATGCCCCGATCGGCGACGTTGAACACGCACTCGGCCTCAATGCGGCATCTTTGGTTCGCGACGGTGGAACGCTCCAGTTAGGAATTGGAGAGCTCGGCGAAGCGATCGTTTATGCGCTCCAACTACGTCAACAGCGCAACGACGTCTTTCGACATGTATTAGGCATGACGGGGGTTGCCGATCGGTTTGCAAACCTCATCAGCGACATTGGTGGCTTTGGAACACTCGACCGGGGACTCTTTGCCAATACGGAAATGTTTGTCGATGGGTTCTTGGAGCTCTACCGTTCAGGCATTTTGTCGCGACGCGTCTATCCGCATGCCGCATTACAGCGTCTCTTGGACGACAGCGTCATTACCGAGAAGCCCACCGTTGAGACACTCGTGGCACTTTCGCGAGCCGGCATTCCATTGATCGACTCTCGCGAATTCGCCGCGCTTGAACGCTGCGGATTGTTTGCCGCGGGCACCACGCACGACGGCAAGTACACATTGATAACGCCCGCCGGATCGCGCATTGAAGCCGATCTTACGGATGAGGCGACTCGTGCGCGGATCGCCACCGAATGCCTGTCTCGTCGACTCGATGGCGGTCACGTGCTGCACGGAGGATTCATGTTGGGCCCACGGGCGTTTTACAGTGCCCTGCGCAATCTACCCGAAGCCGATCGTGTCGCTTTCAATATGACCAGCGTGCGCTGGACGAACGAGCCGGGTGGCCCCGATCATGAACTGAAAGTCGCGCAACGACGTCATGCCCGGTTCATCAACACCACTATGATGGTGACCGGGCTGGGCGCGGCGGTATCCGATGCGCTGGAATCCGGTCAAGTCGTCAGTGGTGTCGGTGGCCAATTTAACTTCGTCTCACAGGCCCACGCGCTTCCGGATGCTCGATCCATTTTGCTCGTCCGCAGTACACGAACTAGCAGCGGAAAAGTGTCGTCGAATATCGTTTGGAATTATGGCCACACAACGGTTCCTCGACACATGCGAGACATCGTTGTCACGGAATACGGTATCGCGGTCCTTCGTGGGTTAACGGATCGAGATTGCGTCGCTGCCCTACTGGCCGTCACCGACTCTCGCTTTCAGGAGGACCTTCTGAATGACGCGAAAAGGGCTGGCAAGATCGAAGCGTCTTATCAGATCCCGGAAGCGCATCGTCGTAATCTGCCGGCAACGATCAGTCGCGCACTGAATCCGTTGCGAAAGGAAGGCTTTTTCTCAACCTTTCCGTTCGGGTGTGATTACACGGCCGAAGAACTCGTCTTGCAAAAGGCCCTCGCTAAGGTTTCGGCGAGCGGCGCCCCGCTGGCATCCGCCTTGAGCAAGTTGCTGCCGTCCAGAACCTCACCGGACGATCCTGTCATTAGACGCTACTTGGAAAGACTCGGATTTGATACGCCTAAGGACAGACAGGAAAAGGCGCTACAGCAGGCCATTGCGACCGCGGTTGCCGAGGTTTTAAACGCTTCCTAAAGAGCGTGGGTAGCAATGCGCTCCATCTGCCGACGCAATATCTGTCCGAAGTCTGCTCGATCAAAGAAGCCGTACATGGCCTCCAAATCCGGACGACGTCGCTGCAGGGAACCGGGCTGGACATCTAAGGGCATGTCGCAGGCAATCCGAGTGAGCTCGCGGGCAAGGAATGCGGTGTCTCGGTGCGCTGCCAGTTTTGCGGCGACACCGACAGCTCCGCGCATCGGCAACCCGGCGACCCGCGCCAAATCCGCGTAAATCTCTTCCAGGGAGGCAAAAGATGCCAGAAGGGTTGCGGCTGTTTTCTTGCCAATACCGGGCACACCGGGGATGTTGTCTACCGCATCGCCGGTGAGCGCTAGATAATCCGGCACTCGCTCCGGCTGAACGCCAAAGCGACCTGCGATGTCATGGTAGGCAAATCGCTCACCCGCGGCGTAGTCCCAGAAGTGGTCATCCTTTCGAATCAGTTGTGAAAGGTCTTTATCTCGAGTCACGATCGTCGACCGATAGCCTTTCGGTCTCAAGCGGGTCGCGAGCGTGCCAATGATGTCATCCGCTTCGTATTCCGCACTCCCAAAATGGGCCACCCCCAAATACGAGCAGAATTCCTGGCAACGCGCGAATTGTTCCTTGAGTTCCGGCGGGGCGGGCTCCCGATTGGCCTTATAGGCCGGGTATAACCGATTTCGAAAAGAACTGGATAAGCTTTCATCGAACGCGACAGCCACATATTGCGGCCGCTCTTCTTCAATCAGGTCACACAAAAATCTCGCGAATCCGTACAGCGCATTGACCGGCCGACCTTGAGGGTCGGCCATATCAGACGGCATGGAATAGTAGGCGCGAAAAATGAAGTAACTCGCGTCAACAAGATAAAGGTCGGACATCTCGTCAGTTTATTCCGACTTGCAGCCTGCGGTGCAATGGACTTGAGCGCGGGAAGTGTGCGACCAAATATTCCATTTGATCGGTCAGCACGCGGCGCCCCTTCAAATAAATATATTCGGCGTACGTGGGCGTGAATGGGACGGCCAGTAACTGCATACCCGCCTGCTCAGGGGTACGGGCCGCTTTAGCGTTGTTACAGCGCCGGCAGGCGGTCACGACGTTATTCCAAGTATCCCGACCACCGAGAAAGAAGGGTCTGACGTGGTCGCGCGACAATTGCTGCGCGGGAAAACGCTGTCCGCAGTAAAGACAGAGATGATTGTCACGGCGAAACAATGTTTCGTTGTTCAGTGGCGGAATATAGTCGCCGCGTAGAGCACCCGCATGGCCGGAATGCCCCACAGTCGCAACGATCGAATTCACTTCGATGAAAGACGCGGCGCCGGTCCTCGCGTTGGTGCCTCCTCGGACTCGATACAGCGGTGTGCCGCAGGTATAGGCTACCTGTCCGGTGTAATAGAGCCGAACGGCTTCCCGGAAATCGATCCACTCGACGGGCATCCCGGACACGTCAGTGCGCAAGGCTTGCTGCGAGAGCAAATTATGCGCAGCCGACGGCTCATGCGGGATATCCGCATTTTGGGCCCCTAGATCGGGCCGGTCGGTCCTAGGCCTCGAATTCATACTCGTACCATACGAAAGCCCTGTGCCATAATCAAACGCGGCAGGGCGCTTCATAATTCTGAAATATCAGAGCCAGTTGACGGATCCCGGGGGGGAGCAGCGTCCACGTCAACAGCTCGTCGGGAGAGCGTTGCGATGTCGTCTTCTCCAGCTGCGGGTCTCGTCCTTGGAGTTCCGCGTGAAACTCAGCCCGGTGAAGCGCGCGTCGCGCTCGTTCCGGAAGTCGTCACTAAACTCGTCGGTCTCGGGCACCGGGTGATCATGGAACGAGGCGCTGGCGTCTCTGCGCAGTTTCCCGATAGCGCCTACCAAAATGTCGAGTTCGTTGATTCGGCCGCCGATGTTTACTCAAAAGCCGATGTCCTGCTCAAGGTGCAGCCATTGACCCCCACGGAGGCGGCAATGGTAAGAGAAGGCGCCGTCCACGCAGGATTCATGCAGGCGCACAATCATTTACCGGCTGTTCAGGTACTGAAGGGCCGCAACGTAACCAGTTTCGCGATGGAACTGGTTCCCCGGATTTCCCGCGCACAGTCGATGGACGCGCTGTCGTCTCAAGCCGCCATTGCCGGTTATAAGGCGGTGCTCATCGGCGCGAATACGCTCGATAAATTTTTGCCGATGCTGACGACCGCGGCAGGAACGATTCGTCCTGCACAGGTTCTCGTGATCGGCGTCGGCGTTGCTGGCTTACAAGCCATCGCCACGGCAAAGCGCCTCGGTGCGATCGTTGAAGCGTATGACGTGCGCAGTGCGACCCGCGACCAAGTCAAATCCCTGGGAGCCAAGTTTGTCGAGACCGGCGTCACGGCAGAAGGGACTGGAGGATATGCGCGAGAACTCACCGCTGAAGAGAAGGCTCAGCAGCAAAGCGTTCTGGATGGCCGTATCGCGGTAGCCGATATCGTCGTCACGACGGCCGGCGTACCCGGTCGACCTGCTCCACGCATCATTTCAACGGCGACCGTCGAACGCATGAAAGCAGGCGCTGTCATTGTCGATATATTGGCGGAGAACGGCGGCAATTGTGAGTTAACGCGTGCAGGTGAGACGGTTGTTCATCAAGGCGTCAAGGTGGTAGGACCCATCAACCTACCAGCACAATTGGCTTATCACGCGTCCGAGATGTACGCACGCAATCTCTATAACCTGTTGAGCCCGGCACTGAAGGGCGGCGCGCTGAATATTGACTGGAGCGACGAGGTATTCGCGGGCACGGTTCTTACCCATGCGGGTGAGGTGAAGCACGCTCCGACCGCTCAGTTGTTGGCTGGCTGAAGGAGAACTCCATGAATGGCGTTATCGCAATTTATATTTTTATGCTCGCAGGCTTCACCGGCTATGAGGTGATTTCGCGCGTCCCGGTCATCTTGCACACCCCGCTGATGTCGGGAAGCAACTTCGTGCACGGCATTGTCTTGGTTGGCGCCATGGTCGCTCTGTTCAGTGCACACGGACCTCTTGAATTAGTCATTGGCACAATCGGCGTCGCGCTAGCGGCGGGCAATGCAGTCGGCGGCTACGTCGTCACGGAACGCATGCTAGAGATGTTCAAATCGAGCGGCAAAGCGCCGAATAAGGGACATCACTCATGAACACCACGCCAACGGTGACGGCCGCGATCGTACAAGCGGCCTATGTCCTCGTCGCATTCTTGTTCATTACGGGCCTGAAGCGGATGAGCTCTCCTGCCACTGCTCGAGGCGGCATTCTCTGGGCGGGACTTGGAATGGTGATCGCGACGCTCGTCACCTATCTGCAGGCACCCGAGATCGGCATCAACCTCTACCTCGTCATCGGCGCGACCGTTCTGGGCGGTGGTGTGGCGTGGATCTCCGGCAAGCGGGTGGCCATGACCGACATGCCGCAAATGATCGCGCTCTATAACGGCATGGGGGGTGGCGCTGCCGCCGCAATCGCAGCAGTTGAACTCTATCGCGGTGACCAGCGCGGGCTTGCCTTCGGCGCGCTCGCCGTTCTCGGCGCACTGATCGGCGCAGTCTCGTTATCGGGTTCCTGCATCGCCTTTGGGAAACTGCAGGGCTTGATCAAGAAGTCGTTCCGCTTTTCGGGCCAGCAGATCGCCAATGTGTTGATCCTCGCCGTCGCGGTCGTACTGGGAGTTTTGATTGCCACCGGCGTCAATACGGGTTCGTCAGTAGTGACCGGCTTCTTTGTTCTCGCCCTGCTGCTCGGCGTCACCATGACGCTGCCGATCGGCGGGGCCGACATGCCCGTGGTCATTTCGCTCTACAACGCACTGACCGGCCTCGCCGTCGCGTTTGAAGGCTATGTCCTCAACAACTGGGCGATGGTCATCGCCGGCATGGTGGTTGGCTCGGCTGGCACACTGCTCACGCAGTTGATGGCCAAGGCGATGAACCGCTCGCTCGGTAACGTTCTGTTTTCTGGTTTCGGCGACACGGCTGGGGCCGCTACGGGCCCGGTGACCGGGACTCAAAAACCTATCGAGGCGGCCGACGCGGGCGTCATGATGGCCTATGCGCAGAAAATGATCGTCGTCCCCGGCTACGGTATGGCGGTTGGCCAGGCGCAGCACAAAGTTTGGGAATTGACGCAACTCCTGCAAAACCGCGGCGTCACCGTCAAGTTCGCCATACATCCTGTCGCAGGTCGCATGCCTGGTCACATGAATGTCCTTCTGGCGGAAGCAGGCGTTCCATATGACTTGATCGCTGATCTGGAAGAGATTAACGCAGAGTTTGAGACGGCTGATGTTGCGCTGATTATTGGCGCCAATGATGTCGTCAACCCCGTCGCTCGCAATGACAAGTCCAGTCCGATTTACGGTATGCCGATCCTGGATGCGGACAAGGCCAAGAATGTCATTGTGATTAAGCGCG
This sequence comes from Gammaproteobacteria bacterium, assembly GCA_947455595.1. Lineage (GTDB taxonomy): Bacteria > Pseudomonadota > Gammaproteobacteria > Steroidobacterales > Steroidobacteraceae > CAIKZZ01. The sequence continues at coordinate 167,026 of CANGOP010000003.1, forward strand.
GCCAGGGTCAGGGATTTTCGGGTATCGAGAATGCGCTGTTCTACCTCGACAACACGCGCATGTTGTACGGCGATGCGCAGGGCGCTGTGAATCAGTTGGTACAAGCCGTCAAGGCGGCGGGCTGACATGGCGCTGCGGCCTTCGCGCTCACTGTATCTGTGGGTGCTGGTCGCAGTGGTGGCCGGCGCGTCGTTAGGTCTTTACGCCCCATCCTTGGGCATCGCGATGAAGCCGTTGGGTGACGGCTTCATCAAGCTCATCCGGATGCTCGTTGCGCCGATTGTTTTCACAACGGTCGTGCTCGGCATCGCCCAGATGAAAAACTTAGGCCAGGTGGGTCGAGTGGGTTTGAAGGCGGTGGCCTACTTTGAGGTACTGTCGACATTGGCGCTCGTCCTCGGCGTGGTCGTTGCGAACGTTTTGCGACCGGGTGACGGTTTCCACGTCGATCTTGCACAGCTCGATGCCGGGGCGGCTTCACAGTACATTTCAGCAGCTCACGAGCAAAACGTCGCCGCATTCTTGCTGAATGTGATCCCGTCAACTCTGCCGGGCGCACTTACCTCAGGGGAATTACTGCAAGTTTTGCTGGTTGCCGTGCTGACAGGCTTCGGGGCAGCACTGAGCGGTGAGAGTGCGCGACCTTTCGTATCCCTAATGGCATCGTCGTCGGCGGTCCTTTTTCGTGTGGTCAGCCTCGTCATGTGGCTCGCCCCAATTGGCGCCTTCGGTGCGATGGCATTCACGCTGGGTAAGTTCGGTTGGCACAGTCTCGCGCCGCTGGCCCGATTCATGGGTGTCTTTTACCTGACCTGCATTGCGTTCATCGTCTTGGTACTGGGGACGGTTGCGCGGCTATGCGGCTTTCGGGTGTTGGCGCTGGTGCGCTACTTGCGCACCGAGATACTCACAGTGATCGGGACCAGCTCGTCGGAGAGCGCGCTGGCGCCTTTGATGGATCGCCTTGAACGTTTGGGGTGCCAACGTTCAACCGTCGGTCTAGTCGTCCCGACGGGCTATTCGTTTAACCTGGATGGAACCTGCATCTATCTATCGCTTGCCGCGATCTTTCTGGCTCAAGCGCTGGACGTCACGCTCACGCTCGGCCAGCAAGTTTCGATTCTGGCGGTTGCCATGTTGACCTCTAAAGGCGCTGCTGCCGTCACGGGTGGCGGGTTCATCACACTGGCCGCAACATTAGCGGTCGTGCCGGGGATGCCCGTGGAAGCCATTGCGCTCATCCTCGGCATCGATCGCTTCATGAGCGAGGCACGTGCCGTCACCAATTTAATCGGCAATGCCGTCGCAACACTGGTGATTTCCCGTTGGGAGGGTGAAGTCGACGGCGCCCGCATCCAAGCAGGCCTTTCCGCGACCCGTTAGTCGATCAATACCACGGAGATATCGCGGAAGCGGTGCCCTGCTTAGCGCTTGCGGCGCTCGGCGGGGCGCTCAGCACGATCGGGCCGATCGTTACTGCGATCCTCCGCTCGCTCTCGAACCGGAATCGGCACGTTACACACGTCGATTCTTCCAGCCGGCACCTTGTACCAAGCGTCACGGCGATTACGACGGATTTCAATCAGCTTCTGGAACACCTTGGTATCGGTTCGCAATACTTCAAGCGGCAACCGCTCAGACGGCTGCATCTCCGAAGCGATGCGCACCGACCGAATAGGCTCGCGTTGCTCAGGCTGTTCATAAAATCCGTTGTCACCGGTGCCACGCGGGAGACTGGATAAATGATCCATTCCGAAAATGACGCGTCCTACGATGGCGGTATTGCGATCCAGCTGTCGCGGTGCTTGGCCGATCACCACATACAACTCCGTGCCGATCGCAGTCGAGGGATCGTTATCACGGCCGACGCCGACGGCGCCGTAGCAGTGCAAGGGCCAAGCCTCCGCATCAGCGCCCTCACCACCTCGGGCGACTGGAGCGATATTGGTAAATCCAACTTGCGCCGCGTAGGTGTCTGGATCCTTGAGACGCACGAAGGGCATGTCCGCCGCAGTGCGTGTGAACTCTGCCGGTAAGCGCTTTTCTCCGACCTCAGGCTTTGAGTTGAGCGGGTCACCCCACTGCGCTACGAAGTTGTCCTGAACGCGCACGACAGCCAAACCGTCGTACCAGTGCGCACGCGCCAGTTTGACGATATTGGCCACATGCCGTGGCGCGAATTCCGGATTCAACTCAATCACAACCTTACCCTGCGCGAGAGACAAATACAGAGTGTTGTCAGGATTTGGTTGACGCCAATCGGTGGGCTTGGTCGACGCCAAGAGCTCTGCCATGGTGATCGGCTTAGGCAACACCTTCGTCGCAGGCGCCGCACTCGCCGATGGCATTACCGGCGAGGTTGCGGGGGGTGTTTGCAAAGCAGCGTCAGTTCCGTTGCCGGTTGGCAGTGGGGTTTGGGCGCCCGTCGGTGCGGCGGCGATCGCGGCAGCGATAGCCGCTCCTAGCAGGATCGAGCGAAGCGAAGACATGCCGTACAACCTCAAGCGAGTGAGTGAAAGACGTTCTGAACGTCATCGTCCTGTTCGAGCTTATCGATCAACTCGAGCACTTCCTTGGCGTTTTCCTCATCAAGTTCTGTCGGCGTTTGGCAGACGAACTCTCGCTCGGCCGATAGCGGCACGAGCCCGCGATCTTCTAATGCCTTCTGGAGCTGGCCGAAATCGGGAAACGCGCAGCGAATAACAAGCTGCGCTTCACCTTTCTCGCCCGTGCTCTCGCCCATCTCATCAAGACCATGGTCCATCAGGTACAACTCAAGGTCGTCCTGATCAACGCCTTCCGGGTTAAGCCTAAAAACGCCCATTTCTTTGAACTGAAACGCAACACTACCGGACGCACCGAGGTTGCCGCCCCACTTCGAGAAAATATGGCGGACGCTCGCCACTGTTCGCGTCGTATTGTCGGTCGCTGTTTCGACCAAGATCGCAACGCCATGAGGACCGTAGCCCTCATAGATCACGACCGCGAAATTCTCAGCATCCTTGCCCCCGGCGCGCTTGATCGCGGCCTCTACCTTGTCTTTCGGCATATTGACCGCGCGAGCATTCTGAATGACTCGCCGCAGCGCGGGATTGGAATTCGGATCGGTGCCACCGGAGCGGACGGCGATCGCGATGTCCTTGGTGACCCGGTGAAACTGCTTCGCCATTCGGTTCCAGCGGGCGAACATGGCGTGCTTGCGAACTTCGAATATGCGACCCATAGGTCTAAGACCATCCTGACGAGCCCGAAACCGGGCGACTGGGGTGGGATTGTAGTGCGATCTGGGGGTCGGCGTCGCCGGCGTCACTCGGGCGCTGACCGAACGACGGTTTCGGTCTCGTCCGGTTCGCGGGCCCAGAGATGGTGCACCACAGGAGGATGCCCCCCCCTGATGGAACCCCAGAACCCGGTCGCGGACCGTCTGATCGGCCAGGGTCGCGCGCTGCCATTGACGCAGGTGATCTAACCAAGTCAGCGCCTGATAACGCTCAATAAAACGAGCCGGATCGTCGAGGTCCTGCATCAGGGACCACCGCCGTGCGCCATCGCGGCGGCGGGTTCGGCCCAGTTCATGGGCTGCGCGTAGAAATTCGGCCGTCTGCTCGGGATCCACGCGATATTCGACGGTGATCACGATGGGGCCCGCTGATGCCGGCACCCGGAGAGTTGGCCCTCCGACAGAGCCGGGCAAGGGGCTCAACTCGTCTGCCGTCTGAATGGTCAGAGGTCGCCGACTGCCGAGGGCGAGCGCCGACAACATCAGGAATCCGGCGGATCCCAGCAAGCTGGCGGACAGGCCGAATCGTTCAGCGCCCAAACCCCACACCCAAGCCCCCACCGCAGCACCACCAAATGCTGCAGTTTGATAGAGCGCCAACGTTCGGCCGACCACCCAACGCGGTGATGACATCTGCACCACAACGTTAAACGTTGAGAAGGATAGGAGCCAGCTCGCACCAGCCAGTGCTGCCGCTGGCAGAGTCAACATCATCGAATACGATAAGGCTGAGATCAGCGCCGCCACTGCGAAGCTGACGCCCGCTGTCGTGGCGACGTGGTTATGGCCGTAGCGCTTACGCAATCCGGTGCTGGCTACTGCGGCCGCAACAGCGCCGGCACCAAAACCACCCAGCAGAACGCCATACGTGAGAGGCCCACCGTGCAGCAGATCTCTGGCCACTAGGGGCATCGTTGCCCACAAGCCCCCGGCGCCACAACCGAACACCGCAGCTCTCTGCAGTACGGTCCAAATCGGCAGGGACAAACGTGCGTAGCGCACGCCGGTGGCAATCGCGGCACCGATACTTTCCGGTGGCAGTGCCATCGGTAATAACGTGCGCCGCCACAATAACAGCACCAGAAAGAGACCACCGTAAGACAGCGCATTGATCAAGAAGGCGGCAGGAGCACCGCCTGAGGCCACGATGATCCCGCCGAGAGCCGGACCCAAGGTTCGCGCCACGTTATAGCCCAGCGCATTCAAGGCCACGGCCGCCGGCAACATGGGAATGGCCACTTGCTCACCGATCGATGCCTGCCAGGCAGGGCCGTAGAGCGCGCTGCCACAGCCCAACAGGAAAGTGAGGCCCAGCAGCACCCAAGGTGTCAGCAGGTGCCAAAAGCCCAGAAGGGTGATCAACATCGAAACCGCGGCCATCACCGTCAGCGCCGTGATCATCACCTGACGCCGATCTGAAATATCAGCGATCGCGCCAGCGGGCACCGATAGCAACATGATCGGCAACGCGGTTGCGGCCTGAACAAACGCCACCATGTCAGACGCGCTGACGAGCTGCGTCATGAGCCACGCGGCACCGACACCTTGAATCAGCGTGCCAAAGTTTGAGACGAGGGTGGCCACCCACAAGCGCCGAAAAAGTGGCACTCGTAAAGGCTCAAGCGCGGGTCCAATCATTCGTTCAGCGAAGACCGTCGTGCGCAGCGTGCGTATCCAATCGGACACCCATCTCAACCGACCTTGCGCAATTCCTCGCGCAACACGCGACGCAGCGTGCGTTCGAGCGGCTCATCCGCGCGTCGGATGTGTTCGCGTAGCGCAGCATTGATCAACGTTGCAGCGTCTTCATGGCCGGAACGTCGAGCACGCTCCAAAAACCACTCATACACGTCTGAGTCAACCGGAAGCGGTCGCCGAGCCGATGGGGCGTAATCATCGGCTTCCGCGGAGAGATCGGCGTCGTATCGCATCGGGGCCACCTTGTCGCGGGATGGGCAGACACTAGGCGTCTACAACACAGGCGTCAAGGGCGGCGCGTTCGCGCCGCGCCTGCAGCCCAGAGCACTAATACCCCCACCACCACGGCGTAGAGAAGAAAGGGGCGAGCACCCGCGCGCAATAGCCGAAGACCAATCCAAAAGACGACAGCCCACGTAAGCCATCGAAACCAGACCGGGCGACTCTGGAACGCGTACCAAACGCCAGCCAATCGTTGCGAGAGGTCACGGATCGCCCACCAGGTACAGAGCAAGACGGCACCCATCAGGACACCGGTCAGTAGCCAATCGGTGCGCATGTCATCACCGCAGATTACTGATGATCATCGTCACGGTGCGAATGACCCGCATGGAACTGCTCCCGCAGCGCCTTGCGCTCTTCAGGCGGTAGTTGGTGCCAACGCTCTTTGAGCGCCTCGCGCTGCTCGGCAGGCATTTCACGAAAGCGCCGAAACTGGAGTCGGACGCGCTCCTGTTCTTCGGGTGGCAGCGTCCGAAATTCGCGCCAACGCTGCCGCATTTGCTCACGCTGCTCGGGGCTCAGCTTCTGCCAATGTTCAAAGCGGCCGTGGGCATGCTGACGTTCGTCGGGTGACATGGCGAGCCAACGCGCACTACCCCGCGCCAGTGCCGTCTGACGCTCTGGCGGCAGCTGGCTCCATTTCTCCTCGAACGAATGGAGCACCGTCTGCTGGGCTGGCTCCAGCGCAGACCACGCAACGCCGGCTTCATCCGCCCAAATGGGCATCGCACCGCCCAATAGAAAAACCACAAAAACCAATCTAATTAGATACTTAACCATGGTCACGCACTCTTGATGAACCGCGCGCCGGCGTCTGCGGGCGGCAGATCCGGCGCCGTGGTCGGCGAGGTAGCCATCACCATCAGCGGCACCCACAGGGCAAGCAGACCGTACGGACGCCGATCACCCATTAACCCGCTCCCGATGCCGAGCCCGCCCACTCATAAAAAGTGGTGTCCTCCGCGTAGAAATCGGCTTCCTCGCCGGACGCTAGGAACTCAACGTCCTCGACGGCCACCGCTTCAGCCGTAGGTGCCGCAGTCGGTGACGGACGCGAGATCCAGACGGCGATCGATAGCGACGCGGCAACCGCGCAGACCCCGGCAGGCAGCCAGACACTCGGGACGCGGAACGCGCGCGGGCCAGACGTCTGCACGCCCTGATCCAGCGCTGCCCGGCGCGCGTGAGCGAGTCGCGTCTGTAGGGCGGGATCCAGTGCCTCCACGTGCCCCGCCAATCGTTGACGACAATCCTCCGCGAAGGACTGGAGCTCGATTTCATCCGGATGATTCATATTTTGTGATCCTTAAGCGCTGCCTTCAGGTGCGACAGTGCACGGAAATAATGCGTCTTGACGCTGCCTTGCGAACAACCCATTACGTGGGCCGTGGTCGCCACATCAAAACCTTCCAGTGAGCGCAAGAGAAACGCCTCCCGCTGCCGATCGGGCAACCCACGTACGGCCTCCGCCAGCCGCTCCATTGCCTGATCCTGAGCGAGGGACTCGTCAGGGGTCTGCCCCGTTGAGACGGCGACCTCCATGGGGTCATCGGCAGGGTCCTCCTGAGACACCCCGCCTGTCCACCATGGAATCAGGCGGTTACGGGTACGACGGCGGCGCTGTGCATCACGGATACCGTTGCGCAAGATACGAAAGAACAAGGGGGGCCACTCAGCGGGTGAGCGTGCGGCATAATGCCGAACGAGCTGCAGCATGGCGTCCTGCACGACGTCGAGGGCGTCATCAGGATGCCGCAACGACAGTTCAGCCATCCTGAACGCTCGTCGCTCGACAGACTTCAAAAAGGCTTCTATCTCTTGTTCCACTCGGGCTTTCGTCCTGCACATCCCGTTAACGGTGGGGACATCCGGCAGGCACACATTCTCGACCGGCAGGGTAACAGAGGGTGACATGAACCACCGCAGCGAAAAACATCCCAGAGAGCTCAAACCGGCCGGCTGGCCGGACGGGGATTCGGTCGGTATAACGGCCCTTCAGCCCAAACGTTGACGCCGCGTCTTGACTGATCCCGCCACATCCCCCGCCGGCCTGATCCTGCGCGTCGCGCTGGACACGCCGTTGCGTCGTCTATTCGATTACCGCGCGCCGGCGGGGTCGAATCACGTGCTGCCGGGTATGCGGGTCGAAGTTCCTTTCGGGCGGCGCACTCTGCTCGGAATTGTCATCGAAGTCACAGACCGCAGTGACATTCCAGAGGCACGTCTGCGCACGGCCGCTTCCGTCATCGACACCGAACCCGTTCTCGATACCCTGCTGCTCGGCCTCGTGCGATTTGCAGCCGACTATTACCACCATGCGATCGGCGAGGCGTGCGCTACCGCATTACCGTCAGGCCTGCGCGAAGGACGGCCCCTGCATGCACTCGAGCCGCGCTGGCGGCTCTCGGCGACTGGCGCCGCGGCTGTTGCCAAACAACCACGCCTCGGGCATCGCCAACGAGCCCTGATTGATTTACTCACGGCGCGTTCCGAGATGGATCTCACCGACTTGGAAGTCTTGGGTGAGTCGGCGCGATCGACTCTGCGCAGCTTGATCGGCAAGGGCTGGGTCGACGCCTATGAAGTTCCATGCGAAGCCATCACGCCAGTGACACCGATCGTAGGGCCCAAGCCGATACCGACGGCCGCGCAGGCGCAAGCCATCGCAGCCATCACCGCCTCACTCGGTGGGTTCGCGCCTTTCCTCTTGCACGGGGTGACCGGTAGCGGCAAGACCGAAGTGTATCTACGAGCGATCGAAGAGGCTGTTGCTGCGGGCCGGCAAGCACTGGTGCTGGTCCCTGAGATCGCGCTAACGCCGCAAGCCGTTTCCCGCTTTCGGGCGCGCTTTGACGCTCCGATCGCCATCCTCCACTCCGGTTTGACCGATACCGACCGGTTGGCGATGTGGCGCCTGGCGCGCAGTGGACGCGCGCCGATCGTCATCGGCACGCGATCCGCCGTGTTCGTGCCACTGGCACGTCCGGGCATTGTGATCATCGACGAAGAACACGATCCGTCATACAAACAGCAAGAAGGGTTCCGCTACTCGGCTCGCGACCTCGCCGTGCTACGTGCACAACGGGAACAGGTGCCTATCGTGTTGGGCTCAGCCACACCATCTCTGGAAACGCTCCAACAGGCCCAAGCGCAACGCTACCGTCTGCTCAGCCTACCAGAGCGGGCCGGTGCGGCCGGGGTGCCCCGTACCACGGTAGTCGATCTACGCGTGCATGAAGAGCGCCATGGCATTGCCACACCGACCGTCATGGCAATTGAGCGTCATCTGGCTGCCGGCGGGCAGGTTCTGATCTATCTCAATCGTCGCGGCTATGCGCCGACACTGTTTTGCCCGGGCTGCAGTTGGTCGGCACCGTGTGAATCCTGCGATGCGCGGATGACGGTCCATATGCGCCGGCAGCAACTGGTGTGTCATCACTGCGGCGCGCAGGCCCCGGTACCTTTTGCCTGTCCGCGCTGTTCCAATGAGTTGCGCCCCGTCGGACAAGGCACGGAGCGGATTGAGGACGGCTTAGACGAACTGTTCCCGGGCGTCCCCATCGCCCGAATCGACCGGGACACCATTCAAGGCCGCGGTGAGATCGAGCAGGCCCTCGACCGTGTCCAATCGGGTGAGGTGCGTATTTTGGTGGGCACACAAATGCTCACCAAGGGTCACGATTTCCCCGACGTCACCCTCGTGGTGGTTCTGAACGCCGATCAGGGTCTCTTTGGAACAGATTTTCGCGCGAGCGAGCGCTTGGCGCAGAGCATCGTGCAGGTCTCGGGCCGCGCGGGACGGGCATCCCGGCCTGGCGAGGTCTATATCCAAAGTGCCTGTCCCGACCACCCACTGCTGCAGCGGCTCGTGGGCGAAGGCTACGATGGGTTCGCCGACAGCGCCTTGGCAGAGCGGGAAGCGGCGGGATGGCCCCCCTACTCACGTCTCGCGCTGCTGCGCGCTGACGCCCCCGAAAGGGCGGACGCGCTGGCCTTTTTGGAGGCCGCCCGGGACGTCACACCCAGCCTGCAAGGTTTGCGACTGCTTGGGCCGGTGGCCTCGGTGATGGAGCGCCGGGCGGGACGATATCGAGCCCAATTGTTGGTCGAAAGCAGGCAACGGACCACCTTGCACCGCTTTCTGGCCGCTTGGCTCCCGCAGGTCGAAGCACTGCCCCAAGCCCGTCGCGTACGCTGGTCAGTCGATGTCGACCCGCTTGACGTTACCTGACGAGAGACCCTCTCCCAGCAGGACGAATCCGGTAGAATTCGGGGCGTTTTCCCGCGAACCTAGACCCCGGACATACCTTTGAAAGCGACGATCGAAAGACTAATCGGTGCGGCCCTCGCCGCCCTCCCCGATGACTGCCTGAGTGCGGAGGCCCGTGCACTTCCACAGGAAGTGGAGCGTACGCGCGACGCCGGTCACGGCGATTACGCCAGTAACGTCGCCATGCGCCACGCCAAAGCGGCGCGTCGCAATCCACGGCAACTGGCAGAGACTATCGTTGCAGCATTACCGGCCGATCCGAGCGTTGCCAAAGTTGAGATCGCGGGCCCGGGATTTATCAATTTCTATCTCTCGGATGCGGCGTATCACGCCGAAATCAATGCGGTCTTGGACCGTGCGTCTGAGTACGGTCGCCGTCCATCCGGTAGCGGTGAGAAGGTGTTGCTGGAATTCGTGTCCGCAAACCCCACCGGGCCACTGCACGTTGGCCATGGGCGTCATGCGGCCTATGGTGCTGCGTTGGCCAACCTGCTGTCGGCTGCCGGGCACTCGGTCCACCGCGAGTACTACATCAATGATGCCGGCCGCCAAGTCGATATTCTGACGGTCAGCGTCTGGACACGGTATCTGGAGCGCTTGGGCGAAGCCGTTACTCTGCCGGCCAACGGCTACAAAGGTGAATACTTGTTGCCGATTGCGGCGGCACTTGAGGCCGAGCACTCGCATAAATTTCGACGCTCAGCCGAAGAAGTCTTGGCGGATTTACCCGCGGACGAGCCAGAGGGCGGTGACAAAGAGATCTATATAGACGCGCTCATCGCACGCATGCGGTCGCTTCTGGGCGACGCCGGTTTTCAGGCGGTCGTTGATCACTCACTGGCCGGCATGGTGGCCGACATCCGCGGCGATCTGGCTGAAATGGGCGTGACCTTCGATCGCTGGTACTCCGAGCGCTCGCTCGCGACGAGTGGCGCGATCGACGAGGCGCTGCGACGACTGGAGCAGGCCGGTCATACGTATCGAAAGGATGGCGCGCTGTGGTTTCGGGCGAGCGCCTTCGGTGATGACGAAGATCGAGTGGTCGAGCGCGAGAATGGCGTGCGCACCTATTTCGCGTCCGATATTGCTTATCACCTGGATAAGCGGCTGCGTGGCTTCGACCGATTGATCGACGTTCTTGGCGCCGATCATCACGGCTATGTGGCCCGTGTGCGCGGCGGGCTCGCTGCGATGGGAGAGCCGCCCGAATCACTCGAAGTGATGCTGTTGCAGCTCGTCAACCTCTATCGCGGAGACGTGAAGGTCGCGATGGGCAAGCGCGAGGGCAATTTCGTGACACTGCGTCAATTGCGGCATGAAGTTGGCAACGACGCATGCCGCTTCTATTTTGTGATGCGCTCGCACGATCAAACTCTGGACTTCGACTTAGAACTCGCCAAGTCGCGGAGCACTGAAAATCCCGTCTACTACATCCAATATGCGCATGCACGTGTCGCCAGTGTTCTGCGGCAACTGACCGATCGCGGGCTCTCTCATGACGCGGCGCGTGGTCGTGCGTCGCTCGACCGCTTGGTACACCCGCACGAGCGTCGCCTGATGGTTGCAATGACCCGCTATCCCGAGGTCATTGCCCTCGCAGCGGCTACGCGCTCCGTCCACACGCTCGTGAACTATCTGCGCGACTTGGCCAATGAGTTCCACGGGGCTTATTCGATGGGCAACGAGAATCCGGACATGCGTGTCATTGTGGATGACGAGCCAACCCGTGACGCCCGCGTTGCACTCTTCATGGCAGCCCGTCAGGTCCTGCGTAATGGTCTATCGATTCTTGGCGTATCGGCCCCGGACAGCATGTGACCCAATCTAGGGACTTCCGCAAAGGCGCAACCCGACGGTCTCCTTCGCGCAAGGGGATCCCGGGTTGGTTTTGGGCCGTCGTGGGACTAGCTGGTGGCCTTGCGGTCGCCGGCATCTACAGTCACGTCAAGAATCGGCCACCACCGGAGGTGGCGGCCACCAAGCCCAACAAGCGTGGACCGATTTCGGAAAATGATCTTCCGGAGTCGGAAGCCGGCCGTTTTACCTATCCTGAGACGCTCAAGAACAGCCGCGTTCAGATCCCGGAGAAAAATACGGAGCCGCACCACGATGCGCGCCCGCTCCCAGAACTGAGACCGGGCACTTACGTCCTACAGATCGCCGCCTATCGGACAGAAGCAGAAGCTGATCGGCAACGGGCAAAGCTGGCCATGATCGGTGTTGAATCGAAAACTCAACCGGTTACGGCCAATGACCAAACGCTCTACAGGGTACGGGTCGGTCCTTTTAAAAGCCTAGATGAACTCAATAAGATCCGCTCGCGATTACGATCCGCTGAAATTGAGTCGACGCAGATGCGGGTGTCTGACTAAGACTCGGCGACGCGCCGATGGCGTGTTGCAAAAACGCCTACGGCATATCCACCGGCCGTCAACACGGCCGCGATGAGGAACGGAAGTCCGGGCAGTCGGCCATCTGTCGTCGACAGTGCCCACGCCAGTGCACCCGAAAAAAGGCCAGGTCCCACGATGCCAGCCAGGCCCATTAAGCTGGATGAAGCGCCTTGAAGTTCGCCTTGCTCTTCAGACTTCACGCGATGGGCCATGAGGGTTTGCGCGGAGGCGCTATACAGCCCGCCCAACGCGCCAAAGGGGATCGCCAAGACGAACCAGATGCCATTGGGTGCTAAAGCGTAGCCTGCGTACCCGATCGTTTCAGCTACAAGGCCCATCAGAAGAGAATTTCGTTCGCCAAAGCGGCGCACCGCTGGACCGATTAACAAGCCCTGCACGATCGCGGTACAAACACCCATAAATCCGAGCGTCCAACCAATTTGCGAGAGCGACCAACCATATCGATGAGTCGCATAAAGCACGAATACACTGGGCAAAGAATAGTGGGCGATGATGTGCAGCGTCTGCACGGTAAACAATCCGGCCAACCCGCGTCGCGCTCGGATCAACCGAAGCGATCCAAATGGATTCGCTCGACGCCACGAAAAAGCATTTCGGCTCGACAGCGGCAGAGACTCGGGGACCACAAACCAGCCATAGATGGCATTCGCAAGGGTCAACACAGCCGCAACCCAGAAGGGGAGTCGGGGATGCCATTCGCCGAGCAATCCACCAATCGCAGGTGCGACGACGAAACCTACACCCCAGGCCGCACCGATATATCCATACGCCGCAGCACGCTTTTCTTTAGGCGTCACATCGGTCACATAGGCTGATGCTGTCGAATAAGTCGCTGCCGTGATCCCCGAAATCACTCGGCCGACGAACAGCCACGTCAAGCTGGGCGCTAGGCCCATCAGAATGTAATCAAGGCCGAGGCCCGTCAGCGAGATCAGCAAAACAGGCCTGCGACCGAAACGATCGGAGAGCACGCCCATCAAGGGCGACCAGAGAAACTGCATGACGGCCCAGGCTGTACCGAACACGCCATACGTTGCCGCGGCCGCTGCCGTATCGCCGCCGTGAAACTGACGAATCAACACCGGCAGCACCGGCGCAATCAAGCCAAACGCCAGTACGTCGAGTACGACCGTACCGAGAATGAACGCAATCGCGGCGCGTTTCGGCCCAATGGCGCCGCTGGACTCCATTAGTCGTCAGCTCCCTGTCTGAAATCGACGCCTAAAGAACGCAACTTGCGGTAAAGATGCGTCCGCTCCATGCCAACTCTTTTCGCCAATTGACCGACCTTGCCGTTACACAGCAAGAGTTGTTGCTGAAGGTATGCGCGCTCGAATGCTTCTCGAGCTTCGCGTAACGGCAGTGCCAACAGGTCTTGTTTGACGAGCGGTTCATCTTTGGGCAGCTGCGCCGCCAATTCACGCTCAATTTCATCGAGACGGATTTCCTCATCTCCGCCCAACAGGAGCAATCGATGAACGAGATTTTTCAGCTCGCTCATGTTGCCCGGCCATGGGTAATTGCGCAGCCGGTTCTGCGCCGCAACGCCAAATCGCCGCAGCGGCAATCGCTGTTCCTCGACCAAGCGATCCACGTAGTGACGCAACAGCTCGGGCACATCTTCCGCGTAGTCCCGCAAAGACGGCACTTTCAATGTGATTAAACTGAGGTGCGCCAGCAAGTCCCGCCTAAACGGCTCAGGACTATGCCTGAGCTCAAGGCCAGGCTGCGCGCCCGACACCACGCGGATATCCAAGCTCTGTGCGCGAGACCCACCCACACGGACATAGCGCCCAGCATCGAGATCGGCGGCGATGACTCGCTGCGCGGCCGGTGAAAAATCCTCGAGCCCGGCTAAATACAGCGTTCCACCGCGGCACTCGTCAAAAAGACCTGGCTCCACTTGGCCATTGCGCTCCTGACCATGTAAGCGCTCCAGCAGAGTCGCGTCTTCGAGCGCGCCACCTGCGATTGTTACAAAAGGCTGCCCTGCGCGCGGCCCGACGGAGTGCAGGTAACGTGCAAACGCCTCTCGACCTGTCCCATTTTCGCCAACGAACAGGACGGTCGCATCGCGCTGGGCAATCTGCTGAATCTGCTCGCGCAACTGTTGCATCAATCGACTTTTGCCGACGGGCGCGACCAAGGGCGGCAATAGCGCCCGGGAAGCTGTTCGCTTACGGCGACCCGACTCCAAGGCTTTTTCGACGACACGAAGGAGTTTGGTTAGCGATAAAGGCTTTTCAATAAAATCAAATGCGCCAAGTCGGGTGGCCTCAACCGCTGTTTCAACAGTACCGTGACCAGACATCATGACGACGGGGCATGACAGTCCACCCTGATTGGACCACTCACGTAGCAGCGTGATGCCATCTGTATCCGGCATCCAGATATCCAAAAGAATCAGATCAGGCTCATGCAGCGCGCGCGCTGCCCGCGCCTGTACGGCATCGGCAGCCACGTCAACGTCCATACCTTCATCGGCCAAGATCTCACGCAGCGTACTGCGGATATCAGCCTCGTCGTCTACGATCAGGATTCTTGGAGCGCTCATGCCCGTTCTCTCCTCAGATCAGATTTCCGCCCGTCACGACTACTCACGGCTAAAAACTCTCTTGCCCCAGCGTCTAAGGGCAGCAGAATCGCGATCCTAGCCCCGCCCTCTGGCACATTATCAGCTGCGATACGGCCACCGTGCTCGTCTACGATCTTTTTCACAATGGCCAACCCGAGACCCGTGCCCTTCGGCTTACTGGTCACATAGGGATCGAACACTTGAGAGACGATATCAGGGTCGAACCCGGTTCCGTTATCTGTGACGACCAGCTCCAACACCGGGTGTGCATCGAAGGTTGCACGATGCGTCTCAACCGTCACAATGCCGTTTGGACGACCTTCGAGCGCCTCACAGGCATTAGTCAGCAGGTTATTGAGAATTTGTCGGATTCGATTGCGATCAACCTCAACCTGCCCAAGCTCGGGATCCAACATGAGCCTTACCAAAGCACTAGCGCCGGATGGCCCGCTGCTCGCGCGATAGAGCTCGGCAACTTCGGTCACGATCTGATTGAGGTCAACCGATGAGAGCTCCATGGATGGTGCCCTCGCGTACTCGGAGAACGCGTTGACCATCTGCTTCATGGCTTCGACTTGTTGCACGATCGTGTGCGTGCCGCGTTCTAAAATCTCGGCATCCTTTTCGGGCAGCAGTTCGAAAAGACGACGACGCATACGCTCGGCTGATAACTGAATTGGCGTCAGCGGATTTTTGATTTCGTGCGCAAGGCGCCGAGCAACTTCGCCCCAAGCCGCGTCGCGCTGCGCACGCAGTTGCGCCGTAATGTCATCAAAAACGATGATAAAGCCCGCCTGAGCCCCCTCCGAGGCAGGCAACGTCGTACAGGCCACCATTAATTCGCGTCGTCCGGTATCCGCTTTGAGCTGAATTTGCGCACGCCATTCCGCTGTGCCCTGTGCGAGATGTTGACGGCAGACGCTCAGGAATTGTTCCAGCAAGGGTGCGCCGCCGGTGACCGTCGATAATGGCCGGCCCACCATGGCAGACAGATCGACGTCTAAGATTTTCGACGCCGCGAGATTGGCCGTACGCATCACGAGATCTGGCTCAAGGGAGATCACGCCCGTCGACAAACGAGCCAAAATCACCGCCAGTCGCGCTCGTTCTTGCTCAACTGCGCCGCGACTTTTCTCCGCATCACCACGCGCACGCGCCAGACGCTTCGTCATGTCGTTAAACGAATGGAACAACAAGCCCATTTCGTCATGCGAGGGCAAGGACAGGCGCAAATCAAGATCCCCCTTACCGACGGCTTGGGTGCCAGCGATCAGATCTTGAACCGGCTTGACGAGCCGGCTGGCCCAGAAGAATGCGCCATACACGGCTCCAAGCGCCGATAGGAGCAGAACGATGGTCAACGTCAGGGTGAATGACGATTTGAGATATGGGCGCTCATATCTACGGACGCCGTACTCCTCATAGGCCACCTGCACACCGTCAGCGAGTGTCGCCATCTGTTCAGGAATACGGTAGGTCGCTACGAGCACGCGACTCGCTCCCGTTACACGTGGGCTGATGACGGCAGCCGTCAGTACTCTGAGACCACCCGCCGGCGACGGCTCGAGATTGGCGTAACTACCTCGGCTTCGAGCCTCCATCAGCACATCTTCGCTAGGCGGTTTGGGCAAAGACGCGCTCGAGAAATCCGTGCTGGCGGCAACGATATGTCCATGGTCGCCCACGACCAACAGTTCGGTGGCATCGGCCAACCGGCGTAGGCGCTCCAAATCGGTCACAAGCCCGAGATCCGGTCGGTCACGCAGTTCGGCAGCGATCGTCGTCGTATGCGCAGCGAATTCGCGCTCGCGTAAGCTCAACGCAGCACGCGAGAGGGATAGCGCGCCCTCAAGCCCTCGCCCAACGTTCACGTCAAACCAACTATCAATTCCTCGATTGATCGCGTTTACGGAAAAGGTATAGACAATCATGATCGGCAGCAGCGCAAGCCCTGAAAACGTCAGCACTGCGCGCGCTTTCATTCGAGAGCCGGGCACACGCTGACGCCAGTCGCGCACGAGCTCCAGCAACTTATGAGCGATCAGTCCGATCAGGACAATCACGCCCAGCAAGTTCACGATCAGCAGCCAAGACTGCAGTGTCGAGAACCGCGTCGCATCTTGCGCCGTAGCCGCCAATAGGACTAACGACGCACCGCTGGCAATCACGGCCAAAACAGTCATAACCGTCACGGCGACCGGCCGGCGGACGGTCGCATCTCTTGCCTCTTTTAAAGAGGTCAGAGTGCCACCGTCCACGTGTACCACTCCGTTACATGTTTCCAATCGACCCAAAACATCATCGTGCGAAGCGCATTGGGCAAGCCGCCCTCCACTAGCACGGTTACTCGGGCCGACGCGTCATATCGGCTCCCTTTTTGGATCAAAGACTCGTCAATGATGGGCAGCATATGCACATCAGATAAGGCCGTGATCGCGGCAGCCAGCGTTGCGTAAGAGGATTGCTGGCTCGTATTGAGATTAACGACGAGATAGCGCTCTGACAGTGCGTGGTATTGCAAGCGCCACCGCTGAGTAATCGACGCAATCCGCTCATCCGAGAAGAGTCGCCGCTGCCGCAAGACCTGAACATCGAGATTGATGAGCACGGGGACGCCGTCTTTCAGCGCTTGCTCGGCGCTCTTGGCAAGGGCGAGGTCGAGTGTCGCGTTCAGATGGTAAATATGCTCAGCAGGTTCAAGATACGCACTTCGGACGTCGAATGCTCCCCCGTCATCGAGAGATACGGTTTCTGCGCGCACGTCCCCGCTATTCCAAAGCAGTACTGCCCAGAGCATCGCTGCGAAGACGATCCGAAAATCGAATAGTCGGCGGTGGCGCTGGGCGTGAGTCATGAAATGCGATCGGGGTCCTTGCATCACGTCGCGCGCCGCTCAAGACACGCATAATAAAAACCATCGGTGCCGGCATATCCCGGCAACAAGACCAATCCGGGACCTCGTGGCTCCGGTAACGGCGGCAGTCCGGTCAGGGCTAGGCTAGCAGAATTGGTCACGTCGACAGCGTCAGCCGTCTCGCGCAGGAAGCCCTGAACCACGGCCATATTTTCCGCTCTCAGAACCGAGCATGTCGCATAGACCAAGCGGCCGCCGGGCTTGAGATGCCGCCATAGGGCCTGCAACAGATCCCGTTGGCGAGCTGCGAGGCCCGGCAATTCACGCGGCCGTCTCAGCCATTTGATATCCGGGTGGCGACGGATGACGCCCGTGCCTGAGCATGGGGCGTCGAGCAAGATTCGATCGTAGAGCGCCTCGCCAATCACCTGGGGATTCGCCGCGTCCCCGATCCGAACGTCGGCCGTGAGCCCAAGCCTTGCTAGATTGTCACGAATTCGACGTGCACGTTGTGCATCGATATCGACGGCAACGAGCTCAGACAGGCCAGGGACAAGTTCAAGCAAGTGGCCGGTTTTGCCACCGGGAGCGGCGCAGGCGTCGAGTACACGCATCCCAGGTCCCGCCGCGAGTAAGGGTGCTGCCAATTGAGCAGCGGCATCCTGCACGGAACAGCGACCGGCGACGAACGCCGGCAGCGACCGAATATCGGTGGGCACTTCGAGGTCCAGCGCATCCGTCGCAAAGGACACTGCGTGCGTCACCATCCCGGTTTCCGCTAATTCAGCTGCGAGCGAGTCGCGACTGATCCGACCACGGCGGGCGCGCAGGGTCAAAGGTGGATGCGCATTGTTCGCCTCGAGGATCCGCTCCCAGTGGTCTGGCCAGTCGCGCATTAATTGCTCGGCAAACCAGTCGGGGTGCGACCAACGGCCGGCCTGTGTTTCATCCGCGCCGGCCAGAAGGGCCTCACGCTCTCGCTGATAACGGCGCAGACAGGCGTTGATGAGGCCTGCCGCGCCCGTGGCACCAACCATCCGCGCCGCAGCGACCGTAGCACTTACCGCCGCATGCGGCGCAGTACCGGCGTATTCGAGTTGGTAAAGCCCGACCAGCAGGAGAGCCTGAACAGCTGGCTTTTGGTCATCCCAAGGCCTCGGCAGCAGTTGGACGGCGACCCGCCGCAGCCGATGACCGAAGCGTAGCGCACCGAAGGCGAGTGCTTGCGCGAAGGCTCGGTCTGAAGGCGCTGCTGCTGCGGCCTCGAGTGCTGCCTCAAGCATGACGCCGTGGCCCAGAACCGCAGCGACGGCTCGTACGGCGGCCGCACGACTATCGGCACCAGACTCGGTCATGAAGATGCCCCAAAGGCCTGTCCATTTAGGGGGCCATGCCGCGCTTCGCCTTGTGCGAACTGAGCCGCAGTGACGACAGCGCGACCGGCCATTTGGACCTTACGGAGGCGTAACCAGCCTTCACCCGTTGCCACGTCGATCCCTTCGGCCGTCACATCCATGATGGTTCCCGGCAGACCACCCGACCTCGCTAAGACTGTGGCCGCGTGTATCCGAATCTGCGCATCTCGCCAACGGCTTTCGGCAACAGGCCAGGGCTGATAGGCCCGAACAGCGCGGTCGATCTCCGCGGCCGATCGATTCCAATCGATCATGGCCTCCGCCTTAGAGACTTTCTGTGCATACATCACGCCGACCTCAGGTTGGGGCACGGCGGACAGTTGTCCGGCGGCAATGGCTGGTAATACATCGACCAACGTACTCGCACCGAGTTCCGCAAGTTCATGTGTCAAAGTGGTCGTTGTGGCAGCGGCCGCAATCGGATGCCGCGCGGTCGCAAAAACGGGACCGGTATCGAGACCTTCCGCCATTTGCATGATCGCCACCCCTGTCATCGCGTCGCCAGCCAGTAATGCGCGCTGAATCGGGGCGGCGCCACGCCAACGTGGCAAGCAGGAGGCATGAATATTCAAACAGCCGAGCCGCGGGATCTGCAGGATAGATAGCGGCAGTATCAGTCCATAGGCCGCCACAACCATGATATCTGGCGCACACGCTTTGAGAGCTGCCTCAACGGCGGGATCCTTCAACTGCAGGGGTTGCTCAACGGGCAGACGCAATTCCAACGCCCGGGCCTTGACGGGCGAAGGCATCAGGACGCGGCCTCGGCCGGCCGGCCGGTCAGGCTGCGTGTAGACGCAACAGACCCGGTGTCCCGCGCGCACCAACGCGTCCAACGCGGGTACCGCGAAGTCAGGGGTACCCGCGTATACAACGGTCAACGACATACTCAAAGGGCCGGACTGTGCGGGCGTTTAACGGAATGATGCCGCTGATCACGCTCAAGCTTCTGGCGGATACGGGTGCGCTTGAGTTCTGAGATGTAATCCACGAACAGCTTGCCTTCAAGATGATCCATTTCGTGCTGGATGCATACGGCCAACAAGCCTTCGCAGTCCATCTCAAACGGTTCTCCATCACGATCCAAGGCTCGCACCCGTACACGCTCGGGTCGCGTGACACTTTCGTAGTAACCCGGGACGGACAGGCACCCCTCTTTGTACTCGGCCGGCGCGCCATCCACCGACAGAATCTCCGGATTAATGAAAACGAGCGGCTGGTCATTTTCCTCAGAGACGTCGATCACGATGAGCCGGAGATGTCGGTCGACCTGGGATGCCGCGAGACCGACGCCGGGCGCCTCGTACATGGTTTCCAGCATGTCGTCGATCAGTGTTCGGATCTCAGCATCCACCTCGGCGACCGGCTTGGCGCGGGTGCGCAATCGTGGATCGGGATATTGAAGAATCGTGAGACGCGTCATGATTGCCTGTCTTGAGTCCATGTCAGCGGCGAAATAATGCTGCTACAGTCTGGGCCAGATGGGACCTCGCCCGAGGCCGTTGAGCGCACGGGAAACGGGCGCGGCGTCCGGTTCCGTGCTGTCAGCGGAATGGATTATAGGGCGACCAACCCGCCGGGTCTCATCTGAGTGCTCGCGGACGATCCCCCGAGAGGCCACTGAAATTGAAGAACTTGCTCCACCGACTCTTCGCCTGCTGCGCATTCGGTCTGCTGCCGGCCGCACACGCCCTCACACTGGCACCGGACGCTCCTGAGCGGTACGTCGTGAAGGCCGGCGATACCTTGTGGTCGTTGGCGGGCAAATATCTGGCAGATCCGTGGTCGTGGCCGGAACTCTGGCATGCGGGCGCGGGCATCGATAATCCGAACCGCATTTATCCCGGGGATGTCCTGACCTTGGTCCGAGATGAGAGCGGCCAACCGCGGTTGATTCGGGCGGCTGCCGAGCCCGCTGCAGAGGGGGAGACGGTCCGTCTCAGCCCGCAGATGCGGGTGCAGACCCTGCAGGACGCGATTACGGCCATTCCTTACGACATGATCGCGGCTTTCATGTCCAAACCCAGCCTGCTGCCAGCGGATGGGGCGGGAAAGATGCCCTACGTGGTGGGCTTTGACCATGACCGCCTTGCCGGCGCGATTGGCAGCCGCGTCTATGTCCGAGGCCTAGGCCCCGAACCCGGCGATCGATTCGCCCTTGTCCATGTCGGCGAAAAGATTCGTGATCCAGCCTCCTCCAGAGTCATTGGGTATCAAGCGACCTATACAGGCTCCGCTCGCCTCGAAGAACCCGCCAAAGGACACCATGGGGTCGCAAGCCTAACGCTGATCACGTCCGCCCGGGAAACCCTACCCGGCGACCGGGTTGTTGCGGAGGGACCGGAGTCTCGTCTGGATTTCATGCCCCATTTACCCGCGCAGCCCGTCGACGCGCAGATTGCGTCCGTGATTGACGGCGTCAGAGCCATCGGCCAGTACCAAGTCATTTTGATCAATCAAGGACAGCGGGCAGGGTTAGAGCCAGGGCATATCCTGACCTTGTGGCACGAACCCGGTTTGCTGGCCGATCATGGCCCCGGCGGGCCCGCCCACGACAACGGTCTGTCATCGGCGCTGAGCCGGTCCGTGCCACTGCCGGCCGAAGCGGCAGGGTCCTTGCTCGTTTTTAGAACCTATCCCGACGCCAGCTACGCCCTAGTACTGGAGACCAATTCCGAGCTAAGGGTCGGCGATCACGCCAGAACTCCGCGTAAAAATCAATAAATTCAATCAATTAAGGGCGCTTGGGTGGGTGCCGTTCGAATAGCCGTGTTGGACAACGCCTTCGAAATGCGTTTAGATGCGCTCGGCTTCTAACCGTCAAGCTCAGTCTCGTTGGTCGATCGCTGGTGTCGTGGGTTCTTCAGAGGACCTACCAGAACCGCGGTCGGGTACGGGTGGATGTGGTGACGTTGAGAACGTTGCCCCCTCTCTGTGGTCCAGACCCCGGGGTATCAGCGAATGAACGACCCGATGAACGACAACGTACTGGACATTCTCATCTACCTGTTCGAGAACTTTCTCGAATCCGACACTGCGCCCCAACCCAGCCGAGATGTGCTGAGGGAGGAGCTCGAGCACGCCGGATTTGCGGAAAGCGGCATCGAGCGTGCGCTGGAATGGCTGGAAGGCCTCGCGGGAGAGGACCATGAGGTGCCCGCGATTCGGCAACGGTCGTTCCGGGCCTTCAGTACCTATGAAACGTCGCGGCTGTCCACGGAAGTCCGCGGCTACTTGGTCCAGCTTGAACAAGTAGGGATTCTGCCGGCCCAACAGCGGGAACTGGTCATTGATCGACTGATGGCGCTAGAGGCCGAAGAAATTGAAATTGAACAGGTCAAGTGGGTCGTGCTGATGGTCTTGTTCAGCCAACCCGGCCAAGAGCAGGCCTATCAACGGATGGAGGACCTCGTTTTCGAGGGACCTTCTGACGCCCTGCATTGACACCCGCCACCTTCGAGTGGCAACGATATATATGAGTGGGCCGCGGCCATTAGGGCCGCGGTCACGTTTTTGGGAACCATGAGCAAGAACCTCGTCATCGTCGAATCGCCCGCCAAAGCCAAGACCATCAAGAAGTACCTGGGCAAGGACTTCGAGGTGGTGGCTTCCATCGGTCACATCCGCGACCTCGTCTCGAAAGACGGGGCTGTCGATCCGGCCCATGACTTCCGCATGAACTATGCGGTCACTGAGCGGGGCGAGAAACAGGTCGAAGTGATCGTCAAGGCTATGCGCAAGGCAGATACCCTGTATCTGGCAACCGACCCTGACCGTGAAGGCGAGGCGATTTCTTGGCATCTGCTTGAAGTGTTGCGCGAACGCGGGGTGTTGGACGCAAAGCCCGTACATCGCGCCAAGTTCTTCGAAATCACGAAGAAAGAGATTCAACACGCCATCGAACACCCGGAGACGCTGTCAACGGCGCTCGTCAACGCCCAGCAAGCGCGGCGAGCCTTGGACCATCTGATGGGCTTCAACCTGTCGCCACTGTTGTGGAAGAAGATGTTCCCGGGTCTATCGGCGGGTCGCGTACAGAGCGTCGCCCTGCGTCTGATCTGCGACCGTGAGGCGGAGATACAGGCGTTTAAGCGTCAGGAATACTGGACCATCGAGGTCGATGCCGAAAAATCCGGCCAATCTTTTAAGGCTCGGGTTGTCGAGGTCGGTGGCCGCCGCATTGAAGCGGACGTTGCCAAGAGTGCCTTTACGCTCACCGACGAAGCATCGGCACGTGCTGCAGAGCAGACGCTTGCAGATGCCTGCCGGGGCGAACTGATCGTCGCTGATCTCGAATCCAAACCGCATCAGCGCAGCCCGCAAGCGCCGTTTCGTACATCGACGCTGCAGCAGGCGGGCGCCAATCGCCTGGGCTATTCGGCGCGTCGGACGATGCAGCTCGCACAAAAGCTGTATGAAGGCGTCGATTTCGGTGAAGGCCCAGTGGGTCTCATCACTTATATGCGTACGGACTCCACCTCGCTTTCGGTGGACGCCATCGGCGAAATTCGCCAAATGATCGCCGGGACGTATGGCTCGGATGCTGTGCCTGCGCAGCCGCGTAGCTATGCCAATAAGCAGAAGAACGCCCAGGAAGCCCACGAGGCGATCCGTCCGACCTCTGCTGCCACGTCACCCGATATGCTGAAGGGCAAGATCGATGAGGACATGTGGCGTCTGTACGATCTCATCTGGAAACGAACGGTCGCTTCTCAGATGGTCAACGCTGTCTTCGAGCGCGTCACAGTCACGCTGAAACCGAGCGTGCAGCCGGCCGGCGGCGTCGTTCGCGCCAGTGGCTCGACTCTCATTAAGGCCGGCTTCTTGGCCGCTTACGGTATTGACGTCAACGATGACGACGAGACAGAAGACGGCGGACGCCTACCGGCGCTCGCCGTTCAGGACCGCGTCACGTTGGTTCAACTCAAGCCAGAACAACATTTCACTCAGCCACCACCGCGTTATACAGAGGCCACCCTCGTGCGCGCCTTGGAAGAACGCGGCATTGGCCGTCCATCGACGTATGCGGCCATTATTGAAACTCTGCGCGGACGACAGTACGTCAGCAATGAACACCGCAATTTCGTACCCACGGACACGGGCAAGGTGGTCAGTCGCTTTCTGGTGGAGTACTTCACTAATTACGTCGATTACGGCTTTACCGCCGCGCTTGAAGACACGCTCGACGACATCTCACGCGGAGACAAAGAGTGGATCCCCGTTCTGCGTGAGTTCTGGGAACCGTTCATTCGGCAGGTCAAGATCGCGGAGGAAATCCCGCGCCCTGACTTTGGTATTTATCTGGGCGTGGATCCTGTATCCGGTCGCCCGGTCAGCGTGCGCGTTGGTCAATACGGTGCGTTTGCACAGATCGGTGTGCGAGAAGATGAGGAAAAGCCCCGCTTTGCCAGCCTGAAGCCTGGCCAGTCGATGGACACGTTGACGCTTGCCGAAGCGCTGGAGTTGTTCCTACTGCCACGCGTTTTGGGTGAATTGCCAGACGGCAGTACCGTGTCGGTTGCTATCGGCCGCTTTGGACCATTCATCAAGTACGGATCGAGCTACGTGTCACTGAAGGCGCCGGATGATCCTTACGCGATTCAGTTCCCGCGTGCCCTTGAGGTGATTGAGGAAAAGAAGCGTGCTGATGCGGCACGTCTGATTAAAGACCATGGCGATGGCATCGAAGTTCTCAACGGACGCTTTGGTCCTTACATCACCGATGGCGAGAAGAACGCCAAGATCCCGAAGGATCGCGAGCCGGCGAGCCTCACGCGCGCAGAATGCGAAGCCTTGCTAGCCGCGGCTCCCCCGCCGAAGGGTCGTGGGCGTTTCGGCCGCAAGAAAACTGCAAAAAAGACCGCCAAAGCACCTGCCAAGAAGAAGGCTGCCAAGAAGAAAGCAGCTAAGTAAGGAAGCCTGAGCCCGCCATCTCCGGAGAGAGCACTGCCCATGCAGCCCGACAAGAATGCCGTTCGCGAATACCTCGTCGGCTTGCAGGCTCGCATTACCGAGCAAGTCTCCGCTGTCGATGGCGGCGGCTCATTTCATGCTGATGTTTGGCAACGTCCCGGCGGCGGCGGCGGCGAGAGCCGCATTTTGCGACAGGGCGCCGTACTCGAGCAGGGCGGCGTGGGCTTTTCGCATGTGATGGGGACTGGGCTACCGCCCTCCGCCACACAACAACGTCCGGAACTTGCAGGCGCTTCGTTTGAAGCGATGGGCGTCTCGCTCGTCTTTCATCCCAAGAACCCCTACGTGCCTACTACGCATATGAACGTGCGCTTCTTCATTGCTGAAAAAGAAGGGCAGGACCCGGTTTGGTGGTTTGGCGGCGGCTTTGATTTGACGCCGTATTATCCCTTTCTTGACGATGTCATCGAGTGGCATCGCACGGCGCAGCGCGCCTGCGCGCCTTTCGGGGACGACGTCTACGCGCGCTACAAGCAATGGTGCGACGAGTACTTTTATCTTAAACACAGGGGCGAGACGCGCGGTGTCGGCGGGCTCTTTTTTGACGACCTGTCCGATGGCGGGTTTGAGCGCTCCTTCGCCCTGCAACGCGCCGTTGGTGATGCCTTCCTGGATGCCTACCTCCCGATCATGGAGCGCCGTCGGAATACTCCCTATGGCGAGCGGGAACGAGATTTCCAACTGTATCGTCGTGGTCGCTACGTGGAATTCAACCTTGTCTTCGACCGGGGTACGCATTTTGGATTGCAGTCAGGCGGGCGCACCGAATCGATCTTGATGTCCCTACCACCGCTCGTGCGCTGGGAGTACGACTGGCATCCAGAGCCCGGATCTCCTGAAGAAGTCTTGTATCGTGACTTTCTTCATCCTCGCGACTGGTTGAATCCCACCGCATGAAGGCGCCTCACGTCCTATGAATTATCGTCACGCCTATCATGCTGGTAATGGCGCCGATGTCCTCAAACACGTCGTTCTTCTGGCTCTGCTCGATCATTTGAATCGTAAAGAGACGCCTTACTGTTATCTCGACACACATGCCGGTCGTGGCATGTATCCGCTGGGCGCAGCAGAAACTCAGCGAGCGGGAGAGTTTCGCGATGGTATTGCGAAACTCCTAGATGCCGAGGATGCACCACCGGCCATTCTTCGATATCTCGAGGCGATCAACCGGGTCGGCGTTGAGGATGGCGCGCTTGTCCGCTACCCCGGGTCGCCCGCACTCGCCTTAGAAGGGTTGCGTCTTCAAGACCGAGCAGTATTGGTCGAGCTCCATCATGGGGAAGCGACTGCGCTAAAAAATGCGCTGTATCGCGATCGTCGCGCCCAAGTGCACGAACGGGACGGGCATGAAGCCCTACTGGCGCTCATTCCGCCCAAAGAAAAGCGCGGAATCGCGCTCATCGATCCTCCCTACGAGCAGCCAGACGAATTCGACCGCCTCGAGCAAACCTTGGTGGCAGCCACGGCGCGATGGCCGAGCGGGATCTATGCCGTGTGGTACCCGATCAAACACGGCGAGTCTGCGCAGCGCTTCCTAAATCGGATGGCCGCCAGTGGCATTCGAAGACAGCTCGTAATCGAACTGACTCACGAACGCGACGATCTCCCCGGTGGTCTAAATGGCTCGGGAATGCTGATCATCAACCCGCCCTACCAGTTAGAACAGACGCTCTCGGGTAGCCTTCCCTGGCTACATTCACGTCTGTCGCCGACCGGACGCGGGCGTCACCGCATGATCTGGTCCGTGGCCGAATAGCCCAACGGGTGGCTCAGGCGCTCGGTCTATGGTCTGATGGAATTGGAATTTCGGTGGAGTTAAGCGACATGCGACCGATTACAGGATCTTTCCCACGCGTTCGGATGCGCCGTATGCGACGCGACGAGTTTTCACGTCGGCTCATGCGCGAGTCGCGCCTGACGACTGACGACTTCATTTATCCGATGTTCGTAGTGGAAGGATCCGGGCAGCGCGTGCCGGTCCCGTCGATGCCGGGCGTTTCCCGCATCAGCATTGATATCTTGCTAGAGGAGGCGCGGGAGTTGGTTGCACTCGGCATTCCAGCGATCGCACTGTTCCCGGTGCCAGATCCGTCCACGAAATCTCTCGACGGTCGGGAAGCTTGGAATCCCGAGGGCCTTGTTCAGCGCGCAGTGCGCGCACTGAAGGCAGCGACCCCTCAGCTCGGCATCATTACCGACGTCGCGCTCGATCCTTATACGACGCATGGTCAGGATGGCATCATCGACGAGGGTGGATATGTGTTGAACGACGTGACGACCGACGCGCTCGTGCAACAAGCGCTGTCACACGCTGGCGCTGGCGCAGATGTCGTCGCGCCGTCTGACATGATGGATGGTCGAATCGGTCGAATCCGCGAAGCCCTCGAAGCAGCGGGACATATCCACACGAAAATTCTCGCCTATTCGGCCAAATATGCGTCGAGCTTCTACGGTCCCTTCCGTGATGCCGTGGGCTCTGCCGGCAGTCTCGGCAAAGCCGACAAGCGCACCTATCAAATGGATCCCGCCAACACAGACGAGGCGCTGTATGAAGTGGCCCTCGATTTAGAGGAAGGGGCCGACATGGTGATGATCAAGCCGGGCATGCCCTACCTCGATATCGTCCGACGAGTGAAAGATGAATTCGGCGCTCCGACCTTCGCCTATCAGGTCAGCGGTGAGTATGCGATGTTAAAAGCGGCCTGCCAGAACGGATGGATGACGGAGAAGGCTGTGGTGCTCGAATCCCTCGGCGCGTTCAAACGGGCTGGGGCGGACGGCATCCTGACGTACTTCGCAAAGGATGCCGCACGGTGGTTGCGTGAGGACACAAACCCGTGACACGGCAGCCAGACCGCTATGCCGTGATTGGACAACCGGTCAGTCATAGTCGGTCGCCCTTCATCCACTCGAAATTTGCGGAGGCTACTGGCCAGTCACTGCAATACGATCGAATTGAAGCCTCGCCAGAGGATTTTGCCGACATTGTTCGCGCCTTTTTTGCCGAAGGCGGACGTGGACTGAATGTGACGGTTCCGCACAAGGAGTCCGCTGCGGCACTCTGTGACGAGTTGTCGGAACGCGCGGCATTGGCGGGGGCCGTCAACACCGTCATTCCACTTGCCGACGGCCGCCTTCGGGGTGACAACACCGATGGTGTGGGACTGGTGACCGATCTCGAGCAGAACCTCGGCATCACCATTGAAGGTCGCCGAATCCTCATTCTCGGCGCTGGTGGCGCCACGCGAGGCGTGATTGCCCCGCTCTTGGCCCGCGCGCCGGCCTCATTACTCATCGTCAATCGGACCGCCGCGCGCGCCGAAGAGCTCGCCGCACGATTCGCATCACGCGGAGCCATTGAAGGTGGTGGGCTCGAGCGGTTGAACTCGACGACGCCGTTCGATCTCATCATTAATGCAACGTCGGCCGGGCTCAACGGGGAATCGGTCAATCTACCGAGCACTTGCGTCAGCGCCGACACGGTCGGCTACGACATGCTTTACCAGGCGAATGGAACGCCCTTTTCGCGCCAGATGCAGGCCCTAGGCGCTCACGCAACTTGGCTCGGCCACGGCATGCTGGTCGAGCAAGCCGCCGAATCTTTTTTCCTCTGGCGCGGCGTCAGACCTCCCACCACCGACGTGCTCACGCTGGTGCGCTAGGTCAGCGAGCGTTAGTGCGGCAGCTCGCGACTGCTTCGCTCCCGTATGGTCGCGTTTTTAACCAGTGGTCGCGCCCAGAATCCGATGCTGAGGATGAAGCCGAGCGTTAGATACAGCACAAAGAGTCCCGCGCGCAGCCCTAGCGCATCTCCCACCGCTCCAATCGCCAGAGGAACCAGCGCGCCGCCCATGATCCCGGTGCAGAGGATTCCGGAGAACGGGCCGTGGTGATCCGGCACGGAATTCAGCGCCAGTGCAAAGATGGTCGGCCACATGATCGACGCAAACAGCCCGACCGCAGGAAAAGCCATGCTGGCAACCGGCGATGGCCCGAAGAGCGCCAAGGTCAGCATCGCGAGCGCACCGATCGAAAACGTGATGAGCACGTGCCGGCTATCAAACAACCGCAGTAGCGCTACCCCGAAGACGCAACCCGCCGTCAGTAGCCCCCAAAAGTAAGCAACCGCAGCGGCACCGTCGGTATGTGGATCGATGCCGTGATACCGATAAAGGAACTGCGACATCCAATCCGCTGTCCCTTGTTCCGAGCCGACATAGGCCACGATCGACGTGAAATACAGCCAGGTGGAGCGACGCTTCAGAAGCGCGCGATACGCGTGCCACGTACCGGCGGACTCATCTGGCGTACGCTGGACGCTCGGTAACTTCAACAGCGCAAGCACTAACGTCATCGCCAATGCGGCGGCGGCAAACAACCAATAAATGGAGACCCAGGGCAGCTTTGGTGGCGAGAGCCGCAAAAGCCAACTTACCCAAGCAGACTGCCCACCGTGCGCCTCATAGCTGCCACGTGCGAGCAGCGAATAGACCTGGGGGCTTAAGAACGATGCGAGCCCAAAGACCAGTTGAGCACATGCCGAATTGAATGCGAAGTGCGCCTCGCCGCCGGCAACGCGTAACAATGGATTGATCGCCACCTGAAGAATTGCCATGCCAGCGCCAATGACGAATAACGAAGAGAGAGCGACGACGTAACTGGGCAGGATTGCGAACGCCAAGGCGCCTACAGACGCAAGTGCGAAGGCGCCGGTCATGGCCGCTTTTTCGCCATACCGTTCCACCAAGAATCCGGCGGGCACGGAGAAAAAACCATAAGCAATAAAAAAGCAAAAAGGCAGAACGGCCGCAAGTGTGAGCGACACCCCGAAGCCGTCAATGATATCGGGGATAATCGGCCCGAGAATATTGGTCAAAAACGAAATGACGAAAAACGTCAGGAATATCACGCCAACAATCGGGTATGAGCGGGCCATCATTCGACATCCGTAATTTTGGTGAGATATTCGAATCGACCCGCTTCGCGCCCGCTCATCGCAGCCAGGGCCAAGGTTGTCATCTGCAGTGGCAGAATTTCTAAGAACGGCAGCAGGCCGGATTCCACAGCCGGAAGATGGAATGGCTCAAAAGCGGCGAGTGGACCGAGCGCCTCACCTGATTTGCCTTGGTGCGCGATCGTTGTCAGGAGTCCCATATTCAGCGTTGCGGTGGGCGTGGCGCCGGTCAGCACGATCGCGAACCGCTCCGCATTCAGCATTTCCAACGGACCGTGACGAAACGCGGCACTGCTCATCCCCTCCGCAGGGAACCGAGCGGCCTCTTTGATAATCAAGGAACCCGCACCAACGGCTGCAAGCGAGGCTCCGCGGCCCATGAGGAAGAGGGAGCGTATCCCTGCAAGTCGCTGCGTGATCTGCGGCACATGGGTTTCCCACCGATCGAGGTAGCCGGCAACCGCCTGTGGAATGTCCGCAAGTGCGCTCAGTACGCTTTGTTCGTCGCGACCGAGCATGATGGCCCCGAGCCAGTTTAGGACCATGAGGGTGGCCGAATAGGTCTTACACGAAACAGAATATTCACTGCCCGCCTGCATCAAGACGACCGCTGCGGCCCGATGCGCTAACGGACTGTCACGTTCATTGGTCACCGCCAGCACGGTTGCGTGGCGATTCAGATCCAAGAGGCGCAGGATCTCTGCGCTCGCACCCGATTGAGATACGACCACTAGCAGCGTATCCGCACGACATTGGGCCATCGCGCCGTGTATCAACTCCGACGTTTCGATACGAAGGGCCACGCGCCCACACGCGAGGAGATCCGCGGTCAGCGGCTGCAAGGCATGGAAGGAGGCGCCCATACCCGTTAACACGATGCGTGACCACGACGTACCGTGGACCAGCCGTCTAGCGGACTCGCCCGTAGCGGTCTCGAGTAGGCTCCGATGAGTCGCGAGCAGGGCCTCCGGCTGGCGCAAGAGGTCATCCAGATAGGGCCCACGTATGACCGTCTGCGACATCAGTTGAGTCCCCTAAGATGAAGCGTCCCGCCAAAAATCGGGCGGTTTTGGTTGGAATAGTCGTTTGACTGTGTACCACGTCGGTGCTCAAACTGTCATCGGACCAGCTATTCCATCCGACCTTTCGCTGGGTTGGCGCCCTGTTATCTGTCCTGACGATCAATTTGAGGTTTCTTCCCATGCCTTCGTTTGACGTAGTTTCTGAGCTGAACCACCATGAAATGCAAAACGCGGTTGATCAGACAAAGCGGGAGTTGGAAAGTCGATTCGATTTTCGTGGCGTAGACTGGAAGATCGCGCAAGACGCGAAGCAAATTACGCTGGAGTCAAATTCCCAGCATCAGGTCAGAGCCATGCTTGATCTTCTTCGTTTGAAGGTTGGAAAACGCGGAATCGATCAGATTGTCCTCGACGTTCAGGACATGGAGTCCGATATCGCCAAATCTCGGCAGAAAATATTATTGAAAGAAGGCGTCCACGCCGATGACGCCCGTGTGATCCAAAAGGCGATCAAGGACTCGAAACTCAAAGTTCAGGGCTCGATTCAGGGAGACAAGGTTCGGGTTACGGGCAAGAGTCGTGATGACCTTCAAGCAGCGATTGCCTTGCTCAAGGCAACCAAGTTGACCGTGCCGCTACAGTTCAACAATTTTCGCGACTAACCAGTTGCTTTCCCAACGAACGAGCTTGGGGAACCGGGTGAACGATTTCGTCCAGCTGTGTTACACGAGTACGGCGAGCAAGCCGATGACGCAGTCTGATCTCGAGTGTTTGCTACGGAGCGCTCGCCAGTTCAATGCGTCACAGGACGTGACGGGCGTGCTATTGCATCACAACGGTGGCTTTTTGCAGTTCCTCGAGGGACCCCGGCAGGGTATCGAGCGAGTCTACGCGCGGATACGCACCTGTCGTCTGCATACCGACCTGTTCGAATTGCTGGATGGTCCGGCTGAAGAACGCCTATTCCCCGAATGGCAAATGGGCTCTACCGGTGTGCCAGAGTCAACGATGTTGTCTCTACGGGATGCATCGTGGAACCGTCTCGCCAATCCCAAGGGCGATTTGCCGACGTTATCGCCCGGTATGTTGTTACTCCGTGCTCACTTCGGGTTCCTGACATCCGT
Source organism: Gammaproteobacteria bacterium (assembly GCA_947455595.1). Taxonomy (GTDB): domain Bacteria; phylum Pseudomonadota; class Gammaproteobacteria; order Steroidobacterales; family Steroidobacteraceae; genus CAIKZZ01. The sequence goes on from CANGOP010000003.1 coordinate 198,887, forward strand.
TTCTTGAAGGCCAGCCGGCAAACTACTCTCTCGGGTGCAAAATACTCCTAAGGTGTTGATCCAGCTCCAGGAGGTGCAAAGTAGTCGAGGATATTAAAGTGG